>CAYPOT010000058.1:0-24731 GCA_964412455.1 uncultured Nitrospiraceae bacterium | reverse complement strand
CGAGCCAGGCAAGTGACCGCATCAGCACTGGACTTTTCAGGGCGGCGGAAACGACACCGGCCACGATGCCGGGACCGGATTCATGAATGGCCTGCTCCCGGGCGGCAAGGATGATCTTGCTGAACGGCACGCCGCTGGCGCAGGCGGACTCGCATGCGAGACAGCCGGTGCAGGTCGCCAGGCGGTCCTTGTAGACGTCGGAGACCCGCAGCTTTCCGTCCAGAACCGCCTCGATGAGCGCCATTCTCCCGCGGGGAGAGCGGGACTCCCGCCGGTCGGCGAGGAACGAAGGACAGACCGTGCTGCAGGCCCCGCACCGCACGCAGCGGGAAATCTCCTGCCGGTAGTGGTCCAGCAAACTCATGCTATGTGCTTGCTTATGTTTCATCGCTATTCGATGCCAGCTCTTAGCTGATGGCTCGCTGCAGTTGCTATGAGCTACCAGCTATGAGCCGACGTTCTCACGGCAGTATCGTCACCGGCATCCCCAGTGACACCAAGCTGAAGATCTCATCAATATCAGTGTTGGACAGGGCAATACAGCCGTCGGTCCAGTTCTGGCGCATGGCCCATACGGAAGAATCCTCAAGCATCCTGCCATGGATGCCGATCGCGCCGCCGAGCCGTGTCTCCCATGAAGGCTGTCGCCGCTCCTGCACGGCCTTTTCGATCTCGCCATACTCTCGAGGAGAGATAAGTCCCCGCTGGAGTCCCCGCTCGGCGTGTTTGAGGCCCGGGTAGCTCAGACCGAGGAACTTGTAGAACCGCTTGCTGTGGTTTATGCTGCTTATGTAGAAGTCGCCTTCCGGCGTCCGCTTGTCGCCGGTCCGTTCCTTGTCTCCATCGCCATACCCTTTGCCGAAAACGGCCCAGTAGGTCTTGACCGGAGCGTTACCCTTGAAGAGGGTGAGCGAGTACTGGGATTTCCAGATCACCAGAGAGGTTGCTCCTTCCATGCGGGAGAGCAGGGAAGAAAGTTCTCTGGCGCTCGTGTCCGGCATGTCCGGGAGCGGAGAGAGGACGGAAACGAGGAAGACCGCGAGAAAGAACCGGAGGGAGAGCGTTATGGAATTCCAGATCTGCATTTGTCAGTTAAGGATCACAGGATCGGCAGACGAAAGCGACTCAAGGATTCAACGCAGACTTTCGCTGAACTTCTTATGAAAGAACTATGTATGTTCTTTGGTCGTTGCAGCGCCAATCATAGTTTCGTTTCATAGTCTTTTTTGCGTTGAATGGTCCTGTTCTGATTTTCCTGGCTAGGAAGACCAGGTCTACGACCGGTGGTCCCGCTCGTAGTTTTCCGCGCAGCCCGCGCTGCAAAAATACTCTTTCCGCCCGCCGATATGCCGGATCAGCGCCCTGTCCTTCACCACATAGGTCCGGCACTGCGGGTCCAGAACCATTTCCTCGCCGGGGACCCGGGGAGGCCGCTTTTCCCCGCCGTGATAGGTGAAGAGCGCGGCGCGGAGCACGGTTTTCAACGCCTGGTAGACCACGACGATTAGAATGAATATGAGAAGCGCGCGGATCATTGTGTTTTTTGTCTCATTGCTTTCCTGAACCGGGCGATGTTTGCCTGCAGGTAGTCCGCACGGGGATGCTTCGGCGACACATGGAGCAGCTGTTCCCAGTACCGTATGGCCGTTGCGTAGTCTTTCCGGTCATGGCCGTACACGATCCCCAGGTTGAACAGCGCGTTCTGGTGCATCGGCTCCCTCTTGAGCGCGCGTTCATATTCCGCAATGGCACGGTCATGGACACCCAGGTTCCGGAAGCACGTGCCCATGTCGGTGATCACATCGGCATTGGCGGCATCAAGCAGGAGGGCCTGTTCATAGTACCGGATTGCCTGCTTCCACTGTCCGGCATCGAAGTAAGCGTTTCCCAGGGCAATGATCGCGGCGAGATTATGGGGATCCCCGGCGAGGACACCCTGGTATTCCTCGATCAGGCCGTAGTAATAGGGCGTTCTGCTCTTTTCGGCAGTCACCTGTGCGGAAGCAGGGTGGCCGGGACCGGCAGCGTTCTTCTCCTGATTCCTGCACCCGCCGGCGATCGTCAGTGCGACGAGCACCACCGCCAAAATAACCGCATTGGAGATCACGCGTTTTTCAATCACCCCTGCACCCCCGTGGAAACGGACAGGGAATCTTCTATCCTCAATAATGGTATCGTTATTCTCAACACTCACTCCTGGGTCCATAGCTGCGGCGTGTGAGAGGGCCGCTCTGCGCGCGCAAAAGGAGGAGCTTGTCTGCGCCCCTCCTCCGGAACCCGCTCGCGCTGTCCTTGCGATGAGGGATCAATGACGGAAATGCCGCATCTTCGTGAAAACCATGGCGATGCCGTGTTCGTCGGCGGCCTTGATCACCTCTTCGTCCTTGAGCGACCCGCCCGGCTGGATGACCGCCGTGACGCCCGCCTTCGCCGCCTCGTCCAGCCCGTCGCGGAAGGGGAAAAACGCGTCCGAGGCAAGCACCGTGCCCTTCAGCGTGGATTGCGCCTTCATGACGGCGATCCGCACCGAGTCGAGCCTGTTCATCTGTCCCGCCCCGATGCCGACGGTCTGGTCCTTCCTGGTGAATACGATGGCGTTGGACTTCACATGCTTGCAGACCTTCCAGGCGAAGGAAAGCGCCTCGTACTCCTCTTCCGTGGGCTTGCGCTTCGAAGCGACCGTGAGCGCCTTGACATCGGCGATCTTCCCGAGATCACGGTCCTGGTAGATGAGCCCGCCGGTGACTTTCTTCAGGTCCATGCCCTCGGGCGCGCCGGCGATGTTCGGGCCGATATCCAGAAGCCGCAGGTCCTTTTTCTTTTTGAGCTCTTCCAGCGCGTCGGGCGCGAACTCCGGCGCCACAATGACCTCGACAAAGGTTGCCGTGATCTCCTTCGCCGTTTCCAGGTCAACCAGGTGGTTGAAGGCGATGACGCCGCCGAAGGCCGAGACCGGGTCGCAGTCCCGTGCCTTTCGGTAGGCGTCGGCAAGGGACGATGACGTGGCCACGCCGCAGGGGTTGTTGTGCTTGACGACGACCGCGGCGATCCCGCCGTATTCCTTGACGAGTTCGAGGGCGCTGTTCGCGTCGAGATAGTTGTTGAAAGACATCTCCTTGCCCTGGAGCTGCCTCGCGTGAGAAACACAGGGTTCCTTGATGCCGTACTCGCGGTAGAACGCCCCCTGCTGATGAGGATTCTCGCCATAGCGCAGGTTCTGGACCTTCTCGTAGTGCAGCGTCAGGATGTTGGGGAAACGGGTCTTCTCGTCCGCGGGCACCTGGTTGCTGAGCCACGCCGAGATGGCGCTGTCGTAGCTCGCCGTATGGAGGAAGACGGTCCGGCACAGCTCGAACCGCGTCTTCAGTGATACCTCGCCGGTCTTCCGGAGCTCGTCGAGCACCCGGCTGTAGTCGCGCGGCGAGACCACCACGGCAACGTCGGTATAGTTCTTGGCCGCCGAGCGGAGCATCGTGGGCCCGCCGATATCGATGTTCTCGATGGCGTCCTCAAGCGTGCATCCGGGCTTGGCTACGGTTTGCTCGAAGGGATACAGGTTCACCACGACCAGGTCGATGGGCTCGATACCATGCTGCTTCATCTGCTTGACATGCTCGGGGTTGCCGCGCCTCCCCAGGATGCCGCCGTGCACCTTGGGGTGGAGTGTTTTCACGCGGCCGTCGAGCATTTCCGGAAAACCGGTGAACTCCGACACGTCCTTCACCGGGACCCCGCCGTCCCGGAGAAGCTTTGCCGTTCCGCCGGTGGAAAGGATCTCGATGCCGAGCCTGGATATCTCTTTTGCGAAATCCAGGACACCTTCCTTGTGAGAAACACTGATAAGCGCTCGTGTCACTTTACCCACTGGCGAAGCCTCCGAGAAGAAAAAGTTGGACTGACAGCGTCAGAAATTGTAACCCGAATGGAAGGGGAAGTCAATTTAATAGGGCATATAATAGGGCATATCCGATGCGAGTGATAATGCAAATCCACTTGTTTGCCAGTTCAAGGCCCACCTTTTTCCTGCACCGCCATTCACAGGTCCGCGCAGGCATGCCAAGTTGTCTTCCGGGTTACCTATAAGCTGCAGCAGCCCATGTGCGCTTACGCTTCGCACGCGCAGGCATGATCTGTGGTTTGCCTGCTTTAATCCGGGCATGCTTGTGCGCGAACCTGTTCATGGGATGCAGGGGCCTCTTAAAAAGCAAAGGCTTGACGGGCTGTTGCCCAAATCTATTTTGTGCTTCGACTGGCTCAGCACGATCGGAAAAATCTTACAATATCAAAGACCATACCGTTCGCCCTGAGCTTGTCGAAGGGTGAACGGGGTTTGGGCAACAGCCTGTTGAGTCTTTACCCAACCCCGCGCGACTGTATCCCCACACGGTGTGGAGATGACCCGGAATTTCCTATCACGGTCAGCGCCCCGGGAACGATCTCGATCTCAAGATCTTTCCCGTCGCCGGGAAAGATCTCGCCGTCTACATGGACGGGGATGGGATGCGTGCTTGCGATCGAGAGCTTCGCCGTCCGCGTAAGCCGTGCATAGTTGGTCACCTTGTCGATGGTGCCGAGGAACACTTTGGGCAGATGCCACATGAGCGTCAGGACCCCCAGGGGCTTGACGATCGTCACGTCGAGCAGTCCGTCGTCCATTTTTGCGTGAGGCGTCAGCCTGAACCCGCCGCCGCAGGTGGTCCCGTTTCCGATGGTAAGCAGGAAGATGTCCTGTTCGATCGTCTCACCGTTCATGGTTATTTTCACCGGCACGGGATTGAACCTGCCGAGCGTCCTGACCAGGGCGCAGACATAGAGCCAGAGTCCCCGCTTGGAATGGTTGATCTCGTAGCTTGCGCGGTTCACCGCGGCGTCAAAGCCGATGCCCACGCCGTTGGCGAAATACATGCCGTTGATCTTCCCGGCGTCGATGACCCGGGTCTCGCCCTTCAGCACGATGTCTACGGCTTTCTCGATGTTGTTCGGAATGTCCAGCGATTTGATGAAGTCGTTTCCGGACCCGGAAGGAATAATGCCGAGAGGTTTCCCGGAAAAGAGCATGCCCGGCACGATCTCGTTCACCGTACCATCGCCGCCCACGGCCACGATCACGTCGAACTCCTTGAGCGCCTTCCGGGCGACGTCGGCCGCCTGCCTCGGCCCGGTCGTCAGCTCCAGGTCGAATGTCGCGCCCTTTGCTTTGAAGAGCTCCACCACCTGCAGGACCGCGGCGTTCGCCTTGCCCCGGCCGGCGGCGGGATTTGCGATGAGTTTATATTTTTTCATGTTTGGGCCTTGTTTGACAGGATGACAGGATAGAATCGGATAGGATCAAAAAATCATTAACGCTGAAAAGACAATGAAAAACCATGATTAGCGCTGTAATGATCAAAGAACTTACGTAATTTTTTCATACGTACTTCAGCGAAAATCTGCGTTGAGTTCTTGAGTCGCCTTTGTCTGTAATCCTGTCATTCTGTCTAAGACTTGTCCTGTTTCGTTCGCTCTTACCATGTTGAGAATTTAACTTCCTCGTTCCTAATGAAATTCGCCTTGTCCCTCGCCGAACACATGGTAGATGATCTCCCACGCGGTCTCCTCAATGGATTTGTTCGTGGTATTGATCACCTTCCAGCTCCGGTGCTTCCGCATCAGGCCCCAGACATATTCGACCTCGGCAAAGACCTTCTTGAAATCGCTGTAGCTCGGTTTGAGCCGGGAATGTTTTTGGCGCACCGATCTCACTTTTTGAAGGACTTCCGGGTCTATCATTAGACAGACGATCTTATGCTGGTCGATCTCGAACAGCTCTTCCGGAAGAGGAATATCCGGAACGATCGGGACATTGGCGACCTTGTATCCCTCCTGGGCCAGGAAGAAGGAGGTCGGCGTTTTTGACGTCCGTGAGAGGCCGACGAGAACGATATCGGCGTCCTTGAGGCGCTCGGCGCCTCTGCCGTCATCGTGCCCCAGTGTGTACTCTATGGCATCGATGCGTTTGAAATACCGCGCATCGACCTTTCTGAGCAGGCTCGGTGTCTCCAGCGGCTCCAGCTTCAGATAGGACGATAGATTGTTGATAAGGGGGCCCAGTATGTCAAGATGGATGAGACCGTTCTTTTTGCAGTAAGCGTCGATCAGGTTCCGCATCTCCTTCTTGACGAAGGTGTAGGCGATGAGGGCCTTATCCGACCGGCCCTGGTCGAGGATCTTCTTGAGGCCGGTTTTCGTATCGATGTCATGGAACAGCATGATCTTGGTACGGGCATGTTCGAACTGCACCAGGGCCGCTCGCAGGATATGAAGACCGCTCTGGCCGGTGGCGTCTGAAATAATGTAGATCTTCCTTAATGTAGACATGATCTATTCCTTATGTACTTCGCGACGAAATTCTTTTACCTGTCGTACCGTGCGGCATCTTATTGTTTCATTTTCAATGCCACCTTCAGCAGCATCTTCAGTTGTTCCGTACCGCCCTTTTTGTTCGCCAGCACCTCATCATACAGGTCCTCGTCGTTCCCTGGAGGCACCGTTTCCGTACCTTTCTTTTTCAGTCGGATCGCTTCCGACGGACAGGTCGGAACGCAGAGCCCGCAGCCGATGCACCGGCTCAGGTTCACCTTTGCCTCGCCGGACGGTCCGGTCAGCGTGACCGCGCCCACCTGACAGCGGGAAACGCAGGTGCCGCATTGCGAGCACGTATCTGAAGAAACCTCCGCGTAATAGTTGCTCACCCAGAATTCGACCGGGTGGGGCAGACGCTTCTGATAGGAGAGCTGCCCGCAGCAGCACCCGCAGCAGGAGCATATGAATTCCGGCTGACGCGTGTTGGCCGGCTGCAGGACGAGACCGTCCTCTTCGTTCTGCCGGAGGATCTCCAGAACCTCGTCCCGGGTCACTTCGCGGCAGTGTTTGCGGCGAAGGACCATTCTGGCCATATCGCCGAAGGCGAGGCAGGTCTCCTCGCGGGTTGTCATCGCGCAGGCTTTATTCTTTATCGCCTTGCTCCTGCGGCAGATGCAGGGAACCACAACGAAGGGGCCGGGCGATTCCCGGACAACAGCACGGATCTGGTCGTAGGTGGCCACGTGATGTTCGACCGGGATGCTCAAAGGAATGGGGATGGTCCGCATCTGCGAGGGGTTGATCGCGATGAACGATCTTCCGAAGCTCAGGGTCTTGAAATAGGCGTCTGTATCCTCCAGATATTCGGGCGAGGGATCGCCGTCCTGGCCTTCGTACATACCTATCACCAGCGGCAGGACGTACCAGTGTTCGGTCCCGTCCTTCTCCTTCCAGCCGATGGAGCCTCTGGCGAACATGCTGTCGAGCAGGCGCCTGGTCTGATCTGCCGGGAACTCCGAAGCAGCGCGCTCGATGATCGTTCCCGTCGGCTCCGGCTTGTAGGTGAGATGGAGCGCTACCTTCGCCTCATCGGGAGCGAACAGCCTCTTGAGCAAACGGATATCAGCGCCCGACCATGCCGCCGGGAACCCGACCGCCTGTTTGTCGAGATGCCGTTGGAGGAGACGATAGATCTTGTTGTCTGAATGCATTCCTTGCTCCGGTCAGAACCGCATGGAGAGCGCCGCAACGCTCCCGCCGTGTCCGTCATACATGTAGGAAATGCGATATTTGTCCTGCAATCCGTCCATTAACCGCTTCTCCGTCCTGCGATTATATTTGTGCGCGCCGCCCATGGCATTATAGATATTCCCCAGGTACCAGCCCGATTCGAAGAACAGCAGGATGCCGCCGGTCATGTTGTTGTCGTTGCGGAAGGCCTCCACGGTCGCCCAGATAAAAGCGCCGTTCAGCAGGAACGAGATCAGCGCGTCGCCGGGACGATCGATGTACAGTTGTCCCGCGCCAGGGAGGACCGCTGAAAGTCCGCCTGCCAAAGCCGGGGACTTGACCGGTATGCCGGGATAGTCCTGCGCGCCTTCGGCAAGACCTTCCGCCTGCGCGCTGAGCGGCGATCCGGGCGGCAGCTTCCGGAATTCCTCCGACGCCTCGCGCCACCTGCCCTGCCGGAGAGAGCACCATCCGATCTTGATGCGCGCAGCGTCAATACGCTCATCGCCGGGATAGCTCTCGATATAGGAATCGAAGACGTCCGCGGCGCGGGCGTACTCGCGCTTCTGATAGTAGGCCTCGCCAAGCATGAAATAGGCTTTTCTGCCGACCTCATCGTGCGGCAGTTCCTTGTTCAGCGCACGGAACCGTTCGATGGCCTGGTCGAGCCGGTCGCCCTTGTAATAGGAGTGGGCGATCTGGAACCGCGCTGTCTTCGCGAGCGGATGGTCAGGATGGAAGAAGATCACCCGTTCGTATTCGGTGATCGCCCGGTAGTAGTCTCCCTGCTCGAACAGATGGTCGGCGAAGGACAGCATGTTCTCCGCCGGCGTCTCGCTGGCAATAGCTGGCTGGCTGAACAGGAAGAGCAGGCAGAGGGCAATGATAGGGCGGGATCTCATTCGGCGTACCACCAGAAGTCGTTGTTCCGGACAGGGTCGGCAAACCGATAGCGGCTGCCGACCTTGATGAGAGGAGCATAGCTCTGCTCGTCGAGCTCATGGATGATGCGGTCCGCGGTCATGACGATGCCCACGACCGGGCCGTGCTTGCGGATGGCCTCGACGCTGTACTGGGAGCACGTGGGATACATGGGGCAGCGGCCGCTGTTCACCGGGCCGATGGTCTTCTGGTAGAAAGTAAGCAGCCAGAGGAAGGGCGTCGCCGCGACGCTGGAGGACTGCTGTTCGGGTTTGGCGCTGCTCGTCGAACCGCGGTCCGCTTTCATCATAAGGACCGGTACGTCGGAGTTCGCCGACCACGGGCCCCAGGGCTCCGCGTGAACGGTCCCGGCAGGGACTGCAAAGAAGAGCGCAAGAAAATGGAAAATGGATATCCATGTATGTCGTTGGTTCAATAGACGACCTTCCTGAGCGGGCGTTATTGCTTCAGCATCCCGGTCTTCTCGCCGATCTCTTTGGCGACTACTCGGTCGCGTCCTTGACGGCGTTCGACTTGTCCTTGCCGTCGGGAACCGGGGCCAGACAGCAATCGGTCCTGCCCGCGACGGCGTTGAATCTGCCGTTGGCCACTTCCTTGCCGGATTCGAACATCTGCGCGATGATGTTCAGGGAGTGGATTTTTTCGTTGTAGACCGTCGACGACGGCGCCCACAGCACATAGAGGTAGTCGACGCCGAGCTGCTGCTGGATCGCCTTGATCTTCTTCATATCGGTCATCGCATAGTCCACTTCGATCTCGAAGTAGGCGGTTTTATAGGGACCCCGGATGTTGTCTGGATAGCCCGGGATGGCCTGTTTTATCTGCTTGGAGGACATCACCTGGAAGCGCGTGTTCTTTTTCAGCGCTTCGGACATATGGTACGCCGCAACCTCGTTCGCCTCGTGGTCCAACCCCGCGATCACGGCAAGCGTCTTCCCTCTCGGCTTGAAATTGTCGCTCACCGGATTGAAGGTGCTGACGCAGGCGCCCAGCACCACGGTCAGGACCAGAAGCGGTATCGTGCGTAAGTATCGGTGACCCATCGCTGTTCCTCCTGTTTGACGGTCGTTACTTCCTCGGCTTCTCCGCCTTCGCCGCGCTGATGAACTTATCGGCCATTTCCGCCGCCGCGTTCTTCAGCATTTCGTTGATATCGTCGCCCTCCGATTTTCCGAAAAGGCAGCACGACTGGCTCTTGCTGCTCCCGAAGATCGAGTAGCCGATCACCCGGGCCTTGGGATACTCGATCACATTTCCGTCCACGCTCACGCTGTAACTGACCGAGCTGCCGCCCCGCGAACTCGTCGTAACGATCCTGGACAGATTCCCGGTCCAGACCACGAAGAGATAATCGGTCTTCGTCTGCGCCTGGATCGCGTCCAGCTTGCCCTTCTCGCTCTTCGGGAACCAGACAGGCTTGTCCGTGTTCTCGGGCTGCGCCTCTTTGATCGCGACGGGATATTTCCCGACACGGCGGCCGACCTCTTCCTGGCTCAGGACCTTGAACGTGCTGCGCTCCTTGAGTTCACGGGTGAAGTAGTCCGCCAGCCGTACCGTGGGCTCGGAGGCATCGGCACTGATGACCGCGATCGAACCGCTCTTGAACGCGGTCTTTTCGTCAAACAGCTCGAAGGGCTTGTGAATGCCGCAGCCTGACAATAGAGCAGCCGAGCTGAGGAGGATCGTGATGATCAGCTTGCGAATCGTCTGCGGTCGGAACTGTCCGGACATGTCGGTGCCTCCTGTGTAGTATCTGGATGATCTACGATGAGGTATCAAAAAAGAACTGCGTTGCGGGTAGAACAAGTACAACTATTTTTCTCCGCATGAAAAGAAAAAAAGCCCCCTGAATCGCCGCATACCGCATGCAACATTGTGTCAATGCCGCACATTGCTCCCATTCTGATCTTTTCTTGCCCTGTGGAACAGGCCGAGTTCCAAGGCGTTCTTCCTATCATCACTTCCCCGGCTTCTCCGCCTTGGCAGCGCTGATGAGTTTGTCGGCCATCTGCGATGCCGCGTCGTGCAGCAACTCGTTGACGTCGTTTCCCTCCGACTTCCCGAAGAGACAGCACGACTTGCTTTTGTTCTCGACGAATTCGGTGTAGCCGACTGCTACCCCTTTCGGGTATTCGATCAGGTTGCCGTTCACGGTCACCCGAAAGGAGACTGAACCGCCTGGTCTATTCCAGTTCGTGACCCTGAACAGGTATGGCGTCCAGACGACGAACAGGTAGTCGGTTTTGACCTTCGCCTGCAGAGTGTCGAGCTTTGCCTTTTCCGACTTGTCGAACCAGACCGGCTTGAGGTCGCCTGCGGCATCAGCTTCTTTTATAGCAACCGGGTACTTCCCGGCGCGGTATCCGATCTCTTCCTGGCTCAGGACGTTAAAGGTGCTCCGGTCCTTGAGCTGCTGAGTCAGAACGTCTGCCAGCCGCATCGTCGCCTCAGAAACGTCCCCGCTGATGACCGCAAGCGATCCGGGCCGGATCGTGACCGTGTCGTCCATGGGCTCGAAGGGCTTGTGGATATGGCAACCCGACAGCATGGTAGTGACGAGCGCTATCAGTACGAGCTGAGTGCTTCGGGAACGAATGCACCTGACCATGCGATGCCTCCCTGGATACTTCTTCGTGAATTCAAGCACTGGGGAAGAACGTTGAGACGGTGATGGAACCGTGAGAAGAGTATAGAACATTTCAAGGATAGATTAAAGAATAATGACGCATTGAAACTGCGGAGTATCTTTCTGTAATTTCGCGCCTAACCTACCACATTATACTCCCGCACCCGAAGCTTCACGCCGAGCCCGTCGGTGATCTTCCGGCAGTCTTCGGCGTCCGCACCGGCGGCTGACCTACAGCGTCCCGCCCAGCTTCTTTTTCACTGCTTCCCAGATTTCCGTGAGCCCCAAAAACTCAGACCACTCGGTGATGTAGGCGAGATCGATCTCATCGCCGCTGATTTTGAGTATGCCGGTAATGTCGCGAAGGTGTTTTTCCGAGCCGCCATCTTTGTAATACTCCATCTTTTTAATAATCACGTCCTCCGGCGCTGCGAAGTTCGCCTCATAGGACTCGGCAGGATGTATTCTCCGAACGCGACTGAATCTGCTGGCGTCGAAGCGCGTGTTCCGGCAAATTATGACGTCCACTTTGAGACCGGAAGATGGATGGATTATGTTGAACTGGCCCTTGTGTTGGATTGCTTCGCGAATCATCTCGTCGTTCACGTAGTATTCTGAGGCCGGAAAGGCTTCGATCAGAGGCGGGATATGGCGCTTTTCTATCAAGGCGACTACATCGATGTCGTTCGTGAGGCGGGGCTCCCCATAGGCCATAGCCGCCACCGACCCGGTAACCAGGTAGGGAATATGGAGGCGTTCGAAGACGAGGACGATCCGCTCCAGCAGCTCATAGGGACCCATGGAGGAATCTCCTGGCCACTTCCTGCCCGACTTTTTCGCGATCCCAATCGGGATGAAGGCGCCCGATATGCGTCGTCAGCATGGCGTGTGCGGATATCCAGATATCGAAGCCGATCCGAATCCGCTCGTCCGGACGCTTCTTTCTGAGCACATTCGCCATGGCATCATCAACCACTTCGATCTGTCCCGCGTCAAGCCTCATCGTTTACCCCTCTTGACCGTAAGAATAGTACATGCTTCATGAAAAAGCAAGCGACTCCTGCGGTTGAGGGGAAACGCCGGGATCAACGGCAAAAGCGAGCAACGATCAACCTACCACATTATATTCCCTGACCCGGAGCTTCACGCCGAGCCCGTCGGTGATCTTCCGGCAGGCCTCGACGTCGACGCCGGGGACGGTGACGATGGTGGCGGTCACCTCGGGGATGTACTTTACCGCCTCGGCGATGAATTCCTTCACCGCATCGTACGTGGCAAGACCGAACTTGGGCTGGGATATCTTCTCGTACAATTCCGCGTCCTGGGCGTTCAGGCTGACGCTCACAGCGTCCACGAGACCGGCGAGTTCCGGCAGGATGTTCCGCTTGTGGATAAGGTTTCCGTGGCCGTTGGTGTCGATGCGGACCCGGCCGCCCTTCTTCTTGACCGCCGCCGCGACCTCCTTCACCACGTCGAGCCGCAGCAGCGGCTCGCCATAGCCGCAGAAGACGACCTCGTCGTACTTCTTCGGGTCGCCGATCTCCTTGACCAGGTCCCCGGCCGCGGGTTCGTCCTTCAGGCGAAGGTTGTGGCCCTTCACCACGTCGGTGAAGTACCGGACGCAGAAGGTGCAGGCGGACGTGCACCGGTTGGTCACGTTGAGATAGAGAGAGTTCCTGATGGGATAGGCGATCTTGCCCTTCTTCGGGATATCGCCGATGCCAAAGAGCTGCATGGCGTTGTAGCTCGTGATCCGCGCCACGTCATCGAAGGACAGGCCTTTCACCTTCGCTATCACTTCCGCCGTATTGCGCACGTAGGCTGGCTCGTTCCGCTTGCCGCGGTACTGCTGCGGCGCCAGGTACGGCGCGTCGGTCTCGATCAGCATGCTCTCGATCGGGATCTGGCGCACCGTCTCCCGGAGCGCCTCCGCCTTGGGAAAGGTCACCGGTCCTGCGATGGAGATATGGAAACCCAGGCCCATCACCTTCCGGGCGTATTCGATGTCGCCGGAAAAACAGTGCATCACGCCGCCGAGCGCCGGGTCCCATTCTTCCGTCAAAATGGCGAGCATGTCCTCGTGCGCGTCGCGGTCATGGACGATGACGGGCAGTTTCAGCTCCCGCGCCTCCCGCAGCATGTCCCTGAACTTCCTCTGCTGGATCGAGCGCTGGGAGTGCTCGTAATAGTAGTCGAGGCCGATCTCGCCGTAGGCCACGACCTTCGGGTGCTGGGCAAAGTGGCGAAGGATGTCGTAGGAGGGATGGAGGATGTCCTTGGTCTCGTGGGGATGAATGCCGATTGCGGCGTAGATGAAGTCGTGCTTCTCCGCGAGCAGGACGGCGTCGCGGCTCGACTCCACGGTCGTGCCGATGGTGAGGATATGTCCGACGCCCGCTTCCCGCGCGCGCTTGATGACCTCATCACGGTCATCGTTGAACTCGCGCATCTCGAGGTGCGCGTGGGTATCGATCAGCACTTTTTGACCCCCGTAAAACGTGAAACGTGAGACGTGGAGCGAAAAACGCGAGAGGAAGAATACTCCGTCTCTCACGCCTCACGTCTGACGTCTCACGAGGTTTATTTTACTTTCGCTCCCGGCTTGACATCCCTGTCCGGTGTGACGACCGAGAGCAGATCGCCGCTGCTCGCGGCGAGCAGCATGCCCTGGGACTCGACGCCCATGAGCTTCGCCGATTTCAGATTGACGACGATCACGACGGACTTGTCGATCAATTGCTCGGGCGCGTAGCTCTTGCCGATCCCGGCCACGACCTGGCGGGTCTCAGTGCCGATGTCAACCTGGAGCTTCACCAGCTTCTCGGACTTTTCCACCCGCTCGGCGGCCGTGATCTTCCCGACCCGGAGCTGCACCTTCGCGAAGTCCTCGATGCCGATCAGCTCGGGTTCGACTGCCGCAGGTTTCTCGACAGGCTTTTGTTCTGATTCTGCTTGTTCCATCTTCTTCTCCGTTTTTTTTGCTGTATCCGCGTTCGTCAGATTTGATCCGCGTCCACTCTCTTTTTTGACGTCGATCCTCGGGAACAGCTGCTCACCGGGTTTTATGACCGTCCCGGGCTTGATCCTTCCCCACGCCCGTTCTTCGTCCATGCGGCAGGCGGATATCTCTTTGCCGATGCCGAGGCTGTTCCAGATCTTCTGGCTCGTCCCCGGAATCACCGGGTAGATGCACAGGCCGATGATCCTGAGCGACTCGGCCAGGTTATAGAGCACGCTGCCGAGCCGGGACAGATCGTTCTTCTTCGCCAGGGTCCAGGGCGCGTTCTCCTCCACGTACCGGTTCGCCCGGGTCACGAGCTGCCAGACCGTTTGCAGATACCGGTTGAAGGCGAGGGCCGCGAGGTCCCGGTCGATCTGCGCCGGAAGGCCCTCTGCGATCGCGCGAAGCTCCCGGTCCCCCGGCTGCTCCGGTCCCGACGCGGGGACCTTCCCTTCGAAATATTTCCCCACCATGGTCATCACCCGAGAAAGCAGATTTCCCAGGTCGTTCGCCAGCTCGGTGTTGAAGCGGGTGATGAAGGTCTCCGTCGAAAAGTCTCCGTCCAGGCCGAAGGGCACCTCGCGCAGCACGAAGTAGCGGAAGGCATCGGGCCCGTAGGCGTCCACCACCTCGTTCGGGTCGATGACGTTGCCGAGGGACTTGGACATCTTTTTGCCATCGCGCGTCCACCAGCCGTGGGCGAAGATGTTGCCGGGCAGCGGCAGGTCCAGTCCCATGAGCATGGTGGTCCAGTACACGCTGTGCGTCGTCAGGATGTCCTTGCCCACGAGGTGATGGTCCGCGGGCCACCAGAACCGCTCGCGGACCGCGGGATCGTTCGAGCCTTCGGCAGGCGGGCTCAGGTAGCGTGTGGCCGAGAAATAGTTCACCAGCGCGTCGAACCAGACATACGTGACGAAGTCCCGGTCAAAGGGAAGCTCGATGCCCCAGGAGAGCCGCGCCTTGGGGCGGGAGATGCAGAGGTCGCCCAGGGTCTGCGACCGTAAAAATCCCAGCACCTCGTTGCGCCTGCTCTCGGGCCGGATGAAGTTCGGGTCCTTTTCGATGTGTTCGATGAGCCGCGCCTGATATTTGCTCATCAGGAAGAAATAGTTGTTTTCCTTGATCTGCTCCACGGGCCGGCCGCAGTCCGGGCACTTCCCTTCGTGGATGTCCTTCTCCGTCCAGAACCGCTCGTCGGGAGTGCAGTACCATCCCTCGTAGATGCGGCGCTCGATCTCGCCCTTGTCGTAGAGCTTCTGCAGCAGTTCCTGGACGACGGCGACGTGTTCCTTGTCCGTCGTGCGGATGAAGGCGTCGTTGGTGATCTCGAGCTTCTCCCAAAGCTTCCGGAAGTTCTTCGACAGGGCATCGGCATGGGCCTTGGGCGTGAGACCCCGCTCCACGGCGGCCTTCTCCACCTTCTGTCCGTGCTCATCCGTGCCGGTGAGAAAGAACACCGGTTCGCCCAGGAGCCGATGGTACCGTGCGAGGGTGTCCGCCGCAATGGTCGTGTAGGCGTGCCCGATGTGCGGCACGTCGTTCACGTAGTAGATGGGAGTGGTGATGGTGAATTTCTTCGGCATGATCGTCATCGACCGATTGGAAGTGTGGAGAGTCCGGCAGCAGGAAAATATGCTAATGCCGCAAGCGAAGCGGACAACAGAGTGATTTTTTCATTATGCCTTCGCAATTTCCAATTTCCAATCTGCAATTTCCAATTTTCAATGCTGCTTTACGATGCGGCCGGCCCGCCCGGCGTCTGCGGACCTTCACCGCCGCCCTTCTTTTTCTTCTTGTTCCTCCAGAAGCGCCGCTTCCTGCTCCCTCCGGCCCTTTCTCCCTGCGGCTGCGGCTGGCCTTCCTGCGCCTGAGGTTCTTGTTCCGTGGCTTCCGGGCCGGGCTTCTGCTGCTGTGGTCTTTGCTGTTGCTGCTGTTTTTGCTGCTGTTTTTGTTTCTGCTGCTGAGGCTGCCGCTGTTTCTCCCGCTGCTGTTCCTGGGGAGGCCGCTGCTTCTGGTCCTGACCGCCATCCTTTTTCTGCTCCGGTTTCCTTCCCTCGCGCTGCGGCTGCTGCTGCTTCTGCTTTTCGCGCTGCCGCTCCTGCCTCTGGCGATCGTCCTCGCGGCGCATCTTGTCCTCGGCGAGCCGGCGCTCTTCGGCCTCCTGACGCTGGTCGGAAAGCTTGCGGTCCTCCTCTTCCCTCTTCGCCTGGACGACAGCCTGCTTCATCTCGGCGATGTCCTTCTTGATCGCATCGTACACGGGGAACTCGTAGGAAAGACAGCAAAGGAGCCTCCCGCAAACACCCGAGATCTTGGCGGGATTCAGCACCATGTCCTGCTTCTTCGCCATCCTGATCGAAACCGGCTCGAAGCCCCGCAGATAGGAGGTGCAGCAAAGCTCGCGGCCGCAGGGCCCGAAACCGCCGATGATCCGCGCCACGTCACGCACACCCACCTGGCGCATCTCGATCCTGCTCCGGAGCGTGTGGGCGAGGTCCTTCACCAGTTCGCGAAAGTCGATGCGGTTCTCGGAAAAGAAATGAAAGGTCACCCGTGACCCGTCAAAGGAGTAATCAGCGCGGATCAGCTTCATCGGGAGTTCGCGTTCAGCGATCATTTCCTGGCAGGACTTGAACGCCTCGGCCTCCCGCTCCTGGTTCTTCTCTTCCTTCCGGACATCGTCCTCGGTAGCCTTCCGGATGACCTTGCGATGGCCTCGGGAGGACGGCTTCGGCCTGTCGGCAGCGGACGCGGGTGCCGCTGTTGCCGCGACGGCCGCAGCTGCCGCTGCTGCCGCTGCGGCAGCGTCGCCGGGGGTCTCTACATCGATCTCGATCTCTTCGTCCTCGTCGGCTTCCTTCTGCTTTCCGTTCTGGACGGCCTGCTGTTCCTGGGCCGGCGGCGGCGAAAAGGGAAGTTCATCGGCTTCCCGGAAGCGCATCACGCGGGCAAAGCCCAGACCCCGGTCGGACTCGACGATGACCGGATCTCCCACTGCAAGATCAACGTCCGTCGCGTCAAAATCGTACACTCTCCAGTTGTCCCGGAACCGAACTCCTGCGATCTTCATTTATATCCTAACCCGGGCAAGCCGGAACCAAAAGAGTACGGTAATGGTGACGACGCCCGTTTCGTTTAGCGGTTACGTTATGCGGTCTTTTTGCATTACCGTTACCCGAAAGACATTTGACGATACGGGCTTCGTAACCATAAGACGTTACCAATAGTTCTGCCATTTTGAGTTGACGTTTATTTGTATTTAACTGAAGGAATGCTCCGCTCCAGGCGTGCCTTCCCGTTCAACGGCAAGCACAATAATACCCTTTTCCTGCACAGGGCACAATCTTTTTTCTGGAGATGCTGCTGGCTGCCTATGAGACGTTTCAGGCCCGGCTGAGCTTCAGAAAGAGATTTTCGGCAATGAGCTGGGCACTGATCCGCCGCTCCTCGAGCAGGGACCTGCTTCCGGCCAGTAGTTCCATCTCCTGCAGCGCCCGAGGAAGGGAGAAACCCGCATCTTGACTACGGATGCGGTCAACGCCGGCGGAAAATACCAGCAGGCGTTCGTCCCCG
Organism: uncultured Nitrospiraceae bacterium; assembly: GCA_964412455.1. Classification (GTDB taxonomy): domain Bacteria; phylum Nitrospirota; class UBA9217; order UBA9217; family UBA9217; genus JAAXXJ01. Next base: position 7,014 of record CAYPOT010000058.1, on the reverse strand, counting down.
GTCTCGTGAAATAACAACCGATCTCGGACCCCTTCAATGCCGATGTCCATTAGGCGCCCGAATCCCTCGCGATCTTTGTAAACGCCTTCCGCGAAGGCGAGGATCTCATCGTTCCGCATGCCGGCGAGGCCTTCACGGAGGGCAAAAAACCGCTCCCGCTCCGCCTTCTCCTTCTGCACGTCCATGTCGAGGGCGCGGCCGAGGCTCCCCCGGGAGAGGGCCGCGACAAACCAGGCATCCTCCTCGGATAGGCCCCGCATCTTTCGGATCACTCCCGCCAATGTGAGCCGCGGCAGCGGCTGGAAATCAAGCGTCTGGCAACGGGACCGGATGGTGGGAAGGAGGCTCTGGGGCTTAGAGGTGATCAGGATGATGAGAGAATCTCCGGGAGGTTCTTCAAGCGTCTTGAGAAAGGCGTTCATCGCCTCCTCCGTCATGGCATCGGCGTCGTCCACGATCAGGACCTTCTTCTGTCCCTCGGAGGGCGTCAGCGAAATGCTGTCCTGCGCCTGCCGGATCTGATCGATCTTGATCCGCTCACTCGCCTTCGCAGCCTCTTTGCTGCTCAATGTGGCGAGCAGCTGTTCGTCCTGGCTCTCCGGCATCACGACCCGGACGTCGGGGTGGGCGCCGGAAGCGACCTTGCGGCAGGAGGAGCAGACGCCGCACCCTCCTTCAGGGCCGGCGGCCTGACAGTTGAGAGCGGCGGCAAAGACCCGTGCCGTCAGACGCTTGCCGATCCCCTGCTCGCCCGAGAACAGGTAGGCGTGCGCAACGGCGTCGTTCTGGATGGCCCGCTTGAGTATGCTGACCGGCCGATCGTGGCCGATGATGGAGGAGAAGGTCATAGGGAAATTGCAGATCTCAAAGTGTAAATATCAAATTGTAAAATGAAAACGCAAGTCGATACAATTTGCAATTTACATTTTGCTATTTGTTTGAAGCAGCACCTCATCGACGATCATCCTGACATCATCCTGGATCTCTTCGGGCGTCCGCGCGGCATCGACGATGCGGATACGGCCTGCTTCCTGCTTTGCCAGATCGAGGTAACCGTCCCGCACCCGGTTGTGGAACGAAAGCTCCTCATTTTCGAACCGCGCTTCCCCGAGGAGGCCCTGACGCGTGTTCCTGCCCCGCGCGCGCCCGAGGCCTGTTGCGGCGTCGATATCGAGAAGGACGGTGAGCCGGGGACGGAGCCCCGCGGTCACGATTTGGTCCAGCTCGCGGATCGTGGCGATCTGAAGCCCCCGGCCATAACCCTGGTAGGCCAGCGTGGCATCGGAGAACCGGTCGCACAGGACGACTCTTCCCGCATCGAGAGCGGGACGAATGACCTCGCGGAGGTGCTGCGCGCGGCTCGCCGCATACAGAAGCAGCTCCGCCGTCGGGTCCAGCAGCCTGCTCGCCGGGTCCAGCAGGATCTTCCGGACCTGATCGCCGATCGGCGTACCTCCCGGCTCCCGCGTGAGCGTTGCCGGTCTTCCGCTGTTCATAAGATAGTGCAGCAGGCGGGATATCTGCGTGGACTTGCCGGAGCCCTCAATGCCCTCGAAGGTGATGAACGTTCCCGGCATCTATTTGAGCTCCAGCGCGGTCTCGTTCGCGGCCTTGAGCGCGGAATTGGAGGTGAACAGGATCACCTGGGTCTTGGTGGCCAGGACCCGGAGGAGCTGGCAGGCGGCCTGTTGCCGGGCGCCGTCCAGCGCCGTGAACGGATCATCGAGAACGAAGGGCAGCCGGCGCTTGCCCGCAACGGCCTCTACAAGGCCCGCGCGCAGGCAGAAGAACACCATTTCCCGGGTGCCGTGGCTCAGGGTCCCGTAGGCGGCTTTGGATCCGCCCCGGTCATGGACGACCGGCAGGCCGTTGGGGCCCACCTCGACCTTGACGTACTTCCCCGCGCTCAGGCCCAGGAGGTTCCGCTGCGCGGCGCTCTCCACGGCGGGGACAAGCGTCTCCATCTCGATGCCGCTCATCCGGCTGGCCATGGCGATGTCGGACAGTACGTTCATGCCGGTACCGCCCGGCTGCGGAGGCGGCGGGGGGGAGAAGTCGGCGCCCATGCCGATCCCGGGAAACCCGAAGTCCGGCACGGAAGGCGCAATCTCCGACTCGATCCGGTCGATCTCCTGCCGGATACTGTAGCTGTCCACTGCATTATGGGCAAGGGCCCTGGCGGCCTTATCCAGGACCTCCGTATCCGCCTGCTGTTTCGCATATTCGGCCTGGAGGTCCTCCACGTTCAGTTCGCCCCTCATCAGGCGCTGGTGCTCCTGCAGGTCGTGATGCATGCTCTGGAAATAGCGATAGTTCTCGAACTTCTCCCTGAGCTCGGCCGCGGACTGTGCGCCCGTGGACTGCATGCACTTCATAATGGCCGCGCCGCTGTCCTGGAACTTTTTCTCGATATCGGCGCGCTCTTCCACCAGCACGTCGATCTCCTTCTGGACCGCTTTGCGCTGCGCGTTCTTCCGGGAACTGTTGTACCAGCCGGCGGCGATGAGCAGGAGCGAGGCGAGCATGCCGAGGGGGAAATAGATGTCCGATCCTTCCACGGGGACGAACAGGCCGGTGATGAGCGCCACCCCTCCGATGACCACACCGGCGATAAAGAGCTTGTCCATCACCATGTTCACCTGGGGGATCGCGTTGCGCTGCATCGTGAGCGATTCGATGTCCTGGTCAAGCTCGTCGGTCTTCACCATCTTCTGGCTCTGTTCCCGCTCATGGTCGCTGATCAGGTCGACCAGGTTCTCGGGAAGGATCTCGCAGGACTTGAGCTCATCGATCTGCGCTTCAAGCTCCTCGGTCCGCGTCCTGCCTTCCTCGATGCCCTCCAGCTTCTTCGCTATCTCGCCCAGCCGGATCTTTGCCGCATCGAGCTTATATTCGGCGTCGGCGGCCTCTTCGGCCTTGCGCAGGGTCTCACGGAGCTCCGCGAGCCGGGCCGCCTGGCCGGACGGTCTCGCGGCCGGGGCTGATCCGGTCCGTTCCCCGGCGCCCGTTGTTGCAGATGACGCGGCTGCGTGCATCTCGGCGGCCGGATGGCCCAGACTGGACTCGCGCCGGAACACGAACAATCGGCTATAATCCTCTTCAGAGATGCCGGGCAAAAGGCCCGTCATGAACCGGGCAGTCGTTTCCCAGTCCTTGTGCATAAGCGTGAATTCTTTTGTGGCGGGATTGAACTTGGAGAGGTTCACGGCCCGCTTCGAGAAGTCCTGGATCACCCGGTAGTAAGAGCTGTCGTCGGAGTAGACCACCAGGGCGCCGCGGGAGGCTTCGGGCACCTCACGGGAAACGAGGGACTCCATCTTCCCCGGCTGGTTGACCGGGAAGAGAAGGCGAACAATGGTGTCAACGGACGTCGTCTTGCCCGCTTCGTTACCGGCCGCGACAAAATTGAACCCGCCCTGGAACCTCACGCGCGCAAGCTGTTGAAACCCGCGTATCCCCTGCAACACCAGCTCCACCAGGAACATAGGATGTGCTCCTTTCCAATTTGTTCAGTTCGGTCATCACTATAGCGCAAGTAATAAAAAGTTGCAACAGGGTAAATTAGGAGGGATTCGGTTATGTCACAATTTTTCAAGCGCTTTGGCCAGCGCCTCGGCCTTCTCGAGGGTCTCGGCGTACTCACGGCCGGGATCGGAATCGGCCACGATGCCGGCGCCCACCTGGACATGGGCAACGCCGTTCTTGATGACAATGGTCCTGATGATGATGTTCAGGTCCAGGTCGCCGGTGTTCGCAAAATAGCCCAGCGACCCCGTGTAAAGACCCCGTGCCACGGGCTCCAGTTCGTCGATGATCTCCATGCACCGGACCTTGGGCACTCCGGTGATGGTGCCTCCGGGAAATGTGGCGCGGACAAGATCGAAGCCATCCTTCCCCGGCGCAAGTTCCCCGCGCACGTTCGAGACTATGTGGATGACATGGGAATAGTCCTCGACGACCATCAACTCGTCGACCAAAACGGTCCCGTAGGAGCACACCCTGCCGAGGTCGTTCCGCTCGAGGTCCAGGAGCATAATGTGCTCGGCGCGCTCCTTCTCGTTCGCCAGAAGTTCGACGGAAAGCTCCCTGGTCTCCTGGAAGTCCCTCCCCCGCCGCCGGGTCCCCGCGATGGGCCGCGTGTCGGCAACATTCCCGCGGAGTCGCACCAACCGCTCCGGCGAAGAGCTGACGACCGTGCAATCCCCGAACTCGGCGTAGGCGGCAAAGGGGGACGGATTGACCCCGCGTAATATTTCGTAGAGACGAAGCGGATCGTGGTCCCCGATGGCCGCCGAGAACCGCTGGGACAGGTTCGCCTGATAGATGTCGCCGGCGGCTATGTACTCCTTGCATCGCCGCACCATGGACTCAAAGCGCTCCCGGGTGAGTTGCGGTTCGAGCCGAACGCCGACGCTCCCGGTTCCCGGTCGATGCTGATCAAGATGACCGCCGCTGACAGCCGACAGCTGACCGCTGATCGCTTTGATCCGCTCCGCCGCCTCGTCGTACAACCTTCCCCACTGGTCCTGCTCCGGTTTCCGGAAGCCCATCTCCTGTTCCCGGGCGCCGGGATTCACGATCACCCACGCCTTATTCGCAAGATGGTCGAAGGCCACCACCAGGTCCACGAAAAGAAAGATGGCATCGGGAATCGCGAGATCGTCCAGCGTGGTCCGCGGAAGCGACTCGAACTGGTGGACGAAATCGTAGGAGAACAGGCCGACCGCCCCGCCGGTGAACGGCGGCAGGCCTTCAACGCGCGCCGTCCGGTAGTTCGCCATCAGCTCGCGAAGCTTCGTGAGCGGCTTGCGTTTCAGAGCGGCGCGCTTTCCGTATTTCCCTTCGGGAGCGGCCATCCAGTGGAGCTCGACCGTCTCTCCTTTCGACCGAAAGACAAGGTAGGGGTCCGCAGTGACAAAGGAGTATTGACCGGTCTTTCCATTAACACGGGCGCTCTCGAGCAGGACGGGATGGCCGAGCGGCCTGAGGGCATGGAGAGCCGAAAGCGGCGTGATCGCGGCCGGATCCAGCTCGGCGTACAGCGGGACAATGCTTCCCCCCTGTGCGTTCCGGAGAAACTCTTCTCGTAATGGTCTGATGTTCATGGGAAACGATAAAAAGTGTAGTCGTATTTCTCCGGGCGGTCAAGAGAAATTCATCGGAAAAAGACCAAATTGCCGGGCATGATGTGCTATACTATAATTAGAGACAACGGAAAGTAGAAAGTAGCGAACGGTCTTTGAAATAGGTTTAATGAAAAAGGCGTTGCCGAACCAGCACCCTAGCGTGTCTACAGGTGACCCGTTACAAGGGGAATAAGGCAGCGGAACAACGGACACCGAAGCCGGAAAGCGGACCGCAAGTTGAGCGGTAAGACTGCCGGTGCGTGATGTGCGGGTCCGGGTAACCGTATTAGCCGATAGCCCCGAAGTCCTGGCAGTGCGGGAGTTGAGCAGTTGGCTTCACCGGTCCTCAAAGGAAGGACCAACGAAGTGGAAGTGATGATTCCCGCTCAACCGGAACTAAACGGGACAATAACCCATCGGTTCGGTGGCAACGCCTTTTTTATTTGTCTATTTCACGTAAAGTTCTATTCCCATTCCCTCCTGTTTCTTTTCTGCCCCCTTATTTGACAGATACCGTTTCTCCTGCTATCATTTTTCTACCGTTCAACGTCATTCTTCGCGATCAACAGGAAAAAGCATGTCCATCCTCGCAATGATCCTGGCCGGCGGCAAGGGAGAGCGGCTCCATCCCCTTACCCTGCATCGGGCAAAACCGGCCGTTCCCTTCGGCGGCATCTACCGCATCATCGACTTCACCCTCTCGAACTGCATCAATTCCGGCATCAGGAAGATCGCGGTCCTGACCCAGTACAAGTCCCTGTCCCTCGACAAGCACCTCCGGCTCGGCTGGAACCTCTTCACCGGGGAACTGGACGAATATATCATCTCGGTCCCGCCCCAGCAGCGCGTCGGCGACAAGTGGTACCAGGGCACGGCGGACGCCATCTATCAGAACATCTACATGATCGAGAAGGACGCGCCCGAGAACCTGCTCATCCTCGCCGGCGACCACATCTACAAGATGGATTACGCCGAAATGCTGCGGTTTCACCGCCAGGAAGAGGCCGACGCCACCGTGGCGGCCATCGAAGTGCCCATCGAACAGGCCTCGTCCTTCGGCGTCATCGAAGTAGAGAAGGAGTGCAGGATCGTGGGGTTCGAGGAAAAACCGAAACAGCCGAAGTGCATACCCGGCAGGCCGGACATGGCCTTCGCTTCCATGGGGATCTATCTCTTCAACACGAAGAAGGTCGTCGAGTACCTCCATTCAGACGCCCTTCGCGACACGTCCCACGACTTCGGCAGGAACATCATCCCCGAGATGATGAAAACCTCGAAGGTCTGCGCCTACAACTTCATCGATGCAAACAGGAAGGAAGCCAAGTACTGGCGGGACGTCGGGACCATCGACGCCTACTGGGAAGCGAACATGGACCTGGTGAGCGTGGACCCCCTGCTGAACCTCTATGACAAGGCCTGGCCCATCCGGACCCACCAGACCCAGAGCCCGCCGGCGAAGTTCGTGTTCGCCCAGGAGACGAAAGGCGGGCGGCTCGGCCTGGCCCTGGACTCCACGGTCTCGCCCGGCTGCATCGTAAGCGGCGGCAGGGTGCAGAACTCGGTGCTCTCGCACAATGTCCGCGTCAACTCCTACAGCGAGGTTCGCGACTCGATCCTGATGGAGAACGTGGAGATCGGCCGGCATTGCCGGATCCGCCGCGCCATCCTCGACAAGGACGTGGTTATCCCGCGGGGGTCCGAGATCGGTTACAACCTCGACGAAGACCGCAAACGTTTCCACGTCACCCCGTCGGGCATCGTGGTCATCGGCAAGGGCGTTTCCGTGGAAGAACGGGAAGGTGCTGTCGCGATTGAAGACCCGTCATAAATCACTTTGCGGCCCTCAGATCAGGCTGCTCTACAACGTGTCACGGTATGTTGATCAGCG
>CAYPOT010000057.1:0-25086 GCA_964412455.1 uncultured Nitrospiraceae bacterium | reverse complement strand
GCGGATAGGGCAAGTTCTCTACCGACGTATCAATCTTGAATAGAAATAATCCGATTTGATCGGCGTTAAAGACTTTGACTCATAGCCGTATCCGTGAAGATCATACGTTATTCGCCTTGATCCGTGTCACAGGTCCCGATCCAGGTGAGGGCTCCAACTAAAAACTCATCACTCAGAACTCAAAACTGCCGTCAATGCGTTACTCCTTCTCTCCGCACCACCTTCACAAGCGTCCTGAACAGGACCTTCAGATCGAACAGGAAGGAAAGATGTATGAGATAATGCTCTTCGAATTCAACTATGACGGGGATAGGCGGGAAGAGAGACAGCGTTTAGATCATTCTGAAGGGAACTACAGGGGAATAGTGCCACAAAACATGTCTGACGTGATCTTGTAAGATCGATGGCCGGTTTCACTTCCAGTTGCTCAAAAATTCGAGTTTGCCGGCCATATGTTCCGCCGGCAGAGAAAACCAGAGTTTCATGAAGCGCCGCAACAGTACGCCGACAGGAAGCTGGTCGGTCACAATGATTCCTGCGTGTATCTTGCCTGACCGAAGATATTCATTGTGGAGCAGAATGAAGTCTTTCCTGTTATGGGTCACGATGGTTCTTCCGTCGCCTGCCGCGTATGCAAGTTGGTCCGCATCCGAAAGCCCCTTATTGCCTGCAGCTCCGGTTGTTACGGCATTAACCCCTCTGTTAAGAATCGCCTGAGCAAACGATAAAGGGATGTCCTCGTCGACATACGCCTTTATTCTCATTTTACCTGCGACCCTTTCAGGTTTTCCTCAAGCTCCTCGTCTATCTCGTTATCTAATTCCTTTCGATGTTCATAGTAGTAAGAAAGAGCATCATGGATCTGAGAAAGTGAAAGGTGGGGAAACTCTCTCGCAAGCTCTTCCGGCGAAAACCCGAGCTTATAATAAGCGACAATATTTGCAACCCTGGTTCTCGTCCCGGAAATGATAGGACGACCGGCCCCGATCTCCTGTTTTGAGGATATATAAGGGTGAAGAATCTCGGTTGACATATGCTTGCTCCTTACTCGTGCCACATCTGTGAAGAGACTCTTATAGTCGCGTCTTCCTTCGCATCAACGCACCAAACCGTCTTTCTATGGGACATTATAGATTATTCAAGAACGCTCTGCAAGTGGCAAAAGAAAACTATAAGCTCGATGAAAACTCGTCTTTTCCATAAATCGCTGCGATTCGCACTATTCGCATAAGTTAAACTCAAAATCCACAACGTTGAACTAAGAACTTAAAACTGCCTTCAATCAATATCCGTGAAAATCATACGTTATCCGCCTTGATCCGTGTCACGGGTCTTGATCCAGGTAAAGGGTCCCAACTCAAAACTACAAACTAAGAACTCAAAACTGCCCTTAATGCGTTACTCCTTCTCTCCTCACCACCTTCACAAACGTCATGCACAGGATCTTCAGATCGAGCCAGAACGAGCGGTGCTTTAGATAATATTTATCGGTTTTGAGTTTGGCGAGGATAGGAGGAGAGGGCTTTCAAAACAATTTTATTAATCGCGCAAGGTGTTTATCGCTTCCTGAATTAAATCAGGATGGATTCTGAACTCCGCAGACCGCATTAGCTCAAGGAGGGAACGCGCTTCGGACATTGCTATAGCCTGAGTATGGGCGGCGCGCAGAATAACGCCGATCGTTCCGGAGACCCGAAACCCTTCCGAAATCGCAGCTTTTCTCACTTTCCGTTCGTTGGACAAAAACAACTCGGCATTCAATAACTCACCAAGGGCCTTGGTGTGCGCTTCTCCGATATGGATACCGTGTTGCGAGGCAATCGCAGTCGCCTTTTGCTGTGAAGCGGGATGAACGATCAAATAGGCACCAATCGCCTCGGCTAACCCAGGATCATCCTTGGATGTGATCTCCTGTCGTATGTATTCGGGAATCGAGACTCGTTCATACAACGCCTTTAGAAGTGGAAGTCTCCCAAGCTTTGCCAGGTGGATAAGCACATCAGCGTCGCTAACTACGCGCGTAGGAGATGTCTTCATTCAGCTCTTCCCGTCCGTAGTTTAAGTAGCTTTTTCTTCTTAAAAGCACATCGAACATTTCCTGAGTGCCGACATTCAACATATCCGCCGCCTGTCGTAGACTAAGCCGACCCTCACGGTATAGCTCGACCGCAAGCAACTCCTGCACGGAATTATCGTAGGGTTCCTTGATATATTCAGTCATTCTGTCCGGTATATTGACGGATATTCCCATAATTGAGCTCCCTCCTTTATTCTAATCCTGTTCTCAATGTTTAATAATACTGAAATACGCGGCTTTTAGCAAGGAGCTATTTGAGGAGGTGTTGGAGATGAGAGTGAAAAACATCACTACTCAACAGTTGGATTCATAACGTTGAACTCAGAACTACGAACTGAGAACTCAAAACTGCAATCCAAGAACTGAGAACTGAAGTTCAAAACTGCCTTCAATCAATATCCGTGAAAATCATACGTTATCCGCCTTGATCCGTGTCACGGGTCCCGATCCAGGTAAAGGATCTCAACTCAAAACTCATCACTCAGAACTCAAAACTACAAACTATGAACTAAAAACTGCCGTCAATGCGTCACCCCTTCTTTCCTCACCACCTTCACAAAAGTCATGCACAGGATCTTCAGATCGAACAGGAAGGATCGATGTTTCAGATAATATTCATCGAATTCAACTTTAACAGGGATAGGCAGTTCGTCCCTGCCGTTGATCTGGGCCCAGCCGGTCAGCCCTGGGACCAGCTGATGCACACCCCGTTCGGTCCTTAACGCGACGAGGTCATTCTGATTGAACAGGGCCGGGCGCGGACCGACAAAGCTCATATTTCCTCGTATGATCGTGAAAAGCTGAGGCAGCTCGTCGAGGCTCGATTTACGCAAGAATTTCCCGATAGTCGTCAGATATTGATCAGGATTTGAAAGCAGGTGAGTCGCCACGGCAAGATGTCCTAATTGATACGCAACGACTATTCCTTACTCCAACGTAGTCAAAATCCATTTCACCTTTTTTTCCGATAGAATTATCAGGTGGTCTTCAAATTCCGCCTGCCGTTTTTCGTTTAAGAAAGGGATGAGGATTCTCAGAATATTCTCCGGAGTGGTCGGATTGGTTTTAGCGCGGATAACACCCGGATGGCGCCGAAGAGGAAGAACTACACATCGAGATACAGTTTCAGCTTGTCAGGCATCAACGGTTTTTAACTCAGAATGCTCAAGAAATGATCCTGCATATTGCACCGCTGCTTTAATATCATCGATAGTCAACTCCGGAAAGTCCGAAACCAAATCCTGCCAACTTTCGCCGGCTGCTATCTGCGCAAGTATGACCGTCAATGGAATCCTTGTCCCCTTGATAACGGGTTTTCCATTACAAACCCTCGGGTCGATTTCAATTCTGTCTATATATCCCATGAAAATCCCCCTTCATACGCTGTTCTCAATTGCTTTGCCATGCTTGATAAATATTATACCAAAGATAATAGGTCAAGTATATAGGGTTCTGAATACGAAGAGGATCTGTTTCCAGGTTTACTTATGAGCCAAGATGTTAGCTCATAGTTATTGGCTCATAGTCCTATCAGCTATTTACTATCAGCTACCCGTTACTCGCCATCACCTATCACCCATGAGCTATCAGCTCTGCGCTACTCGCCATCAACGATCAGCTACGAGCATCAGCAGATGATCATGGCCTTTCTTTGGCCAGATTGAGTATTTCTGTAACTACGGTCTCGTGGAGATAGAAGCCTGCCGTCTTTAATTTCGCGAGTATCGTTTTGATTTCTGTTATGTGGCCTTCGCTCTTTGCCTTAAGCAGCACTCCCGCCGTTCCCGTAAATTTCAATGTCTGAAGGTTTGCAATCCTTCGGGCAAGCGCATCATCAATAACAAGGAGGGGCGCAATTTCCTCGCTGCCCAATGCGAGGACCTCCGCCTCGCCCCGCCCCAGGTCCGGGATCATTGCGATAAAGGCGGGAACCATCACGTTTCTTACTTTGATCCACGGGTAGTTCGCGACGTTTGGGACGTCCTCCCCGACCCGTTCGCCCTCGGCAAGCTCGGCAACAACGGCCCCGGGAATAATGATCTCATTGTAAAGTTTTTGAAGAACGGACAGGCAGTCGATTCTATGCAAATAGAACAGCGGGGAGGTATTAACGATTACGACGCTAGGCATTATCGAGATCCCGGTTTAGTTCCTCAGGAGACAATCCAATGATGGGGACACCGTAGCGAGAAAGCGATTGGAGAAAACTCACTCTCGGAATGCCCGCGAGCTGGGCCGCCCGACCTGATGAAAGCCTGCCCATTTCATACAGCTTCACGGCCGCGAGCATCCGAATTTCTCTCGAGAGCTCTGAGGGGGTTTCCTTGAGGGAGATCAATATTTCTTCCGGTATTTCCAAAACAATTTTTTCCATTCGCTATCACCTATGAGCTGCTTTACTAATACGTCACCCATTCCCTCCTTATAGCATCAAGCCTCATATTCTAATTCTTTATCCTCCGCGACAAATTTAAGGACTTCCCTGCTCAGCTTTATACTTCCCCAGGTGTCTTCAACCGCCGATACCGCCCTTTTGACATCCTGTGGTCCTTCTCTTTTTCGGTTTTTCTGGATCAAAAAATCCAGAAAATCCAGCATCTCTATTTTCATATTTTCAGGAAGCTGCTTAACCCTGTCCAACACGTCTTTTTCAGAGGCTTTTTCCCTTATTTTCAGCATGAATTCCACCTCCTTTACTAGTACTCATTATAGGACATCTTTGGATGCATTGCAATATCTCAGACAAAATATTATCAAGCCCGACCGTGCCGCATCCGCCACCACTTCTTTATACTCAAAACTCACCACTTTGAATTATTACTTCTCTTGACTGCGCCAATGACTGATAATGTGTAATGTGTGATTGACCACGGTTTGACTATGAGCTATCAGCCATGAGCTGCATTACTAATGCTTCACCCCTTCCCTCCGCACCACCTTCACAAACGTCATGCACAGGATCTTCAGATCGAACAGGAAGGATCGATGCTTGAGATAGTATTCATCGAATTCAACCTTAACGAGGATAGGCAGTTCGTCCCTGCCGTTTATCTGCGCCCATCCGGTGAGGCCGGGAGTAAGAACGTGAAGGCCTTTCTGCGTTCGCAACTCAACGAGATCATCTTGATTATATAGGGCTGGCCGCGGCCCGACAAAGCTCATGTCTCCTTTTAATATGCTGTAGAGTTGCGGCAGTTCATCCAGGCTTGACTTGCGGAGAAAAATACCGATGGGGGTTACATACGCGTCAGGGTTGGTTAAAAGATGGGTCGCAATCACGGGAGCATCGATCCTCATGGTGCGGAACTTCGGCATCTTGAAGATCACATTACTCTTTCCCACTCTGTCTGACCAATACAGTGACGGTCCCCGGGAAGTCAGCTTAACCAGCAGGGCGACGATGAATAGGGGAATGCTTAGAACGGAAAGGAGAAACAGCGAAACTACTATATCGAACACACGCTTTGTATTTATCATTTTTCTTAACTCATCACTCAAAACTAAAAACTCAAAATTGCCCTTTAAACCATTTCGCCGTTTCCTTAAGCCCCTGGTCCATGGTATAGGGCGGGTTCCAGTTCAGTTCGTTCCGAATCTTTGCAGTTTTCACGGTAAGATCACCGATGAGACGGTCTATTGTATCCGCTCTCCCGATAAGGTTCCCCGCAAATAGCATCGCCCCTTCCGGAACAGGGAACAGATAAGCTCTTCTTTCCAGCGAAGCTGCGATCCGCCGGATCAGCTCCGGCGTGGATACGTCCTCTCCATCGCTGACGAGGTATGTATTTCCCGCTGCCTCTCGGTGAACGATGCAGGTCACAATGGCATCAACGAGGTTGTCGAGATAGATCATGCTGCGGCTGTTCTGAATTCGTGAAAAGGGAAGGGGGATCCGCCAATCTATGATCTGCATCAGGCGTAGAAAATTGGCCTTCACGCCGGGGCCATAGACGAGCGGCGGCCGGATAATAACCACCTCCATGCCCGTCTCCGTTTCTATGCGGCGTAACACCTGTTCCGCTTCCCCCTTGCTGATGCCGTAAGCATCTTCCGGCGCGGGCGCATCCAACTCGGTATAGGGTATGTCCTTTCCCTCGCCATTCACCTTCACACTGCTCAGGTAGATGAACCGCTTCACGCCCGCGGCAGCTGCCGACCGCGCCAGTTGCTCGGTGCCCTCCACGTTGATAGATCGATATGCCTGGAGAGGGTCCTGGTCAAGCTCACGCATCACATGGGTGCGTGCCGCGAGATGGACAATCGTATCAATGCCCTCCAATGCTAAGTTCCATGCCGTGTCAGTACCGATCGGGCCGACGAGGACGGCGTCGACACCCGGTGGAAGTTGTTCACGGCCGGAACGCGTCCGCAGAGCACCTCGCACCCGCCAGCCTTCCCTGAGCATGCGTCTGCAAAGCGGCATGCCGACGAAACCCGTTACACCGGTAATCAGAACTTTTATCATGGAAACAGGCTCTGATACAGAGATAAGGTCTCTCCTACGACTTTTTCAATGGTAAATTCTTCCAGCACGATTTCCCTGCCGCGCGTGCCCATCTTTGTGCGCAATGACGAGTCATTAATCAACGTTCGCAGCGCCTGAGCCAGTGCGACATGATCGCGAATCGGCACAAGGAGGCCGTTTTCGTTGTTTCGCACGATCTCACGGCAGCCCGGCGCGTCAGTAGTTACAATAGGCCGGCCGCAGGAAGCGGCCTCAATAAGGACTTTCGGCACTCCCTCGCCATATGCCGATGGAAGACAGACAATATGGGAGGCAGCAAAGATCTGAGGGATATCATCTCGCTTGCCCCACCATTCAACGATACCGCTCCTGCTCCATGCATCAAGCTGAGCCGTGGGAACTGCTGCGAAATTGCCGTCATCAGTGTCGCCCACAAGCACAAAACGCGCTTTGATACGGTCCGTTTTGAGCATTCGCGCCGCCTCGACGAATTCACCTATCCCTTTGTCCCACAACATGCGCGAAGCGAGAACGATCGTGACGATGCCGGTTGGTTCGGGGGCAGGGGAGTACGTTTGCGGATCGACCCCCGAACCGCGTATGAGCGTGGTAAGCTCGCGACGGACAATGCCTTCCTGGATCAGCATGTTCTGGTCGTCGGGATTTTGAAAAATGGTCCGGGTCGTTGACCGGTTCAGCAGGAACTTAAGAACGGATTTAATGAACGGCCGAAGTGCTTTTGCCTTGATGCTATTGGAGCTGAAGACATAACCCATCCCCGCGATGGCATTGATGATTCTCGGTACCCGAGCAAGACGCGCGGCAATTGAGCCGTAGACGACCGGTTTCACAGCCACATGATGCACAATGTCGGGGCGTTCTGTTCTGTAGAGTTGGATAAGTTCAAGGAGAGACGCAAACTCTTTAAGGGGATTTTTACTCCGGCGCAGCATTCCGATGGGCAGCAGTATAAAGCCTTCAGCAAGAATACGCTCACCGTGCTCCTGCACGCGCGTCGCGACAACAACTGAATATCCGCGTCGCTTCGCTTCCCGCGCAAGGGGCAGACGGTGCGAGTAGAAATACCAGTCTTCGGTAACTATAAATATTAATTTCTTTTTTTTAGGGTTCATAAACTATAATTAATTTCTAAATGTTGCTCCACGACCGCGCTCAAGATGATCCTCGACTAATTCGGCTCTTAGCATATTCCATAAGGGTAATCATCTCACGATGTCGATACCAGAACAGGCATGCGAACCGAAGGGTGCCACTACGGGGCGATGTTAGCGAGGCACATACTAGGATCTTTGCACGACACAGCAGATTATGATTTTCAGATATATTTAGAAGTTCTTAAATTATTCCACAATATCACGATAGGGATATAAATTGATATTATTTCAATTTCAAATTACATCGAATTTAAAAAATGATTAAATGGGATTGTAAAATTATGGAATGAAAACAGGCCTGATTCTTTACAGTGTTTTTTCATAAAACTTATCGAATTTCTATCTAACAGCAATATTTTTCTCATGCTTGCTAATAATTTGTCTTTATCGTCAATATTCACAATGAATCCATTCTTACCAACTTCAATATACTTCTTTAAATCACTAGTATTCGTTGTTATCACTGGAGTTCCACAGGATATTGTTTCAACTACCTTAGTAGGAAAGCCAGCAGTTGTCGCTCTATTTACATCTCTAAATAAAACTGTAAAATCAGCCAAGGATATATTTATTATAGCGTCAGTATTATTTACATATCCATGGAACTTTATTTTTTCCCCAAGAGTGTTTATTATTCTGCCGTGTTTTTGTGTTACAGACAAATATTGCTTTTTGGACAGCCCATATATATTAAAAACAAACTCCAAGTCTCTTAATTCATACAATGCATCTATTACTTTATCTAACCTATCTTTATATGACGATTCTTTTACAATTCTACCATCTACAGGAAACGGCAGTCCGACGTAAATTAAATTTACCACCTCACTAATTCTATTGTTTTTATATAAGCCCTTAAAGTATTCAATATTTACTAGGGGAGGGATAACAACGGTTTTACATCCTTTATTCTTATAATAATTAGACAAATATGAACTTACTGCAATAACACCATCAGCCTTCGAATTTAAAAAACGCTTTTGGTATGAAGTATCAATAAATTTCGCAAACCTGATGAAAAAGCCTCCGTGTCCAGCCGACAACCAATCTACGCAATCAGTTATAAACTTAATATTGTTTTTATTACACCATTTTCTAATGAGATTGCCAAAAAGAGATATTGTCGGGCTCCCATAAATAATTATGGCGAATAGATCTTCATCTTCAATTAAAGAAATTACTTCATTAAATCTCTTTTTGTATGATAACCAATCTTTTATACCACTCGGGTAAGGTAAATTATAATATCGAAAATCATCATAAAACTGTTTTGTATATTCCAATGGTTGACCACTAGTCAAGTTTACATCTGTTCCGATAAAGAAAACATCAAAGCCCAGCTCTTTAAGTAAATAACCATTCCCCAAAACTCTGGACCCTGGGGCGCTACCATGAGGGAAAGAAAAATTTCCGATATATAATATTGTATTTTTCATAATTTATTAGCTGAAAACAATTTACGATATTTCAAAGCATTAAATTTAGCGCGGATAAAAGATCCTATCGCATAATAATTTAATCGTTTAATATACCATTTAATATTTTTACTACCGAACTTTTTCAACCGAAATTCAGGATTTGAAATTTGAGTTACTCTCCTTTCTTGATATTTATCTTCATCATTAATGTTTTTTAATGCTAAAGATATCTCAGATAATTTATTTGCAATAGAATCAAAAACTATCTGCCCAGAAATTTCCCTTATACCAATTGTTTTGAAACTTATAATCTTATTTCCTTCAATGTCAATTTCCAAAATAAAAGATTCCCTGTTCTCATAATTTTGTTTCACTATCATTCCCGTACCCGAGATAGCAATACAATCGTCAAAACAAAAATTGCCCTGACTATATGCAATGACAGAATTAGCTATTTGTTCAACACCTTGGATAACGTGCGGATGATGGCCACTTATAACTATGTCGTTTATTTCTGCTAATAATCTTGCAAATTTAATGTGATCATATCTTGGATAATTAGTATGCTCATCTCCCCAATGAAATGACAGCAGGCTTAATTTATTAGATTTGTTATCATGCTCAACTTGCTTAATAACATCACTGTATATTAGAGAATTCAGTCCCTTCTTGGATTTATTACGACTATATCCAACAGCGTTTGTAGAATAACAACAGAAGCCACTAATAGAAATATCGTTAATCAAGATACTTTTTCCATCTATACCAAAATAATCTATATTATTCTGCTTTAAAACACTAATGGTTTCATCTATAGCTTTTCTACCGTAATCATAAGAATGATTATTGGCCAAAGAAACAGCACTAATATTCAAATATTTTAATAATTCTATATTGTTAACAGGAGATTTTAAGTGCATTGACTTACATACTATAGTGTTCTGTTGAGTCGTTAAAGGAGATTCAAGATTCCCTATAACGTAATCATATTGTTGAAGATGGTTTGCAACATTCTCTAAAACTGATTTAGCGTGAACATTATTTGTTAAATCATATTTACCAATTAAAGCTATATCTCCTAGTAATGCTATTTTCATAGTATTAGCTCAATAAAAGATTTTCTGCGATTTCATTCGGTGCATGCAATGGCTCTTCATGCCAAACTAAATCGCGACTCCAATACCCTCCCGCACCAAGAAGAGCTCTATGTGAGAATGCATAGCTAATTTCTATTATTTTTCCTTCATTAGTATCTTTGTTAACAATATAATCATAGCCCATACATTGAAAACCAAGTTTATCTGACGTCTCAAAAGCAGACTTAATTACGTTTTCAGCTACAAGTGATTTATCGTAAAAAAGACTTCCTCCTCCCGAAGCTCTAAAATCACCCTTGCGATTCCTTCTGGCAATAAAGCTTAATTTATTAGCAATTACTACAATTTTTAAATCAAACCCTTTGTTAGGTATAAATTCCTGAAAATAGCAATAATCTTTCTCGCGTCCAAACCTTTTTGCTCTCGTTAACGTCTGAATAAATTCAGGTACTCTTTTCATTCGAGCTACTACTGTTTGCCAATCTTTTGCTGACTTAAAATTCGATGATGATTTGTATATAATGCTAGGAGATGGATCAAAACCTTTATTAAACATTTTGCTTGCATAAGACCTAGCATCTGATTTATTTTTAATCATTTTAACATTATGAGATCCGGCCCCACATCTCAATTTTGCGATTATAGGAAAATCTGCATAATTATTGATCCACTGAATACAATCATCTTTAGTACTAAATACCCATGATTTAGGAATGGGAGCATTAATACTCTGCAATAAATACATCTCTGCAATTTTATCATCATAATGCCAAGAAGTATTAAAGTCTGGGAATACCTTTAATCCCATATTCTTTGCAATATATAAAATACTTCTTGCAAATAACATATCATTAAGAACATTATTTTGAAACTCCCATAATAGGCAATCAAACTCTCGTAATTTATTCACAATATTATTGTTAAAACAATCTACAATTTCAAATGTGATATTATTCTGTTCACAATATTTTATCCAATCTTTGTCCCACGTAATAGAATGATCAAATACCTTTTTATTTTGATGAATTGCTATTTTCATTTATTTACTCCAAAAATAGGTTGTCCCGATTCTTATTATTGAAATAGCATATTTTCAATTTACAATCCAAAAACATAAGATTCAAAATTATTTTTTCCAAATTGCTCTGTTTACGTAATCAATGTAACTAAGAATGATCCTGAGCACCTTTTCCGAGACATTCGGCATGCTGTAGTCTGCAACCTGACGCAAAAGCCGTTTCTCACCGCGAGGCTGTTTTTTAAGGATTTCCAACCCCTGCAGAACCCGGTCGATATCCAATCCAGTCATCATCACCGACGCTTCCTCCATCCCTTCCGGCCGTTCATGGGCCTCGCGGATATTAAGGGCAGGGAAGTTAAGGATCGAGGATTCCTCGGTGATCGTACCGCTGTCGGAGAGTACCGCATAGGCATTTTTCTGAAGATGTACGTAGTCTGAGAATCCGAGAGGCTTCAGGAGTTCTATATTCTTATGCAATCTGGTTCCAGTAGTCTCAATTCTTTTCCTTGTCCTCGGGTGGGTCGATACAATAACCCGTTTTTTATACTTTTCTGCTATACCGTTCAGGACAGTTGAAAGCTTAAAGAACATCGCGTCTGAATCGATATTTTCTTCCCTGTGTGCGGACACAACAAGGTAATCGAACCTCTTCAGTTTTAGCTTCTTGAGGATCCGGGATTTCTCGATCCTGTTTCTGTAGTGCGTCAAGACCTCGAACATCGGGCTTCCGGTCTTGATAACGCGATCAGGCGGCAATCCTTCTCTCAGCAAGTACTCACGGGCAATGTCACTGTAGGTCAGGTTGATATCGCTGATATGGTCGACGATCTTCCGGTTCGTCTCTTCCGGTACCCGCTGATCAAAACATCTATTTCCCGCCTCCATGTGAAATATCGGTATCTTTCTTCGTTTGGCGGAAATGGCGGCGAGACAACTGTTCGTATCGCCGAGAACGAGAAAAGCCTCCGGCATTTCCTTGGCCAGTACCGCGTCAATTTTACTGATCGTGTTCCCTATGGTTTCAGCGGCATTCGCGCCCGCGGCTTCAAGAAAATAATCCGGTTTCCTGATCTCCAGGTCCTTGAAGAATATCTCGCTCAATTCAAAGTCGTAGTTCTGACCTGTATGCACGAGCACATGGTCTGTTTCCCTGTCGAGGACTGCCAGCACCCGCGACAACCGTATGATCTCCGGCCTTGTGCCTACCACCGTCATTATCTTTATTTTCTTCACTTATACCTCCTGGAAATATGTATCCGGACTGTCCGGGTTGAATATCGTATTCGCCCAGAACAGGACGATCATTTCACCATCGGACAGATTCTCGATATGATGCGTGTATCCGGGAGGAATGTCAACTACTTCGATCTTTTCATCGGAAACCGGATACTCAATCACTTCTTTGCTCAGAATATGCCTGAACCGAATGACGGCCCTTCCCTGAATGACGCAGAATTTCTCGATTTTGCTGTCGTGGTAGTGATTGCCCCGCGTGATGCCCTGAAACGTCTTAGAGAGAAATATCTGGCCGAAATGCTCGGACTTGATAAGCTCAAAAAGCGAACCCCGGTTGTCGGTCTTGAGGTCCAGTGGATAGGAAAAATCTTTGGTATCAAGAAAAGACAGGTAAGTTGCATTCAGGCATCGCAAGAAATAGTCCGACAGATCAGGGACCCTGAGGGTCGTCCGCATATCCCGCAGGCTGTAGATCTTAGCGACTAGATCGCCGAGGGTGACTCTGAATGTTGTGTCTATACGGAGATAGCGACCAACTCTTTCCGGGAGCGGGGATTGATCCAAATGACGTGTAAAATGCCTGACAACATCATCTATATAGACCAGTTCGATCTCATTATCGGGATCTGATATCTTGATCTCAAGGCCGCGGGCGATATTGTGGCAGAAGGTCGCAACTACGGTATTATAGTTAGGACGCGACCATTTTCCGAAAACACCAGGCAGACGGTATATAAAAACCGGCGCTCCGGTTCGCTTGTTGTAGTCAGCCAGGATATCCTCGGCCGCCTTCTTGCTCACGCCATAGGGATTGTCGCGTTCAGCCTGGATGGAAGAGGTGAGGAGGATAGGCACCTTCCTGCCGGCCTTCTCCAGGATCGCGACTAGGGAGGCTGTCGAGTCGGCATTACCCGTCTTGAACTCCTCAGGGTTCTGCGGCCGGTTCACCCCCGCAAAGTGATAGACAAAATCCGCTTTCAAGAGATAGTTCTCAAGAAGTGAGGGGTCATCTTCAACGTCAAAGGTATTTAAGATGATATCTTTTTCACGGCCAAGCGCCGCGATCAGATTTTTCCCGATAAATCCTTTTGACCCTGTCACTAAAACGGTGCTCATAATTAGCGCTCCAACTCTTTCTGAATAAGCGGAAGCTTCAGTAAAACTTCCTTAACCTCATCTTTATTCAATCTCCGTGTGTTGTGCGAATGATAATCTTCTGCCTCGGATACCTGCTTTTCACCTTCGGTAAAATACTTGCCGTAGTTAAGGTCCCGCTCGTCGCAAGGGATGCGGTAGTAGCCGCCCAAATCCTCGGCTCCTGCCATTTCTTCCCGTGTCAGCAGCGTTTCATACAGCTTTTCCCCATGCCTGGTCCCGATGATCTTGATCTCATTGTCCGCTTTGAAAAGCTCCTTGATCGCCAGCGCCAGGTCCATGATCGTTGAAGCCGGAGCCTTCTGCACAAAGATGTCGCCCTGCTTTGCATTGTTATAAGCGTACACGACAAGATCAACAGAATCTTCGAGCGACATCAGAAACCGCGTCATATTCGGATCAGTGATGGTCAAGGGCTTGCCTTCCTTGATCTGCTTGACGAACAAAGGGATCACCGAACCCCTCGAGGCCATGACATTGCCGTATCGCGTGCCGCAGAGAACGGTCTTTGTGATATCCGTCGTGCGGGCCTTGGCCACCATAAGCTTTTCCATCATTGCCTTTGAAATGCCCATCGCGTTGATAGGATAGACCGCCTTGTCGGTGCTCAGGACAATCACCTTCTGAACGTTATTGGCAAGGGCCGCATTCAGAACATTGTCCGCACCGAGGATATTTGTCCTGACCGCCTCCATAGGGTAGAATTCGCAGGACGGCACCTGTTTTAAAGCGGCCGCATGGAAGACATAGTCGACACCCGAGAGGGCGAAATTGATGCTGTCATAATTCCGCACATCGCCGATGTAGAACTTCACCTTCGGATTTTTAAGCTCGATCCGCATGTCTTCTTGCTTCTTTTCATCACGGCTAAAGACGCGAATTTCTTTTATATTCGTATCCAGAAACCGCCGCAGTACCGCGTTGCCGAAAGAACCGGTTCCGCCGGTTATGAGTAAGGTCTTGCCTGAAAACATGGGGCCTCCGATGTTCATTAATTTAAAACTAAAAACTGAGAACTCAAAGCTGCTATTAAACGTTGCCGAATTAACCGGTACCGCCGGTGATGAGGAGCGTCTTTGCTGAAAACATAAATTAGACCTTTGCAGAATCGAGAAAATCGGAAAGTGGAGTGATAAACGCACGGTAGTCAAAAGCTTCGGTTGCCATCGCCCGGCAGCGCATACGCATGGCCGCATGCTCCTCGCACGTCAGTGCCAGCGCCCTCAATAGTGCAGAAGCTAAATCTTCTGACTCAGGCCCTGCACAAATGAAACCAGTCTCACCGTCTTTCAGGTAGCGATGCAGGTCGCTGGTGAGATTGGCAATGACCGGAGTCCCCACCGCCAAACTCTCAACAAATTTCGTGGGGAATCCGGCATGCGCATAACGAGCGTCCCGCCGTAACAACAATGAGAAATCTGCTTGGCGGACTAGATCCATTGATGCGCTGTGGTTTAAGTACGCCCACGAATTCTACACCCGCAAATACCTCATCAGCCGGTCTGGAGCGCACGGCTGCATAAAGACCAGCTTCCGAAGCTCGAATGCCTGCCACCGACAAATGTATGTTTCGGCCGGCTTGGCGCAGGTGCAGCACCGCTTCAAGAATATTGTCCAAAAGATCTTTGCGGCCAGGTGAACCTGCATATACAAGTTCCAGTGGCCGCTGAGCATCGCACCCATCAGTTCTCGCCTGCGTGGCCAACACATCAAGAGTTGGCGGAACCAGCACGCACCGACAACCACGCCGGATGTAATAACGATGCAGATAGTCGCTGATTGAAATGACATGCCCAACCCGTGGTAAAAGAAACCGCATCGCCAGCTCGATGTTGAGCTGGTAGGGTGAAAACCAGCCCACTAGCGTAGCTGGTTCGTACCACTCTACGGCATCGAATACTAATCGCACATCATGTCGCTTTGCCCAAGGGATCAGGTGCAACAAGTACGGAGAGTAGCCGCTATAGAGCACCACTGCTTGCGGTTTGTGTTCCAGAGTATCCAACCACGCAATTGTTTTCTTACCCATCGTAAGGTAAGCCGCATGCTTGAGGATACGCGGCAGATGCTCGGCTGTACGCTCGCCAATCGAAAAAACCTCAATGCCCTCGAACCATTCCGATGCCTGGCCGTCCTTCCCCATCTGCCCACTCGCCACCTTTACATCGTATCCTGCTGCCTGCAGTGTCTTTGCCACCCCCAGAACCCGGCGCGCAGCTGCGCCCCCATTGGGGAAAGAAAATGGCCCCAAGTAAATAACAGATTTGATGGCTGCGAAGTTGCTATCGTCTCTCACAAATTATTCACTCTCTCAATCTCAATCATCAGTTCACGATCTGGATCAGTAACCGGATCGAATATTGAATAGTATGGTTGCCACCTGATGTACCATCGTGTTGATGAGAGAATATGAGATGTGTCCTTAAAATAACCCGTCGTACTGAATATCAGAGCTAAAGTAAAAAGAACCAAAGCGGCAACAAGTCTCATCGTTCCTGCTTTCACGATTTTCAGAACGCCATGCCCCACCTCGCACGCCATTAAAATCCACAAAATGGCGAAGTAGTTAAAGAAGCGATAAAAAATATAAACAAAAGGAATCAATGCAGCAATGGGCAACCACTTGGCGGCAACGGCAACATAGTCTGCATTTATTTTGCAATTATTTCGAGCGAACCAAAATAGAAAATATGGGATAAGAAGATTAAATATAAATATAGATATAAGTCCAAAAATCGTGTAACTATACTCTAAGTATCCTCCAATTAGCAACTCAATGAAAGTCGAATTCCATGATGCGGTGTTAGTTTGTATAAAAGGATTTAACATCGTTGATATTGCGAATATGAATAAAAGGCTTATTCCTTTAAAATTCACATTCCTAATGAAAGGAAGAAGATATAAAAAAACAGCAGAATAATGGAAAAGAAACGCAATCGTAACAAGCAAATAATAGCACCACCAGTTTTTGTTCGTATAATATGGAACGGCAATAAGGAAGATACAAACTGCCAAGGACTCTCGAAGAATTTCAAAATTAAAGAAAGGATAGATCGAGAAATAGTAAAGTAATACTCCGGAATGGCGGTAATTTGTATTCTTCTTTATGAACCCGAAAATGATTGCATTAACCACTATAGCGTGCAAGATTTGAAAAGTGTAAAAATCCTCCCCAATCGATTTTGCAAATGCTACGAAAAGCAACCAAAGAGGTTGAAGTTTAGCAAAACCAACTTCGGTGCTGAACAGCTCAGAAAGATTTGGGAGCAGTTCATGCATGAACATGTAGTTATATGTATCCCCTCCTACCTTATAGCGAAAGCCGGCAAGGAAGACTAATACTAAATAAGATCCCCAATAGCTTAAGCTTCGTCCTTCGCGCAAGTTAAGTACATCGTAAAGCAGTGCAAACAGCGCTAGCGCCATCAGGATGGAAAGATAAATCAAGCTCCTCCTCCAATTAGTAAATTCAGTTTCGCTTGACAGAAACTGCGTCTATAGCTGAAGTTACTTTTTACCATTGTTAATCGAATAGGATCAACTGCAGCGTGCGACATATTAATGATTTCTATCATCGTAACTTTGTGGAGAATTTTCTGCTTATCAGAGGTACTGTCTGTAAATCTTGTAGGAAGCTTTAACTATTTCATAGCGCTCCCTTTTTTCAATGAATCTGACACTGGCGCTTTCGCAGTGTGTGATTTTTATAGAAGGGTCATAGAGAGTGCTCCCCCCCACGCTTTCTACTTGATGGGAAAGTAAGGCTTCTTCACCCCAGAGAAAAACTCGATCATCCAACTTCTGGTAGTGGCGAAAGAAATTAGGAGTTAGGACATAGCAAGCGCCTATGCCACGCTTGATTTTCATTCGCCCCGGTTCAGGCAGGGGCCTCTGACGAGTTGGCACCAAGTGCAGTTTGTGGATCAGAGCACGAATTGTTCCATTAATGAGGCTGCCGATTTGACCTACATAGTAATTCGAAAAATAGATTCGCGCTTTCACTAATTCCAACATCGGTACTTTTTTAACAATATGAGGGTTCTGCCTGCGACCCTCAAGCGTAACCACATTAGGTGCAATGACCAGAACATCTTCCTCGTAAGGAATTTCTTTCAATTTGATCAAGAAGTCCTTTGCGAATTTCAAATCGTTGTTACCAACGATTAGCATGGTATTTTCATTTCTTTGGCAACTGGCGATACCAGCATTGAGACCGCTAAAGTATCCTGGGTTGTGTTCAAGTGCAATTAAGCGTGCGAATGGCCACTGTTCAACTGCGCTTCTAACCTGCGCGCGATCACTGTCAGCAGAATTATTATCAACGATTATAACTTCGACCCCATCTCCATCTGGCACTTCGACATTCTGAATGCTTTCCAGGTAATTATCGGTATGCTCAGCCCCATTATAGTTGACAGCAATAAATACAAAATTCATTGAGTAGTACCTTGGTGTAATAAATTAATGTTAAGAGAGATCACTTAAGAACCATCTGATTGTGCACTGATTATTTCGCGGCCATAAATTCATGCCAGTGAGCCTGAACAATCAACCGCCAGCGACGGAACAAATCACATATTCTGACGAGTCTTAACATAGTTCGTTGCCGGTCAGGTTCTGAGTAAGAATTGTCCTCAATTTTCCTGCAACCTTATCCCATGCAAATTCATCTAGCGCACTTTCATGTAATCTTTTTGCCTGCCCATCAACAATATCCTCCACAACTTCAAGCATCTTTATCCTTATGCTGTCAACATTAACTGTATGTACGAGGTAAGCATTGTCTTCAGTAGCTGGCGCATAATTCGAAATCACAAAGCATCCACACGCCAAAGACTCCATGCATGGATAATGGAATGCCCCATTTTGCAACAATCCTGTTGCAATGAAGATTTCATTTAACCGATAAAAACTAGCCAGATTATCATCTCCATGCGGCTGAAATACTTTAATGCATTGATCGCCACATTCAGATATGTTCTCTGGTGCCTCAAAAGCAATATTCAAGCATAAATCTATATCAAATCTGGTTTTGATTGTTTGTCGAATAGAGAGGAATGCCTCAATAATTAGATTGGTTCCCTTCCATGGCTCACGTCGCCCAATGCATCCAATGTTTATCGTCCTGTAGGGTTTGGTTTCTCTTTGGAAACTATTAAACACAGTTAAGTCAATTCCTGGTTCGACAACATTCTCTGTCTTTATTTCATGATAGCTTTTGTATGTTGACGAATTTACGATTTGAATAAGATTAAGCTTATATGTTGTTATTGCGATAAGTTTCCTGAGACGATGCACAATGGAATTACCGTAAAATTCAGGCTCATAAGCCTGAATGTAATAGAATCCCTTCGATCGAAATCTTGTCGCTAGCCATACCTGAATAGCGGTTGAGTTGTGTGTTGCCAAGATTGCCTGATATTTATGCGTGGCGCGAAATATCACATAAGTCAATACAAAGAAATTTGCAACCTCCCTTAATAGCCTGTTTGTTCGGAAAATGTTTGACGCTTTTATTATTTTGGCATCTGTCGGAAAATATGGCGTAGACATGTCTTCTGGACACAAAAGAGCAACATCGTCACCAGCTTCAATAAGCTTGTTTGCTAATTTTGAGATAACCCTCATTCCGCCAGATTTTGTTAATCCATTTGTTACGATAAGAATGTTCATCTTATTCCCGCGTTAGTAGGGAAATATGGCATCGAGCTGGCTTCGTTAACCAGAAAATCCACTTTGTGTCCAGCACGTATCCAATGATTTGCTAACTCAGCAAGAACACGATTCCCGCCGGCGCGACCAAAACCAAGAATTGGAATAAGAATTTTCATCTGTTTACTATCTCCGCATGTTTTTCCATTTTGTTCATTTCATACCGCACTAGATAAATCATGCACACCCAATACACACCATAATTCACTGCATAAGCAATCGATACACCCTGTAAGCCCCACTTGCTGACAAACACCCATGTTAACAAGAAAAAAGAAGCACAAAAGACAATTTCTGTAATGACAAAGAATTTGACCATGGCTCGTCCAAGCATGATGTAGGCAAGTACAAATGCACCAATTTTGATTACATCTCCCGTGAGCTGCCATGAAAATAACTCGCGCATCGGTAAAAAATCTGGGGTAAATAAGGTTTTGATGATGAAATCACGCAATGCATAAATCGTCACCGCACCCACAAGAACTATGGGCATCACGAATCGATAAACCTTGAAAATCTCGGTCTTTAATTCCTGCGCGGTCCTAATTTCGGCTAGACGTGGCAGGTAATAGACGGTTAGCGTGGTTGTTATCAGCATTAAATAAATCTCACTAATCTTCCATGAAGCCTGCCAGTAGCCTGCGGCAGCTAGCCCCAAATTTGCTGCCAAGTGATTACGGATTAACATATAGGTGACTGGAACAGTTAAGGCGGTAGTCAATCCCATCAGACCAAAGCCAGCGAGCTCACGCAATGCTTTAGGATTCATCTGCCCCCAAAGAAATTTAGTCTGAAACCAATCGCGTCTCCCAACCATAGCTGCGGTTGAAAGCAGCGAGACAGCTGGGTTAATCGTGAATGCGACCAACGCACCGTATAGCCCAAACATATATGCCAACAAGCCGGTTAAAAGCATACTAATCATGCTGGCTATAATATTAGCGGTAACGTAAATACCTATTTCTTTTTTTCCATTGACGATTGCCATCAGCAGATTGTTGGCCGCCATGGCGGGCAAAGTTAAGGCTAACCAAAAAAAAATGCTCGACATGGCAGCACGATGTAACAACCATACTGACAACCAATCCCCCACAAACAGCAGACTGGCACCCGCAATTAACGATGCGCCCAAAGAAAATCGTATCGCTGTTTTCCAGACTGCATGTTGCTTGGCTTCATCATCAAAATGTTGGGCGGTCGCCTTGGTGACCCCCGTCGCTACCACGCCACCTGCAAGGCTGACCACGATTGAAACTGCATTCTGAAACTGACCAATGATGGCGTAACCCGCGGGGCCAACATAGACCGCTAAGATCTTGTTAAGCACGAGTGCGCTAGCTACTTTCACCGCAACGGCGATGCCGTTGAGCAAGCTGGTTTTAACTAAACTCATTCGGCTGTTACCTGTGCTTCGCGACAGGCCGCTATCACCTGGTTGGTTTGCTCCAGCGTCATGCTCGGGAACATGGGCAGACTCAACACCTCCTCATGAAGCCGCTCGGCAATAGGAAACGTCCCTTTGCCAAGCCCAAGGTTGGCATACGCTCCCTGTAGATGCGGCGGGATTGGGTAATGAATCAGGGTACCAATACCCGCCTTGTTGAGGGCCTTTTGCAGGGCATCGCGCTGCGCATTACGGACCACAAAGAGATGCCAAACCGGCTCGGCCCATTCCGGCACATGAGGCAAAGTCAGCCTCAGTTGACCGGAAAGCGCCTGTATATACTGCGCAGCAACCTGCCTGCGCCGTTCATTCCATTCATTCAGTTTGGTCAGCTTTACCCTTAACAGCGCAGCCTGTAGTTCATCCAAGCGCGAATTATACCCGATAACTTCGTTATGATATTTAATGTGCGAACCGTAATTACGCAAAACCCGGATGCGCTCCGCCAGTTCGGGATCGTTAGTCGTCACTGCGCCGCCGTCGCCGAACGCCCCGAGGTTCTTGCCGGGATAAAAACTGAACCCCGCTGCATCACCGAGCCCCCCGGCACTGCGTCCCTTGTAACGCGCCCCGTGAGCCTGTGCACAGTCTTCAATAACCTTGAGCCCATGTTTCCCGGCCAAAGCATTAATCGGGTCCATGTCCGCCGGTTGCCCATAAAGATGCACGACCATTATCGCTTTTGTCTTCGGCGTTATGGCAGCTTCAATCCGGAATGGATCAATGTTATAGGTGCTTTCAACCGGTTCGATAGGGACGGGAGTTGCGCCAGCATGGGTCACTGCCAGCCAGGTGGCTATATAAGTATTGGCGGGAACAATCACCTCATCTCCCTGTCCGATTCCGTAGGCGCGGACAATCAGGTGCAGGGCATCGAGGCCGTTGGCAACACCAATGCAATGCTTTGTTTTGCAATAGGTGGCAAACTCAGACTCAAAGGCCTCAACTTCCTTGCCAAGGATGTACCAACCGGATTTCATCACCCGCCAATAGGCTGCATCCAGTTCTTCTCGGAGTTCAAGATATGGCGCTTTTAAATCCAGAAAAGGGACTTTAATATTCATTTCGGCTCGACCTTTTTTAAGAATAAATCATAATCCCTGATATAATCATCTGCGTTATAGACATCTGAGGCGAATACTAAAAGTACTGCATCGGGTGAATATTTATACTGAATGCCCCATATCATAGGCGGGATATGAAGCCCGATCGTGGGGCTATCGAGTGCAATTTCTTCTCTCACCTTCCCATCATCGACAACAACGCAACAGGATCCCTTGACGCAGATAAGAAACTGATGGAGTGTTTTATGCGCGTGCTCACCTCTCACGTCCTTGCTCGGGACATCGAATACCATAAAAAAACGCTTGGGGATAAAAGGAAGGAGCTGTCCGTATTCTGCGAAGGACAGACTCCCGCGCAAATCGGTTATCAAAGGCAGGCTACAAATTTCCACTCCGGTTATCCTCGAAGTTCGTTTAGCGGACAATCCGGTGCTCGTTGATTCTGACACTTCCAGAGAATCAACATAACCTCTTATGCGAGCCGGATTACCAGCAACAATGGCATTCGGAGGAACGTCTTTCGTCACGACGGCGCCTGCTCCGACCATTGAGTTCTGGCCTATGGTTATTCCGGCAAGAATTGAGGCATTTGCGCCGATCGATGCGCCCTTACGGACGGTCGTTTTCAGAAATTGAGAAGGATATTTTTTGCTTCGCGGAAAATTGTCGTTAGTAAATGTTACATTGGGACCGATGAAAACATCATTTTCTATCCTCGCGCCGTCCCACAATTGCACACCGCATTTAATAGTCACTCTGTCGCCGATAACCACATCGTTTTCGATAAAGACATGGTCACATATATTGCAATCCGAACCAATTTTGGCGCTGGGGAGGATGTGGGTAAATGCCCAAACACGCGTGCCTGCGCCAATCTTATCCGTTTCTACAATTGAATTAGCATGTTTGAAAAAACTCACTCTTCGCCTCCATTGTCTAACTGATGGATAATTTTATCATTCCACGGCACAAACAAAGGGAATTAGCCCCGCGATTAGATATGATAATATCCTCGATACCATTTAATAAATTTCTGCAATCCTGTTTCGATGGAAGTAGATGGCTTAAACCCCACATCCTTCATGAGTTCATCGACATCCGCATAGGTGATCGGGACGTCGCCGGGCTGCATGGGGAGCATGTTCTTCGCTGCTTTCCTGCCGAGATTTTTTTCCAGCACCTCAATAAACTTCATGAGTTGGACGGGGTTGTTGTTGCCGATGTTATACAGTTTATACGGCGCATAGCTTGATCCCGGATCAGGATGCGTCCTGTCCCAAGCGGGGTTCGGCTGCGGGACCCTCTCGATGACCCGCGCGATGCCTTCAACGATATCGTCGATATACGTGAAATCGCGTTTCATGTCGCCGTGATTGAATACGTCAATGGGCTTTCCCTCAAGGATAGCTTTGGTGAATGAAAAATAGGCCATATCCGGACGGCCCCAGGGGCCATAGACCGTAAAAAACCTGAGACCGGTGCAGGGTAGTGCGTACAAGTGCGCATAGGTATGCGCCATCAGCTCATTGGCTTTCTTCGATGCGGCATAGAGCGATACGGGATGGTCTGCATTGTCGCTGACTGAAAAAGGTATTTTGTGATTGGTCCCGTAGATCGAGCTTGACGATGCGAAGACAAGATGCTTGACGTTATTATGCCTGCAGCCTTCGAGAATATTCGTAAACCCGACGATATTGCTTTCTATATAGGAATGAGGATTCTTCAGGGAATACCGGACGCCGGGCTGAGCGGCTAAATTCACCACAACATCGAATGCGGCCTCCTTGAAAAGGTGTTCCATCATTTCCCGATTATCAATACCCGCTTTCACGAACTTGAAATTATCATGCTTTTCCAGTTGTGAGAGCCTTGAGCGTTTGAGGTCCACGTCATAGTAATCGTTGAGGTTGTCGATACCCGTTACGGAATCGCCCTGCTTCAGCAGCACCTGCGACAAATGAAAACCGATGAATCCGGCAGCGCCGGTAACCAATATTTTTTTCACTTTATTATTCCTTACGGTCTCACAACTTTGGGGATATACTTAGCGTGCGTTGTGATATATTTCCGAATACAGGCATTGAACTTGCGATTTCTATAGCGTGCGACAGGGCCACCTTATAGAGGGAAGGGAAAGAGAAACCGCAGGTTTCTCAAACGCTTATAGTCTTCCTCCCAAGAGCCATGACCTCTGAACAATGAACTACTTCTTGTCATACCTGGTTGTTCACCAGGGAAGCTGTCTCCGGCTGTTCAGCCTCCATGCTGTGCTGTCCATGGCCGTTTATTTCCTGTTCCAGTTCCTCGATCTCTCTTTTGATCCGCTCGTACTCCTCCATCTTCCATTTTAAAAAGACGCGGTCGAGTTCTTAGTTCAGAGTTCTCAGTTGCAGGATTATAATTCTCTATCCCAACAGAGGCACTTCAAATCCGGCCTGCTTGAAATGCTCATCGAAGCTCAACGCCGTTTTTACTTCCCCCTCGCGCATGACTACAAACGAAAAACAATCCACAAGCCCCCATGCCTTGTCAGGACGCTCCTTATACAAGGCGAGCGCTTTTTCCATTCCTTCAGAATCAAAAGAAACGATATGCGTCTTCCGGTCTGCGCGTATCCTGTCAATTACGGCTACTGCGGTTGGGCGATAAGAAGGCAACGAGAGTGCATTTGCAAGTTCGACCAAGACCAGGCCTGTCGTTAAAAAAGGCCCAGTATAAATTTCCGAGGCGATAAGCGCAGCTTCGTGCCGTGCATCCCTATTTCGGACAAGTGCAAGAAGATAGCTCGTATCAAGAAATACAGGCCTCTTCATTTCTTCGGCACCCCATAGAGATAATGATCATGTTGCTCCGCCAGGTCGGAAGGGAGGTCATCGTCAATGGAGTAAACAGCAAGCTCAGAAAGAAGGGTTGTCGGTTTTTTGGCGGCCTCACCTTGCTTCTTCAGTTTTTTAACGAGACGTTCGACCTCCCCCAACATGGAAGGCGGCAGCAAATCAAGCTCTTTTTTCAGCATTTCAGCTTTTCCCATTTTCATTTCCTCCATACCTTTTGGGTACCATTTGTACCATTTTCAACCTCTCAGCAACCTCTCAGGGTCAAGTCTTGCGACTTGACGTTTTCTGGAGGGAGAAATTATTAAGTACTTTTGCACAGTGCAAAGTGTAGTTATTTGTAAATATCACCCCTCGGACCAATCGCCTCTATATAAACGATTTTATC
>CAYPOT010000056.1:0-25534 GCA_964412455.1 uncultured Nitrospiraceae bacterium | reverse complement strand
GGCTCTGGGGATGGAGGTGCGCCATGTCGGCGATGACCTCGACGTAGATATCGTCGTCCATCAGGCCGAACCCGGCGAGGCCGGGCTCCCGGTGATGGAACCCGCGCATGGCGTTGAAGAGGTGCGTGATGCCTGTCGCGCCGGCCCGTTTACCCTCCTCGGCCTGTTCGTACGAGGCATCGCTGTGGCCCATATGCACGAGGAACCCCTTCTCACGCGATGACTCGATGACCCGGAGCGCGCCGGGAAGTTCTGGCGCTATCGTGATGATCCTGACCATATCCTCGAAGCCGTCGACGAGCTTAGCGAGCATGTCCATTGACGGCTCACTGAAGTTCTTTCCATCCAGGGATCCCGCCCGCTCAGGGTTCAGGAACGGCCCTTCGAGATGGACCCCCAGGATCCGCGCTCCCAAGGCCTGGGTGGACATGGCGCGCTGGATGGCGCTCATGCTCTCCCGCATGTCCTCGATGGTGCCGGGATAGACCGTCGGCAGGATCGCATTGGTCCCCCGGCTGCCATGGATGTCGGCCAGCCGCAGGATATCATCCTGCCTCCGGGTAAGCGTATCGTACTTCTCCGCCCCGTGGACGTGGATGTCTATCAGTTGCGGTTTTGTTCCTGCTGCGTAGGCCATTGTTAACCCTGACCCCTCCGCACCTCCCCTTATCAAGGGGAGGCTGGGTGGGGTGGGACACGGAGCCAAAAGTAGGCGCTTCTAAGCGACACGGAGAAACTGCCAATGCACTTCTCACCGCGTCCCCGTGTCTTCCCTTCTCCGCGTCTGTTTTACGTTATCTTCCCTCTTCGCGAAAAGAACTCCGAGAGCGCCAGACGCACCACGGCGCCGCGGTCCCAGGGCTGCTTCAGTTCTTTCGTGAGCTCCGCCGCCGTTTCGTCCAGGGCCGGGATGTGCTCGTCCTCCAGCTGGATCGTCACCTCGACGAGCCCGTGCTCATGCTCTCCCTCTTCGTCATGTCCGTGGCCGTGATGCTCATGGCCGCAGTGCTCATCGTGCTGATGTTCCTGTTGTCCGTTCATACGGCTCCTTCGCTCTCATCTCTGGAACGATAAATGCAAAAACACACCAAAAGCAACTGCTGTCTCTCGCAAAGCCGCAAAGGTCGCAAAGAAGACGTGAATAGATTCAAGATTCCAGACTTAAAGGTTTCCTTTGCGCGCTTTGCGTCTCGCTTAGAAGCGCCTACTTTTGGTGGCGAGAAAATGGGCCTTGCCTTGCATTCGCTCCCAATGTTTCCGTTTCGATTCGCTAGAACAGAACCCTCATCATCATCGGCAGCGTAAAGAACGCCGCTATCGTCGAGACCGCGATGCACGTGGCCGCCAGCGGGACGTCCAGGTCGAACTCGTCGGCGACCACCAGCGAGAGCACCATCACCGGCATAGCTCCCTCGATCACGATCCCCTTCAGGACATCTCCTGCCATTCCCAATTCCTTCGCGATCCACCACGCCAACGCAGGCGCAAGGACAAGTTTGAGCGCCAGGGCAGGGACCGCCACGGGGATCCGCCGGATATCCCGGAAATCGAGGGCAAGCCCCACCGTGAAGATCATCACGGGGATCACTGCCTTCCCCATGAGTTGGGCCGCATCGAGCAGGGCCTGCGGTACCGCCATAGGCAGGGCATGGACGCCGATGCCCGCGGCAACGCCCCACAGCGGCGGCAACTTCAGTACACGCTTGAAGGACGCCGCCAGGGAAACGGACCCGCCGCTGCCGAACCGCGCCGCGATCAGCATCCCGATGGTCAGCAGGATCGGCGTCGTGGCCAGCAGGTCGTACAGTATGGCGATGTACCCGTACTGAGCACCAAGGGTCTCCGTGATCACCGGAAGCCCCAGGTAGGTCACGTTGCCGAAGGTCGACGAAAGCAGAAGGACGCCGATGGCTGCCCGAGGCGTTGCCCGGAACCAAGGCAGAAAACGGTACACGACAATGCCGGCCGCCAGGCCAACCAGAGTGACCACCGCCGCAGTGAGCGGCACGACCAGGAAACTGCGGTCCACCCGGGCCGTCGCCACCAGACCGAAGGCGAGGGCCGGAAGGAAAAAATGCAGGACCGCCACGCTCAGCGCGTGCCGTGCACGGTGGCGGTCGATGCCGCCCGGATCAAAGAACCGCCACAAGTATCCCGCCGCGACGATCAATCCGAATGAAAAGAGGACACGGTTAATAGCTTTCTCCTTGGTGGGTGCATTATACCAATATGCATTGACCGGTGAAAGAGGTATTTTCCCGTTGCGTTGGAGGACACGCGCCTGAGGGCTTTGACTTTTACCCGCTCTTCTCCTATAATTTGCATCATTATTTAACTTGCCGTAAGGAGGATGTCCATGGAGTGGAGATACGTTGTTGAGATCGTTGCGGTGTTGATCATGCTTGGCGGGGTCGGCGGGATCTTCTATGGCGTATTCAAGGGCACGTTCGCGCTGAGCTCCCGCACGATCCAGTTCCTCGCGGTCGCCTTCGCCCTGCCGATGATCCTGATCCTCTCGCTCGAAGGCAGGATCGGGTCGGACGCGGCGTCCGCGGTCATCGGCATGGTCGTGGGCTTTACGCTGTCGGAACTCAGCAGAAAAGCATAGGGAACCTTGAAGCTGAGATGCGGAGAAGGTAAGATGCTCTCCTCTTGCCCTTTGCTTATCTTCCTACCTTCCCAACTTCTTACCTTCCTTCTTTCCTACCCTCTGACCTTCTTGCTTCTCTTACCCTCTGACCCTCCCAGCTTCCCCCATTCCCAGTTTACCGGTTATCTCTCCCCGTCGCTTAGAAGCGCCTACTTTTGGCTCCGCGTCGCCGCATCGGTCTTCTTGTCCGGCAGGAACGGGATGGTCAGCATGCCGGGGATCGTGAGAAAGCAGACAATGACAAAAAAGGCAGGATAGCCGACCTGCTGCTGCAGCCATCCGGACAGGAACCCCGGCAGCATCATGCCCAGCGCCATAATGCCGGTGGAAATGGCATAGTGCGACGTCGCGTAGGGCCCCTCGGCGGAGGACATGAGGTAGACCGTGAAGACCGTGAACCCCATGCCGTAGCCGAACTGCTCGAGCGCCACGAGCGGATAGGCCATACTGACGGCCGGCTGCGTGTATGCCAGGTAGACGTAGAACAGGTCCGGCAGGTTCAGCACGAGCGCCAGGGGCCAGAGACAGCGCCGCAGGCCGAACCGCGAGATCACCCAGCCGCCCGTGATCCCGCCGATGACAAGGCACAGGATCCCGATCGTTCCGTAGACCAACCCCACATCGGAGGTCGTGAGCCCCATCCCCCCCGCCTGACGGCCGTCGAGCAGGAAGGGCGTCACGAGCTTCAGCAGCATGGCCTCGCCCAGGCGGTAGAGCAGGATGAAGGCGATCAGCACGCCCACCTTCTCCTGACGGAAATACGCGCCGAACACTTCATTGAACGAAGGGCTTTGCGGCCCGCCTCCTGTCGCTCGCCGCTCGTCCCTCACGGGATGGGGCAGAATGAAATAATGGTAGGCAGCCGCCGCGATGAAGATGCCGCCGCTCAGCCCCAGCACGGTGGTCCAACTGCCGGGGATATTCCCTGTCCTTGCCTCGATCCGGCCTGCGAGATAGACCAGGAGGCCGGACCCGAATATCATCGCGAGCCGGTAGAACCCGGACCGCAATCCCACGAAGAATGCCTGCTTCTGCTCGTCCAGCGCCAGCATGTAGTACCCGTCGCAGGCGATGTCATAGGTTGCCGAGATGAAGGCGCCGATCACGAATGCCGCGAGGGAGGGGAAGAAGTAGCCTTCCATGTTCAGCACCGCGGCGATGAAGAACATCGCCAGCCCCATGGCAAGCTGCGTCGAGAGAAGCCAGGCACGCTTCGTGGAGTACATGTCCACCAGCGGTCCCCAGAACATCTTGATGACCCATGGAAAATAGAGCCAACTGGTCCAGAAGGCGATGGACGCGTTGTCAACGCCCATCTTCTTGTAGATAATGACCGAGACGGTGTTGATCAGGATGTAGGGAAGGCCCTCGGCGAAGTAGAGCGTGGGAATGAACGTCCAGGGATTACGGGAAGTCGCGTTCAGCTTTGTCATGGAGACTAGAGTAGCAAATCGGGGTAGAAACATCCAGAAAAAAGGACACGGAAAGGGATAGACACGGGGACACGCATAAAGAGACCGAACCGGCGAAACGGGGAAATTACTGAAGCAGCGAACTTCTCGCCGGTTCCACGATTCGCCGACCCGGGTTTTTCGCGATTTCGCTACCTTAAATCCTATATTTTAATTGCTATTACAACAAAGTACGTCATTCCCGCGAAACTTGTCCTCGAATGCTGAAATCGGGGAGCGGGAATCCAGTTCTTTCAAAACCTTCTGGATGCCGGATCAAATCCGGCATGACGGCAAGGGTCGCTTAAATACAGACGCTACTTAGCTTCTGCCTTCGGCTCAGTCTTTGCCTCCGTTGCCGGCTCGGTCTTCACTTCCGCTTTCAGCAAGTTCAGGCTCTTATTGGCATCAGGCACGAGAGAGCTGTCCGGGTGCTGCTTCAGGAACTCTTCGAAATCATGGATCGCTTCGGGGTTCTTGCCCGCTTCCACTAAAGCGAGCCCTTCCTTGAATTCCTTCAGCTCTTCTTCGGTCACTGGCTCTTCGCCCTTCTTGCCTTTCCAGTAGAGCTTGCTCTTGTTGCTGTCATCCTTGGCGCCCCGCACGCCCGCAACACCCGTGCTCACCGTCAGGCTCTTCCGGGGCGAAATGATGTCGATCTTCTTCTGCAGCTCCTTGAACCATGACGGCAGGCCCGAATCAGTCTTCTCCTGAGCCGAGGCCATGGTGAAGAATAGAGCGAGCATGCTGAACGCAATGACGGATTTTCTGATCATGTAGTCCTCCCTCTCATTCAGTGCGGAGTGGCGAGTGCGGAATGCGGAATGAAGACCAAAGCATGACGTTCCCCTCTTTTTGATCCTCACTCCGCACTCCGAATTCCGCACTCCGCATTATTTTTTTATTTCGTCACTCCCAGCTCTGCCGCAAGGTCGCCGTATCGGCGTAAGACGCGCGGATCCACGGCAACCGCCTTCTTGAACAGGTTCCGAGCTTCGTCCTTCTTGCCTTCCCGGATCCGGATGCGGCACAGGTTCGCCATGATACCCGTGTCATCCGGCTCAACCTTGAGCGATGCCTCGTAGGCCTGGCGCGCCTCGTCCAGACGCTCCTGCAGGAAGTAGATGTTCCCGATGTTGTTCAGCGCCATGGCATTGTCCTTGTCCACGGCAAGCAGCTTCTGGAATTGTTCAAGCGCTTCGGTGAAGAGTCCGTTCTCGCCGTACAGAATGCCGAGCTGGGCAAGGGCGGAAATGTCGCCGGGCTTTCTCTTGAGGCCGGCAAGATATCCTGCCGAGAGCGCCGCCAGCCGCTGGCGGCCCAGCGCTTCGAGCTCGTCCTTATACTTCGCCTCGATATCCTCCTGCTTGACCCTGATCTGCTTCAGATCGGCGGACGGGAGCGTCACGGGCCGGAACTGTTCCCATGCCTTCTGGGTCTCGACGATCTCGACCTTGCCCTTCGCCGACCAGTCCCGGTATTCCTCGGCGCCCTTCTGCCACGCCCGGGTGAATGATGAGCCCACCATGGTCATTTCCACCGGGACCCAGACCGTGCCGCGATGGACGACCAGGAGGGAATCGGAGAAGCCCAGGGTGTTCTTTTCCGCCTCGGCCACACCGGTGTTGAAGATAATGAATACGTGGCCCGGCACGTCGACGAGCGCTGTCCCGATGCCGATGTTCTCCAGGGCCGACGCGAACAGGACAGTGAGGTCGTCACAGTCGCCGCTCTTCCGAGCCAGCGTGTCGCGGGGATACTGCAGGTAGTCCACGGCGGCCGCCTTCTCGGAGAACTCCTGGAAAGGGCTCGTGGGATCGACAATGTACGACAGCCCGTACACGCCGAGGGCAGCATACAGGGTCCGCGCGTACACGAGGGACGGATGCAGGTTCGGGTAGGCATCCACGTAAGGTTGTATCACGCCACGGGCAAAGTCCGCCACCGGCGGGTCCTTGGGCGTCACGAAGGCCCCGATCTTCTCCTTCTGGTCCCAGGTCATGGCATGACGCTCGTAGAGCGTGACCGGGAAGCTCCGCTTCACGGTCTTCGCCTCGGCGGCGCTGTAGTAGGTCAGGGCGATCTCGCTCTGGAGCGGCGTATTCTCCGTCACTTCCAATATCCGGTTGTTGAACACCGGCTTGACCGGCAGGTCCATCTCCTGTTTCGGGCCGATCGCGGGGACCGCGATCTCCGTCGGGAAGTCCATGTAGTCCTTGATGGAGAAGGTGAGCTTCGCGGCCGGAGACGGGTTGTCCGTATTGTTCCGGAGCACGACCTTGCCCAGCGGATGGGACTCATAATGCTTATACGAGGACGCAAAGATCTCGCGCATCTCGATCGCGACGATCTCCATGGGCGGCGCGGTGAGCGAGGCCTTGGGCGTGGAAGCGAAGATCACTTCGCTCGGCTGGCTCTCGTCCCCTTCCTTTCCCACAGCCGTGACCTGGTAGTAATACAGCGTGTCGTCGGTCAGCGGCGTGTCGACGTAGAGGGTGCGGTCGATCGTGGCGGCAAGTTCGAACCCGGTCCCCAGCTGTTTGGTCCGGTAGACCCGGTAGGCCTCCACGAAGGGCTCCAGGTTCGGAAGCCAGGAAAGCGTGATCTGTTTCTCCGCTGCATCGATCCTCATTTTTTTCGGCGGCGAAGGCACCAGGCGCGGCGTCACCGCCGATACGGTGCCCGAGAGGGCGCTCTCATTGCCGTCCTTCGCCTGGCTGCTGATCCGGTAGTGGTAGGACCGGTTGCTCGGCAGCCCCCGGTCCACGAAGAACGGCTCCGCAGTTGCCGTAAGCAGCTTGTACTCGCCGCCCGGAGCATCGGCGCGGTACACCCTGTAGTGCTCCAGGTACGTCTCGGAGCCCGGCTTCCAGCTCACCTGGACCTCGTTCATCTGCGGCTGGGCCGTCACCTCCGCCGGGACCGCCGGGGTATGCAGCAGGGTGAAGACCTGCACCCGCTTGTTGCCGCGGTCCCCCACGGACAGCCGGGTACTGCCTTCCAGGGAAAGCCCCGCGGGCGACCGGAACTCGCCCGGTCCCTTGCCCTCGTTCCCGAACATACGCAGGAACTTCCCGAGCCGGTCGAAGACCTGTATCCGTTCGTTGCCTGCGTCAAGGACGTACACCTCGCCGTCCGGTGAAACAATGATGGCGCCCGGGTCCCTGAACTCGCCTTCCTGCGTGCCCTCCTTCCCGGCCTCCCACAGCAGGGTTCCGGAATTGTTGAACCTGGCGATCCGGTTGTTCCCTCGGTCAACGACAGTGATGTTCTCGCTGCCGTCCACGGCAAGCCCGACGGGCTCGTCGAACTGCCCTGCCTGGCGGCCGGGCCTTCCGAAAGCGCCGAGGAACAGTCCCTTCGCGCTGAAGACCTGCACCCGCCGGTTGCCGGTGTCGGCGACGACAATATTCCCCTTCAAGGTCACCGCGACCGCTGAAGGAGAGCTGAACTCGCCTTCCTTCGAGCCGGAGCGGCCGATCACCTGAAGCAGGGCGCCGTCTCGGCTGAACTTCTGCAGACGGTCGTTGCCCGTGTCGGAGATCCAGTAATTCCCGGTCCCGTCCACGGTGACCCCCCGGGGGTTCTTGAGCATGCCCGGTTCACTGCCCCGGCCCCCGATCTTTGTTACGCCCTCAGCACCCAGAGTAATGAGAGAGTCGCCGGAAATGCCCCAGAGCTGTTCGTCCTCCGTGAGGGCAACGATTTCCCCGGGGATCTCCTTGAGCAGCGCGACCGATGGCGGCGGGGAGACCTGGACGAGCGAGGCGCCGTCGCCGACCTCGCTGGTGAATATCTGGAGCGTATGCTTCTCGAGGTCCAGGAGATGGATCTTCCCCTCGCGGTCGACCTTGATCCCCGACGGTTTTCTGAACTGCCCCGGACCAAAGCCTTCCGAACCGATGGAGCCCAGCAACTTGCCCTGGGGATCGAACTTCTTGATCTTGACGTTCCCGCTGTCCGCAATATAAATGTTGCCCGCGCCGTCAAGGGCAAGCCCCAGCGGTTCGTCGAAACCTTCGGTCCCTTTCCCGCTTGCACCGAACGAGAGGGTCTGGACCCCTCTGCCGCTGAAGACACGCACCTTGTTCCTGTCGCTGTCGAGGACGTAGAGCCGGCTCTGTGCATCAACCGCCACATCCACCGGGGCCTTCATCTCGTCCTTCCTGGTGGTGACGGTGATCTGCCTCAGGAAGATGCCTCCCGTCGTAAGGACCTGCACGCGGCTGTTCCCCGTGTCGGCGACATACAGGAGCCCCTGTGCGACGCAGATGCCGCGCGGATCGCTGAATTGCTTCGGCCCCGAGCCTTTTGTTCCGAAGCCCCGAAGGAAAATGCCGCTGCCGTCAAAGACCTGGATGCGCCCGTTTCCCCCGTCGGCAACGTAGACGTTCCCCTGCTCGTCCACGGCAATGCCCGAGGGATTTTTGAACTGGCCGTTCTCATCCCCCTTGCTTCCCCAGGTGAGCACGGTCTTTCCCGACTGGTCGAGCACGATGACGCGATGGGCGTCGGAATCTGCGATGTAGATACGGTCGCCGGCAAGGGCAAGAGCGCGAGGCTCGTTCAGCAGACGCTGGGGAGTTTTCTTACCGGTTTCACCGATCTCCCGCACAAATTCGAACTGTTGATATGCCGATGAGGGAGACGTGAAGAGAACGAACAAGAGAAGCAGTATAGCTGCATGCGCGAAATGGCGGGAAAGAACCATGAGATCCTCCTTGTACGACCGATGCTCATCGGCCGAGGGGACCGCCCTTACGAGGCACGTCCCCGATAATGAGTAGCATTATATCACATTTCGAAACCGGAGAATAAGAGAAATAGTTTTACCAAGAATTACTTGCAGGAGCGATGATGCCGCCTGACAATCCCCATCTGGCTGTTTGACTTTCCCGCCTTCTTTGTGATATGGTTTGTAAAATTTACCGGGGAGATGCTATGAAGCTTAAATATTTTGGCTGGCTCGTTATCGTGTTAAGGACGAAACGTATGTACCTTCACCGTCAAGTCATCATCTCAGCTGTCATGCTCCTCCTGCTGAGCTTGTTCGCCCCGGCACACTCCATTGCAGCCGCAAAGGTGTTGAACGTACCGGGTGACGCTTTGAACATTCCCGCCGCCATTTCCGCGGCACGAAACGACTCCACCAACTCCTACACCATTATGGTCGAGCCCGGCACTTACCAGGGCGGCATCGAGATCACGACCCATCCCAACAGTCTGACCATCCAGGGCTCGGAAACAGCACGGACCGAGGTGGCCGGCGGGTCGTCTGGTCAACTGATCACGATCAACGGAAACGTATCGGGAACCATCTTCATCAAAAACCTTCTATTCCGTGGCGCAACGAACGGCATGGCGATCACGAACAACACCGCGGTAGTCTTGATAAAGAATTGCATCTTCGCCATCGGCTTACAAAACAACGGCATCCAGGCACAGGGCTCCTCATCAGTGTCCATCTGGAACAACACGTTTTACCAAAATGGGACCGCCATTACGCGGGACGTCGAAGGCGTCAACATCACAAACAACATCTTCTCCGACAATGGCGCCGCTATCAGACAGGCCGATCCCCTGATGATCGCGGGCATCACCAATAATCTTTTCAATCCTGATCCATTGTCCGGAGATATCATCGGCACCAACTCCCAACCCGACAATACCCTGTACTTTAACTCCAACCTGCGTTTCGTGAGCGCATCGACGAGGGATTTTCATCTTCAGAGCGGTACCACGGGCACTTCACCAGCCATTGATACGGGCAGTGCAGCCACGGGAAACGACAGCGTCGATGGCACCGCCCCCGATATGGGCGCCTATGGTGGTTCGGAGGCCGACACTATCCCCATGACCGTAACCGGCGTCACGTCGGCGACAACCTCGACTACCTCGGTCACCGTTTCCTGGTTGGCGAACCCGGACTATCGGCTGAAGGGCTACAAGATTTATTATGGTTTCGCGTCCGGAAGTCGCACCGGTATCAGAATAGTGACCGGCGCTACGAGCGCTCTTATTTCCGGCCTCACCACAACGGTCGGAGCGCCCGCGCGGCCGGTCCTGAACCAGCCACCTGATCCGCGCGACGGAAGCCTCATCATTTCCTGGCCGACTGTATCAGGAGCAACATCCTACGATCTCCATTACAGCCTCGAGTCGGCGCCGACCGTGACGACAACGCTCACGAACGTTGGCACCGTAGCCGATAAAATGGTCAGCTACACCCTCTCGGGTCTCACCAACAATGCACGCTATTGGATCGCCGTAACGGCTTTTGCGCGGCCAGCCTTGTACTCCGAGGTAACTGCATCCTACAATGTAACGGGCGGATCGGGAATCGGTCCCGGCATCGGATACGAAAGTGCCTACTCCATTGAGAGCCATGCCTTTTTCGGAGATATTGTGTCGGGTCCCACCTCGACACCGATCCTGGGCCTTCCGGAAATGCTCGTCCCCTATCCCAACCTTCCGAACACGGGATGCTTCATCGCAACGGCCGCCTACGGCTCCCGGGATTCCTTTGCCGTCGAGGTCCTCCGGGAGTTCCGTGACCGCTATCTCCAGACCAATGCCGCTGGACGGGCCTTTATCAGCTGGTATTATTCGACCTCGCCCCCTGCCGCCCGTTTCATCACTGAGCACCCGGCCCTGAAGCCCGTGGTCCGGATCGCACTGGTCCCGTTTGTCGCCGGCGCGTTGCTGCTTACGGAAACCTCTCCCGCAGTGACCGCCTCGGCACTGCTCCTCATGCTGGCCTTGACGGTCCTTTTGCTGAGATGGAAGCACAGAGCGGCGCGGAAAACCCAATGAAGGAGCGATACCCAACAACCATGATACGAACATTCCTTCTCTGCGTCCTTATCCTGATGTTCCCCGCGGCAACTCTTGCCGCCGACCAGCCGCAGTTGAAGCCGCACTGGTCCATCGAGGTCAAGGGCGGATATTTCTATCCGGACATCGATAACTGGAAAACCTACTACGGCAACGACAGGACGTGGCACTACGCGGGATCTCTTGCATACAAGCTGATCAGGCAGGTGGAGGTCGGGGTCGAGGCGGGGTATATCAAGGACCGGGGGCTGGCGTCTGCGCCTCTCAACACCGCTTTTTTCGGTCATCCGGTCCTGGCCGGTCGGGTAGACTATGAGCTTGCGCCGCTCAACGTCTTTGTCCTGTTTCGAGGAGTGTTCAGCGAGAATCAGTGGCTGGTGCCGTATGCGGGAGGCGGATGGACACGGATGTACTACCGCGTGAAGACCGAGGGCCAGGACTCGATCCGCGGTTCAGCCGACGGTTACCATGGGCGGGCGGGACTGCAGCTCCTCCTGGATGAAATCGATCCCCGGGCGGCGCACAACCTTTACACGGACTACGGCATTCATCATACCTATTTATTCGCTGAGGTCCAGATCACGGATGTGACCGTGGGAACGCCGTCGATCAACATCGGCGGGAAGAGCTACCTGGCGGGACTCCTGTTCGAGTTCTAAACCGGTCTACCTCGAAAAACCTTCTTAAAACCACGGCTCCCGGCGTTGTCAGGACACACAGACAAGGACGGGCAGCCGGGTTCCGGGCTAGAATAGTCCTTACCGTGTGCTGCGATGCAGCCAGTGGTTCATAAATCCTGTCTTTGTCCTGCGTCAGTTTTTTTCAGCACAACGTTCATTGCGTACTTCACTGGCGAATGTCAGTTTGATATCACCTGTCCGTCCCGGATCTCG
Organism: uncultured Nitrospiraceae bacterium; assembly: GCA_964412455.1. Taxonomy (GTDB): domain Bacteria; phylum Nitrospirota; class UBA9217; order UBA9217; family UBA9217; genus JAAXXJ01. The sequence goes on along the minus strand of CAYPOT010000056.1, from coordinate 13,706 downwards.
ATGGTCCTTCCCGCCCGCTTCGCGTTCTCCAGGTTGTGCGTCACCATGACGATCGTAAGGCCTTCCCGGTTCAGGTCCTGCAGCATGTCCAGCACGTGATCGCCGGTCTTCGTGTCCAGGTTCCCCGTGGGTTCGTCCGCAAGGATCACCGGGGGCTTGTTCACGATGGCCCGCGCGATGGCTACCCGCTCCTGCTCGCCGCCCGAGAGCTGGGAGGGGAACCGGCGGGACTTTGCATCAAGACCCACCTTCCGCAGGGCGTCCTGCGCGACGGCGTGTGCTGTTCCGTTCATCCCCGGCTGCACCGTGAGCGGCAGCATGACGTTTTCGAGAGCGGTTAGATAAGGCACCAGGTAAAAGGACTGGAACACGAAGCCCAGATACTCCCTCCGGAAGTCCGAAAGTTTGTTCGGCCCGAGGGCGCCAAGGTCGATCCCGTCCACGGAAACAAGGCCCGAGGTCGCGTGGCTCAGTCCGCCCACCAGCGAGAGAAGCGTGCTTTTCCCCGAGCCCGAGGGTCCCATGACCGCGACGAACTCACCGCTCTCGATGCCGAGAGAAACACTTCGCACCGCCGAATACTCTTCTTCGCCGGCATGAAAGGTCTTGGTCACGTTTTTCAGCTCAATGAATGCCATTACCAACCTTCCTTAATTTTATAATTTTCAATTTCCAATCTGCAATTTACAATGTTCTGAGGGCTTCTATCGGATCGAGACTGCCTGCTCGCACCGCCGGGTAGATGCTGGCCAAAAGCCCCACGACAACCGACGCCGCAACCGCACTTACGGCCATGACCGGGTCGAAAACGAACTTGAGATTATAGGCGCTCATCAGATACGGCGCGATGAACCTCGGGCTGAGGGTCCCGACCGCGTAACCAACGGCCCCCGCGAGAAAGCTCACGAAGAATGCCTCGATCAGCAGCACCTGGATAATGTGGCCGGTACGGAAACCAATGGCCCGGAAGAGGCCGATCTCCTGCACCCGTTCCTTCACCGATGCGGTCATGGCAAAGAAAATGATCATCCCCGCCACGATCAGGAGCAGCAGCGAGATGCCGATCGAGAACCGGTGAAAGTAGTGCATGGCCTGCATCTTGAGCTCCACGGTCTCCTTCACCGCCACGGCCCGCGCGCCGGGAAGCACGCCGTTCAATTGCGCCACAATTTCCTCGATCGGGCAGCCGCCGCACAGGGCGGAGAGCTCGATGAGGCTGACCGCGTTCCCTTTCTTGAACTGTCGCTGGACCGTCGCCAGGTCGGCGAAGATCAGTCCGTCGTCCTGGGACCCCGTGTCTCCAAGCACGCCGGACACGCGGTAGGCGCCTCCGCCGAGATTAACTGTGTCGCCGGCGACGACACCCAGCTTCACCGCGGCATCCTTGCCGATAATGATCTCGCCGGTTTCCCGGGGCTTCGTGCCCGAGGCCATGCGCCACCATTTCTTCAGCTTGAACTCCGACGGGAAATCCACTCCCGCCACCATCACCTTGGTACCCTTCACCTCGGAGACAACGAGGAGCTTGGGCGCCACAGTGCTGATGTTCTCGCGGTTCTCGATGGTTTTTACCTTCCGGGCGTCCTCGAGGGTCAGGGACCGGCCGCCGGTGTTGATGGCCGTGACGGTCATGCCACCGTAGGACAGCGGCAGGTCCTCCGTGGCCGGCAGCACCAGGATGTTCGCGCCGAACTCGTCGAGCGTATGCATCACCTCGCGGTTCATTGCGTCCCCCACCGAGGTGAGGGCCACGGCGGCGCCGATCCCCAGGGCAAGACCAGAGACCAGGAAGAAGGTCCTGCCCTTCTTCCTGCGCAGGTTATTGACGGCAATATCGATCAGTTTCATATTAGGTCCTTAAGGTAGGGGCGGCCCTGGTCCGGGCAACCATCCCGTATGGAAAATTTACGGGACAGGCTCCAGGTTGCCCCTACGTCTATTACGCAATCAGAAATACTTCGCGCCCTCTTCCAGGTCCTTCGCCTTCACCACCAGCGTCTTCCCGTCCTGGCTGTTCTTGAGCGGGATCGGGCTGCAGCCGCCGGTGCTATGGCCGATGTCCGTGGACTTGAAGCTCATGCCGCAATTATTGCAGACCATCGTATCACCCTTCTGTCGGTAGCCGAGTTTCGCGTGATAACATGCCGAGCAGGAGTCCAGGGCCGCCCGGACCGTTCCGTCGGCCGCTCTGAGGACGAAGAACTTGATGTCCTTGCCCCCGGCGCTGTAAACGAAGTAGCCCGCCGTGCCCCCTTGAAGGGAACCGAGCGGCACCGTCACTTCGCCGTTCTGCCCGTTCACGACCGTATACTGCAGATGCTTGTTGCCCTCGCGTCCGGTCTGAACCTGCATGGGCCGGTCCAGGGACCGCGCCGGGGAGGTATTGTTGTAGATCAGCCATCCCGCCACGACAAGCGCGACCACCCCTGCGATGAGGATCGCCGCCTTCGGGCTTTTCGTCTCGCCAGCCAGGACCCTCGCCTTCTTCTGCTCCTGCGAACCGCCGGCCTGGACGCCGTTTCCGCAGGCCTTGCAGAATTTCGCGCCACCCTTCATTTCCACACCGCACTTCGTGCATACCGCCATGCCAGCCTCCTTTACATGCAAGAACATCAGATCAGGTTTTTTTACCGCAGAGGACGCAGAGGGAAAACAGGCGAGGAAGTCAAGAGCCTCCTGCCCCGGTTTTAAAACAAGAACAAAAACCCGTTTTTGAGGTTGATTTCCTCTGCGTCCCCTGCGGTGAAAACGGAATTTCTTTTATTCCTTTGACTTTGCTTCTCACCTCTCCGTGATCGTACCGTTCTGGTACCGGAGCGATCTTGCAATCTTGTTGTTTGCCACAATATCCACCTGGAGGTGGCAGCCGAAATCCGTGACCTTCGTCTCCACGGGTCCGTCCCCATGCTCCTTGCTCCAGTAGCCGATCGCTGCATCGCGGGCCGCCGTTATCTGCGATGCCGTCAGTTTGCCTCCCGCGCGCGTACCCGCTTTGGGATCGCACCCGTGGTTTGCGGCGCCTGATCCGCTTCCGCTGCAGCAGGCGCAGCCTGACGATTTCTGCATCTGCTCCTCAAGGGAAACACGCACGGTTGCCTTGCTGCTTACGTCCTGCAGCCACTGATTCACGCGGAACCCGGCGATCGTGGGATCGGATATGCCGGCAGTTAGCTTTTCATAGATGAACTTCCGTATGATGAGCCGTCGTTCCATCCCCTTCCGGAAACTTCCCATGCCGCCGTAAAGGGTGTTCATCTGTGCTTCGAAACTCTTATCATCCAGGCCGGCAGCTGACTGTGTTTGACCAATGGCATCGTTCAGCTCTTCCGGAGAGACCCGCACCCCGGCCTTGCGCGCCTCCTGGAAAGCTATCCGCTCGGTGATGAGGTCCGAAAGAGCTGCGTATCGCATCCTGCCAAGCTCTTCCTCAGGAACATCCCTGCCGGCCTTCGCGGCCCGTATTGTGGTATCCAGTTCCGCCAATGTTATGTCCTCACCGTTCACCACAGCGGCGATACCGTTCGGCAGCATGAACTTGTAATAACCCATACCGGCGGCGGCAAGCAGGACCGGCACCAGCAGCAACGCGAACCAGTACGGCTTCCGCCGCGTCACCGGGTCCCTCTCCGTCGGGGCGACGAGAGAGCTTCCGCAGTTTGCGCAGAAGACAGCATCGGCGTCATTTGTTTGTTGGCATTTCCCGCAGTTCATGCTCGTACCTCCAGAAATTCACTTTCTCATCTGATTAATAGAGCAAAACCGTTGCCAGAATGATGAATTATGGAAAATCAAGGTGATAGACAGGCAAAGTCTGACAGATATGGATTCGGCTGTATGATATGCTACAACTGCACCATGAGAAGCAACAAAAAAAACCGGACAAGGAAGCCCTTGTCCGGCGTTGTAGTCTTGAGTGTCCAAACCGTCCCTCAGCATCGAACTATCAGATGCAAACAGACCCTTACTTCTTCTGGATGAATATCTCCCACATCCCCTTGTCGTCTACCTTGACCGTTTCCATGGTGAAGCCCTGTTTCTCGACGAACCGGGGGATGCTGTCCTCGGCCGATGCCGGTGCATCGCACAGGACCTTGAGGATCTGCCCGCTGTCCATCTTTTCGAGCGCCTTCTTGGTCAACAAAAGCGGATAGGGACATACCCTGCCGAGGGTATCCAGGGTTTGCGCTGGCGTTTCGGTTTTCAGTGACATTCGTATTTCCTCCTCATCGGATTGTCAAATTCGGGCCATGTGATGTGCCCGTATGCATTTTACCCAGGTATTCCCGCAGGACATCCGCCCGCCGCAAATTCGCTCACCGAGGCAGGCAGAATTTCTCGATACTGATCGCACACGCATCAGGAAAGTGTAGTAACTTAACAAAAAGCTTCCTGCGTGTCAATACTCGTTTTTCACGTATAAGAAAATTAAATGATGCGCCGCTTGCGCCGGCCTTGACAATCCTATTAAATTCATTCATTGCCCCATAATGAGAGTTTATGGAAGCAGTACAGCTCTCCCCTTGCAATTTATTTTTTTTTGTATTATGGTTCTCGCATTCATGACATCTTCGTTGAATTCTGCAACAGCGATATAGACTTTAGAAGCTCATAACATTCTTTATCCTGCAACTAATTACACGCTCACGCGCTGTGTGCTCATGGGCATGACGTCTCGACAGGTCGAGTTCATTACGCAGGCAACGCTTCCGATTTTCTTCCGGGGGAGGTGATGTTGTTCCCGTTGAATCACGGTTCGGCTTTACCGCGGCACACCGTTTGACCACTATTCGAAAAACCACTGAAATAGGGAAACAATGAACTAAGGAGGATACCATGGGAAAAAAGATCGCTGTACTCGTCCGAGACCGTCAAGGTGAGGCCCTGAGAATGTCCGTGGGCATCACGCTTATGGATGACACCATCGACGTATATGTGCTGGACAGGAAGTTGGAGAAAAACGACGACAATGACCTGAACCTCGAGACCATCAAGGACATGGACATGAAGATCGCCACGAACACAAAAGAGAATGAGGGCATGGATTATATTTCCACCGAGGAACTGGCGCAGAAGCTCCTGACCTACGACCACGTCGTACCGTTCTAAACCACTACAACCATAACGAGGTGACAGCCAATGAAAATACTTTACCTACTCAAACAGGCCCCTGATGCCACGCTCAAGACAATCATGGACGTGCACAAGAAGAGCAATGAGGTCACGGTCGTTGATATCAAGGAGAACAAAGACTACGGCAAGATCGTCGACCTGATTGTTTCCCATGACAAGGTCATCTCCTGGTAAGTGAATCGGCCGGCACCCCCGGCAGGAGTGCAAGCGGTGGCATACCCCGGGGACAACTATAAGAGGAGGTAGCAAGCATGAAGCTCGGCATTTTCGTGAATACCGATAAGAATCTGGACGCTGTACAGGGCATAGCCAAAGCGGCCCTCGCAAAAGGGCATGAGGTCATTCTCTTCAATATGGATACCGGCACGAAGCTCGTCCATACGCCGGTATTCGCCGAATTGAGCAAGACCAAGGGAGTCACCGTGAGTTTTTGCGATCACAGCGCAAAACATCTGGGAGTCACCGGAGAAGGCCTTCCCAAGGAGATCGTCTCCGGAAGCCAGTACAACAACGCTGTCATGCAGCACGATGCGGACAAGGTGATCGTCCTGTAATGTCGGTCGACGGGACCCGGTGCTTCCGGAACCTGTCGAAGAGATAACAACCATTTCACACAAAGGGGGAGATGACAATGAAAAAGGTACTGGTCATGCTGTGGGTTGTGGTTATCGCGCTTTCCGTTGCGGCCCCGGGGGCGTCTGCTGCGGATCCTATGGCGGCGAAGCTGAATGCCGTGCTGGCCCAGGGTCCCGAAAATAGGTTCTGGCAGGTATCTGCTGAAGACGTACAGGCGATGATCAAGGCAAAAAAGACCGATTTCGTGGTCGTTGATGTGCGGCCCAATCCGGCCGAGTTCGCCGAGGGGCACATCCCCGGAGCTATCCAGATCACGACACAGGATATGTTCTCGCCTGCGAGCCTGAAGAAACTACCCAAGAACAAGAAGGTCATCCTTGTCTGCGTGACCGGCCAGATACAGAACCTCCCGATCCTCGGCCTGCGCGCGCTGGGCTACGATGCCTATACCATGGCCTTCGGCTACGCCGCTTGGACCAAGGGCTATCGCGGCGGGGTGAAGATGCAGGAAGCCATCCAGGGTGCGAATTATCAGGTTGTAAAATAGTGTATCTCCCCGGGAGGCACGTTCCCGTGCCTCCCGGTCCTTTCCCTAAGCCATTATGGAACACATCCGTCCATGTGGGCCCGGGCACGCCGAATGTCAGGCGGAGGGTGCCCGCGTCGTTGCATCCAGCGGTCTGGTCCTCCATCGGGGATACGCAAGGTATCGCGGCCTCCGCAGCGCTGTGAGCACGGCATCCGATTGCCTCATCGTGAAAGGACTATATCTCCTCCTCGCAATCGTCCTGCTGCATGACATCTTCGCCCCTCACCCATTCGCGTCCTCTTTGATTCTGTTCGATTGCAATCTATCGGTCCTGACACACGGTGAAGGTCACCATTCCACCGCTGAATTCGTTGAGGATGATGAAACTCAATCGGTTCCCAACCGGCGCGGAGCACTGATACCGGCACTTTCCGTGAATTTCAACGATGCGTTACCTCCCTTTTTCCGTCCGCTACTTCTCATCACTATGGACGAGCGCCCTCCTAAAGTATAATACTTCCTTTTCTCATTCACCAGAGGACGTATCCCGACCGTACCAAAGCGGCATTGCGCAAGAACGGGATCTCCTATCGCTCTGTCCGGCTCCCCAGAGTCATCGTTTGGTGATCCGGCCCGATTCTTCAAAGAGAGCATCATCGGTTGCTGGTCCTTGATGACGTCGCTATCAGGGGAACACCCTTTAACATACGCTTACACCTAACCCATTGAGGAGGTCACGAGCATGAAATCCATAAAGTTCCTTGACAAAGAAGTAAGCAGAAGAGATCTGTTGATCGGCGCCGGGATCACCGCGATCGCGGCTACGGCGCCGGGATTCGCGTCAAAGGCTGAAGCACTGGGCGGGAAGACCGAAAAATGGCCGTGGCCCTACGTGAAACTGGACCCGGCAAAGACTGCCGACATGGCCTATAACGAATGGTACCGGGTGTTCTGCGGGGCCGCGGTCGTCAACAGCGTGTTCGGACAGCTCCGGGAAAAGGTCGGCGAGCCTTACAAATCCTTCCCGATCGACGCCTTTATCTTCCTGGAAGGCGGCATCTCGGGCTGGGGGACCATCTGCGGCGCCAATGCCGGCGCGAACATCGTCACCAACCTGATCATCGGTCCCCGGACCGGCGGCTCGGAGGACGGCATGCTGATGGGCAGTGAGCTGCTGCAGTATTATTCCTCGACGGCCATGCCGACCTACACGCCGAAGGAACCGAAATTCGCCGGCGCCATACCGAAAACCACCGCCGATTCGCCGCTCTGCCATGTCTCGGTGGGCAAGTGGATGAAGGCCGCGAACAAGCCTCTGGGAAGCCCCGACCGGAAGGACCGGTGCGCGCGGCTCACGGCGAGCATGGCCTTCCAGCTCGTGACGCTGTTGAACCAATGGAAGGACGGGAAGTACCAGACCAAGGGTGTCATCCCGGCAAGCGGATACGGCATCCAGTCGCAGCATAATTGCACGGATTGTCACGGCGACAAGGTCCCGTCGCCTCCGGCAAAAAAAGCGTAATCAGAACGTCTGTCCGGAAGGGCGGGAGCGCTTCCCGCCCTTCCGGTTCTTGCATTGATGAAAACGGGTGCAAAACCGGGTTCTCATGCCTGACCAGCACGTCGCAGCCGCGATGTCGCGTCGGGCGGCACACGCACGCTGCCTCTCTCAGACAAAAATGTCTTCGGTTTGGCGCAGACATCGCACGCGTGAAAATAGGTAGAAGTGCCTTCGCAGCGATGCTATACTGTTGCCGTGCAGAACAAACTCTCCTCATTTTTTTTCCTCTCCGCGGTCTTTCTTCTTGTCTTTGTCGCTCTTGTTGTCCTTCGTTCGTCGGACGATAACAGCCTGTTCAGCTGGGCATGGGTGTTCGCCGGGACCGATGCTTCCGTGGTATATCTTCTCCTCACCTTGGGGCTGATCCTGTCCTTTGCGCTCGCGAGAACCGCGCTTCCCGCCGCATATCAGTTGCCGTTCCTCGCGTTGCTCTCCTTTGCCGCTGCGGTGCCCTTCTGGGGACAGCCGGAGACCATCGTGGACGCATCGAGGTATTTTACCCAGGCAAAATACCTCGAAATATACGGCATCGGTTCCTTCCTGAAAGAATGGGGCCGGGACATACCGGCATGGACGGATATGCCGCTCATACCCTTCCTCTACGGAATGATCTTCAAGCTGTTCGGCGAACACCGGCTGGCTGTGCAGGTTTTCACGACAGCGCTGTTCTCGCTGACAGCCGTTCTTACCTGCCTGATCGGGGAAAGGCTCTGGAACCGTGACATGGGGTTCTCGGCCGGACTGCTGCTTCTCGGCATGCCCTATCTGCTGACCCAGGTACCCCTCATGCTTGTCGATGTCCCGACCATGTTTTTTCTCACCCTATCGCTCTACGCGTACCTGGCGGCAGTAGACCAGGGAGGTGCCTCACGCATCGCGCTTTCCCTCGCCGCAATCGTCATGACCGTCCTCGCGAAATACTCCGCGTGGTTCATGCTGTCGGTCCTTTTTATCGTGCTGATCGTTCGTGCCTTCCAACGGTCAGGTTCCGGCGACCGCCTTCCACTAAAGAGGGGCTTGGCGATCCTTCTCATGTCGGGTGTGCTCACCGGAGCGATCCTGTTCCTTAAATATGATGTGGTGCGGGAACAGATAAACCTGTTGCGGGAATTTCAGGGACCGGGACTCACGCGGTGGCACGAGAGCCTTCACTCGACCTTCCTGTTCCAGATACATCCCGTCATCACGGCATCGGCACTTGCGTCCATCGTCGCCGCTTTCCGGAAGCGCGATGCAACATACCTGATCATCTGCTGGCTCATTTTCCTCCCGGTCCTCTTTCAGATCACAAGGATCCGCTACCTGCTTCCCCTCTTTCCTATGCTGGCGCTCATGGCAGGCTACGGACTGCAGATCATAGCCCGGGAGGACCTCCGGCGATCCATCGTGCTCGGCACCGTGGCGACATCGCTGGTCATCGCATTCTCCGCATACCTCCCCTTCGCAAAGAGTATGAGCGCTGTCAATCTCAAACATGCAGGCGAGTATCTGAACACCTTGCCGGGAAATGCAATCGAGGTCGTCACGATCGCGCCGGAAGAACCGGTCGCGAACCCGGCGGTTTCCGTGCCCCTCCTCGACCTGTTCACCCATAAACAGATAGGGTATCACTACCGCGACGAATCGCTCCTGCCCCCTGAAGAGATCCTGCGCTCCTCGCTCCGTTTCACCTGGGAATACAGGAATCCCGCCTACTATGAGTTCTCCCCTGAACCGGCGAAAACCATGCCGATCGTCGTGTTGTCGAATGCTTCCGATGGTTCTTTCCCCGCGGAGCTCGCAAAAAAGCTCGACGGCTACCGACTATCAAGGTCGTTCCAGGTGAACGAGGACGTGTTTACATACACGGTCGGTGTCAGGATCTATCAACCATCGAGTGTCCTCCCGGTCCGGACGCGCGAGTAATCACCGCCTCTGCCCTCACTGGCCGTTGAAGCTCCCTGCAGCAAACTGCGGGGAGCGCGCGCGCTCCTGGATTAATTTTCCCAATACGTTGCATAATGCATCTTGTTGTGTTCGTTGGCAGTATGTTGCAAAGTCAAGATATTCAGCAACATAGCCTAAAAATAGCGCTTGATTTTTGATTTAATAGTAACTATAACTACACATGTCAGATGCATTTCCTCTCATAAGCTTGCATTCAAATCCCATTAAAAAACCTTATAGGTTTTTCAATACGATCCTGAAAAATGAAGGGGGGCCTGCTTAAAACTCACCGATCGTCATCGCATTCGAAATTTCGTCTTTCAACACTATTTTTTAAAGGGGGAAATAGTCTTATGGAAGAGAAGAAAAATCAGATATGGGCCTTTGCCACAACAGGCCTGCTGATTCTCATCAGCATGATCTATTACCAGGTGAATGCATATTACATCTATGTGGTATGCTACATCTGGTTCGGCTTTGCCTACGGGATGATGCTGCAGTATGGCCGGTTCTGCTTCGCCTCCGCGTCACGAGACCTTTTTGCCGCGGGGGTCCCGAGAATGGCCGTTGGTATCCTGGTAGCGCTTGTCTTCTTCAGCCTTATTCAAGCCACGCTGGCTTCCACCGACATGAGCACGTTCCATCCCGCGCCATTCGGCATACATACATTGATAGCCGGTTTGATCTTCGGTGTGGGCATGGTCCTCTCCGGAGGCTGCGCATCCGGCTCGCTGTATAAGATCGGCGAAGGCAACGGGACGTCATTTCTCGCCGCGTTCTTCGGCTTGTGCATCGGTCAGGCCATTTTCGTTGATGTTACCTGGTTCAACGGATTGATGCCCCAGTCCTGGTTCGACAAGGCAATGGCATCAGGGATTCCGGCCGCCCAGATGACATCGTCCTTCGACATCTACCTTGCCGGTTACGTGTGGAACCAGCCGGTAGTTCAGTTATCCAAAATTGCGGCGTTTTCCGGCCTTCCGGGCATCTCGAAATACTTCATTGCCGACTCTCTGATCAACGCCCTGATCCCTGCCGCGCTTATCCTCATCACGATCTACTACGTCTATATTAGAAAAGGGTTCCTCAAGAAACGGGCCAAGGCAACGGGCGGCGCCATGGGTTTTCGCGATGAGCTTGCCGGCATCTGGAGCATGCTTACCGCGTCCAAGAGAACTACGATGATGGGAGTCATTATCGGGATCGTCGCCGGTCTTCACATCTTTGTCATGAAAGGGATGCAGATCAGGTTCGGGATCAGCAACTTCGGAGAGCTCCTGACCAGAATGGGGCATTCCGCGGACACCTCGATCGCGGGCACGGTGTTCGATCCGGGATACTGGTATATCACCAGTCAGGAAGGCCAGCTCGGAGGGTGGATACTCGAGAAGTTCGGGTGGAACATGCACGACAATATCTTCTTCGGCGTCAACAACGGGCTTCCCGAGCCGATCCGCAACCCTGCGCTCTGGATGTCCTTCGGCATCATCTTCGGCGCATTTGTCATGGCACGGCTGAGCAACGAGTTCAAGTTCAAGCTGCCCAAAGGCGAGCTCATCGTGTGGGGTCTCATGGGCGGACTGTTGATGGGCATCGGCTCCCGGCCCGCGCTCGGCTGCAACATCGGCGCGTTCTTCATCCGTGTTGCGGGAGGCGATCCAAGCGGATGGCTGTATGGCCTGGGCATGGTAACCGGCGCATTTTTCGGGGTCAAGTTCTTCAACTGGTGGTCTGACAGGAAGATGGCAAAAGAGATGGCAGGCTTTTAGTACGCTAATAAAATTCAAGGAGGAAATTCGTCATGGCTATGAAATTCGAAAAGAACGCAGATGGGACCTATATGCTCGATGTATGCGGTTATGTGTGCCCGCATCCGCAGATCTACTGCAAAAAATCCATCGAGAAGATCAATGAGGGGGAAGTCCTCAACATGGTGTTCGACAACCCCTCTTCAGCGGAAACGATCAAGCAGATGCTGGACCAGGCGGGACATGACCTGATGGAGGAGAAGAAGGAAGACGGCAAGATCATATTCAAAATCAAAAAGGGATAGTTCGCTTCCCCTCACCGAAGAGGAGATCAAGAATGAATAAACCGACAATGGTGATAATAGGAATTCTCGTGGTCATCCTGGGATTCCTGGTGGTCTACAGTCAGCAACATGAGATGGTGGCAAAGTCGGTCCCGGGCAAGGGCGCCGCGGCTGGCTATGGCGCTGCTCCGAAAGCAGGCGGCTATGGCGCTGCTCCGAAAGCAGGCGGCTACGGTGCTGCTCCTAAGGCGGGCGGCTACGGGGCTCCTGCTCCCAAGGCGGGCGGATATGGGGCTCCTGTTCCCAAAGCGGGCGGGTATGGGGCTCCTGTAACCCCCAAAAAAGGTGGACAGGCCAAATAGTGTTTTCGTGCCGACGCAGCAGATATCTTGTGCCATTGCAGGACCAAGGATACCATGTGGCGGCACAGCACTGCGCACAGGCCACCCCTGGCATGGTATCATTTCAAAGGACGGAGAAAACATGAAACGAATACTCCTCGCAGTTGACGAGACCAAGGGAACAAAGAATGCTTTTAGCCAATTTAGCAATTTTTGCGCCTGCATGCGCCCCCGGGCAATTGTGCTGCTCTATGTCGAAAAGTTCGAGGGTAAATCACTTATCGACGCAATGCTTGGTGACGCGGAGTTGTCCACCCTCAAGGAAGTGCTGAAGGGCACCGCATATCAGAAGGCACTGGATAAGAAAGCGCAGACGATCCTGAATTATTACAAGGCCGCGCTCGAGAAAAAGGGGCTGACGGGGATCAAGACCGTCATCAAGAAGGGTCACCCGGCCGAAGAGATCCTGAAAGCGGCAAAGGACACAAAGGCCGACATGATCGTGGTCGGGTCCCGCTCCAGACGGACCACACACCTCTTCATGGGAAGCGTCAGTCGGGAGGTCGCTGACGGCGCGAATATCCCTGTCCTGATCGTGAAATAGCGCCAACTTCATGTAAACACCTCCGCGGTCTCCGGGACAGTCCCGGTGCTGCGGAGGATTTTTTTCCCGCCAATCTTTCCGCTTGACCGTGCGTATGATTAGCAGTAATACTAATGAGCATCCTTTTCAGAAGGTTCATATCCATGGGTTCCCTCAGGTGACCGTTTGAACGTACAAACGAACGATATCATCATTCTCGGCGGCGGCCTCGCCGGACTTTCGGCGGGATTTACCCTGACGAAGGCAGGACTCCCCGTACAGGTGTACGAAGGGGCCGCCGGTGTCGGCGGTCTGTCGAAAACGATCGAACGCAACGGATTCCGATTTGATCTTGGCGGCCATCGCTTTTTCACGAACGATAAAGAGATTGATGCTCTCGTGCATGACCTTATGGGACAGGAAATGGTCTCGGTCCGACGCAGCAGCAAGATCTATCTGCGCGACCAATACTTCGACTATCCCCTCAAGCCGCTCAACGCCATGTTCGGCCTGGGCATACCGACCACCGCAAGGATCCTGGCCGATTACCTCTGGGAGACCGCAAAACGGACCGTGAGAAAAAAGAACCCGGTCTCTCTTGAGGACTGGGTGGTGATCAATTTCGGCCGCACCATGTTCACTCTCTATTTCAAGGAATACAGCGAGAAGGTCTGGGGTATCGACTGCAGCAGGATCAGCGCGACCTGGGTCGCCCAGCGAATAAAAGGGCTCTCTCTGGCAAAAGCGCTCAAGAACGCTTTTTTCAAGTTCAGCGGAAGGGATCTGGCGACACTGACGGACAGTTTTACCTATCCGTCCCTCGGGATCGGACGGATATCCGACCGGCTCAGGGATGAGATCGAAAAGAGCGGTGCTGTTCATACCGGCGCGAAGATCGTCAGGATCAGCCATGATTCGTCCAGGATCGAAAGCATCACGGTCAGCGATCAGGACCGGCAGTTCACGGTCCCGGCTGAAGAATACATTTCCACCATCCCCCTCACCGCCCTCGTGAACATGCTCTCCCC
>CAYPOT010000055.1:0-25745 GCA_964412455.1 uncultured Nitrospiraceae bacterium | reverse complement strand
TGTCTTTAGGTTTCGAGTTCAGATGCCCCGCAGCTCTGCTGCGGGGTACTTCACTCCGCCGGGCGTTGGTCGTCTTCTGAGAAGAACGTCGCAGTTTGCCTGGCTTCCCGAAGAGCCGATCGCTCACGATGGAGCGCTGCCAATCTTGTTCCGATCCGACCAGAAGGTTGTATTTGCTCCCTTTCACTTCTCTTGCGTAGGCAAACACTGCCTGAAGAAAGACAGGGATCTCCAGATACGAGACATTGGCAAATTGATTCTTTAAAGAGCCCGGGTCAGATCCATTGAGCAGATGATATAAGTAAATGCTCCGCACAGAAAGAAACTATGCCGAAGAAAAGTATCTTAGAAGATATTGCTGATAATAGCCTCAAACACCCCGTATTTGGGATTGTTACAAGCATCCTGTTTCTTTGCATCGGGCTTTATATGACCTTTTCCCATGGTCTGACCGGACCAGCCGGAGCACTGTTCACTGGGTTTTATAAGTTGTTCGCATATTTCTGTTACGGACTTTCGACATTTGCTGCCGTTTTCGCCGCCATCGGATACGTCAAGAATAAGGTCGGCATAAAACAGCGGCATGAGTTCTTTAAATCAAAGAAAACGCTGCTGTCGTTAAAGCAGATGTCCTGGAAAGAGTTTGAGCATTTCGTCGGGACGTTTTTTGAGAAGCAGGGTTACTCCGTAGAAGTCACAGGCGGACTGCGAGATGGCGGGATAGATTTGATCGCCAGTAAGAACGGAAAATCGTCTTTTGTGCAGTGCAAGAAATACCGAGAGAACCAGGTGACGCTTTCAATGATGCGGGATTTCTACGGGGCGATCTCTTCTCAGGCAAATACCAATCCCAGCTTTTTCGTGACCACCGGAACGTTTACGCTTGACGCGAGAAAATTCGCTGAGGAAAACGCGATTGAGGCGATTGACGGCAGCCTGTTGATGGAGTATTTGAAAACAATGGATGTGCCGGTTGCTTCTGGGATGACCGGATCAGCAGTCAACGCCGCTCCTGCTTCCAATCAAAAAAGTAAAAGGTGCCTGGACTGCGGGGCACCTATGGTCGTAAGAGTCGCAAAAAAGGGAACTCATGCGAACGAGCCTTTTTGGGGCTGTTCAACCTATCCGAAATGTAAGGCGATCGTCGCGTATTCTGATACGGCGTAGCGAAGTCATTAACCTATACCGCTTCTTTTCCAAGACGCTGCTCTTGTGGACCGTACGGGGTCAGACTTAACTTGTTGACTTATATGTTTAGCAACATCTTTAACATCACCCAGACTTCCCCTGCGTTCTGCAAGTTGCACTCTGTATTTGACAACAGCTAAACAGCTCCTATAGACAGTCCTTTATACATGTGCTACAATAAGTCCTGTTAACAGTACCATTAAGGAGGCCATTTATGAGTACCAAGTTTTCCGAAGACATCGTCCCCCTCAGCGACCTGAAGGTGAACCCCGGCAAAGTGGTTTCCCAGGCGCAAGAGACGCACCGGCCTATTTTGCTCACGAGCAGGGGCCGCGGGGTTGCCGTGGTCCGATCGCTCAAGGATTATGAGGAAGAGACCGAAGAACGCGCCTTTATGCAGGGAGTTGTGAAAGGAATGATGGACCTGGAAGAAGGCCGGGAGATCTCACTCTCCGAGGCGAAAAAACGCCTTGGCCTTAAGTGATCCCATGGCTGAAGAAGCACGGATAACGTTTGCCGCGTCAGCGATCAAAGACCTTGATGACATGCAGGCCTATTACCTGGGCGAAGGCGTGCCTGATGTGGGAAAGCGGCTTGCTGCTGAGATCGTCTCCAAGATCGAGCGTCTGGGTGCACACCCGCTGAGTGGCCGTGTCGTACCTGAGTTCAATGTCGAACAGCTGCGAGAGATCATTTACCCTCCTTTTCGCATCGTTTATCGGCACGATAAAAATAAAGTTCGTATAGTTCGGAT
Organism: uncultured Nitrospiraceae bacterium; assembly: GCA_964412455.1. Lineage (GTDB taxonomy): Bacteria > Nitrospirota > UBA9217 > UBA9217 > UBA9217 > JAAXXJ01. Next base: position 23,803 of record CAYPOT010000055.1, on the reverse strand, counting down.
CTGGCGGACTGAAAGACTTCTGAAACTACCAAGGCGGTAGGGTCTTTCTTCTTGATAGTGCATCTTATTAACCGCCAGACAGCTTGTCGCTCCACCACAATACCTTCCAAAGTCACTTCATATTGACATACCTGCTATGATAGTCTATATTATACCGCAAGGGGCCGGGGTCCAGGGTCCAGAGGACAACCGATGGGAGGTATTGCATGAAAACCGTAACCGCGCTCGATCTGCGCAAAAAACTGGGCAGCGTTCTCAATTCCGTGGCGGAAGGGCATGAGCCGGTGACGATCACCCGGGCGAACAAGCCGCTTGCGGTCATCATTTCCGCTGACGACTATCAGAACAAGGTGCTGAAAGGCGACCGGGGACGTAAATTGAAGGAACTCTCGGTTAAAATGGATGCCTGGAAGAAGGAGCACCGGAAAGAGACTGCTCGCCTGGACGTCGTAAAGGCCGTCCGGGAAGCACGGGAGCGTCGATGATCGTCCTGGACGCCTCGGTGGTCCTCAAGTGGATATTCGATGACGAGGATGGCGGAGAACGGGCGGCCCGTTTGAAGGATGCTCATGTCGCCGGGCATGAGATCGTAGCCGTGCCCGACCTGCTGTTCTATGAGATCGGCAATGTATTGGCAACAAAGACACGGCTTTCCGAAGCGGCCATTGCAGAGGCATTTTCGCTTCTCTGGGATTTTTCCCTCGAACGGTTCGACCTTGGATTGGAAGAATTTCAAAGCGGCCTTGCCCTGTCCCGGAAATACAAAATTACCCTCTATGATGCTGCTTATGTTGAGCTCAGCAGGAGACTCAAATGTACATTCGTGACCGCGGACAGAAAACTGTACGAAAAGGTCAAAAGCATAAGATCGGTCGAGCTTCTGTAATAAAGACATCGGCCTGCGCTCGTACGATCGTTGGATACTGTCCGCTTTGCATGAGCGTGCGGAATATGCGCGCGACGCAGGAGACGTGGGGCGGTGCGAGGAACAAGAACATGGACCGGCAATTAATGGTAGCTCATCACTGTGAGACTTGCGGCCTTTTTGTAGAGGCCGGATCATTCAGACCAGCTTCCTGGGACGATCTGAGGAACAGCCTTAACAGGACCGTATGGGGTGCCTTCATATGATTATCAGACGAAACTTATTGGGGTCTTCCGGGTTTGGTGCGGGTGATTTATACCTCGTTTTAGTTCGGTTGGTCAGAACGGTACGAAGCTCGCTTTTTACTCGTCGCCGACCAGCACGGATTATGCCAATTATGAGATCTACACGGTGGACGTGGACGGCAACAACCTCATCTCCCTCACTTCGAATTCGATCCTGGACGGCCATCCGGCCTGGTCACCGGACGGCAACACGATCGTCTATGCCTCTTTCCGCGGACCGGGTCCGTGGCAGGCGTCACTCGTGACCATGTCCTCGGCCACGGGAGGGAATGAAAAGGTCCTCTCTACGGTCACCTCCACGACGGCGAACGACAACGATCCCGACTGGCTGCCTGATGGTCGCATCGTGTTCAAGACCGACCGTTTTAATACGTCTCTGCCGGACCAAGTACGCATCGCCGTCATGAACGCCGACGGCACCATGGTCACGCAATTGACCAGTTCGCTCGGCACCTCCGACCACGATCCCACTGCCACGAACACGGTCACGGTGTTCGAGCGGTTCACGAAGGATACGAACTACAGCACGGACCTGTCATCGGTCTATTCCCCCTGGAACATCGTCGAGGCCCGCATCGACGGGAGCGGCGAGCGCACCCTGCTGGCCGACGGCTGGGTGAACTGGCTGCCGGTCCATGATCCCTCCGAACAGTATCTCGTCTATCTCAAGAGCGTGGGGTATACCGACGCACGGCTCATGACCAGGGACGGCCGGGACCTGGGAAGGCTCATTCCCGACATCACCCGGATACGCTATATAGATTGGAAATAGTCGGATCATTCGCACTAAAGTTGAAAAGCCTTTCAAGAAAAAGGCCATTTTATTTAACGCAGAAAAATTATGATTGATATCTGATAAGCGCTGACCGTGTCTTGATTCATAGGGAAGCATAAACAAATCAGCGCACCTCAGCGTTGAAGTTTTTTTTCGGAAGCGGGTGTTTTTTTCTTTCAACTGAAACACGAAAGAATCAAATAGCCTGTCAGCGGTCCCTCATCGTTCCCCCCCCCCATCAAGATCCTTGCCAACAGAAAGCAGTTCATAAGACATCGGAGACACCCTATCGCCCCCAGGTAAGATCAATTATTAGTCAGAACTTTCGTCCCCTGTCAGTGACTTCATCGTATATTTCACAGAGCTACATTCGTTTACGGCAGAACAGGCCTATGGACGCTAATAATGATGCATTCTGCAACGCTGCCCGATAAATATTCGGGCAAAAGTGAATAATCCCTTGACGAGTAGTCGGCGCTTGATATAATGCATGGCATGCACAAGTAATACTGTTGTGCCAAGTTAAAAAAGGGAGGGGACTATGAAGCGATCTTACGTTCTTCCGGCAGTGGTTCTCGCAGCAGCAGTCATGGCATTATCGGTCATCATCACCGCCTGTGGAGGCGGCGGAGGCGGCGCTCAGCAAACACCGAAGATCCAAATTTCGGGGACGATAGGCACAGGGTATACGCCTGCAGCGAAGCCGGCATCTATTTTCGCGAAAGCGCTCACGTTCCTGGGGTATCCAACATATGCCTATGCATTAACAGTGGTGCCTACAGTCGATAAGATCATTGCGATCCCGATGGAAAGAGGTTCGCTCAACGCATGGCAAATGGCTAACAGTCAGTCTGCAGACATTACATCAGCGAATGGAGGGGAATTCACGCTCTCGCTCGCGAAAGACAAAGATTGGCTCCTGGTGCTGATCAATTCGACCGCTATTCCGGCAACAAACCGTTTTGTCGGATCCGTGGCAATTGATGCGGGATCGTCCGACAGTCTGTTGAGCCTTCCGGCGACAGCGTCCGCGCTTACGTCCCTGAACATCGGCACGATAAACGGTTCGATCACGTACGATGGACTTTCCACGTATGTCGTGAGCACCACGGACTTCAGCCTGAATTCCGATCAGCTCACGGCAATGGCAAAGACCGATGACATATTCCGGAACGCGAAGAACATCATCAATAACTATAATGCCGGCACGTATTACCAGCTACGGCCCAACTTCGCCTGGGAAGGGGATCTCTCCACACTTTCTACAACGTTTTCGAACCCTGCATATGTTTTTAACGGCATGACCTTTCAGCTCGACACCAACTCTCCGACCATTAACATGACCCAACTTTGCAGCATCGGGACAGTGACCGTAGGGCTTTACCCGTCGGTCCCAGTCTCTGATGGTACGTATACGTATGACCCCACGAACCCTGTCTCGAATAGCGGAGCTACGGCCTGCACAACGGTGAATGGATTCCGGCAACTCAACGGCAATATCTATGCTACCGATGCCCATCAAGAAGGTGGCCCCGGCCTTTCCTATAGCATAATGCCGCGGTACCCGACCGTTCCGCTACCAGCGGCCACCTGGACCTGGAAGGAGACGGTGGGTGGTGTCGCTACTGACAAGGCCGTGTTCGATGTGGACACGATCAACCCCCCGGTTAACACAAACGGCACGCCCAAGGGCTTCGTCCCGTCGTTCAAGATCATAACGAATCCTACAGCAACAACAAAGATCGATTCGGTTAAAATCGAATGGCACTACTACAATGGTACAACCTATACCGCTGTCGCCCCAGCGGATCTGGCGGTCCTCAAACACTTTATTTCCTCAATGGAAATAGGGTTTGATGTGACCGACAACGGAACGCGAAGAACTTGCGATATGTATTTTGACCCGACTACCACGTCGGAGGTGATACCAGGCAATTTCGCGAGTAGTCAGCGGCCCAACTGTGCACTGACCTGGTACTATAATGACAGCGACCCGGCCCATGCTGCCACAAACACCGGGCTCATGGGGTTCTATGAGTCCGGCGGGTTCGGATATTATTTCCACTTCTTCAAGCCTTTTATATAAACCAGCGCAGCTTAAACACCATCGAACCAGTATGAACAATGACAGGGCCCGGGAACATTCCCGGGCCCTTTTTTTCCACACGCTACGGGTTATGCGCTCGCTTCTGGATTCACGTGACCTATCATGGTATACTACGGCCGATGCGCGTATGGAGAAAGGCGGACAGACCATGAAACACGAAGAACGAAAAGACTTTGACAAGGAAGCGGCGCAATGGGACGCGAATCCCGGCAGGGTAAAGCTTGCCCATGATGTCGCCGATGCCATGATCAAGGAGGTCCATCCGACGAAGGAGATGGACGCCCTGGACTTCGGGTGCGGCACGGGCCTCGTGACGCTCAAGCTCCAGCCGCTGGTCAGGAGTGTTACGGGCATGGACAGCTCCCGGGGAATGCTGGGGGTCCTTGAGTCCAAGGTGGCTGACCAGGGATCGGTCAACGTGCGGACGCAGTTCCTGGACCTCGAACAAGGCGGGAAGGTGGAAGGCAAGTATCACCTGATCGTGAGCAGCATGACGCTCCACATGTGCCGGACCCCGCGGGCCTGATCGCGCAGTTGTCCGGCGCTCTCCTGCCGGGCGGGATCCTTGCCGTTGCTTGCCGTTGCCGACCTGGACGCCGAGGACGGTTCGTTCCACGGGGACAACACCGGCGTCCTGCATCTCGGCTTCGACCGGGAGCGGGTCAAGGGCCTCTTTGCACAGGCGGGTCTTACCGCGGTCCGCGAGGCCACGGCAGCAGTCGTTACGAAGGAGATAGAGGGAAAAGGCAGGCGGGAGTTCCCGGTGTTTCTGGTTATCGGCAGGAAGTAGTTAGGGCCGATGATGAATATCGTGATTGCCTTTCGACATGCTCAGGGCGAACGGGGAATGTAAGGAATATATCATTTGAATATTCGTTCGTGGTGAGCTTGTCGAACCACGCGTCGTTTGATCGTTTCGGAATTAGAATTATATAAAGGCATGAGCTTCTGGGTATATATACTGAAGTGCGCCGATGGGTCGTACTATACGGGCCATACGGACAATCTGGAAAAACGTCTTGGTGAACATCGTTCAGGCTCATGCGACGGTTACACCTCAACACGGCTTCCCGTTGTCCTTGCCTTCACTCAGGATTTTCCAACCCGGGAGGAAGCTCTTGTCAGTGAACGGCGGATCAAGGGTTGGAGCCGCAAGAAAAAAGAAGCGATGATGCGGGGAGACTGGGAAGAGGTATCGCGTCTGGCGAAGTGTAAAGGTCTGAAGTAGACCGTATGAGTGGTATGTTCTTCGACAGTGGTGCGGCAGGCGCAGCAGAGAGCTCACCATGATAGTTCGACAGGCTCACCATGAACGGATAAAATAAGCTGTCAATAGCTACACCGTTCGCACTGAGTACCGTCGAAGAGTGAACAAGTATATTTCGCGGTCTGTAGCTATCCCACTGCGAGTGGTTCGACAGGCTCACCACGAACGGCAGATAGGCTCACCACGAACGGCAGATAGGTGAACCACGAATGAACAGCGGGCTTATGCTTGAACCCATCCTTTCCCAATTCTCCGTCCCCGGCTCCCTCGTGAAGGCCGAACGCTTCGGCTCGGGCCTTATCAACGAGACCTTTCTGTGCGAATTTTCGGACCGCAACGGCGTCCGGAGCTATATCCTCCAGCATATCAACAAAAGCGTGTTCAAGCGGCCCGACCTGGTCATGGAGAACGTCGCGATCGTGACGGAGCATCTTCAGGCGCGGCTGCGGCGGGAAGGCGTCGCCGATCCTGCGAGTGTCACGCCCGCGCTCGTCCTTGCCCGCGACGGCAGATCCCATCACATCGACGGGGCGGGCGAGTACTGGCGCATGTTCCACTTTATCGAGGCCGGCGAGGTCTTCGACATCGTTCGCGATGCAGGACACGCTTATGAAGTGGGCCGGGGCCTCGGGAGGTTCCAGGCCCTGGTGGCGGACCTTCCGCCCGGACGACTGCACGACACGCTTCCGGGTTTTCATCATACGCCGATATATCTTAGTCAGCTCGACGAGGCTGTCCGGCTCGATCGGGAGAGCAGGCTCGCCGGGGCGCAAGCTGAGGTCGCGTTCGCGCAAGCAAGAAGACAACTGGCGCCGCTCCTGACAGACCCCATGGAAAGCGGCCGGATCCCCATCCGCGTAGTCCATAACGACCCGAAGGTGAATAATGTCCTGATCGACCGGCAAACGGGGAAGGCCCTGTGCATGCTGGACCTTGACACGGTGAAACCGGGCATCGTGCATTTCGATTTCGGCGACTGCGTCCGCTCCGCTGCCAATCCCGCGGGAGAGGACGCCCGCGACCTGGACAGTGTCGCCTTCGACCGCTCCCGGTACGACGCGCTCCGGGAAGGGTATCTGAGCGAAGCATCGTCCTTCCTCGTGCAAGAGGAGATCGAACTGCTGCCGATCTCCGTACGGGTCATCACCTTCGAGCTCGGCATCCGCTTCCTGACCGACCATCTGAGCGGTGACCGCTATTTCCATACCCGCTTTTCCGGCCACAACCTCCACCGGGCGCGGGTCCAGTTCCGGCTGCTGGAGAGCATGGAAGCGGGGGGGGGGTAGGTTCAAGCTCAAGAAGCCTTTTTTGGGCAGCCCGGTGGCTTGCTGTGCTAAGCATACAGAAAGAGTGTTCACGTTCGTAACTATTCAACACCCCAATATCCGTCGTCCCCGAATGCTCCTATCGGGGACCCAGGGACGTTGAAAACCTCTGGATTCCCGATTAAATCACTCGGGAATGACGAAAATGTGTGGTATGGCAGATCAGAACCCGCTGGTTTAATCTGTAATTTTCAGCCAACTGAATAGATACTCACGTTCTTAGTTTATTAAGCATATCCCGGCAGCGCTTCCCCTGCGGACGCGCTGCTTTCGAGTTGCTGATTGTTCAATGGCAGTCGGGGCATGCATACGCACAGACTTCGCACCAGTCTACCCGGCGCAGGGGTACGTCAGAGGATTCAGTAAGAGACTTAAGTCTTATGCTTTTCCAAAAGCGCCTGCATCCCATGAAGAGGTTCATGCACAAGCATGCCCGGAAAGAGAACCGAGAAACCACTAATCATGCCTGCGCGTGCGCAGCTTAAGCGCACATGGAAGACAGCATCGCTCAGTACAAACAGAAGACAACGTGGCATGCCTGCGTGAATCTATGAGTGGCGGTGCAGAAAAAGAGTTTTTGATCTTTCCGACACTCCTCCCAATCTGTTCGATTGACACCCCCGCCCCGTCCTACTATAATGTACTGCTGTTCCATTCCGAAACATCCCATATCCTTCTTTTGCTAGTTATTGCACCGGGGAGTCCGACCCTATGAACAAGGATCTCTTTCTCGGGATCGATATCGGCTCCGTCAGCGTCAAGACGGCGCTCCTCGATCCGCGAAAATCACTGCTTGCCGAGACCTGCACCCGCATCAAGGGAGATCCGGTCAAGACCCTGCGGGACGAGCTGGGCCTGCTCGTATCCCGCTTCCCCGACGGGCGGATCGCAGCCTGCGGCGTCACCGGCAGCGGCGGGAAGCAGGTGGCTGTTTCTCTCGGCGCTCTCTTCGTCAACGAGATCCTCGCTCAATCCGCCTTTGTCGGCGCGTTCCATCCCGCGGCCAGGACCATCATCGAGATGGGCGGCGAGGACGCCAAGCTCATATCCCTCGGGCGGGATCCAAGCGGCGGGGTCAAGATCGACGACTTCTCCATGAACACCGCCTGTGCCGCCGGCACAGGCTCCTTCCTTGATCAGCAGGCGACCCGTCTCAACCTCACGATCGAAGAGTTCGGCGCCATCGCCCTCAAGTCCAAGACCCCTCCCGCAGTCGCCGGCCGCTGCAGCGTCTTCGCCAAGAGCGACATGATCCATCTCCAGCAGATCGCCACGCCCGATTTCGACATCGTTGCCGGGCTCTGCTACGCCATGGCAAGGAACTTCAAGGCCACCGTGGGCAAAGGAAAGAAGTTCGTCGCGCCCGTCCTGTTCCTGGGCGGCGTTGCCGAGAACCCCGGGATGCGCCGGGCCTTCCAGGACGTGCTGAAGCTCGCCGACGGCGCAATGACCGTTCCCAACCATTTCCGCACGTCCGGCGCCATCGGCGCGGCGATCATGGTCATCGATCAGCCTGAGAAGAGAATGTCCTTCCGCGGACTCGACGGGCTCACAACCTGGCGGGAAACAGAGCGGACGGATGTGATCGGCGGCAACGAGCCCCTCGCCCAGCCCGCGCGTGTCATGGTGAACCCGGACCAGGACGTGGTGCCGGGCGATGACGGGCTGATCGAAGCATACCTCGGCGTTGACGTGGGGTCCGTGTCCACGAACGTTGTCGTTATCGATCGGCAGATGCGCGTGCTCTCCAAACGCTATCTGCCCACCGCAGGCCGGCCCATCGAGGCGGTGAAGCAGGGACTGACCGAAGTGGGCGATGAGATCGGCCACCGCGTCCGGATCATGGGCGCCGCCACGACGGGTTCGGGACGGTACCTTACGGGCGACATGATCGGCGCCGACCTCGTCAGGAACGAGATCACCGCCCAGGCAACCGCCGCCGCTGCCATCGACCCCCGCGTGGACACCATCTTCGAGATCGGCGGCCAGGACTCGAAGTTCATCAGCCTCCGGGACGGCGCGGTGGTGGACTTCGAGATGAACAAGGCCTGCGCGGCCGGGACCGGTTCGTTCCTCGAAGAGCAGGCCGAACGTCTCGGCATCCGGATCAAGCAGGAGTTCGCCGACAAGGCGTTCTGCTCCGACGCGCCCTGCCGCCTCGGCGACCGGTGCACGGTGTTCATCGAGTCGGACCTCGTGCACTGGATGAACCGGGGCTCGGGCGTCCAGGACCTCACCGCCGGACTCGCCTACTCCATCGTCCAGAACTATCTGAACAAGGTCGTTGCCGGTAAAAAGGTGGGAGATCATATCTTTTTCCAGGGCGGCGTGGCCGCGAACAGGTCGGTCGTTTCGGCCTTCGAGAAGGTCACGGGAAAACCGGTCACCGTTCCGCCCCATCACGAGGTGACCGGCGCAATCGGCGCGGCCATCCTCGCCCTGCGCAGCCGGAACGGCGGCCCCAGCACGTTCAAGGGCTTCGACCTTACCAAACGGGCCTACACCGTGTTCACCTTTCAGTGCGCTGAATGCGCGAACCGCTGCGATATCCGGCGCGTCAGCTTCGAAGGCGAAGCGCCGCTGTTCTACGGAAGCCGGTGCGAAAAATATGACGTCAAGAAGCGGAGCGGGACGGAGGAGCAGGTCCCGGATCTGTTCGTCGAACGCGACCGTCTCATCGCCGAGGCGATCACCTCGCCTGCGGTCACCGAAGGCCCGGTCATCGGCATCCCGCGCATGCTCTATCTGAACGACGAGATGCCTTTCTGGCAGACATTCTTCCAGGAGCTTGGTTTCCAGGTCGCCTTGTCCGACCGGACCAGCAGGACCCTGGTGAATCGCGGGTTGGAGAGCTCCGCCGCGGAGACCTGCTTCCCGGCCAAGGTCGCGCTCGGACACATCCAGGACCTTGTCGACAAAAAAGTGGACGTTCTCTTTCTGCCGAGCTTCGTCCGCTTCCCCGCGGTCAACGGGGACGGCAAATATTCCCAGGCCTGCCCCTATGCCCAGGCGATCCCCTACCTGGCAAAGGCCGCGCTCCAGCTCGGCGGCATGCAGGTCATCGAAGCGGTCCTCCGGCTCCAGGACGAGCGGCAATTCACCGCGAGCGTCAGGGAGGTTGGCAAGGCCCTCGGCAAAGGCGGACGGCAGGTCACTCGCGCAATGCGGCTTGGTCAGGAAGCGCAGGAGCGGGCAGGGAAGGCGGTCCAGCAGAAAGGCCGGGAGGCGCTGTCAGGCCTCAAACCGGGCGAACGGGCGCTGGTGCTGATCGGCAGGACCTACAATACCTGCGACCAGGGCATGAACATGAACCTTCCCGCCAAGATCCGGGACCTCGGCGTCCAGGCGATCCCCCTGGACTTTCTTCCGATCCATGACGCGGACCACGCGGACCCGTCGAACATGTACTGGCGTTCGGGCCAGAAGATCCTGGCCGCCGGCCGGTACATCAAGGACCATCCCAATCTGTACCCGGTGTACATCACGAACTTCGGCTGCGGGCCTGACTCGTTCATCTCCCATTTTTTCAAGGACGCGCTTGGAGGCAAGCCCTTTCTCCAGCTCGAGATCGACGAGCACAGCGCTGATGCGGGGGCGATCACCCGGATCGAGGCCTTCCTCGACAGCCTCCGGAATGCGACCGGCACGAAGCCGGTCAAGTCCACTTCCCGCCGATCGAAAGACGCACCCCACCGGAGGAAGGTCTTCCTTCCGCCCATGGCCGATCATGCCCACGCCCTTGCCGCCGCGTTCCGCGCCTGCGGTGTGGAGTCCGAGGTCCTGCCCGAGTCCGATTCCGAGACCGTCCGCATCGGCAAGCAGCACAGCTCGGGCCGGGAATGCTATCCTCTGGCGCTTACTACCGGCGACATGATCAAGGCCACGCGGCGGCCGGACTTCGATCCGCGCGGCAGCGCGTTCTTCATGCCGTCGGGCAAGGGGCCCTGCCGGTTCGGCCAGTACAACAGCTACCACCGGCTGGTGCTGGACAACCTGGGATTGCACGATGTGCTGATCGTCGCGCCCATGCAGGACGAGAGCTTGTACCGGGACATGGGCATGGTCGGCGGTGACTTCCTGCGGCTCCTCTGGAAAGGCATTGTTGCCGTGGACATGCTTCAGAAGATCAACTGGGAGCACCGTCCCTATGAAAAGAAGAAAGGCACCGCGGACCGCATCTACCGGAAAGCGCTGGCCGACGCGACGGGGGCGATCGAACGCCGGGAAGACCCGCTGCCCGTGCTGAAGCGTGTCTACGAGGAGTTCGGTGCGATGGAGATCGGCGAGCGGAACAAGCCGGTCATCGGCATCGTGGGAGAGATCTACATCCGGGCGAACCGCTTCGGGAACGAGAACGTCGTCGGCCAGATCGAGCGCCTCGGCGGCGAAGCGTGGGTCGCTCCGATCGGGGAGTGGTTCCTCTATGTGAACGAGACGGCAAAGACAGCCGCGCGGATGAACCGGTCCTGGCGCGAGCTCGCGAAAGCGCACCTGACCGACTGGGTGCAGCTGCGGGACGAGCACCGGCTCATGAGCGGGTTCAACGGCAGCCTCCGGAGCCTGCACGAGCCAACCATCGGCACCACGCTCCGGCGCGCCCTGCCTTACGTTCACCACTCCTTCGAGGGCGAAGCGGTCCTCTCCGTGGGAAAGGCCATCGATTACATCGGGCGGGGCGTTGCGGGCATCGTGAACGTCATGCCCTTCTCGTGCATGCCGGGGACCATCGCCGGCGCGCTGCTTAAAAAGGTGCAGGAGGACCACGGCAACATCCCGCTGCTCTCCATCGCCTACGAGGGTCAGCAGGACACCCAGACCGTCACGCGCCTCGAGGCCTTCATGCACCAGGCGAGGGCGTATCAGAAGGGGAGGAAGACTTGAGAAGAGAGTACAAGGAAGACGCATGCAAGCTTAGAGCGGGACTTTTTGCCTTGACTTGCAAAATCCTGGTTACTATAATCGAGCCAGGATATCGTTGACGCGGCCGAGCGGCCGGGATACTGTGCATGACGTCCCCCGAAGAACACCCATGAAGAAGATCGACATCCAGCATGATATCGAAAGCCTCAAGAACAGGCTCGTGGAGGTGTACGCTCCGGAGAAGATCATCTTGTTCGGTTCGGCCGCCTGGGGCGGGGATGACGTCGGCGATATCGATGTGTTCATCATCAAGAGGGACGTTCCGCACTTCGGCGCGGACAGGGTCGCGGAGCTCTACCGCCTCATGGAGAGCGAACTCCCCGTGGATTACATCGTGTACACGCCGGAAGAGGCCGAGAAGTGGCTGGCCCTGGGCGATCCTTTCCTGAAAAAGATCATGGCCGAGGGAAAGGTCCTCTATGGCTGATCCCGAGGTTGTCAGACCCTTCAGATGAACAATCCCCTTGCCATTTACTACCGTTGGTACTATTATCAACAATAGTACAGGAGGGAGCACGAATGGTAAGAATACCGAATATCGTTCCTATCACCGATCTTCGCCAGGACGCAACGGCAATCGTCAAGCGTGTAACCAAATCGAGAGAACCACTCATCATCACTCAGCGGGGTCGTGCCGCCGCAGTGATGATCAGTGTAGAAGACTACGAGCATTCACGACATGAACTTGAGCTGTTGCGTCTTCTTGCCCGTGGAGAAAAAGAAATCGAAAAGGGAAAAGGATACGACCTTGACGCGGTCCTATCTGAGGCGGATATTTTATTAGCAGAGTTGCAAAAATGAAGGTCCAGTTCACTCCTTCGGCTCGCACACAGTTTCTCGCTGCCATCGCATACATTTACCGAGACCGCCCATCCGCCGCAATTGCATTTCGTCATAAAACGGAAAAAACCTTATCGAGGCTTCGAAAGCATCCGCGATCCGGAAGAATTTTGCCGGAATTTCCCGACCTGCCCTTTCGAGAAGTGATCATTCCACCGTATCGGTTCTTTTACAGTATAAAAACGAATATTGTCTGGATCGTGGCCGTATGGCACAGTTCTCAGCTTCCGAACGAGCCAAGTGACACAGAGAGCGTCCAATCAGTCGGTCAGCGCCGACGCTGAGAACCGCGCGTGTGAGCTCATTGTTGAACTAACGTTACCCGACAGTAGTACGGACTAGCCGATCATGCACGAAAACCTGATAGAGCGATACTTGACCGACATTGGGGAAGTGCGGGGCACCAGGTCCAACGTGGCCGAGACCTCGTTCTATCCCGCATTGGAACGGCTGCTCTCGGACATCGGGAAGGGCCTTTCCCCTAAGGTTCGCTGCGTCATCAACCTTGCCAACCGGGGCGCCGGGCTGCCGGACGGCGGTCTTTTTTCCGCCGAACAATTTCGCCGCCAGACACGCGACGCGGATTCCAAAGACAATCCTTTCCTGGTTCAGAACCCCTCGCGCGGTGTCATCGAAGCCAAACCACCTTCTGAAGATGTCCGCCGTGTAGCCGGGACCGAGCAGGTGGAGCGGTACTGGAAGCGGTACGGTATGGTGCTTGTTACCAACTTCCGCGCTTTTGCTCTTATCGGCAAAGGGCCGACAGGACAGCCGCGCGTTCTGGAATCCTTTGAGTTGGCCCCGTCGGAGAGCGAGTTCTGGCGCCTGACCGCCCATCCACAGAAGACAGCGAAAGAGCGCGGAGAACGCATGCTGGAATATCTCAAGCGCGTGCTGCTTCATAACGCGCCGCTGTCTGCTCCTCAGGACGTGGCGGGCATTCTTGCTTCCTACGCTCACGACGCGCGGCTTCGCATCGAACAGGCCGATCTTCCCGCCCTGACCAGCCTTCGGCAGGCACTCGAAGAGGCCCTCGGTCTGCGTTTTGACGGCGAGAAAGGCGAGCATTTTTTTCGTTCAACGCTCATTCAAACGCTCTTCTACGGCGTCTTCTCAGCCTGGGTGTTGTGGGCGCGGCACCGCGACGCCAAGCCCAGTGCAAAGACCGGCTTCGCCGATTCACTCCACGAGACCGGTGCGCCCTACGCTGTCGCAGGCGGATTCGACTGGCGCGTTGCTCCCTATCTTTTGCGCGTTCCCATGCTCCGCGCGCTGTTCGTGCAGGTTGCCGACCCGGCCCGTCTTGGCGCGCTCGGCATGATCGAAGTCCTCGACTGGACCGCCGCCGCCCTGAACCGCGTGGACCGCGTCGCGTTTTTCAAGTCCTTTGACGAGGGCCATGCTGTCCAGTATTTCTACGAGCCATTCCTCCATGCCTTCGATCCCGAATTGCGCAAGGAACTCGGCGTCTGGTACACGCCAGAAGAGATCGTCCGCTATCAGGTTGAACGCGTTGACGCTGTTCTTCGTTCGGAACTCAATCTCGCTGACGGACTGGCCGACCCGAATGTGGTTGTGCTCGATCCCTGTTGCGGCACCGGCGCTTACCTGCGCGCCGTCCTACGCCGCATCGCAGTCACCTTGCATGAAAAAGGCGGCGACGCCCTTGTCGCGAACGATCTCAAGAAGGCTGCCATGGAGCGCGTCTTCGGCTTCGAACTTCTGCCCGCGCCGTTCGTCATCGCCCATCTCCAGATCGGACTGGAACTCGAAACACTCGGCGCGCCATTGAGCGACCGCAGCGATCCGCCCGAACGCGCCGGGGTCTATCTGACCAATGCACTCACGGGATGGGATCCGCCGAAGGAAAAGCCGAAGCAGATCGCCTTTCCCGGTTTCGCCGACGAACGCGACGCCGCAGGAAAGGTGAAGCAGGAAAAGCCTATCCTCGTTATCCTCGGGAATCCGCCGTATAACGGATACGCCGGTCTGGCAATGGAAGAGGAGCGCGACCTATCGAATGCCTACCGGACAGCGAAAAAGGTTGCTCAACCGCAGGGGCAGGGCCTGAACGATCTGTATGTCCGGTTCTTCCGCATGGCTGAACGCCGCATCGTGGAGAAGAACGGACAAGGCGTTGTTTGTTTCATTTCGAACTATTCATGGCTCGATGGGTTGTCGTTTACGGGCATGCGCGAACGATACCTCGACGTGTTCGACAATATCAGCATCGACTGTTTGAACGGCGACAAGTACAAGACCGGCAAACTTACCCCCGAAGGCGCGCCCGACCCCAGTGTCTTCTCGACCGAGTTTAACAAGGAAGGCATCCAGGTCGGCACGGCCATTGCCCTGCTGGTCCGCAAGGTGAAACACTCCAGTGTTGACGCCGTGCAATTTCGCCACTTCTGGGGAAAAGATAAACGAGCTCAACTGCTCGAAGATGTGGGCGACTACCAACAGGTAACACCGGTGCTGGAAATGGGGCTCGCGCTCATGCCCGGCCAAATGGCCGCCTCTTATGTCAAGTGGCCGCTGTTACCCGATTTGTTCCCGGTCTCGTTCCCCGGAGTCAAGACCAGCCGCGATGACGTGGTCGTGGACATGGACCGCGAACGGCTTGTGAAGCGGATGAAGGACTACTTCAACCCGGAGATCACTCATGAACAAATGCGCCATATTTCACTGTCGGTAATGACTAATACCGGCAATTTCAAAGCCGAGGCTGTGCGTGATCAACTCCGCAAACGCGGGTTTCTGTCAGCTAATATTATCCGCTATTGCTACCGCCCCTTCGACGTACGCTGGCTTTATTGGGAACCTGAAACAGAGTTGCTCGACAGAAAGCGCAGCGAGTATGTCCCACATGTCAGTGAAGAGAATGTTTGGTTGAGCGCGGGGCAACGTAACCGAAAAGAAGACTTTTATCAGCCTCAGTTTACGCGAGTGCCGGCGGACCATCATATAGTGGAATCCAATGTCGGCATGTTTCCCCTTTATCTGTTGCGGTCAGCCGAGACCGCCACGTTGCTTGAAAAAGCTGGCCGTAAGCCGAATTTCAGCGAGCGGGCTACCGACTATCTTGCCAACATCGGCGCAAAGCCCGAAGATCTTTTTCATCATGTGCTGGCCGTTCTCCATGCGCCTGCATATCGCGCTGAAAACGCCGGAGCACTCCGGCAGGACTGGCCGAGGATTCCGCTTCCGAAGGCGACGGATTCTCTGGTCGGCTCCGCTGCTATTGGGCGGCAGGTGGCAGCCCTGTTGGACACAGAAGCGCCAGTTCCCGGCGTGACCACGGGGAAGATTCGGGAAGAGCTGAAGAACATCGCGGTCTTTCAGCGCGTGGATGGAAAACCCGCGAATCCCGCAGCCGCTGATCTGGACTTGACCGCAGGATGGGGACATGCCGGTAAGGGCGGCGTTACCATGCCGGGCAAGGGAAAACTTGTCCAGCGGCCTGACGGAGCATACGATGTCTATCTCAACGACGACGCATGCTGGAGGAATATACCCGCTGCTGTGTGGGACTACACCATCGGCGGCTATCAGGTCATCAAGAAATGGCTGTCGTACCGCGAAAAGCCGCTCCTGGGCCGTGGCCTGACCTCTGAAGAAGTCCGCTATGTGACGGAGATGGCAAGGCGGATTGCGGCCCTGATCGCCTTGCAGAAAGCCTTGGACGACAACTATCGGAATGTGATCAGGGCGACCTATCCGTGGACGAAGAAATAGGCCTGGAGAGCAAGCGCATCCCAAAATTGGCCGAGTAGAAGAGTTTGGAGGTTGGGTAACGATTCTGTCCTAATAAGTTGGCTGCACAATGAAATCTACGACTGGTTTTTTCTACAACGAGAATTATAAACTTACTTACCGACACGGTTGCGGACCATACACGTCAAGGAGCTGAAAAAATGAGCCAATATAGAAATATTGACCAAGTTGTCGCGGATAGATCCATATGTATAACAATTGGCCCAGGGATCAAAATAGTTGATTGGTCTGGTATCCCCGGAATGTCCGATGAAGTGTCTCTCAATATCAATGAACATTATTCCTTGATGGTGAAAATCTCCGAGATTTTGAACAATAAAGAGAATTTTCGTGGAACGGTGATGCACGGGTATTTCCCGGAAAAGGAAGAAGACTGGATTAAAGTTGGAAGCCTGGTCGAGTTTTCGAGAAGGAAAATCGGAAGTATCCACAAGAGCTGACCGCGTTTTCTGCGCAAGAATTTTGGGATGTAATTGCCGGGCTTGACTTGTTTTTTACATGGTATAATCCGACATTCAGCATCCTGTGATTTCTCTTGAATTCGCGGCAAGGAGCTTATACAAGAAACTCATAGGGTCGCGTCTTGAATGATGATGTCGGACGAGTTGAGAACACGCGAAACCCTTCACAGGCGCGCCCATGTAAAGGATCTGTCATGCCTGCTTTACTGCCTGACCCCAGGAGTTCCTTGAGCTGGCGGGCGAGAAACCGAGAGAGGAAAAACACTGTGAGAAAGAAGGTCGCCAAAGTTTCCCGCATAGTAATAAAACGTCGAACGGGGAATCGGGAAAAGCCAGCCAGGCGCGTATGCGCGCGGTTGACGGAAAATCCCGGAATCCGGCTGGAAGCCGGGCCGCTCAATCGGGCGCACCTGGTTGCCGATTTTCTTCATCTTCAGCGGAAGCTGGGCAGACGGCCCGTTATCGGAGACTTTCTTCAGCACTGCCATACTCCCAAGGTGCTTTATCGCGCATTCGGCACACCCGGATGGAAAAGGCTGATCAAAGCGGTCGGCAAGGAAGCCCTGCCGAAAAAAAGTCGGAGCTGCCTTACCGCGGAACACCTGATCGAGGACTATCTGGACACCGAGAAGTCACTCGGGCGAAAACCCCGCTACGCCCATTTTCGCGCACTGCACCGGCACAGCCAGAAAGTCCTCGTACGCGTATTCGGAAAGCCCGGATGGAGCAAGCTTCGGAAAGCCGCGTACAAGGCAAGCGGAAACAATTTAAGAAACAACAGCGTTGTTTCTAAGCGTGCATTGCTTCCTTCAATAGGAAAGCATTGATAGGATGTCCCCAAAGAATCATGGCAACATCCCGCTCCTCTCCATCGCCTGCGAGGGCCAGCAGGACACCCAGACCGTCACACGCCTCGAGGCCTTCATGCACCAGGCCGGGGCGTATCAGAAGGGGAGGAAGGGGTAATGCATTTTGGAGAGAAGATGCTGTCAGGACCCCCGGGCCGCTGCTTTACATGAACGAAACCATGAAACGATGCGCATGGACGAACAATGACGATCTGATGATCGAGTATCATGACCATGAGTGGGGCGTTCCTGTTCATGATGACAACCGATTGTTCGAATTCCTTATCCTTGAAGGGGCGCAGGCCGGCCTCAGCTGGTCGACCATTCTGAAGAAGCGGGAGAATTACCGGCGCGCCTATGATGATTTTGACGTTCACAAGATCGCGGGATACAAGAGCGGGAAGATCAGGCAGCTCTTGAACGACCCCGGTATTGTCAGGAACAGGCTGAAGATCAACGCATCCATAGGCAATGCGAAGGCGGTCATCACTATCCGTAAGGAGTTTGGAAGTCTAGACAGGTATCTCTGGGGATTTGTCGATGGCAGGCCGATCGTGAACAAAAGGAAGAAAGTGGGCGACATTCCTCCGACGACGCCGGAATCGGACGCCATGAGCAAAGATCTGAAAAAACGTGGCCTCAAGTTCGTCGGCTCCACCATATGCTACGCGTTCATGCAGGCCGTCGGGATGGTCAATGACCACGAAGTAGCTTGTTTCAGGTATAAGACGCTGGCTTGAAGAGGCCGTTCAGCGGAGGAGATCGGATGATGTCAGGTGCAAAATTCATTTCACACAGGAATAGAAACCTATGAAACAGTTTGTGCTCATATTGATGATGCTAGCTAGCCTCACGATGTCGGCCGTCGCGGCCGAGGAAGAAAAGAAGCCCGGGCCGCCGACAGTCCCGGCCGCAACGGATGATGAAAAAAGGACTCCCGGGCCGCTGGTGGTGTACGGCGACGACATCATGTTCGCGATCAAGGAGCCGGAGGGCTGGACCGCGGACATCGAGAACGCGCCCAAGCTGTCGGCAGGGGTCGTCCTCTACCGTGAGGGCGAGACCTTTGAGAAGCACGGAGTCCTCATTGCCATCCGCGTGGCCAAAAAGGTCGACGAGAATACCGCGGACGATCTCGCCCACGACATGGGAGAGTTCAGGAGCCTCTATCCCGACGTGGAATTCAAGGACCTCAAGATACCTCACCCGTCATATAAAGCGCTCGCAAAGCTGTTCGCCATTCCTAAAAGCAGATATGATTACGTCGCCTACGTCAATCCCGGCGTCGGCACGTCCTATCTCTTTTCCGTGTCCATGTACACGGGGAAAAAGCAGGCCGGCACCAAGGAGCTGAAGGTCTACAGGGACGTGGTCAAGTCGCTGGAGTTCATACCCCAGGACGCGGCCGCACCGCCGCGGTAGGAAAGTGCGTTCAGCCGGCGGAGGAGTGGTACCGTAAGCAGCAGGGCCGGTGATGGCAACCACGGGCGGCTTCGCCGCGCACGGTTAAAAGCTCAGGATAAGGATATTTATCTCGCAGCCAACGGTAGGCGCTTCTAAGCGAGTCGCAGAGTTCGCAGAGAAAAACACGAAATATATTTTGGGTTAAAGCCAAGATTTAATGAATCTTGATTTAACTCTGCGTCCTCCGCGTGCTTTGCGAGAGACGCCTTTTGGCTCCGGTTTGTCCGGTTTAAGATTTTCATGAGCGACAATATTAAAAAAAAGAAACCTCCACGAAAGCGCGCCACACCGGCGTTGTCTTCAGCGAAGAAGAAGCCCCCAAAGAAGCGGAAGCCCGCTGTAAAGAAGCCGGCGACTCCGCGCAAGAGTAAGCCATCCCTGCGGGCGCTCGAGGCGCTGTTCCAGGAGACCTTCGACCTCGCCGCGGTCGGCATCGCCCACCTTGCGCCTGACGGCCGCTGGCTCCGCGTCAACAAGACGCTCTGTGAGACCATCGGCTACAGCCGGGGCGAACTGCTTGAACGGTCCCTCCCGGGCATCACCCATGCCGAGGACCTTGCCCGCGCGCAGAACTGCCAGCAGCGAATGCTCCGGGGAGATATCCAGACGTGCTCCCTTGAGCTTCGCACGACAAGAAAGGACGGGTTCACCGTCTCGATCAACCTCACCCTGTCGACAGTGCGGCATCGCTCAGGAAAGGTCAATTATTTTGTCGCCGTCATCGAGGACAGCGCCGGCCTCAGACGGAGGGAGGACGGTCTCAGTCTGTTCCGTACCGCCGTGCAATCCCTTCCGCTGGGCATCACGATCACCGACCTGGATGGCAAGGTCATCTACATGAACCCTTCCGAGGCCCGGATGCACGGCTACACCGTGGACGAGCTGCTCGGCAGGGCGGCTACGGTCCTCGGGCCGTCCCAACAGCGGAGCGGGCTGAGCGTGCGGGAAAAGATCGCCCGGAACCTTATCGGGGACGCTCCCTTCACGCGTGACGCGGCCAACGTCCGGCGCGACGGCACGATGTTCCCGGTCAATCTCAGCTCGGTCCTCGTGCGCGATATGCGCGGGACCCCCCTGGGACTTATCAGCGTTTCCGAGGACATTACCGATCGCCAGAATATGATGGAAGCGCTCCAGGAGTCGGAGCTGCGGTACCGCAGTCTTTTCGAAAGCGCCAGTGATGCCATCTTCATTGCGGACCACGAATCCGGCATCCTGACCGACTGCAACGTAACGGCATGCGAGCTTCTGGGAATGACCCGTGAGGAGATCGTCGGCATGCATCAGAGCCGCCTGCATCCGCCGGAGGACGCAGAGGCGTACCGCCTGCGGTTCAGTGCGCTGAACGAGCAGCAGCGCGTGGGCGCGTTTAACGAGAATGTTATCTGCCGGAAGGACGGGAGGCGCGTCTGGGTGGACATCAGCGCGAATTTCTTCGAAAGCGGCGGCAGAAAGTTTGTCATGGGGATCTACCGGGACGTGAGCCAGCGCAAGCTGGCAGAGGAGCAGTTCATCCGGTGGATAGACCAGCTCAAGGAGAGCGAGGGGCGGTTCCGCGAGCTCGCGGACCTGCTGCCCCAGCCGGTCTTTGAAACGAATCTGCACGGGGTCCTCACCTTCGCGAACCAAAGCGCCTTCGACCTATTCGGCTTTGGTCCCGAGGATTTTACCGCGGGCCTGCATACGCTGCACATGGTCGCCCCGGCTGCGCGGGAACAGGCGCTCAATGATATCTATCGGATATTGCGGGGCGAGACCGTCGGCGCCAGCGAATATACCGCCATTCGCAAGGGCGGCGAGGAATTTCCCGTCATCTTCTACACTTCGCTGGTCGTTCGGGACGGCAGACCCGCCGGCCTGCGGGGGATCATTTTGGACATTACGGAGCGAAAGCGCGCGGAGGAGGAGGTGCGCCAGAGCCAGGGGCGTCTCCAACTGCTCATCGACCGCATGCCTCTCGGTTTCATCTTGTGGACCCGTGACTTCCGTGTCGAGCTCTGGAATCCCACAGCAGAGACGATCTTCGGTTATTCGGCGCAGGAGGCTTCCGGACGGCATGCCAAGGAACTGGTCGTCCCGCCGGAAGCGCGGGACCGCGTGGCCGGGATCTGGCAGCGGCTCCTCGACGGCGATGCCTCCGCCCACAGCGAGAACGAGAACATGACGAAGGACGGCCGGCGGATCACCTGCAGCTGGTACAATACGCCGCTCAAGGCCGCTGACGGGACGATCGTCGGGGCGCTGTCCATGGTCCAGGACGTGACCGAACGGCGGAAGATCGAGACCGCCATTACCCTGTCGAAACGGGATTGGGAGAACACCTTCGACACCATTACCGACATGATCACGATCCATGATGAGAACTTCAACATCATCCGGTCGAACAAGGCCGCCGCGACGATGCTCGGCCTTCCCTGGCTTGAGGTGGGCAAGGCCAAGTGCTACGAGCTGTATCACGGCGCCAGCTGTCCTCCGGAGAACTGCCCCAGCTGCGAGAGCTTCAGGACGGGCAAGCCCAGCGTCCAGGAGAAATTCGAACCCCATCTCGGGAAGTTTCTCGAGATCCGCGCCATTCCCCGGCGAGACGCGACCGGGAAGCTGATCGGCCTGATCCACGTGGTGCGGGACATCACGAACCGCAAGCGGGTTGAAGAGGAAAAGGCGAAACTGGAGGAACAACTTCGGGAGGCCCAGAAGATGGAGGTCATCGGGAACCTTGCCGGCGGCGTGGCCCACGAGGTGCGGAACCCCCTGAACGCCATCATGGCGCTGACCGACGCGCTGGACCAGGAGATCGGCGGCAATCCGGAGTACGGCACCTTCATGATGCATATGCGGACGCAGGTGGAGCGGCTGACCACGCTCATGAACGATCTCCTGGAACTGGGGAGGCCCGTGGAGAGGTCCCAGTTGCGGCAGGAGTCCCTGGTCGAGATCTGCGCGCTGTCCATCGACGCCTGGAAGCAGTCGAAGTGGGGCAAAGGACGGGAGGTGGTCCTGTCCCGTCCTTCGAACGGGGAAGACGTCGTTCTTCTGGCCGATGTCAAGAAGCTCCAGCAGGTGTTCATCAACCTTCTGGACAACGCGGCCCAGCACAGTCCCGAAGGAAGCGCGATCACGATCGAGGTCCTTGCAAGCCGGGGGAACGCGACGGAGGTCCGCGTGGCAGACCACGGGGAAGGGGTGTCCGCGGAGGCGCTTCCCCACATCTTCGATACGTTCTTCACGACCCGCCGCGGCGGCACCGGCCTCGGCCTGAACATCGTCAAGCATATCGTGGAGACGCACGGCGGCAGTATCAGCCTGTCCAACAACGTACCGCCGCCGGGATGCACGGCGTCCCTTATCTTTCCCCTCCAGGAGAACCCTGTTCCATGAAGATCACGATCCTGATGGTTGACGACGAACCGGCGGTGCTGTTCGGCTATGGCCGGTATTTCGCGAAGGTCGGCTACGAGACCGCGGAGGCATTGAGCCTCGCCGAGGCCCGGAAGGCTTTCCAGTCCCGGCGGTTCGACGCCGTCCTGCTCGACCTGAACCTGCCGGACGGGAACGGCCTGGACTGGATCCGGTCGCTCCGGGAAGAGTATCCTGATACCGCCGTCATCGTCATCAGCGGCCAGGGCGATATTCCCACGGCCGTCGAGGCGATGCGTCTGGGGGCCGACAACTTCCTGGTGAAGCCGGTGGACATGGACGGGCTGCATGTGTTTCTGAAAAAAAGCCTGGAGCTTTCGGCGCTCCGGCGCGCCGACCGTCTGACCCAGCGCATGAAGAAGCGGGACGAAGAGACCTGCTTCGGACAGAGCCCTGCCATGGCGAAGGTCAGGGAGTCCGCGGTCCTCATGACGGAAAACGATTCCCCGGTACTCCTCCAGGGAGAGACCGGCACCGGCAAGGGGGTCTGCGCGCGCTGGATCCATACCCACAGCGGCCGCAAGACGGGGCCGCTGCTCGAACTCAACTGCTCCATGCTGCAGGGAGACCTGATGGCAAGTGAGCTGTTTGGTCATGCCAGGGGTGCCTTCACCTCGGCGCACCAGAGCAAGCAGGGGCTGATCGAGGTCGCCGACGGCGGGACGCTGTTTCTCGACGAGATCGGCGATATGGAAATTCCGGTTCAGGCCCAGCTTCTAAAGATCATCGAGGAAAAGACCTACCGCCGGGTCGGGGAGACCCATACCCGCCAGAGCGATTTCCGGCTCATCTGCGCCACGAACAGGGAACTGTCCGAGGAGGTGCGGAAAGGCAGGTTCCGGAGCGACCTCTTCTTCCGCATCAACCTGTTTCCCATCACGCTCCCTCCGCTCCGGGAGCGGCCCGAAGACATCTCGCAGCTTGTGGAATACTTCCTCAACCAGGCGGGATGCGCGGAACAGCAGGTCCCCCCCGAGGTGAGGGACCTGCTGCGGTCCTATGGCTGGCCCGGCAACATTCGCGAGCTCCGGAACGTGGTGGAGCGGGCCATGCTCCTCGCGCGCCGCGGGGCGTTCTCGCTCGAGCATTTCCCCGGGCTCGGCGGCGGTCCGGCCTCCGGCGCGCCCGTCCAGAAGAAGCCGCAGGGGCTCAAGGAGATCGAAAAGGAATATATTCAGACCCTGATCGCGGCGTCAGGCGGCGACATGAAAAAGGTCGCCGAAGCGCTCGATATCTCACGCGCCACGCTCTACCGGAAGCTCAAGGGTATGAGGGAAGATACCTAACCCGGACAAGCCAGAACCAAAAGGTTACGGTAACGGTGACGACGCCCGTTTCGTCCAGCGGTTACGTCATTCGGTTTTGTTGCATTACCGTTACCCGAAAGACGTTTGACGATACGGGCTTCGTAACCATAAGACGTTGCCAATAATTC
>CAYPOT010000054.1:0-25857 GCA_964412455.1 uncultured Nitrospiraceae bacterium | reverse complement strand
CATTGTAGCATGGTTTTTATAAAAACCTGTTGGTTCCGGCTTGTCCGGGTTAGGACATTCACAGGTCATACTGGTGGTGTAAACTCTGTTGCAATCACGCCGGACGGCAGGTTTGCTCTTTCGGGGAGTGAGGATAAAACGCTTAAACTCTGGGAAATAGCAACAGGTAAAGAAGTCAGGACATTCTCAGGTAATGTTGACAGCATTTTCTCAGTCGCTATTACCCCTGACGGAATGTTTGCCCTTTCGGGGAGTTTTGATTACAGTCTAAAAATATGGGACATATCAACCGGCAAAGAGATTATAACATTGAAGGGGCATAATTTCCCCGTTATGTCCATTGCAATCACCCCTGATGGCAAGTTTGCCCTTTCGGGAAGTTTAGATAACACCCTAAAACTTTGGGAAATTACAACTGGTAAAGAAATCAGTACCCTCTCGGGGCATACTGCCGCTGTGCGTGCCGTCGCCATCACACCTAATGGTAGGTACGCTCTTTCTGGGGGTGATGATACGCTGAAGCTTTGGAACATTGCAGTGGGCAAAGAAATCAGGACATTCACGGGGCATACTTATGGCGTAAGCTCTGTCGCAATCACTCCTGATGGTCGATTTGCTCTATCTAGAAGTGGGAACACTTTGATGCTATGGGACGTATTTCAGCCGACAAAAATTATAAATTATTTCCCACTAACCGCAGTAGTTGTAGAAGTATCCGCAACCATGCAGAATGAAAAAAACGCAACCCGCCTGATTGAAGGGGCAATAAATACTATCAGACAAGGAAATTATGAGGAAACTGTAAGGCAACTTAGAAAAGCACAACGCATACCAGGCTATAAGCGCGACGGCAACATTCTTAAAATGTTGGCCGTTAGCAGAGCGGCAAAAAAAACCAGAATAAATGGATTGATTAACGGCTGGTGTAATAAAACTATGCCGTTTGATGCTAATAGTGTAAGTTCTGTCGCAATATCACGTGACGGGTCCTTGGCGCTTATAGGTGGTGAAACCCAAACCTTGAAGCTCTGGGAGATTTCAGCCGGCAAGGAAATCAGGACATTGTCACGTTGGGATTTTATAACCGGGAAGGAACTCAAAATGTTTACGGGACAGGCAGTCCATATAAAGTATCTCTCAATCACCCCTGATGGTAGGTTTGCTCTATTGCCAATGATCACGACAGATGGGCCAAGTCCCAAAAAGCGGGCCAAGTTCCAAAACCTGATGCTCTGGGATATCACAACCGGCAATTTGGATGTCAGAACTTTCATGGGTCATACTAGTAAAATAAATGCTGTCGCAATCACTGCTGACAGCAGGTTTGCAATTTCAGGGAGTCTGGATAGAACCTTGAAGCTCTGGGATATCACAGCGGGTAAAGAAATCAGAACATTCACGGGGCATGCTGATAGTGTAAACTCCGTGGCAATTACTTCTGACAGTCAATTTGCGCTTTCAGGAAGTACAGATAAAACATTAAAGCTTTGGGACATTGCATCTGGAAAAGAAATCAGGATGTTCATAGGACATACTGATAGTGTAAACTGCGTCACAATCACTCCCGACAGCAGGTTTGCCTTATCAGGAAGCGGAGATCATACCTTAAAATTATGGGACATAGCATCAGGCAAATTGATTGAAACGTTCTCAGGGCATACTGGCACTATAAATTCAGTCGCAATCGCGCCAGATGGTAGATTTGCGCTTTCAGGCAGTGATGATAAAACAGTGAAACTCTGGGAATTTGACTGGGATTGGGAATACGTAAGATTGAATAATACAGGTGTGTGATAGGAACATACTATGTCAGAATATAATATCGGATTCGGCGATAAACTAATAGCTGCCGCTAAGTTTGTCTCAGATGAGGGGTTGGAGTCCGAAGATGCAAAACGCACAGTTCTTTACCTATGCAAACTTGCATCTGAAATTTCTCTTAAGGCATTACTCGAAAAAACGGGAAAGTCCGTTAAAGAAATAAGTAGTTGTCGCCATGATTTAAGCGGATTGCTCCGAGAACTCGGTAAGTGTAGTATCGAAAAAGAAATTGCTGTTGGTGTCTTCGAGCGGCAACGGGCTTCGGTAATCCGCGCTATTCCTGTCTATGGCAATACAACAGTTGAAAATATCCTCGAATCAGAAAAACATGGTGCATCAAAGTATCCGAACGAAATACGATATGGATCTACGGTCCGTGACTATCCACCGGAGATATGGTTGAAGACAGCCACTGCTGTCGTTGAATGGGCACATAAGTATTGGGATACGATCCGAGCCTGATTTAACAAATAGAGGCAAACGATTAGTTCTCGTCTTTTATTTTCAGACGCTTCATAGGTAAAGAATGACACAATCTATATTTAATCCCGAAGCAATCGGCGAACATAAACTTTACGCACGTATCCGTGACGAAATCGAATGGGGCGAGCAAACGCGTCGCTCGTTGGAACACTTATGGGTTGAATACTTTCCATATGCACCCAAGGGTTTTCGCCGGAAGCTACAGTTCGAATTTCACCAGCGTTGGTGGGAAATGTATTTGACCATTGGTCTGTGCCGCCTTGGTATGACTGTGCGATCTTTTCGAAAGGACAACGGACCAGATCTTCTGGTCGAAACGAGTGGGATGCGTATTTGGGTTGAAGCCGTGGCACCAAAGATCGGAACTAGCAAAGATTGCGTTCCTGATCCAATTGAGGACGGAGTGCAAGATTTCCCTAAAAGGGAGTGCCTCCTACGTCTATTGCAAGGTGTAACTGAAAAACGAGATCGCATGGCCGACTATATTGCTAAACATATTGTATCTCGTGAAGATGCATGTGTCATTGCTCTTAGCGCATGCAACCTCAACCAATTTGGATCGTTGCTCGATTTTCCGCAGCCCGCTCCACTCTCTATTTTGGCTGGCGCTGGCAATTTAGTCATTTTTTCAGACAGATCACGGTCACCATATTCCAGTCGCCAGGAGACGCTTTCCCGAAATTCCGGCAGCCTTGTGGACACGACCCTGTTTGGGAAGGATGAGTTTTCCATTATTTCTGCAGTTCTCTACTCGAAATGCGATCCGCTCAATGCACCAGATGAACCTCATGGCACCCTGAGTTTATTTCTAAATCCAAAAGCCAACATCAAGTTTTCTAAGAGTTTTTATGAAAAAATCCCAACTTGGCATGTTGAGGGTAAATCTGACGACAAAACCATTTGGAAAAAAATACAACCACATAAACTACAATAGTGATCAAAGCATCTATATATGCTGATGTTAGCTGAAATGATAAGAGTTAAATCTATTCTTTGTGAGATTCTATGAAAGTTATTCTCAGCGTCATAGAAGGTCCACAGAAGAGCAAGAAGTTCGAGTTCACAGAGCCGGACAATTTTCTGCTGGGCCGCGACAACGAGGGCAGCAAAGCTCATTTCCGTCTGAACAACGATGACACTCAAGTCTCTCGCAACCATTTTCTTCTTGAAATTAACCCACCTGATTGTTACATCCGCGATGCCGGCAGCTTGAACGGCACCTTCATTGTCAGACCATCAAGCAAGCAAGTCTATTTCCTCGCAGGCCGCATGGACGATAAAGCGGAATACGCCAACCGAGCGGCGAAACTGAAGGATAAGCTCGGTTACACGGCATTTCAGAAGGTTGATGAGCGGATACAACTAGCAGATCAAGATGTCATTTACGTTGGACAAACAGCTATCATGGTGGAGGTTTTGGCCTCGCCACAAAAGCAGCAGGCTGCGGATGAGGAGAGTTCCATCCAGTGTATCGAATGCGGCAGCCCGATGCCGAATCCTGCACAACAGAAACGGCCTGATCTTTTGTGCGTGGATGATTTCGTCTGTAAAAAATGCCGTGCCCTGAATGAAAAGGCCCGACGACCTGTTCATGAAGTGCGCTGCTATGAATGCGGCTGCGATGTTACATCCACTGCTGATCTTGATGGTAAAGCGGATGAACTGAAGCATATCGCTTTATATCTCTGTCCATCATGCGCCGATAAGAGTGTCAGCGGCCAACTCCCTGTTAAGCGAATCAAAGACTATCGCTTGGTCAAGCCTTTAGGGGAAGGTGGTTTCGGTGTGGTTTTTCTCGCTCGACATGAGAAAACCGGACGAGCCGTTGCTCTGAAAGTAACCAAAGAGGTCATCAAGCAGGACCAGAGCCTTGTGAAGCGATTCAAGCGCGAAGTCGCGATCATGCAGCGCTTCCAGCATCCTAATCTGGTCAGGCTTTATGATGAAGGGATTGCGGATACCGGTAACTACTATTTTGCATCAGAGTTTCTGCCGGCGGGATGCCTGGTGGATTACGCAAACCGCAACTTTGAAGGAATCCTGCCAATCGAAAAGGCATGCCAAATATACGGCCAGGCGCTTGAAGGTTTGGCTCATTTACACAATAAAGGATATATCCATCGGGACATTAAGCCGGAGAATATTCTCCTTACCAAGGATGGCAATGGAAAACGTATCGCCAAACTGGGGGATTTCGGTCTCGCAAAGAACTACCTCGTTCACGGCGGAACCCTGACGGGAGTAAACGAATGGATGGGAACTATCATGTTCTCTCCACCCGAACAGATTCTTGATTTTAAACACGCTAATGCTGTTTCTGATATTTATGCTATGGGCATCGCCTTCTATTACTCGGTGACTGGTATGTTTCCTTATGATTTTCCCAGTAGGAAGGTTTGTGATGAGATGAGACGCCGTGGCCAGCAGCCCCGTGATCCAATTGCATTTATTCTCGGTGACGATAAGCCGATACCGATTGAGAAGCGCTTGCCGAGGATTGATATTAATGTGGCGAGGTTTATCAATGCGGCGATTGAAAAAGATCCCAAGCGACGACCATCATCAGCGCAAAGTTTTGTGAAGGCGCTTTCGGCATTGCGGTGAGAATATAATGAGCCAGGCTGAATACAAAAAGGGCGACGTAATAGGACAAAAATACGAAGTCCATGAGGTTTTAGGAAAAGGTGGGTGCGGCGTAGTGTACGCTGTATATGACCGCCAAACTGATAGTGTATTTGCCTTAAAGACTTTCCTCAGCCAATACATGAACAATATGGCCATTTCTGAAAGATTCAAAAAAGAAGCGCGCGTATGGGTTGCCCTTGAGCGCCATCCATTTATTGTAACAGCATTCTACGTTGACAACTTTTCAGGTCGTTATTTTGTGGCATTGGAATATATTCCCCGCAATGAGATGGGTTGGAATACGTTAGATGATTATCTGCGAAATCAACTACCAAACATTCATCAATCTTTGAAATGGGCAATCCAGTTTTGTCATGGCATGGAATATGCCTATTCCAAGGGTATCAAAGCCCATCGTGATATTAAACCCGCAAATATCATGATTGATGAAAAGCAGGCTGTCCGGATTGCCGATTTTGGTCTTGCCGGAATTATAGACTCCGAGGAGGTGAAGTGGCAGAATGTCACCGCAGGTTCTCACCAGACAATAATTGGTACAGGCATGGGAACCCCTACTCATATGGCCCCAGAACAGTTTGTAAATGCAGTGGCATGCGATGAGCGAAGCGATATATATAGTTTTGGGGTCGTACTCTATCAAATGGCAACTGGCGGACGGTTGCCATTTTCCAGTAATAACCGGGATCAGTTTTGGGCCATTATGAAGCATTTCCATGCAGAAGTGAGTGTCCCAAAGCTTGATTCGCCTCTCTCACCAATTATTAGCAAGTGTATGGCTAAAGAGCCTATACGCAGATATCAAACCTTTATAAATTTGCGTGACGAACTCGCAGCTCTTCTCAAAAGTCATAATGGAGGTATAGTTCAAGTCCCGATAATGCCACCTTTTGATGAATGGGAATGGAACAACAAGAGTAGAAACCTCAACAAACTCGGCCTATACAAAGAAGCAATTCGATGCGCTGATAAGGCTATTTCGTTCAATCCCGCTTATGGTGCGAGTTGGGGATATAAAGCCGACGCACTACATAATATAGGTAAGTTCAGAGAAGCCATCGACTGTTATCTGCGGGCATTGAATCTTGGGAGTAATGATTCGGCAGCATGGGGGAATATGGGGCTAAGCTACCGCGGTTTACTCCAATATGATAAAGCGTTGGAATGTTATGATAACGCATTAAAAATAGAGCCGAAGGATACGAACATCCTGAACAATAAAGGCGCTTGTTTAGCGCTGTGCGGTAAATTGCACGAAGCGATTTCCTGTTATGACGTCGCCCTCTCAATAGATAAGTCAATTTCATCATTATGGTCTAATAAAGGCAGCGCTCTTATCGCCACGGGTGATATAGAAAATGGCATCAAGTGCTTGAATGAGTCGCTATCATTAAATCCCAATAACAACGACGCATTGAAAAGAAAAGCTGAAGTTCTAATGAAAAATAATTTTACTGTCGAAGCAATCCGTGTTTGGGAAAGGCTAATCGAAATAAATTTAGAATCCATAGATAACTGGTTCAATCTTGGATTGTGTTATTTTAAATTAGGAGATTTTGATAAAGCGTCTAGCTGCTTATGCCGAGCGGAAGAACTTAGCCCGGATGACGTTGAGATTTGGCATTGGTTGATGGGCGTCAACTTCAAAAATCATGATGCGGAAAAAACATTAAAATACGGCAATAAACTACTGGCTGCGAACCAATATGTTAAAGAAGCTACGGAACTAATTCAAAAGATTAATCAAACACAGAAAACCTCGAATGTGTCATCTCTTGAAATACGAGAAGCATTACAGCAGCTCAAAAATGCAGAAGCAGTACACTTTAAGCAAAAATCCCATGCTGCCGCGATTAAAAAGCTTATCCAATTGTATCTTAATACTGGTGATAAGAAAAATGCACTTTACTATTGCGACGTACTTATAAAGACGACAAATTATATAACTGATTTCGGCAATAAAGCGATGGTAATGTCTTATTTCGGTGACTATGACGGTGCTGTCGGATTATTAACAGAGATACTGCAAGAATGGCCCCAGGTCGATACATTATGGTATGTTCTTTCTAGCATTCACGAACAACACGGAAAAACTCAAGATGCGTTGCTGGCTGCAATCAAATGCCATGAGCTCTTGATGAAATCACCTGCTCCTGACAAGCAAAACATTGCAGACGTAGAACAAAGAATACGGGGATTGAAAAATAAATGATCATCAAATCCTCATATCTATCTCATCCAGGCCAGGTCCGCCAGAACAACGAAGACTTCATTCACGTTGATGACGATATGGGTATCTACCTTCTTGCCGACGGGATGGGTGGACACAATGCCGGAGAAGTGGCAAGCGAATTGGCGGTGAAGACCGCACAAACCTACCTTGCGGAGAGATTATCATTAGTAAATGATCATGGGAT
The DNA here is from genome assembly GCA_964412455.1 of uncultured Nitrospiraceae bacterium. Classification (GTDB taxonomy): domain Bacteria; phylum Nitrospirota; class UBA9217; order UBA9217; family UBA9217; genus JAAXXJ01. Next base: position 18,493 of record CAYPOT010000054.1, on the reverse strand, counting down.
TTCCGATATTTTGTCAGAAGCGATGAAGACCGCGCATGAAGCGGTAAATGCGAAAGCAAAAACAGATATGAGCCTGTTGGGTATGGGAACTACACTCGTCGAAGTCGTTGTCCGCAACAATAAAGCGTTCGTCTGCCATGCCGGGGATAGTCGGGCATATCTTTACCGCGATACGCTTCAACGCCTAACCCGCGATCACACAATGGGCGATCATCTTTTGGAGAACAACATCCTGCCTCGTGAACGGATACCGGAAAAGCAGTGGCATATGCTGACCCAGGCGGTCGGCGTCGGCGATCCACTTGTTCCGGATATTAAGCAGATAGAACTTGCAACCGGCGACATGCTTCTGCTATGCTCTGATGGGCTCACGGATATGCTGACTGATACGGAAGTCGGAGCGGTTATCGCGGGCGGGGGAGATGCGTCCACCCCCTACCCCCGCCAGCGGGGGACAAGCGGTAATGCGGACTTAAAGAATGTCACCCAAGGTCTTGTTGATGCTGCGAACAGCAAGGGTGGGCGGGACAATATCTCGGTTGTGGTGGTGAGGGTATAGGTAACGCTTTGCACCCCCTGTGATCCACCGCCTGTTTTCCACCCCCTGCCCCCGCCAGCGGGGGACAAACGGCTGTGTTCATGAAAGTTGGAGGTGTTTTATGCTCATTGCAATCGACAAACGGGGCAGCATCAACCTGCCCGGATCGCTTCGAAAAAAAATGAAGCTCGAATCCGGCTGCTATTTCGATATGGAAGTACTGGCGGGAGGGACGATTGTCCTCAACCCTGTGGCGGTTTATCCTACGATTCAGTTGAACGAAAAGGGCCTAAAGAAACTTCAGGAAGCAAAAAAAAGCGGCAAAGCAGTAATGCCGAAATGGTTGAAGAAGGAAATCAAATAACGAGGATGCAGGCCTTTTGTCCCCCGCTGGCGGGGACGTAGGGCGCTTCATATCCCCCGCTGGCGGGGGTAGGGGGTGGAGTCTCATGCAAGCCGACAACACCAACAATCACGCATACAACAAGAACCTCCAGCCTTTCGCAAGCAAATTGAGAAAGGAAATGACCAAGGCAGAGGCTTCGCTGTGGAAGTACGTGTTAAAAGCAAGGCAGATGAAAGGCCATCAGTTTAGAAGACAACGGCCCGTGCTGAATTACATAGCTGATTTTATGTGTATGGAGCTTCACTTGGTCATTGAAGTTGACGGCTATACTCATGGCTTTGAAGAAACGCTGGTGAAAGATGACAAGAAAGAGCATGACCTTGCGGCTGTTGGGATAAGAGTTCTGCGCTTTACTGATGACGATGTTTTGAAAAACATACAGGGGGTTGCAAAGAGGATAGAGGATGTGATTGGGGAGATAGAGGGGGCCAGCTCCGGAGATTGATCCACTGCGTTCTATCCTCTGCGACCACTGCCTGCCGACCACCCCCTGTTTTGCTGTCCACCCACTACTATCCACCCCCTGCCCCCGCCAGCGGGGGACATTATATGGAGCTTGCATGAAAAGTTTCTCTACCTCCGTGGATGTGGCCTGGCAGATCGCCGTCCGGGAAGCTTCGGCAGCGGGGTCGCAATTCATTGAGAAGGAACATGTTGTCATCGGGATAATGAGCTTGCCGAAGGTTAATGCTGGCGCGCCCGATGATATGCAATTGGACCGAAGCCAATGGAATGCAGTTCGCGCTGAATGGGCCGCTCTTAGCGATGTCTTCAGTGCCGTTTCTCTTAACACCACAAGCTATCGCCGTGGACTGAGAAAAAAGCTCGACAAAGGAACTCATAACCATAACACCGAAAAGGTCATCCATCGAAGCCCGGAATGCAAGGCTTTCTTCAAGATTGCCGATGCACTTTCACGGGATTCCAGCGAAGTTTCAGCGCTGCACTTGCTGGCCGCTATTGTAGGGGAGCCGGGCGCGGCACTAGGCTCACTCCTGACTGCGGATAACATCAAGCCTTCTGAACTTAAGAAGCAGCTTATTGAGCGGGCTGCTCAGGGTTTCAAGGTGCCGGTCGAAGAAGGTCCGCAGGAGGACAAGCCAAAATCCTTTCTTAAGAAGTTCGGACGCGACATGACCCAACTTGCAGAGGAAGGCAAGCTTGGCCCCTTCATTGGCCGGCGCGACGAACTGCTGCAGGTTGTCCAGACGTTGGCCCGCAATACGAAGAATAATCCGGTACTGGTGGGGGAAGCGGGCGTGGGCAAGACCGCTATCGTCGAAGCCCTTGCCTTGCGGGTGAAGGATGGCAAGGTGCCCGACTTCCTGAAAGGGAGCCGGATCATTGAGCTGAACATGGGCGTTTTGGTGGCAGGTACGTCGTACCGGGGCGAGTTTGAGGAGCGATTGACCAAAATCATCCAGGAGGCTACGGCTCAAAAAGAGGTTGTCCTCTTCATCGATGAAATTCACACGCTCATCGGTGCAGGAAAGCTCAGCGGCGGGATGGACGCGGCACAGATCCTCAAGCCTGCTCTTGCCAGGGGGGATATGCGTTGTATTGGCGCAACCACCATATCAGAATATCGCAAGCATATTGAATCCGATGCCGCGCTTGAGCGCCGTTTTGAAAAGGTGATGGTGGAGGTGCCGTCGCGGGATGAATGCATCGAGATGCTGAAAGGCCTTCGCGGCAAGCTCGAAAAACATCACGGATGCCTGATAGATGATGACGCCATTACGAGCGCGGTTGACCTTTCGATCAGATTTGATAGCGACCACCGTCTGCCGGACAAGGCAATTGATCTGCTCGACCGGGCGGGCGCGCGTGAACAAGCGCCGCGCCTTACAATGGGTGGACTACCGGACAACATGGGGACGATCAAAGCTGCAGCTATTGCAGAAATGCTGGCCGTGAAGGTCGGGATTCCCACGGATGTTATATCCGGCCACCTGAGCGGAAACTTCAAGGCGCATCTGCAAGGGCTCAGCGAACGTCTGAAGCAACGAGTTATCGGCCAGACAGAGGCTATTGACAAGGTTTCTCAGCGGTTGGTCATGGTTTATACCGGCATATCCTCTCGTAAAGGCCCGTTGGCGGTATTACTATGCCTTGGACCTTCCGGCGTGGGGAAGACCGAGCTCGCTAAGTCACTGGCCTATGAACTGTTCGGCAGCGACAATGCCATGATCCGGTTGGATATGTCTGAATACCGGGAGGAGCACAGCACGTCAAAACTGATTGGTTCGCCTCCAGGCTATGTCGGTTACGACGACGAAGGCCAGCTTACCGGCAAGCTGCGGACAAAGCCTTATTCGATCCTGTTGCTTGATGAAGTTGAGAAGGCGCACCCCAAGGTGTTTGACCTGTTCCTGCAGCTGTTCGATGAGGGCAGGATCACCGATGCAAAAGGCAGGACGGTGGATGCGACCAACTGCATCATTATCCTGACATCCAATATTAAGCCGACTAAGGAAAAACGACTTGGCTTCGGCGCAAAGGACGATGCTCCCCAGATTGACGACATCCCGGAACTCAAACAGTTCTTCCGTCCAGAACTGCTCAACCGGATTGACGAACAAATATTGTTCAATGCGCTTGACAAAAACGACATTCAGGAAATCCTTGCGCCTATGCTGGCAGCTCTTTGCCAGCGATTAAAGGACCAGCATAATATCGACCTGGAGATCGACGACCAGGCAAGGGCATTGCTGATAGAGAATGGCTATAAACCGGCGCTTGGCGCGCGGGAATTGCGTCGGACGGTTGAGCGGCTGCTTGAGGCAAAGCTTGCGGAGAGGTTGTTATCATACGAAACGGCATCAACTCTTTCTCGTTGGAAGGTCGAGTGCATTCATGGCTCTATTGGGATTAAAAAACTGTGACAGAAAGTTCGACAATGAATGAAAAAGAGATATCGGGTGATCCACGCAGGTTTTTTCACTCCGTTTCGCAGGGCGGCACTTGCTCCTTCAAATTCTTCAATCGCGCGGGTGTGAGCCCGGTCTTTATCTCATAGCCTTCCTTCGCGTAGGCGTCCTTTTTCTTCATCAGCAGCCATTCCTTGCCGGTAGATCTCGGCAGATGTTTCATCTGCGCCAGGGCGAAGGCGCCTTTCAGCTTCTTGCCCTTCAGCTCGAAGCTGAGCTTGCCGTTCTTCAGCGACGCTTCCGGGTCATCGGTATCGAGTGGGAAGAACTCCCCCTCATCCCACACCACCACCGGTCCGGCCCCGTAATGCCCCTCGGGGATGATGGCCTCGAAGTTGATGTACACCAGCGGGTGGTCCGGCACCATGACGGCGAGCCGCTTGTCCGCAGGGGACATCGAGGGACCTTTGGGGACCGCCCAGGACTTGAGCGTTCCGCCGATCTCAAGCCGAAAATCATAATGGTGCCTCTTTGAGCGGTGCTCGTGGACAACAAAACGAAGAGCGCTTTTCGTCATGGCCGGACCCCCCGGAAGAGTCAGTGATTCATTATATCTTCTATGATACAATAGTATCGTATTCGCGACAAGGGCCACAGTCATCTGATGCCATGAAAAAAAAAGACGATAAACTACAGACAACCGAGAGAGAACGGCAACTTCTGCAGGGCCAGCTTCTTCAATCGCAGAAGATGGAGTCCATCGGCCGGCTCGCAGGAGGTGTGGCGCATGATTTCAACAACATCCTGACGGCGATCCTGAGCTATACGGAACTCTCTCTGATGAAGCTCGCCGAAGGCCATCCGGTCAGGAGCCACCTGGCCAGCATCCAGGAGGCGAGCGAAAAGGCGGCCACCCTGACCCACCAACTCCTTGCGTTCAGCCGCAGGCAGGTCCTGGAGATGAAGGTGGTGGATCTGAATACGATCATCGAGGGGATGGCAAACAGGTTATCAAGCATGCTCGGCGAGGATATTCTTCTTGAACTGAAGGCAGAGGCCACGATCAGCACAATCCGGGCGGACCGGGGACAGATCGAGCAGGTCCTGATGAGCCTTTCGGTGAATGCCAGAGAAGCGATGACGTCGGGGGGGCGTCTTCTGATCGGAACAGAGGACGTCGATCTTAACGATGTCTTGCTGCGCGCCCAGGAAACGGTCTCGTTCGACAAATATGTCATGCTGTCGGTGACCGACACGGGGGTGGGCATGACGACGGAGGTGCGGGACCGGATCTTCGAGCCTTTTTTTACCACCAGGGAGTTGGGGCGGGGGTCCGGCCTGGGACTTGCCACGGTCTACGGAATTGTAAAACAGCACAGCGGAAATGTAATTGTGGACAGTGAAGTGGGGAAGGGGAGCACCTTCAAGGTGTATTTCCCCATCGCCGGAGAGCGCGGACAGGAACAATACCAGGACCACGATCTTACAGGCACCTTGCCGGCCGGGACAGAGGTGATCCTGGTCGTCGAGGACGATCCCTCGGTGCGGGAGCTGGTCCGCGAGGTGCTTACGCCGCTCGGCTACAAGGTCCTGTTGACCGCGGGCGGAGACGATGCGCTCAGGACGAGCGATTCCTACGACGGCCCTGTCGATCTCCTGTTGACGGACGTGGTGATGCCGGGCATGAATGGAAAACAGCTCGCTGAAGTGTTTCGCATCAAGCGGCCGGGCATAAAAGTGCTGTTCATGTCAGGCTACGCCCATGACGCTCTTTCTACCCAGGGAATGCTGGAACCCGGAGTCGCCATGATCCATAAGCCGTTTCGAACCGTCACGCTGGCTCGCCAGGTGCGTCAGGTTCTGAACAGCGGCGCATAGGCGGCACAGAGTTCCCTGAAATTTCTTGACAAACCGCGCTTCCGCCGTATACAATCTCAACCTTGTTACAGCTCCCCGCAGCATGCTTCGGGGAATGCGCTCGATTCTGGATTCATCCTGTGGGAAGTTCAGTTCCGGACGGAGAACAGTGGAACATGATCAAGCTCTATAACACGCTGACCGGCAAGAAAGAGGAGTTCGTTCCGGTCATACCGGGAAAGGTGAGTATGTACGCCTGCGGTGTGACGGTGTACGACCTTTCTCATATAGGTCATGCCCGCGGCGCGGTTGCCTTCGACGTGATCCAGCGGTACTTCCGGCGCCGGGGGTACCAGGTCACGTATGTGCGGAACTTTACCGACGTGGACGACAAGATCATCAACCGCGGCAAACAGGAAGGCATCTCGGCCGCTGAGGTCGCGCGCAAATACATCGACGCGTACCAGGAAGACATGAAGCGCCTGGGCGTGGGCAGGCCGGACATCGAGCCGCTGGCAACGGAGCACATTAAGGAAATGATCGAGGTCATCCGTCGCCTTATCGAGAAGGGACATGCCTACGCGGTGGACGGCGATGTCTATTTCCGCGTCGCAAGCTTCAAGGATTATGGAAAGCTTTCAAAGCGGAACCCGGACGATATGAAGGCGGGCGCCCGCGTCGAGGTGGACGAGCGGAAGGAAGACCCTCTCGACTTCGCCCTCTGGAAGGCGTCGAAGCCCGGCGAGCCCGCCTGGGACAGCCCCTGGGGCCCGGGGAGGCCCGGCTGGCACATTGAGTGCACGGCCATGGGATTTAAACACCTGGGTGAGACCTTTGACATCCATGCCGGCGGCAAGGATCTTATCTTTCCTCACCATGAGAACGAGATCGCCCAGAGCGAGGCTTCTTCGGGCAAGCGGTTCGTGAACTACTGGCTCCATAACGGTTTTGTGAACATCAACCAGGAGAAGATGTCCAAATCCCTCGGGAACTTCTTCACGATCCGCGACATCCTGGACAAGTATGATGCGGAGATCGTCAGACTTTTCCTGCTCTCAACGCACTACCGGAGCCCAATCGATTTCTCCGATGCCAATCTTAAGGACGCCCGGGCAGGGCTCGACCGCTTCTACACCATGAAGGAAGGGGTCAAGGATTTTCTGGCCGGGAAAAGACCTTCCCTGGTGAAGCCCGAAGCGGTCGTCGAATCGGCTGACAAACCGCTCTACGAGAAGATCGTGAACCTGCCGAAGGCCTTTGAAGAGGCCATGGATGATGACTTCAACTCCGCTTTGGCCATCGGGATCATCTACGATGCCGTCCGCGAGGTGAACAAGTTCATTGCCGATCTGGGCCAGAAGAACGAGCAGGGGGCATACATCATCCTGTCGGCCGCGCAGGAGTCATTTGATAATGCCAGCAGGACCCTCGGCATCTTCCTGCGTGACCCGGAGGAGTGGTTCCAGGAAGCCCGGCTTGGCGACCACAAGGTCACCCTTTCGATGGAGCAGATCGAGGAATATATCCACCTCCGGAATGTGGCCCGCGAGCAGAAGGATTGGGCCGAAGCGGACCGGGTCCGGAAGGTCCTCGATGAGGCGGGCGTGACGCTCTTTGACCGGCCGGGCGGCACGGTCTGGAAACCGAAGTAAACCGCGAAAGGAATTCACCGCAGTGGACGCAGAGAAAATCAGAACAGCGAGAAGATGATTTAGCCACAGATGACCAACAGTAGGCGCTTCCAAGCGACACAGATTAATTCAATTCGGAAGAGGGAAATTCAGAGAGACGTCTTGCTATTTATCTTAACTCAATGAGAATAAACACCTTTCCGTGTCGTTGATCCGCCTACCTCTGCGTCCCCTGCGGTAAAATTGCTTCTATTATGTCCAAAGACAAGATCATCGGAATAAAACCAATCCTGGAGGCGCTCAAAGCCGGCCGTCCGGTTCAACGCGTCCTGGTGTCCGACCAGCGGAAGCAGGACCGGGATGTACAGACGATCCTCCGCCTTGCGGGGGAGAGCGGCGCAGAGGTCCGGTTCGTGAGCCGTGAGGCTCTGAACCGGGAGGCGCCTGGCGCGAATCACCAGGGTATGATCGCCTTTGCCGCGGCAAAGCAGTATGCCACCCTTCACGATGTTTTACAGGTCCCCGCCCTGCAGGGAAAGGCACCGCTCTTTCTTGTCCTTGATGGCGTGGAAGACCCACGGAACCTTGGGGCCATTCTCAGGACCGCTGACGCTGCCGGTGTCCACGGAGTGATCATTCCCGAACGCCGGGCTGCGGGCCTGACGGAGACCGTGGCCAAGGCATCAGCAGGCGCTGTGGAGCATGTTCCCGTGGTCAAGGTCGTGAATATCGCCAACACGCTGGAAGAGCTCAAAAAGGCCGGAGTATGGGTGGTCGGGGCCGAGGCAGACGCGGAGACCGTTTACTGGGATGCGGACTTCGTCCGGCCGACCGCCCTGGTCCTGGGCGGGGAGGACCGCGGGGTCCGCAGGCTGGTGCGGGAGCGATGCGATTACCTGGTTTCCCTGCCCCTGATGGGCAGGATCAACTCTCTGAATGTGTCCGTGGCCGCAGGGATCCTGCTCTACGAGACCCTCCGGCAGCGATCCCGCTGATCACTTCCATTAGGGTTATTATTCATCACTTTATTAAAATTTTTGTTGACATCGTGTTGGCACTCGGCTAAAATACCAACTTCCGTGAAAAGCGGTTCCAGTCGTGGTGTGCCCAGGGAATTCCGAAGTATCGCCACCGTAACTCAGTTGGTAGAGTAGCTGATTTGTAATCAGCCTGTCGTGGGTTCGATTCCCTCCGGTGGCTCCAGCTATCTACCGGTTACAGCATCAAATCACCCATTACGTAAAGGAAGTTGTTATTCGGGGAGGTGCCCGAGTGGCCAAAGGGAACAGACTGTAAATCTGTCGGCGTCAGCCTACGGAGGTTCGAAACCTCCCCTCCCCACCACTTCATACAGCACGGATCGATGGTCTCAGGGGGCGGTTAACCAACTGGGATATGCGGTCCGAGATCAGCATTTGTACGCGGGAATAGCTCAGCTGGCTAGAGCGCAAGCCTTCCAAGCTTGGGGTCGCGGGTTCGAATCCCGTTTCCCGCTCCATAAGCAATAGACAGAGCACAGAGCACGGACAAAAGAATGGCGTAGGTGTCTGTAGACTGGTTGTATGTCTTCTGTCATCTGAGTTTAATGCCCATGTAGCTCAGTTGGTAGAGCACATCCTTGGTAAGGATGAGGTCAGCGGTTCAATCCCGCTCATGGGCTCCAAAGTATTTTGCAATCATTAACTATCTTGATCCGGAGGACTCACTATGGCAAAAGCAAAATTTGAGAGGACGAAACCGCATTTGAACGTGGGCACCATCGGCCACGTTGACCACGGCAAGACGACGCTGACGGCGGCGATCACGAAGGTTCTGTCGTTCAAGAACCTTGCCACCTTCGTATCGTACGACAACATCGACAAGGCGCCCGAGGAGCGGGAGCGCGGCATCACGATCGCCACGGCCCATGTGGAGTATCAGACCGAGAAGCGCCACTACGCCCATGTTGACTGCCCGGGCCATGCCGATTACATCAAGAACATGATCACCGGCGCCGCCCAGATGGACGGAGCGATCATCGTGGTCTCGGCCGCCGACGGCCCGATGCCCCAGACCCGCGAGCACATCCTGCTCGCCCGTCAGGTCGGCGTGCCCTATATCGTTGTGTACATGAACAAGGTCGACATGGTCGACGACGCCGAGCTCCTGGAACTGGTGGAGTTGGAGGTCCGCGAGCTGTTGACGAAGTACCAGTTCCCGGGCGACAAGACCCCCATCATCAAGGGGAGCGCCCTGAAGGCCCTCCAGAGCGAGAGCAAGGACATCAACGCCCCCGAGTACAAGAGCATCCTTGAGCTCATGGATGCCCTGGATACCTACATTCCCCAGCCCAAGCGCGACATTGACAAGCCGTTCCTGATGCCCCTGGAGGACGTATTCTCCATCGCCGGCCGCGGCACCGTGGTGACCGGCCGTATCGAGCGCGGCATCGTGAAGGTCAGTGACGAGATCGAGATCGTGGGCATCAAACCCACCCAGAAGACCGTCGTGACCGGCGTAGAGATGTTCCGGAAGCTTCTGGATTCCGGCGAGGCCGGCGACAACGTGGGCGTCCTGCTTCGCGGCATAAAGAAAGAAGACGTGGAGCGCGGCATGGTCCTGGCAAAGCCCGGGAGCATCACCCCGCACACGAAGTTCAAGGCCGAGGCCTATGTGCTGACGAAGGAAGAGGGCGGCCGCCACACGCCGTTCTTCAAGGGGTACCGGCCGCAGTTCTATTTCCGGACGACGGACGTGACGGGCGTGGTGACGCTTGCCGAGGGTGTCGAGATGGTGATGCCCGGGGACAACATGAGCTGCACGGTCGAGCTCATCACCCCGATCGCCATGGACAAGGAACTCCGGTTCGCGATCCGCGAGGGCGGCCGTACCGTGGGCGCCGGCGTGATCACCGAAGTCATCGAGTAGGACACCACTAACAACGAAAGAGGCAAAAAGCAATGCGAGAAATCATCCTGCTCGCCTGCAGTGACTGCAAGCGGAAAAACTATTCAACGACCAAGAACAAGCGGAATACGCCTGACAAGCTGAATTTGGATAAGTATTGCCGGTTCTGCCGCAAGCATACGGTCCATAAGGAAACCAAGGCGTAATACCAAGTTCAAAGTTTAAAAAGCAACACTCAAAATAGCGCGAGCCGCCGCATTTTTGATGTTTCACTTTTGATTTTGAATCCAGGAGCGAGCTTATTCCCCACAGCATACTGCGGGGTCAGCGAGCGATTAGAACACATACGACCCTGAGAATCGAAGATCCCCCGCAGTTTGCCGCAGGGAACTTCAATTGTTGTTACAGGCCAGTAGCTCTAATGGTAGAGCTCCGGACTCCAAATCCGGCTGCTGGGGGTTCGAGTCCCTCCTGGCCTGCCAAATTTTCTGCCCCGGAGAGGCGCATACCCATGTTCAAGAGAATCGCGGAATTCTTTCAGGACGTCAAGCTGGAGCTCAAAAAGGTCGTGTTCCCCACAAAGAAAGAGGTCATCGGCTCTACGTGGGTCGTGATCGTGTGCGTGCTCATTGCATCTGTTTTTCTGGGCATTGTGGACATGTCGCTGGCGAAGTTCATGACCGCGATTTTTAAATAGAGAGAGCTATGTCAACTAAGAACTGGTATGTCGTGCATACATACGCCGGATTCGAGAACAAGGTGAGGACCAGCATTCTGGAAACGGTCTCCAAACTCAATCTGCAGGAGAGGATTTCCCAGATCCTTGTGCCCACGGAAGAAGTCCTTTCGCTCAAGGGGGGGAAGAAGCGGAAGTCCCAGAGGAAATTCTTCCCGGGTTATATTCTCGTCGAGATGGAAATGGACGACAATACGTGGCACATCGTGAAGGATACGCCGAAGGTGACCGGGTTCGTCGGCGGGAGTCTGAACCCGACGCCGCTTTCCGAGGATGAGGTGAACACCATCCTGAAACAGGCCGAGGAAGGCGCTGTGGCCCCGACGCAGCCGAAGATCGCCTACCAGAAGGGTGACCAGGTCCGCGTCATCGACGGCCCATTCAGCAGTTTCATCGGGACCGTGGAGGATGTGAATCCCGCGCACGGCAGGCTCAGGGTGATGGTAAGCATATTCGGCCGTTCGACGCCGGTGGAACTTGAGTTCCTCCAGGTCGAACGGGAAAAAGAAAAGTAGAACCCGCATCGCATAATACAAAAATGAAGGTAGGAGCGTATCATGGCTAAAGAAATCACCGCAAAAATCAAGCTGCAGGTCCCGGCAGGCAAGGCCAACCCGGCGCCGCCCGTGGGGCCGGCCCTCGGCCAGCACGGTGTGAATATCATGGAGTTCTGCAAGGCGTTCAATGCCAAGACCCAGAAGCTGGGCGACACGATCGTTCCTGTCATCATTTCCGTCTATTCGGACCGGTCGTTCACGTTCATAACCAAGACCGCGCCCGCGGCGGAACTCCTGAAGAAGGCAGCCGGCATCATCAAAGGTTCGGGCGTGCCGAACAAGGACAAAGTCGGCAAGGTGACCCGTGCCCAGATCAAGGAGATCGCGCAGACGAAGATGCCTGATCTCAACGCGGCGACTGTTGAGTCCGCCATGCGCATGATCGAAGGGTCGGCGAAGAGCATGGGGCTTGAGATAGTCGACTAATTAATTGTAAATTGCAGATTGAAAATTGGAAATTGTAAAGGTGAGGTATCAAATTTTCAATTTGATATTTCCAATTCGCACTTTCCAATGACTTATCGTTCTAATGCGGGAGGCCGACAACGGCCGCTACAACCGCGGGGAGGAATCATGTCAGGAAAGAAGTTCAAGGCAGCAGCGGCACTGGTAGAAAAGAACAAGCTGTATAGTGTTGAAGAGGCGATCGGCCTCGCGAAGAAGACAGCGCGGACGAAGTTCGATGAGACCGTCGATCTGGCGGTCAACCTCGGTGTGGACCCCAAACAGGCCGACCAGATGGTGCGGGGGACCGTAGTCCTCCCCCACGGTACGGGCAGGAAGGTTAAAATCCTGGTCTTCGCCAAGGGTGAGAAAGAAAAGGAAGCAAGGGAAGCAGGCGCGGACTACGTTGGCGCTGAGGACCTTGCCGACAAGATCCAGAAGGAAGGGTGGACGGACTTCGATACGGTCGTGGCCACGCCGGATATCATGGGACTCGTGGGAAAACTCGGCAAGGTGCTGGGCCCCCGCGGTCTTATGCCGAACCCAAAAACGGGCACGGTCACCTTCGATGTCGCAAAGGCCATCAAGGATATCCGGGCCGGTAAAGTCGAGTATCGCGTGGAGAAGGCCGGGATCGTGCATGTGCCGGTGGGCAAGGCGTCCTTCGACGAACAGAAACTCGTGGAGAACGCCAGGGCTGTCCTGGAGTCCATCCTGAAGGCGAAACCGTCGTCAAGCAAGGGCAAGTACGTGAAGGCGGTCACCGCTTCCACCACGATGGGCCCGGGCATAAAGATGGACACCGCTCTCGTCGAGAAGATAACGGGATAGTTCTGAGTAAGGCTCGAGGGTAGGAGTGTAGGAAGGTAGGAACGTAAGAGGAAGAGAAGTGAAAACCGAAGTTCCTGCCTTCCCACCTTCATAGCTTCTTACCTTCTATGAGTATGTAGAGTATGTATAAAGGTCGGTCCTTCTCTTTCTCTTTGAGAAGGATGCGGTCCGAGACAGCGGGCATGGAGGAGGATAGGCGAATCCTCCATTTAATCCCCAATGCGGGGCCTGCCGAGACCCGGGTGAAAAAGAACGCAGGCGACCAAGCGCCGCTTTCTTTTGAGGTTCCTGGGCTGGTCATCGGGAATTCTTGAAAGAAAGGAGGACAGAGTGAACAAAGAAGAGAAAAAAGCGGCAATAGAAGAACTTCATGAGAAGTTTGCCCGCGCGAAGACCGCGGTGATCACCGGTTACAGTGGGATCAACGTGGAGCAGATCAGTGTGCTTCGCTCCAAGCTCCGGCAGTCGAAGGTTGAATACCGGGTCGTGAAGAACACCCTGGCGCGGAAGGCCGCCGAAGGCACCGGCCTCGAGATCATGAAGGATCACTTCGTCGGCCCGGTGGGCATCGCCCTCGGATATGATGACGTGGTCGCCCCGGCAAAAGTGCTTTTCGAGTTCAGCAAGACGCAGCCAAAACTCGAGCTCAGGTTCGGCGTGTTGGACGGAAAACTGCTTAAGCAGGCCGATATCAAAGCGCTGGCAAACCTGCCGTCGCTCAATGCGCTTCGGGGCAAGATCGTCGGTCTTCTCCAGGCGCCGGCATCAAGGATCGTTGGTGTGCTTGCGGCACCGGGCGGACAGATCGCGCGGGTCATCAAGGCCAAGGCAGACAAGGGTTAATCTGATCGTCAGAACATCCGCATCCCCCAGAGGAGCGGATCTAACAAGGTTGGAACATTACTGAGGAGGAAGTGATCATGGCAGATTTAGCGAAAATCGTTGATGAATTGAGCAGCCTGTCCGTTCTGGAGGCTGCAGATCTGAGCAAGATGCTCGAAGAAAAGTGGGGCGTGTCGGCGGCAGCGCCGGTGGCCGTGGCTGCAGCGGGAGCGCCGGGCGCCGCGGCGGCAGCCGAGGAGCAGACCGCGTTCGATGTTATTCTTGCGGCCGCCGGTGCGCAGAAGATCAACGTGATCAAGGTGGTGCGCGAACTCACCGGTCTTGGCCTGAAGGAAGCGAAGGACCTGGTAGAAGGCGCGCCCAAGGCGGTGAAGACCGGGGTCGCGAAGGAAGAAGCCGAGACCATGAAGAAAAAGCTCGCCGAAGCAGGCGCGACCGTCGAGGTCAAGTAAGCAGGTTCAAACAGCCGGTGTTGAACAAGTCCTTGCCCTCCGGGACACCCGGAGGGCAGAGGACTTTTTTGCGTTTTTAGGTGGACGGCGCTGAGCGGCGCCGGGACAGGGTCATAAAAACGAAATTATTCATTGATTTATAAGGCTTTTCGAGCATACGAGCGGTTATTTTTGCAGAGGGGTGCGGACATGTCTAAGGGAAAACGAGAAATGGTTCGGGCACGGAAGGATTTTTCGAGGATACCCACGATCCTGGAAATCCCCGATCTCATCGAGATCCAGAAGCGGTCATACGACACGTTCCTCCAGAAGGAACTCGCGTCGGACAAGCGGAGGGACATGGGACTCCAGGCGGCGTTCCGGAGCGTCTACCCTATTTATGACTTCAACGAGACAGCGATGGTGGATTATCTCGGCTACTCGCTGGGAGAGCCCAAATACACGCTCTGGGAATGCCTGCAGCGCGGGGCCACCTATGCCGCACCGCTCAAGATCAAGATCCGCCTCGTTTTCTTCGAGAAGGACGAGCAGGCCGGCACCAAGCGGGTCAAGGACATCAAGGAACAGGAAGTGTATGTCGGCGATCTCCCGCTTATGACCGAGAACGGAACGTTCATCGTGAATGGCACCGAGCGAGTGGTCGTAAGCCAGCTCCACCGGTCCCCGGGCGCGTTCTTTACGCATGACAAAGGCCGCACCCACGCCAGCGGCAAGATCCTCTACTCGGCGCGGATCATTCCCTACCGCGGCTCGTGGCTTGACTTCGAGTTCGACGTGAAGGACATCGTTTACGTGCGCATCGACCGGCGCAGGAAGATCCCCGCTACCATCCTGCTCAAGGCCTTCGGGTATTCCAACGAGGACCTGCTCCGGATGTACTACCCCATCGAGGACATCAGGATAAAGAAGGACGGTTTCACCCGCAACGTTTCCGAGGTGCTTATCGGGCAAAAGGCTCCCGCTACGATCACCGACAAGGCGAGCCGTGAACAGATCGTCAAGGACGGCGCCAAGATCACCCGCCTGGCAGTCAAGAAAATGGAGGCCGCGGGCATCACCGAGATCCCCATCGTCCGCGAGGAACTGGTGGACCGGGTGGTCCTGAGGGACGTCATCGATCCCGAGACCGGGGAGGTGCTTCTGACGGCCAATGAGAAGATCTCCGACCAATTCCTGGCAAAGATCTCCGCCACCAAGGTGGAGAAGATGGAAGTGATCTTCATGGACGGCATTCATGTGATCCCGACCATGCGTGACACGCTCCTGGCGGACAAGGTCCAGACCTCGGACGAGGCGCTCCTCGAGATCTACCGCAAGATGCGGCCCGGAGAGCCGCCGACCGCCGACATGGCCCGCAATCTTTTCGCGGGCATGTTCTTCAATCCCAAACGGTACGACCTTTCACCCGTGGGGAGGCTCAAGCTCAACAAAAAATTGAAACTGGATATTCCGCTGGAGAAGACCACGCTTACGGCGCAGGATGTGGTCGAGGTGATCCGCTATCTTGTCAATCTCAGGACCGGAAAAGGCGAGGTGGATGATATCGACCATCTCGGCAACCGCCGCGTCCGCTCTGTCGGCGAGCTTCTGGAAAACCAGATCCGCGTGGGCCTGGCCCGCATGGAGCGCGCCATTAAAGAGCGCATGAGCCTCCAGGATGTTGACGCCCTCATGCCTCATGACATCATCAACCCCAAGCCGGTGATAGCCGCCATCAAGGAATTCTTCGGCTCCAGCCAGCTGTCGCAGTTCATGGATCAGACCAACCCACTGGCCGAGATCACGCACAAACGCAGGCTCTCGGCCCTGGGGCCCGGCGGTCTCACCCGCGAGCGGGCCGGATTCGAGGTTCGCGATGTGCATACGACCCACTACGGCAGGATCTGTCCCATCGAGACGCCTGAAGGTCCGAACATCGGCCTCATTGTTTCCCTGGCCACCTACGCCCGCGTGAACGATTACGGTTTCATCGAGGCGCCCTACCGGAAGGTCAAGGGCGGCAGAGTGACCGAAGAGATCGAATACCTTTCCGCCGTGGACGGCGAGGGGTATGTCATAGCCCAGGCTAATACCCCCATCGACGGCCGCGGAAAGATGGCCGTAGACAGCGTATCGGCCCGTGTGGGCGGCGAGTTCATGCTGGTGACCGCCGATGAAGTGCAGTACATGGACGTTTCGCCGAAACAGATCGTATCGGTCTCGGCGGCACTCATTCCGTTCCTCGAGAACGACGACGCGAACCGTGCCCTCATGGGTTCCAACATGCAGCGCCAGGCCGTGCCGCTGCTCAGGCCCCAGGCGCCTACCGTCGGGACCGGGATGGAGCGCGTGGCTGCCCGGGATTCCGGCGCTATCGTCTCTGCAAAACGTGACGGCATCGTCGAAGCCGTTGACTCCACGGCTATCATGGTGAAGGGTGAGGACGCCCGGGGGAGGACCGTTGTCGATAACTATCCGCTCACGAAGTTCCACCGCTCCAACCAGAACACCTGCATGAACCAGAAGTCGATCGTTCGGGTGGGCGACAAGATCAAGAAGGGCCAGGTCATTGCAGACGGTCCGGCCACGGACCTGGGCGAACTCGCCCTGGGACAGAATGTGCTTGTGGCCTTCATGCCCTGGAGCGGGTATAACTTTGAAGACGCCATCATCATCAGCGAAAAACTGGTGAAAGAGGACCGGTATACCTCTATCCATATCGAGGAGTTCGAGATCGAAGCCCGGGACACCAAACTCGGCAAGGAAGAGATCACCCGCGACATCCCCAACCTCGGTGAAGAAACGCTCCGGAACCTCGACGAGAACGGCATCATCCGCATCGGCGCCGAGGTTATGCCCGGCGATATCCTGGTGGGCAAGGTAACGCCCAAGGGAGAGACCCAGCTCACGCCGGAAGAGAAGCTCCTCAGGGCCATCTTCGGCGAGAAAGCCGGTGATGTTCGCGATGCGTCTCTCTATGCACCCCCGGGGATCGAGGGAACGGTCATTGACGTAAAGGTATTCTCCCGCAAGGGTGAGGACAAGAACGAACGGCTCAAGACCCAGGAGAGCGAAGAGATCTCCCGCCTCCAGAAGGAATACAGTGAAGAGAAGAAGGCGATCCAGGAGGACAAATACAAGCGCATCCGCCGGTTGCTGATCGGCAAGACCACTGCCGACAAGGTTGTGAACTCCAAGACCGGCAAAACCGAGATCGCCAAGGGCAAGAAGATCGTCGCGGACATGCTGGACAAGGTCCCGGAGAAGGACCTGGCCAAGATCAAGGTGGAGTCCGAGGATTACCCGGTAAAGCTGCAGGAGGTCCTGGACAACGGCGAGAACCAGCTCGGCATTCTCGAGTCGATATACGACGAAAAGATCGGACGTCTCAAGCGGGGCGACGATCTGCCTCCGGGTGTGGTCAAGCTCGTGAAGGCCTATGTCGCCATGAAGCGCAAGCTTTCCGTCGGCGACAAGATGGCAGGCCGCCACGGCAACAAGGGTGTCGTGTCCCGCATCGTTCCCGAAGAGGATATGCCGTGCCTTCCCGACGGCACTCCCGTTGAGATCGTTCTGAATCCTCTGGGCGTTCCCTCCCGTATGAACGTCGGTCAGATCCTCGAGACGCATCTCGGCTGGGCCGCGAAGGCCCTGGACCTCCATGTTGCCACCCCGGTGTTCGACGGAGCAACGGAGGACCAGATCCGCAGCCTGCTCAAGGAAGCCAAACTGCCGAAAACAGGCCAGTCCATCCTGTACGACGGCCGGACCGGCGAACCCTATGACAAGCCGGTTACCGTGGGATACATGTACATGCTGAAGTTGCATCACCTGGTGGATGACAAGCTGCACGCGCGGTCCATTGGCCCCTATTCGCTCGTGACACAGCAGCCCCTCGGCGGCAAGGCCCAGTTCGGCGGCCAGCGCCTGGGTGAAATGGAGGTCTGGGCGCTCCAGGCCTATGGTGCGGCATACTGTCTCCAGGAGTTCCTCACGGTGAAGTCCGACGATGTTTCAGGCCGGGCCAAGATCTACGAGGCCATCGTCAAGGGCGAGCATTCCCTGGAACCGGGGCTCCCTGAATCATTCTACGTGCTCATCAAGGAGCTTCAGAGCCTCTGTCTCGATGTTGAGCTGATCGAACGAAAGAACGGCAAAGAGCGGTTGATCGGGCTCGAGAAGATCTCATCAGCGCGGTAAGACAACCGGGCAGGTAGCTGCAGGCTGGACAACAAGCAGTTCTATTGATAGAAACGTGAGCGGGGCGGAACGGCCCCTTTCAGGAGGTTGACTGTGGAAGATAAACGGGTAATCGACAATAAGGCGAGAATGGATGTCCTGAGCCTGTTCGAGAAACCGAAGGATATTAACTTCGATTCGATCCGGATCCGGATCGCTTCACCGGAGCGCATCAAGGAATGGTCGTTCGGCGAAGTGAAGAAACCGGAGACCATCAACTACCG
>CAYPOT010000053.1:0-26262 GCA_964412455.1 uncultured Nitrospiraceae bacterium | reverse complement strand
GTACGTACGGTGGTGTGGGAGGACGGCGGGGGCGACCCCGCCTCCTACCCGATCCCTCTCACTATTTATGGAGCGTAACGCGAGCAGCCTTTTGTCGGCGGGACAAATAAAAAGGAGCAGGCCGGATATCCGGCCTGCTCGATGGTTGGCTGTTGCTTTTCCTGTTTCTGCCCGTCATGCGGTCAGAAGGTCATATGATCAGCTACGGCAGGTCAGATCCGCCGGGGCCGAGAACATGGTCCCATATCCTGGTGTACTCATCTTCTCTCGCCACGCCTCCCGCTGCCGATCCCTTTGCCTCTGAACGCGCCATCATTGTATCCTTCATCAGGAAGTCTTTATAAAGCGCTGTTCCTATTTCCACACCCAGAGCATTTCCTTCCGCGTTGACCGCTTCAGGTTCGCGCTTGCCGATCACGCCGAAATCCTTAACGGCAACCGCAGAATCGTGGATCGGGAACGCGCTGAGATACAGCTCAGTCCCTACATCATTCCTAATCGGGATCGGGAACTCATCCGCATAGGCGAATCCGAACGTGAGCGTTAAAACCAGCATTGTCGTAATAGTCATATAGGTCTTCATAGAGGTCACCTCTTTCATAAACGGCATTACATCTTATTTCAAGTATAGCACCCGTTCAGCATTTGTCAAGCAGGTATGCAACTACTTGACAAAAAAGGGATAAAAACTATCCATATTACCACGACTTCTCCCCGCAAGCGGTTCCTTTCAACGGTTTGTCATCGCGCCGCCATTCGCCGTACCGCGAACTTCCTCATTTCCTCCGCGGCGAGCAGCGCGACGGCGAAGGGAATGAGCACCAGCCAGGCCTGGAGGGGGAGCGGAGCGGTGCCGAAGAGCGCGCGGCCCAGGGGATGGTAGACGATAAAGAACTGGAGCAGCAGTTCCACAGCTACGCCGAGGAAGATCAGTTTGTTCGTGGTCCATCCGATGGTGAAGATCGATTCCCTGAGCGACCGGCAGGCGAACACGTTGGCGATCTGGGTCACGACGATGGCCGTGAGGCAGGCGGTGGTCGCCTGGAGATAGAGCGGGTCGGTGAGCGCCAGGTCCTGCCCCCAGGTCCACCCGCCGCCGTGGAGGACCCAGAAGAACCCGAACATGCAGGCAGCGGCCTCGATAGGTCCGAGGAACAGGTACGCTCTCGCCATGAGTCTGAAGTCCAGCAGCCGTTCGTCAGGTTTGCGCGGTTTCTGCCGCATCACGCCCGGCGTCGGCCGCTCCGATCCCAGGGCAAGGGCCGGCAGCATGTCGGTCCCGAGGTCCACGGCGAGGATCTGCATGATCGTGAGCGGCAGCGGTATCCGGAACAGGATGTAGGCGAGGTAGGGGACCGCCTCGGGGATGTTGGAAGCGAAGATATAGGTAATGAACTTTCTGATGTTCTCGTAGACGGCGCGGCCCTCCTCGACGGCGTTGATGATCGTGGCGAAGTTGTCGTCAAGCAGGATCATGTCCGCCGCCTCCTTGGCGACGTCCGTGCCCGTGATGCCCATGGCGATGCCGATATCGGCGCGTTTGAGCGCCGGCGCGTCATTCACGCCGTCGCCGGTCACCGCAACCCGTTCACCCTCGTCCTTCAGGACATTTACGACACGGAGCTTGTACTTGGGCGTCATGCGGGTGAAGATCACCTCGGGCTTTCCGAGCACTGCGCGCAGGTCCTGGTCCGAAAGGTTCGCGAATTCCGAGCCCTCGACAATAACCGGTTCTCCGGACACAAGCCCGA
Organism: uncultured Nitrospiraceae bacterium; assembly: GCA_964412455.1. Lineage (GTDB taxonomy): Bacteria > Nitrospirota > UBA9217 > UBA9217 > UBA9217 > JAAXXJ01. The sequence goes on along the minus strand of CAYPOT010000053.1, from coordinate 24,511 downwards.
TCTCCCGGGCGATGGCAACGGCCGTACGCGAGGCATCGCCGGTGATCATGATGATGCGGATCCCAGCTTCACGGCACTTCCGGAGCGCTTCCGGAACTTCCGGACGCGGCGGGTCCTCGAGGCCGATAAAGCCGTTAAAGACCATATCGCGCTCAGCGGTTTCCTTAACGAACTCGTCCTCTTCCGGCAGGAGCTCCCGCTCGGCTAAGGCAAGTACCCGCAGTCCCTTGTCCATGAGCGTGTGGAACAAGCGCGTGGCCTCCCGCTTCAATGTGTCGTCGAAAGGGACTGGCCCGCCGTCCTTCAGGCAGTTGGTGCAGACCGACAGGACGCTCTCGGGCGCGCCTTTGGTCAGGACGAAGGTCCTGCCGTCCATCCTGGTCACCGTGCTCATGCGCTTGCGCTCGGAGTCGAAGGGGAATTCGCGGACCCGCTCGCCGGGGCGTACTTTCAACTCCTCCCGGGCCCTGCGGTACAGAGCGATCTCGGTCGGATCGCCTTTGAGCTCTCCGCCTGACTCCTTCGCGTTGTTGCAGTGAAGTGCCACGGTGAATATTTTCTCGCGGAGTGTGCTGTTCAGCGTGCCGAGCCCTGCCGCCTCTTTTACGTCCATCCGGTTCTGCGTGAGCGTGCCGGTCTTGTCGGTGCAGATGACCGAAACGGACCCCAGGGTCTCGACGGACGTCAGCGTCTTGATGAGGGCGTTGCGCTTCGCCATGCGCTGGCTCCCCATGGCGAGGGCGAGCGTGACCGTCGGGAGCAGGCCCTCGGGGATGAGAGCCACGGTGATGCCTACGCCGAAGATGAAGTTGTCCCAGAAGCTCCTGCCGATGACGAACCCGACGGCGAAAAAAAACAGGCCGACGGCAGCCGCAATGAACGCCACGATGCGCGTTGCCTTTACGATCTCTCTTTGCAGGGGGGACAGTCCCGGTGTCACCGAACCGGTGAGCTGCGCGATCCTGCCGAACTCCGTTCGCATGCCTGTTGCGTACACCACGCCCGTGCCGCTCCCGTTGACGACCACGGTGCCGGCAAAGGCGATATTGGGACTGTTGATGGGATCGCCGGGAAAAGGTCTTGTGTCGCGCGGGACCGGTTCTGACTCGCCGGTAAGCGACGCGTTGTTCACCCGGAGGTCATTGGCATCGACCAGCCGCAGGTCCGCCGGGACCTTGCCGCCCTCTGCAAGCCTGATCACGTCTCCCGGGACCACCTCGTCAGCAGAAATCTCCGTTTCCCGGCCGTCACGGCAGACCGTGACGCGGAAGGGAAGCAGCCGTTTCAACGCCTCCAGCGCCTGTTCGGCGCGGTATTCCTGGACGAACGTGAAAAGGGCATTGATCACGATGACGGCGATGATGGCGATGCCGAGGGTGAGCATGCCTTCACCGGGCTGGAAATACTCTGAAACAAAGGAGAGACTCGCCGCGACCCAGAGAAGCACGGCGAGGAAATGGGTGAACTGGCCGAGGAACCGGAGCGACAGGGGGCGCCTCCGCGCCGCCTCGATGGCGTTCGGGCCGAACTCGTCGAGCCTCCTTCGGGCCTCGTCGGTGCCGAGTCCCTGCCCGGATGTTACGAGGGAGCGGAAGACATCGTCGCGGGTGAGTTCGTTGATCTTCATATTGCTGCGAAGGTCCTTTTTACCGCAGAGGACGCAGAGGAAAGAATGAGCAAATCATAAAACACCCGTTAAATCATTTTGCCGCAGACAAGCCCCGATCAAAGCATTCGTGGCAGGCTTCGAGTTCACAGAGTAGAGCAAGAATAAGTGGTGTTCCTGTTTTTTCTCGGTGTCCTCTGCGTCCTCTGCGGTGAGAGGGTTGTCGCAGTTGTTTCATTCCCCCGGCTTCAGGACGATCAGGTTGCACGGGGTCTCGCGCAGGACATATTCCACGGGGTTTCCCCGGAGGAGGAAGTCCAGGACGCCCCGTTTACTGGCGCCCATGACGATGAGATCGCGGCGCCGGGAGGCCGCTTCGATGGTGATGCTCCTGCCGGCAATGCCGGGAGCGAGGCGTTTCTCGTGTTCGATGCCGTACCCGTCCAGGTGGCCCACGAACCGTGAAAGGTCGGCCGGGACCTTTTCCTCCCACTCCACGGGTGTGAGGTGGATCTCGCCATGGAAGAATTTTCTGAGGGGCTTGGTGACATGGAACAGGTGGACCTTGGACTCAAAGGCCCTGGCAAGGAGGGAGGTGAAGTACGCGCGGTCGGGAATATGGTCGATATGGGCCTTGAGCGGGACGAGGATCTCGCGCGGGGATATCCTTCCCATGTGCACGACGCGCACAAGGGCCACGGAACAGGGGAGGTTCAGCAGAAGCCGGCGGGCAGTGGTCCTGCCGGAATAATAGCGGTGCTGCACGTCCTCCCTGCGGGTGGCCGTGAAGGCGATGTCAACGCCCTCGGACCGGACGATGGAGCGGACCTTCTCAACGACATCGCCGGACTCGAAGACGCTGTCGGTTTCGATACCGAGTTCCCGTGCCGCATGCTGGAGCCGCTTGACAGCGTCCCGGGCAAGTTCAAAGGACTTTTCCGTCTGTCCGGCTTCGCGCACGGAGCAAAGAAGGAGCTTCGCGCCGGCCGCCCGGGCGAGGTGCTTGGCGTAGCGGCCGGCCACCTCGGAGTTCACTTGCTCGTTCACTGCGGCGAGGATCTTCCGATACATGGCTCAAGCATAGCACCGGTGCGCCTTTTGCGCAACGCGGGATATCTCGCGGGGATTACCCTGACCCGGACAATCCCCGTTAGAGGCGGATGCCTCTAAAGCGGGGCAAGCCGGAACCAAAAGGTTACGGTAACGGTGACGACGCCTGTTTCGTCCAGCGGTTACGTCATTCGGTCTTGTTGCATTACCGTTGACCGAAAGACGTTTGACGATACGGGCTTCGTAACCATAAGACGTTGCCAATAATTCCGCCATTTTGGCAAGAATTTCATCGGTTCATTCGCAATAAATTTGAAAGGCCAGGTATGGTCACAGAAACAAAGGCTCGGAGGAAAAACTTATCCACAGATTACGCAGATTACGCAGATTTAGTCTTTAACCACGGTCCAGAACGGTCGTTTTTTAATCTGCGAAATCTGTGAAATCTGCGGACGAATCTTAGCCTTTCTCGCTTTCTGGTTTGTTCAGTTTTTTCAACTAAAACACGAAAGACCCATTTCATTTATAACTGACTAATGATCCGTAAATTGTTGAAGGCTGAGGTGAATTGCTGATCAGTGTGCGTGTCTGGTGATTTGACCGTTCAGGTCAGGGTGAGAGGTCGTGGCAGAAAGGCAGGGAAAGGCCGGATGGAATGTTTATGTCCCGCTGCCGTTGCCGTTACCGTTACCGTTACCGTTATTCTTGTGCACTCTCTTTGTAGCAAACATGAAGTCGACATAGCCGATGATCTGCGTTTTTGTCTCGTCGGATACCTGCCGGAACTTTCTGATCATCTGGATCTCCGTGGGGGTCATGATCCTCTCGAGATATTCGCACTGTTCGTGGGAGAGGGGATATTTCCGCTGTCCCGTATAGGTATTTGACGACGACGGGGCCAGGAAAAAACCCTTTACCTCGGTGGGGACCTTCTCCTGGTGGGCGCACAGGATCAGGCGCGGCGCATCGATGCCCAGCTTGTCCGCGATAATGCTGAGGGTCTTGTCCTTGGGGAGATGCCCCTTGCTCAAGATAACGCGCAGGAGTTCGGAACTTATTCCGAGCATCTCTGACGCATCCTTCAGGCTCCGAAGGCCCTTTTTTTCCATAGCATCCTTGATCGTGCCGGCGATATTCATCTCTCAACCTTTCTCCTGTTTCCTGCGCTGCAGGTCCGTACGAGGGCGTCGCAGACGAAAGAAGTGCCTGCAATCCGCATCCACAGGGTAAGAATACCATAAACAATACATTCTGGCAATAAAAATAGTTATTACACATGTTATTTCGTACTTCCGGGGATCATGGGCCCCGATTAATCCAGCAGGGGATAGGCTGTTTTATGTCGAATATTTACAATATCTTACATCTCCGCGCGAGTGTGCCAAGCGGAAAAAGGAGGCTTTTTCAACAGGATGGCATGAATCCAGGAGCGAGCGCATTCCCCGCAGCGGCTCGACTGAGCTCGCCGAAGTCTTGCTGCAGGGAGCTTCAATTACTGAATGAGATCAAGCTTGAAATGAGTCCCTATACGATATTTTGGTTCATTCGTAATAAAGATGAAAAGGCAAGGTATGACCTCGGAAACAAAGAATCGAATGATCCTGTCAATGATTGAAAGCCTTTTGTATCCTGTTTTGGTCGCGGCCAAAGATCGCGCCGGGGTTTCCTCTTTGCAAAGAACGCAGGCCGGTGATAGAATGGCGGCACCTATGATCGCCGATGAACGAACATATGATTACGACTACCTGGTGATAGGCTCTGGTTTCGGCGGTTCCGTTTCGGCCCTCCGTCTCTCCGAAAAGGGCTACCGGGTCCTGGTGCTCGAAAAGGGGATGCGGCTGACAGAGAAGGATTTTCCGAAGAGGAACTGGAACCTCAGAAAATGGCTCTGGCTCCCGATGCTCCGCTTCTTCGGATTCTTCCGCATCACCCTGTTCCGGCACCTGACGGTCCTGTCCGGCGTCGGGGTGGGCGGAGGTTCCCTGGTATACGCGAACGCCCTGCAGGTGCCGCCGAAAGAGTTCTTCCGCTCCGGGAGCTGGGCAGGCCTTGCCGACTGGGAGCAGGAGCTTGCCCCGCATTATAAAACCGTGCTCACGATGCTCGGCGCGACGCAAAATCAACGCCTTGAGGCCGGAGATCGCGCTCTCGAGAAGCTTGCAGGGGAAGCGGGGAAAGCGGACCGCTTCGGGCCGACCACAGTGGCGGTCTTCTTCGGTGAGCCTGACGTGACGGTCCCGGATCCGTACTTCGGCGGCAAGGGTCCGGCGCGGGCGGGGTGCAACTTCTGCGGCGGGTGCATGGTCGGCTGCCGCTATAACGCCAAGAACACCCTGGACAAGAACTATCTTTATCTGGCCGAGCGGACCGGCGCACGGGTCCAGCCGGGGTCCGAGGCCGTTGACGTGGTCCCGCTCGGGAAGGACGACGGCTCGGACGGCTACACGGTCCGGTGGCGGTCCTCGACAACCCTTTTGAAGCGAACGGGATCAACCACCTGTCGAGGCGTGGTGTTTGCCGGCGGAGTGCTCGGCACGGTGAAACTGCTCACCGCGCTCAAACGGTCGTCCCTTCCGCGCCTTTCGGACCGCGTCGGCCGCGATGTCCGGACGAACTCGGAAAGCCTCATGGGCGTCATGACCTTTGATCGAAACACCAAATTCTCCGACGGCGTTGCCATCGGCTCGATCCTGCAGACCGACGAACACAGTTTCCTCGAACCGGTCCGGTATCCGTCGGGTTCCGGCTTCTGGCGGCTGTTCATGGCGCCGGCCGTCCATGGCCGGAACGTTCTCATCCGCATCGTGAAGATGGCGGTGGATCTCATCACTCATCCCGTCGCGAACTTCAGGGTGTACTTCGTGCGGAACTGGGCCGAGAAGACGCAGATCCTGATGTTCATGCGCACGATCAACAGCACGCTCCGGCTCTCGGACGGCTGGTTCGGCCTTCGGTCCGCGAAGGACCGGGGCGAGGCGCCCACGGCGTTCATTCCCGAGGCGAAGGACATGGTAGAGCGCTACGCGAAGATCGTGAACGGGAAGTCCATGGCTCTCCTTTCCGAATCGCTCCTCGGCATCCCGACGACGGCGCATATCCTCGGCGGTTCGGTGATGGGCAGGGACCGGGAGGAAGGGGTCCTCGACGGCGGGAACCGCGTGTTCGGATATGAGAACCTTTATGTCTGCGACGGGTCCATGATATCGGCGAACCCCGGCGTGAACCCGTCGCTCACCATCGCGGCGATCGCGGAGCGCGCGATGAGCGGGATCGGGCCGAAGGGGGTGAAGGGTGCCTGAGGCAGCGGGAGACAGGGACAGGTAGAACAGACAAAGCGACAAGGGGATTGACGTCAGACACGGGGACGGGGAGAACGGCGCCGGTCAGCGTTCGGCCAGCCAGTCCTTGGCTTCGGCAAGGCTGTCGAAGGCCGTGAGCTTCCTGCCGCTGAACTTCATGACGGCGTTATAGATGATCTGCTTCAGGCCGGTGACGCCCACGACGGCCGACGCCACGACGTAGGGCTTATTGTGCATGACGAACTCCCTCATGGCGTCGGACACCTTGCTGTTGAAGGCGGTGTTCGTCACGTCGGTCAGGATGAACACGGACTGTTGGGCCTGGGTCCTGATGGCCGCCTTGGCCTGGTCGATGACCGTGAGGACCTCGTCGGCCTTGCAGTCCGCGAAGTTCAAATGCAGGATCTTTTTCCCCTTGTGCTTGGTGTATCTGTAGGTTTTTCGAGATTAGATGCCCCGCAGCTCTGCTGCGGGGTACTTCACTCAAGCCCCCTCCCGCGGCTGTCTCCGTCAGCAAAAATACTTTGCCAGGACGCCGAAAATCCATTATCATTGACCATGCGCATTGAGCGATTAGGCCTGCACCACAAAGACGTGCTCGCACCGCTGCTCCAGGCGATCACGGTCCCGCTCTCGGAGTACACCTTCCCGAACCTCTATCTGTTCCGAAAGAACCATGAGTATGACGTGATGATCGACACGGAGGTCTTCATCAAGGGCCGTACGTACGACGGGCACGTCTACCTTATGCCTACGAAGGACGTACGAACGCTGGACATCGCGGCACTCAAGGATCGCATGCGCGACGTCGATTACCTGTTCCCTGTCCCGGAAGCGTGGCTGTCGGCCTTCAGCCCGGATGCGTTCGAGATAACCTTCGCGGAAGGCGACGCGGACTATCTCTATACCGTCGAGAAGATGAGCACCCTTGCCGGACGAAAGCTCCACAAGAAAAGGAACCTGCTGAAGCAGTTCACCGAACTGTACACCAGTGAAGCGCTTCCGCTGACCAACGATCATCTGGACCAGGCGCGTTCCGTGCTCGATGGTTGGATGGCCGAGACGGGTCTCAACGCGGAGCAGACGGACTACGGCCCCTGCCGCGAGGCGCTCGACCGGTACGAAGAATTGGTCCTGTGCGGCGGCATCACCTACGCCGACGGCGAGCCGGCGGGCTTCGTCCTGGGCGAGGAGGTCAATGACGAGACCTATGTCCTGCATTTCGCCAAGGCGCTGACGAAGTTCAAGGGCGTGTACCAGTTCATGTTCAACAACTTCGCGAAGATCCTTCCGCCGAAGTACAAATACCTGAACCTGGAGCAGGACCTGGACAAGGAAAATCTGCGGGTATTCAAAACATCCTATGTCCCCGACGCCATGGTGAAAAAGGCGCGGGTGCGGCTGCGGCGATAGGGCGGGGGAAGCGGAACGACCTGGCAGGACAGACTGCAGGTACGCGTCATGAGCGGGTGCCTGGGGACGGTGTCCGCTCAGTCATCGCGCATCGTGCCAGTGGCAGACCATGACGGGGAAGGGTCTCCTCTTGCGCCACGTATCCGTGACGGCGATAGCACCTTCCGTCCATGCATGGGTGCAGGCGTTGCAGGATATTCCGAGGCCGCCCGGGCATTGCGACGCAAGGATGGAGCCATTCACGACCGTCGCATCCACGATCTCGATGCTGTTGGACCTTTTGATGCCGATTCCATTCATGTCTAAGTGAAATTATAGGCAGGACGATCACCAATAGACATACCCCGGGCAGGGTATTTTTTGGGTATGCGCATATCCGTGAGGAATGACACGGGGGGAGTGGTCTGTCGCTGTCTGAACAAAAGAAAAAGCAGTTCAATCGCCGATTGATGATCGAGGGGTGGGGCGAAGCAGGCCAGGAGAAGCTTAAAGGCTCCACGGTGTTCATCGCCGGTGCTGGGGGGCTCGGCTCGCCGGTCTCGATCTACCTTGCCGTGGCGGGCATCGGCAACATCCGCATCTGCGATTATTACTCACCTGACTGGTCGAACCTGAACCGGCATATCCTCCATGACCAGACACGGATCGGGAAGCGTTGATCAAAACGCCATTGCAGGCGGCCGGATCTTCCGGCCGCCCATTCTATTTTTCTGCCGAAAAATCTCCTGAGTTTCATCCCGCCATCTACAACCGTAGTGAGTTCTTTTTCTTTGCGCTTGCCCTTCGCGTTCTGAACTGACCCCTCCACACCTCCCCTTTTTAAGGGGAGGCTGGGTGGGGTGGGCCACGTCCGCTCGCCCTCGCAAACTCGGCCTGCGGCCTCAGACATGCGCGTTAAAGCTCCCGAAAGATTACTGCATGGAGCTTCGATCCTCAAGGTTTAAGGTTTATCCTAATCGCTCGCTATTCCCTATAAGCCTCGGGAAGGCGCTTGCTCCTGGATTCGCTCCGGGGGACTCTTCCTTAGGCCAAGACGGGTACCCAATAATTTCGCAGGGCCGCTCCGGGGACGTGCGGGTTATGGGTAAAGACTTAAGACCTTGTTTTTCCAGAGGCCCCTGCATCCCGTGAACAGCGACCGCGCGCCACATGACCGGAACAGAGCTGGCATACCACAGATCATGCCTGCGCCTGCGAAGCGTAAGCGCACAGGAAAGGCTGTATCGTCCAGTTAAAACAGATGACAACTTGTCATGTTTGCGCGGCGCTGTGAATGGCGGTGCAGAAAAAAGAGAAGCCTTCTGCTGTTTCTCGTTATGGTTTGTATGAGTTGGAGATTTCTAATTCAGGCCCGCGCGGCCCGGAGCCGCTTCTCGTGCCGCCGGAAGACCTGGCGGAAGTGAAAGCCGTAGATCGAGAGGGTGATGGCGAGCGGGAAGAGCCGCGGCCTCCGGATGAGGGACCAGAAAAAGAGCTTCCAGTACTGGAACCGCTCCCTGCCGAGGATGCCGAGCCGCACGACCGACTGGGCCATGGCCCGGAGATACATGAACCGGAAACGGGCCTGCATCTTCCGCGGCGGCCGGTACTCCCGCAGGAACGTTCGCACCCGGGCGTAGTAGTTCTTGGGGGAATAGATGGAGCCAAGGATCCGCCGGTAGCCGTTGACCAGCGTGTCGCTGTTCATCTTCGGGATAAAGTTGAGCGTGAAGTCGGTATTGTCGCCGGTCGCGGTTTTGATGATCCGGCCTTCCTGCTCCAGGCGACGGTAAAGCCTGGTGCCTGTCGGCGCGTTCAGCAGCCCCACCATGGCGGTCACGATGCCGCTCTCCTGGATGAAGGCGATGAGCTGCTCGAAGATCGCCGCCGGGTCCTTATCGAACCCCACGATGAACCCCGCCTGGACCTCGAGGCCGGCGTGCTGGATATTCCTGACGTTCGCGATCAGGTCGCGGTTCCGGTTCTGGCCCTTGTTGCACTCGGCGAGGCTCTCCTCGTTCGGCGACTCGATCCCGACGAACACCTGGTCGAACCCGGCCCGGACCATGAGCGCCATCAGCTCCGCGTCGTCCGCCAGGTTGATCGACACCTCGGTAAAGAGCGTGAAGGGATGCCGGTGGTGGTCCATCCAGGAGATGATGGCGGGCAGCACCTCTTTCTTGAGCTTCCCCTTGTTCCCGATGAAGTTGTCATCCACGATGAAGACGCTGCTGCGCCAGCCCCGCAGGTAGAGCTCGTCGAGCTCGCCTACGATCTGTGCCGCGTCCTTGGTCCGCGGCGCCCGGCCGAAGAGCACCGTGATGTCGCAGAAGTCGCAGTCGAAGGGGCAGCCGCGGGAATACTGGATGTTCATGGAGGCATAGTGCTTCATCTCCAGGAGGTCGAAGCGCGGCAGCGGGGTCCGGGTAATGTCCGCCCAGCGGTCGGACGTATAGACCCGCTGCGGCCTGCCCTGAGCCAGGTCCGCGAGGAACAGCGGCAGGGTGATCTCCGCCTCGTTCAGGATGAGGTGGTCCACCTGGCCGTAGTCCCCGGGATGGGCGGTGAAGAGCGGACCGCCGGCGATCACCTTCACACCGAGCCGCTTGCACCGCTCGATGACCATGTCGACCGATGCCTTCTGGATGGACATGGCCGACAGCAGCACGTAGTCCGCCCAGCGGAGGTCGGCGTCGGTCAGCTTTCGAACATTCAGGTCAACGAGGCGCTGCTTCCACTCCCGGGGCAGCATGGCGGCCACGGTCAGGAGGCCCAGGGGCGGCAGGCTCGCCTTCTTGGCGATGAACTTCAGGGCGTACTTGAAGCCCCAGAAGGTGACGGGATACTGCGGATAGACGAGAAGGATGTTCATCAGGGCCTCCTTGAAACGCACCGGGGAACGTGGGGAATCTTTCGCAAAACGCTTTGCAGGGAGCTTCAATGATATACTGCCATTATTCATCTATTATACCAAATTTTCAACAACAATTATTTGCCGGACACCGGCGCCGTGACCGGAAGGTCCTTTTCCCCGTCTTTTGCACAAGGCATACCGCATTGCTTGCCCTTTCCTCCAGATTATAGTACGCTTAATTCCAGAACAGGGTCGCGCCGGCCTTTTCTGTAACAAAACGTACTCAGTACCTGATCATCGATCACGAAAGGTAAGGAGGACAGGCAATGAAGCTCAAGCTCGACGTGCGAAGCATCGAATGGTGGTTCTGGACGGTCACGCTGGTGTTCATCGTCGCGGCCCTGTCCGGCTGGACGCCGGGCTATGCGGCGGTGATCGTGGTGAGCCTTGTGCAGACGGTCTTCATCGCGGCGCGTACGGGCAGCGCCTTCTCCTTTCCTTCCCAGGTGCGCATCGTCTATTTCGCCTACACCCTGCTCGGCCTGTGGGAGGCGGGACGATTCGTTTGCTATGTGCTGCTCGCGCTCGGCACGGTGATGGTGGTGCTCTTCGACCGCTGCGGGATCGCGCTGGTGCTGAAGCTGATGCCATGGAACAAGGGCATGGAGAACCCGCAGTGCAAACTGCCGGGGAGTTGAAGAGGGAAGTTCCTGTCTTATGCTCGCGCATCTGACCCGTGTCGGGGTCGTGTTAAAAGTTTTCGGGCTGTTGCCCAAAGCTATTTTGTGCTTCGACTGGCTCAGCACGAGCGGAAAAATCTTACAATATCAAAGGCCATACCGTTCGCCCTGAGCTTGTCGAAGGGTGAACACGTTGACGCTAATACAAACGCACTTGGATTTGTTACGGATTTGCCCCTCACCTTTATCCTCTCCCCATAGGGGAGAGGGTTGGGAGAGGGGGGACGTTTCGGGATGTAACAATATTTATTTCGTTCGTATTAATCGGTTCTGCCTGAAGGATCGCCATGAAAAAACAGTTCGTCATCGTCGGCGGCGGACACGCCCACCTCACACTGCTCGCGCATCTCGACCGGTGCGTTGCCCGGGGACACCGCGCGACCGTGGTGAACCGTTCGGCATATCATTACTACTCCGGCATGGGCCCGGGACTCCTGTCCGGGACGTATGGACCCCGGGAAGTGCGCTTTCACGTCAAGCGGATGACCGAAGACCGGGGCGCTGTGTTCATCGAGGATGCCGTCGTTCGCATCGACGCCCATGACCGGTCGCTGAAGCTCGCATCGGGGGCGACGGTCCCCTACGATGTCGTTTCCTTCAACACCGGCAGCGACGTGCCCGACCGCATACCGGGAGCGTCGGGGCCGTCTGTCTTTCCGGTGAAGCCCATCGCAAATCTGATACGAGCGCAGCGTGCGCTCGTCGACATCCTGGACGGAAGGACTGCGGAGATCGTCGTCATCGGGGGCGGGCCGGCGGGGCTGGAGATAAGCGGCAATGTCTGGAGGCTCGCGGCCGGGCGGGGAGGCAGGGCGCGGATTACGCTTCTGGCCGGCAGCCGGTTGATGTCCCGGTTTCCCGAGCGGGTGCGCACGCTGGCGCTCCGTTCCCTGCAGCGGCGGGGCATCGAGGTCGTCGAGGGCGCCCACGCAGCTTCCCTGGACCGGGGCAGGGTGCTGCTGGACAACGGAACGGCCCGGGCCTGCGACGCGGCCTTCCTTGCCATGGGCGTCACACCGTCTTCGCTCTTCCGGGATTCCGGTCTGCCGACGGGGCCGGACGGCGGGCTATTGGTCAACCGCTTCCTGCAGTGCACGATCCATCCCGAGATCTTCGGCGGCGGCGACTGCATCTCCCTCGAAGGCCACCAACTCGCCAAGGTGGGCGTCTATGCCGTGCGCCAGAACCCGGTTCTGATGCAGAACACCTGCGCGGCCCTTGACGGCGGGCCCCTGGTCCCCTTCGTGCCGCAGAAGGACTATCTCCTGATCTTCAACCTGGGGGACGGCACGGCGATCCTGCATTGGAAGGGCATCACCGCGGCCGGCCGGTTCGCCTGGTGGCTGAAGGACCGGATCGACCGGGGGTTCATGAGGAAGTTCCAGTTGTCGGGAGAGCGGGACGAGCCGTGAACCCGACAAGACTATTTTGGACACTGAGAAAAGGGGCAAGCCGGAACAAAAACCAGGGGTCTTTAGTCTTTTAGTTGAAAAAAAATGAACAAACCAGAAAACGAGAAAGGCTAAGATTCGTCCGCGGATTTCACAGATTTCGCAGATTAAAAAACGACCGTTCTGGACCATGGTTGAAGACTAAATCTGCGTAATCTGCGTAATCTGTGGATAAGTTTTTCCTCCGAGCCTTTGTTTCTGTGACCATACCTTGCCTTTTCAACTTTATTACGAATGAACCAATGAAATTATTGCCACTTTGAGAAGAATTTGATTCTTCAATAACTAACAGCAACGAAAAGGAGAACCCATGGGACTGGCAGATTATTTCAAGACCGTTGAAACGTTGTCGGCCGACGAGGTACGCGAGCTTCTGAAGAAGCACCGGCCGGAGGACTACAACCTCGTGGACGTGCGCCAGCCGAAGGAGTACGAGCGGTCCCATCTTCCCGGCGCGCAGTTGATCCCTCTCGCCGATCTCCCCGACCGTCTCGGAGAGCTGGACCCGAAGAAGCCCACGATCGCCTATTGAGCCTCGGGTATGCGCAGCCGGGCGGCTGCGTCAGTGCTCAGGACGGCGGGATTCACCACAGCGCAAAGCATGGAGGGCGGCATCCATGCCTGGCAGGGACTGACGGCGGCAGGAGTGCCGGAGGCCGGAATGGCCTTCTTTACCGAAAGCGCCGGACCCGGGGAGCTGATCGCCCTGGCGTGGGTGCTCGAAGATGGGTCGCGGAGGTTCTATGCGTCCATTGCCGGAACGCTCGCTGACAGTGAAGCTGCGAAGCTTTTCACGGACCTTACGACGGCCGAGGAGCACCATAAGGCGACCCTGCTCGGACTGTACCGCGACATCGCAAACGCGGAGCCGGGACCGGACTTTCCCCGGGGCGTCATCGCTGCCGACGAGGACCGGATGGAGGGCGGCGTGAAGTTGAGCGAGGCTCTGGAGTGGACAAAGGGGAAAGACAGCCGCGAGCTGCTCGAACTGTCCATGGCAATGGAAACGGATTCCTACGACCTCTATATCAAGATGGGCCGCAGGGTAGAAGGAGAGAAGGCGAAGCAGGTCTTCGGCCGCCTGGTGGAGGAGGAGAAGGGGCATCTGGCACGCATGGCCGCTCTGCTGGACAGGAATTTGTGATCGAGATAACGACCTTATCAAGATACGTTATTACTAACGCTTGACAGTTTCTTTCATTTGTTATACCGTTCTCCCTGAGCGCTCTGCCGCGTCTGTCGAAGCGCTGTCGAGATATGAACGGGGATGTGGGCAGCAGCCCGTTACCAGGGATGGAGGGACGATTCTCAATGGATCCAATTGAAAAAGAAAACATCCGCGCTCTGCAGGAAAAGATCGATGATGTGGGGAAGATCCTGACGAGCAGCCGGTCGCTTGCGGCACTGTATATCAACTGCTCGAAGATCAACAAGGTCGAGGGACTCTTCGGAAAGAAGACCTACCTGGACATCGTGAAGAAGATCCATGACGTGATCATGGAAATGCGCGGGAAATTCATCCGCCACGATGATATTATCGTTTCCCTTGCTTCAGGGAGCGAGGAATTCGCCGTATTCCTTTCCCAGAAGCGCACCCAGCAGACGTTCGGTCCGTCAGACCTCGATACCCTTTGCGGCAGGATCAATGACTACCTCAACGAGACCGTTTTCCCCCTGACCTTTCCCTATTTGCGGGGCGGCCCGAAGATCATGGTGGGCTACGCGGTCGTCATCTATAATCCCCTCATGCGGGAAGAACGGCTCATCAACAAGCTGATCGATGATGCCAAGCTCATGTCCACGTACCATGAGTTCAAGCGCGTCATGCGGTACAAGGAGAAGCTCCAGGAGATCATTCTCAAGGAAAGCATCCGGACGCTCTTTCAGCCGATCGTTGATTTTTCCGAGAAGAAGATCATCGGCTACGAAGCGTTGTCCCGCGGTCCGGAGGGTACGGAATTCGAGAACCCCTATGTTCTGTTTGATGCCGCCGGGGAGTCCGACCTCCTGTTCGAGCTCGACCGGCTGTGCAGGAAAAAAGCCCTGGAGAATGCCGTAGGGCTGGAGAAGGATTGCAAACTGTTCGTGAACTGCCTCCCGTCCATGGTCCTCGATCCCGAGTTCAAAGATGAGTACCTGAGGTCCATGCTCGAACAGCTGAAGATGAACCCCGTCGACATCGTTTTTGAGATCACGGAGCGTGAAGCGATCGAGAACTATGACCTCTTCAATCAGGCGATCAAGTATTATACCGACCTCGGGTTTGCGATCGCGGTGGACGACACCGGCGCGGGTTTTTCCAGCCTCGAGACCGTGGTGGAGCTGAAACCACATTATATAAAGCTCGATATTTCCCTGGTGCGGGGGATCGAGAAGAACATCCTGAAACAGGAGCTCATCAAGGCCATTCTTGGTCTTTCCCGGCAGATGAACTCAATAGTTATCGCCGAAGGGATCGAGACCATGGAGGAGCTGAACGCGCTGAAAAAGATCGGCATCACCATCGGCCAGGGCTTTCTTTTCACCAGGCCGGGACCCGCCTTCCCGAAGGTCATATTCCCGCCAGCATAGTCCGGGGGCACAGCGTACAGGGACGACCGAAGCCTTTCCCGCAGCTTGCTGCAGGGAGCTTCAATCTTTTCGCAGTACCCTGAAAATACCCCGCCGAAGTGCTTGCAATTCCCCCATGCTTGTACTATTCTCGTTCCCACGGGAGGCGCTTTTCCCGCACGCGCGGCTTTACTAATTCGAACGAAATAAATATTGCTACGTACGGGAGCGCCCCCCCCTCTCCCAACCTCTCCCCTGGGGGGAGAGGATAAAGGTGAGGGGCAAAGCCGTACCAGATCCAAGTGTGATTGTATTAGTACTTTCCCCGCCTCCCCGTGCATGACCGTTTTACGCCGATAAAGATAGCAGCCGGCTCCTATTGGCGGTTGCACTCTCATATATATCCTGACCTTTGACAGATAGCTGCGATCTGCCGGCATGCCTGTCTCCAGGACTGTGTGACTCCGTGGCAACAGGGTGTTCTCACTTCGCGATTCGCTGACCGGGGGGTTGATGATCAACGACGGCTGGAACAAGATCTCCGAACTGATGAACCGGCACCTCTTCGAGATCGGCACCACGGGCGTGACGCCGGCGGGCCTGTTCCGGGTCCTGCTGATCTTTGCCCTCGCTTTTTGGGTGTCAAAGCTGCTTCGCCACGGACTGAACCGGCTGGCCGCGACACGGCAGAACATGGATCACGCCTCCCTCTATGCCTTCGGGAGGTTCCTCCACTACTTCATCCTCCTGCTCGGTCTCCTGATCGGGCTGTCCTCCATCGGTCTCGACATCACGAACTTTACGCTCCTGGCGGGCGCCCTCGGCGTCGGCATCGGCTTCGGCCTGCAGGGCATGGTGAACAATTTTGTCTCGGGCCTCATCATCCTTTTCGAGAAGAGCCTCAAGAAAGGTGATTTTGTGGAGCTTGAGTCGGGCGTCGTGGGGCAGGTCCGGGAGATCAATTTCCGCAGCACGCGCATCACGACGAACGACAACATCGACATTCTCGTTCCAAACTCGGAGTTCGTGAACGGCCGAGTCACGAACTGGACGCTGGACGAGGCGCATCGGCGCATTCATGTGCCCTTCGGCGTATCATACGGCTCAGACAAGGAACTGGTGAGGAAGGCCGTGCTCGAAGCATCGGCGGCTTCGGAGCATACCCTGACGGGAATTCCGGGCCGGGAATCACAGGTCTGGCTCGTGGGCTTCGGCGACAGCAGCCTGAACTTCGAGCTCGTGGTGTGGCTCACGCCCGAGGCGGTCAAGCGGCCGTCCCTGGTCCAGGCAGCCTATCTCTGGGAGATCCACTCCGCGCTGTCGCGGCACGGCATCGAAATACCCTTCCCCCAGAGCGATATCCATCTCCGCAGCGTCCTTGGCCTCCAGGAGGGTCCGGCGAGAGAGTGGCTGAAAGGCACGAAGAAGGCTGGGGAACCATAGGTTCATTGAAGGCCGCGCGCCAATGCAGTCCGCGGTCGCTCCAACGCGGCATTTCGGCATGCCCGTCGAGGCGGTCGCGGCCGGATGGATAACAGGGATGATCGTGAAGAAGCAGAGATGAGGGGCGGGCGGAGCAGGGGAGGCCGGAGGGAGTGCGTTGTAACGTGACCCGGACGGGTTCCCTTGACCTTTTGCACGGAACACGAACGCGGTTCGCGAAAGGACGGCAGGTATGGACATCAGATTGATGCTGAAGGCCGCGCCGTATGTCGCCCTGGCGATCGCGGGCGGGCTGATCGTCTGGTTCGTCGAGGAAGGAAGGCTGGACACGGTAAAGGCGGAACTTACGGTCCGGACGAATGACCTTACCCAGTGCGTCTCGGTCGCCAGGAGCAACGACGAGACGCTGGAGAAATACCGGTCCCACCAGACGTTCGTGCGGAAGAAGGACAGCGAGACCATGCGCCTTCAGCAGGAGAAGATCATCTCCCTGCAGGACATGGTCAACAACCTGACCGGCACAAAGGAGGCGTCCCATGCGACTGGCACTTCGGGGAGGAGCAGCGATCCTGTTCTTCGTGATCTTAACCGGATGTTCCTGCCCGCCCCCGGCAGTGGTATTCAAAGATAGGTACCTCTATCCCGACCTGCCCGCCTTGCCCCCGCAGGCCCCGTATTTCACGCCCGCGTGGAGCATGACCGCGACGAGCGGGCAGTATTGCCTCGACACGCCGAACGCGGAAAAGCTCAAGGAGAACGTCAAGTCCCTCATTGGCGAAAATACCTGGCTGCGCGGCATGATCACGGACCTGCAAAAGCAGAAGGATGAGATGACGCTCAAGGAAACGAAGAAGGAGCGGGCGGAAAAATGAAGGGAACGCATGGATAGAACAACGGAAGCAAGGGGCTAAGAAGTGAAATGACATGAAAGTAGACCTGATCCTGGCGGTTTGTGAATGATCAACATGCCGGGAGAGTAGGTAAACAGAATATGAAATCACCCTGGCTTGCAGTTTTACTGTCAAAAATATTTCCGGGCGCTGGACATATCTACAGCGGTGAGAAACCGCGAGGCATATTGTATATTGCTCTGACAATAGTGCTTTATCTGGCCGTGGTTCTTTCGGTTTGCGGATTTTTTCTCGTTGAAAACGCGGCAAATGCACGGTTTATGGCTGTTATAGCTTTCGCAGCATTTTTTTTCCTGCTGATCGTGAGCATTTATGTCCTTTTCGATGCGTACAAGATCACAAAACGCAATAATCCAGTTGATGCTCAACCAGCAGTCTCCAAAGACTACCGGAAAGCATGGCTCGCGGCTTTTCTTTCTTCGCTCTTTCCTGGTATAGGTCAGTTTTATAACGGGCAGATACTTAAGGGTGCCGGATTCGTCGCTGCAATGATCGCACTGGTAATTACTGAGGATACGTTTACACCCTTGATCATCGTCGGTCTGCTTGTATATATCTATGGGATCAAAGACGCCTATGATTCCGCAGAAACCATGAACGAATCCGGCAGCCGGTTCTTCCACCAAAACAGGACTATTGTGCTGTTCATGATGGTCATGTTCGCTTTGCAGTCGATCCCGTTCTCAAATATCATTAAGGAGAACATTGTCGAAGCTTTTAAAATGCCATCCGGATCAATGTATCCTACTATGAAGATCGGCGATCATTTCTTTCTTGGTAAGTCGAGCCGCTTCTTCGTATCTCCGCAAAGGGGGGATATTGTCGTGTTCCCCTATCCGGTAGATCCGGGAAAGAACTTCGTCAAGCGAGTGATCGGACTGGGGGGCGACAAGATTCAGTTCGTTAAGGGAGAGCTGTACATCAATGAACAGCAGATTCCATCGCAGAAACTCGATGTCCAGGAAGAGGAGGGCCATCTTAGGTTGAATACTATCGGGCCTCCTACCGTATATGAAGAACGGATCGGCGATGCGACATACCGCGTCCAGTACTTGCATGACAAATCATCGATCAATGGCGGACCCTGGCTCGTGCCGCAGGACTCCGTCTTTGTTCTGGGAGACAATCGTGATAACAGTCAGGACAGCCGGATCTGGGGGCCTGTGAAAAGGGACGGAATTAAAGGCAAAGCAATAAAGATATACTGGTCGTGGGATCGTGCGGCAGCAAAGGTGCGGTGGGAGCGGATCGGACAGATTATACATTGACGAAAGATGTTCTTGGGGATAATCACTTTGGAAAAGCAACGTCGGTAGCAACGTCCCCAAGTCTGTCTTTGTCAGGATATCATGTCTGGCCCCGGACGGATCCGAATAGCAGGAACAGTATCGGTCCTGCTTGGAGAGGGAGGATTATGAGAAGATTTCTGATCATGACGCTATCATTATTTGCAATCAACGCACTATTGCCGATTCCGGGCCTTGCCGTAACTTTTCAGTATTTGACCGAAGATGTGCAGAATAAAATTAAAGACGAAAGTACGCTTCAAGAGACCGTCGACAAAATGGCAGAGGGCATTATCGACGACCAACAATTATCGGTTGATGAGACAGTCACTGAACTGAGAAAACTGGATGATGAAAAGAAAAAATTAAAAGAACAGCTGGACATGTTCGGATTTAATTTCGGAGTAGGGTTGCTTATGGCGCACTATCATGGAAAACAACGCGTTGAATCGACCCAGGTCGTCAATAATAAGGTTGTTGTTGATGATGGCGATAACGATTTAGCCGGAGCGATATTCGAAACGCATAATCTGCGGTGGAACCCGTATCATGGCGCAGTATATCTTGGCCCTTTTCTCGGTGTGCAGACAACCAATGAACAATTGCTTGACTCTGTGATACTCGGCTTAATGGCAGGTACAACCTATAGGGATAGTAAGCCGGGCAGCTTCAATATCGGCATCGGGTATATATGGGACCCCGGCACAAAGGTTCTTGCCGATGGGTTTGAGGCAAATCAACCCTTGCCGGCGGGAGAGCAGGGAGTGAGAACGAAAAAGGTAACCCAAAAAGGCTGGGGAATTGTTGTCTCCTATGGTTTCTAAAAAGACCTCAGGAGTCGCAGGGATCAGTTCTTTACTGTTAGGCCTCGGTATTTACCCTGGCGTCCCTGAGAGAAACTAAAAGGAAGCCGATGACCGTTGCCGTTGACAAAAAACTTGCCGCCGTTTGCGGACTCTTCTGCCCGGCCTGCACGATATATATCGGGACCAGGGAAGACCCGGACCGGCTGAAAGCGAGCGCGCGTCGCACGGGGCGCACGGTCGAGGAACTGGAATGCCATGGATGCCGTACGGAAAAGAGATGCTATTTCTGCTTGAGCGTCTGCACCATGGCGAAATGCGCCGCTGAAAAGGGCGTGGACTTTTGCGGCCAGTGCCCGGAGTATCCCTGCAACGATTTGAAGACCTTTCAGGCGGCAAAGCCGCACAGGATCGAGCTGTGGAAATCGCAGGAACGGATCAAGGAAGCCGGATACGAGACCTGGTATGCTGAGATGACCGCGCACTTTTCCTGCGGAACATGCGGGACAGTGAATTCCGCGTACGATCTGAAGTGCCGGAAGTGCGGAGAAGAGCCGAGCTGCGAGTACGTGCGCATGCACAAAGAGGAGATCACGCGGCGATTGGGAAACATGAAATAACGCGCCGGGCCGGGTCCGACACGGAACGCCACACGTGACCCTGAATGAGCTTGACACCAAGATAAAAGACCTGACCCTATGGTCCCTATGACCGCGACGAGCGGGCAGTATTGCCTCGACACGCCGAACGCGGAAAAGCTCAAGGAGAACGTCAGGTCCCTCATTGGCGAAAACGCCTGGCTGCGCGGCATGATCACGGACATGCAAAAGCAGAAGGATGAGATGACGCTCAAGGAAACGAAGAAGGAGCAGGCGGAAAAATGAAGGGAAAGCATGGATAGAAAAACGTCAACAAACGGCTGAGAAGTGAAATGACATGAAAGTAGACGTGACCCTGGCGGTTTCCAAAAGAGATATAATGGTAAGGTCTTTATCGTTAACCGAAGCGTAAATATCAACAGGCAAGATGAGAGATTGAGGGTTTTCTTTGGAGAACATAACAGGACATCATGTCTGACCCGATACGGTCCCTAGCGGATTGAAGTTGACTGAAGCCGGAAGAGGCAAAAAGGAGGAACGCAGATGGATAAGACAATAGAATTGCTTGATGCAACTGTTGAGGATTGTGATTTTGTTGCCACCTGTCATTACATACAGGCTGAAAGAAACAAGAACCGGCGGATACAGCTTGGCCTCCCTGCGTTGTTGCTGAATGTTGTCATTGGATCCGTACTTGTAGCCGATCTGGGTAAAACAGTTCCAGACACTTTGAAGTGGATCACTGCAATTATTGCCCTCGTCGTGAGCCTCTTGGTGGCTATACAAACATTCTTCAAATTTGATGAGGATGAAAAGAAACATCGACAACTCGGAAACGATTTCAATAGAATTAGTCGGCGTCTCGCAAGACTCAAAGCCAGTTGGCTTGATAAATCTATTCCAGATACGCAATTGACCACAGACTTTGGTTCTACAATGGAGGAATATGAGACTGTATGCGCTGAGAATGAGAAATGGCCTCCGTCGCGTGCTATCGCCATGAAATTGAAGAAGTCCTTAAAAGTGCAGACTTCCAAGTAATCTTGACGGTAAAGATCACCTCAAAGTCTGCAGTAGTTCTGTGGAACCCTATTAAAGGAGGCGGCATGACCTATCTTGTACGCAGTCTTAGTCAACCACTTTATTGGATATTGTCCATTTTTTTTCTACTTGCTGGTTGCGCATCTCTGATTGGACCTTACAGTCCTACGGCGTACCAAAATGCCACTTCGCTAAAGGCTGAAACGATGGCCTTAATGGATAAAGCTACACAGCCATATTCTAACCATGAGAAAAGCGCTGAATCGCTCATGGTTGAAATTGACAAAGCCTATGAGTTCGTGAATGGCATCCCGTCAAATAGCATTTCCGCGAAGCAATGGCAGATACTAAAGAAAGCTGATGGCGACCTGATGGGGAAGTTCTTTCTGAGGTGGAAAGAAAAAGGTGTTTTGTCGCAAGTATTCGTCAATGAATTTAAGGGGCTGGTTGCAGATGCATTTGACGAGATAATCTGTCTGGAAGCAAACAAAAAAGAAGCCACGAAGTGCAGTGCAAAGGGGGGTAAATAGTTATGGGGAAGTTTGATGACTTTGTCGCTGCTGTACTGACAGGCGTCAAAGATCTCGTAAAGAACATCATTGACGGTTTTGAGGACCAGGCAGGCGAAGACGCAAAGGCATTTTTGGACAAGATGCAGAATGACCTGCAGAAGTGGGCGATGCTCCGTGCGGAGAAAAAAATCACAGATCAGGATTTTATTGACCTAGTGCAGGGGAAGAAAGCTCTTGCAGAAATCCATGCGCTGACCCAAGCTGGCATAGCAACCATAAAACTTGAACGTTTCCGAACTGAGCTAATCAAATTGGTGGTAGATAAGGCGATTGCGATATTATAGAGTGAAACAAAGGACCACAAAATAGGACATATTGGGGACGTTGTGTCCTAGGTGGACTATTCCCAGAAAATCAATATGTCAATGTGAGACACAACGTCCCAAAGATTCCCTTGAGGTCACAAAGCCCGAGCCTCTTACGTGAAGGATTAGAATTCAAGAAAGGAGAATCAAATGGGGTACATTCAAGATTCGTTGTCAAAGGGTGAAGAGGTGAGGGAGATTTTCAAGCTTCACTGGTTCTCTAAAGTGCTAATGGGCATTTGGATATTTTTGGCAATATTTACTTTCGGAATTACCCTGCTCTTAGCCATATGGGAATGGCTAACATTGCGAAACACCGAACTGGGTGTCACAAACAAGCGCGTGATTCTAAAGAAGGGGATTGTCAGTAGAAAAACAGAGGAAATGAAAATCTCGTCCATCGAGACTGTTGAGATCATTCAGAGCGTTATTGGACGTATGCTCGGTTTTGGTACTGTAAAGGTCACCGGACGCGGCATTAGTGATCTTCTATTTAAGAACATCGACAACCCGATGGACGTAAAAAGAAAGATCGAAAGTGTTGAGACAGTTTGAGCGATAACTTCCGCGTTGATCTGACCCAGCGAAAATATAGGGGACGTTGATACATAGCGTACATTACGGCTATCGAATTTAATATGCAACGTAGGTATCAACGTCCCCAAGTATCCCCATCCCGACCTGATAAGAAAGGAACTGAAGATACCGGACGACCTTTCGATCATCATCGGGATCGCGCTCGGGTATGCCGATGCCGAACATCCGCAGAACAAGTTTCGAAGTCCACGGCGGGCGGTACAGGAAGTGGTGACGTTCAAGGGGATTTAACGCAAAATTAACATGATCAGCCCAACCTGATCGTTAAAGACTCTTTGACTTTCGTGAAAAAAAGTAATACTATGTATTACCTCCGGAGGGACTTCATTGTTCATCAAAGAATTTGAATGGGACGAGGGCAATGTTGTGCATATTGAGCTTGGTCATGGCGTAAAGCCCGAAGAGGCGGAAGAAGTCTTTGCGAGCAGGCCGTTATATCGAAAAACGAAGAAGGGCCACTACGTCGCGATGGGGCCGACGGAAGAAGGACGGTACCTCGCTGTCGTGTTTGCCCTGAAAAAGGACGGCGTGGCGAGGGTCATAACGGGCTGGGATATGGATAAAGCGGAAATCAGGTACTGGCAGAAACATCGAGGTTGATGCGAGGAGGCGGGTGCTATGAAGGCAAAATCAGTAAAGAAAAAAGTGACTGATGCGGAGTACTACGATAAACGAGGCATTCTCAGTGAAATCGTGGAAGGTGAAGTCGCGCTGAGTCTTGAAGACGCGCTCAAGCAGGACATCCTCTCGGGAAAACGAAAGAGAAAATTGCGGAACATCACGATCAAGCTTGACCCGCTCTATCTCTTGTCGATCAAAAAAGTCGCCACGAAAAAGGGAATTCCCTATCAAACCCTGGTACGGCAGTGGGTCGCGGAAAATATACGCAAAGAGCTGAAGATAGCGTAATAGTTAGAAACAACGTCACATAAGTTTCTGACTTCAAACTTCACCCTTCTAACTTCTATATCGACGGTCCGTTCAGGAAGCGGTTGCGTTCAAGGGGATTTAATGTGTCTCGCAAAAGGTCCAGTGGTTCGAGAGGTCAAGAGCTGTAAAAGGGAAAACCGATGACCGTTGCCGTTGACAAAAAACTTGCCGCCGTTTGCGGACTCTTCTGCCCGGCCTGCACGATATATATCGGGACCAGGGAAGACCCGGACCGGCTGAAAGCGAGCGCGCGTCGCACGGGGCGCACGGTCGAGGAACTGGAATGCCATGGATGCCGTACGGAAAAGAGATGCTATTTCTGCTTGAGCGTCTGCACCATGGCGAAATGCGCCGCTGAAAAGGGCGTGGACTTTTGCGGCCAGTGCCCGGAGTATCCCTGCAACGATTTGAAGACCTTTCAGGCGGCAAAGCCGCACAGGATCGAGCTGTGGAAATCGCAGGAACGGATCAAGGAAGCCGGATACGAGACCTGGTATGCTGAGATGACCGCGCACTTTTCCTGCGGAACATGCGGGACAGTGAATTCCGCGTACGATCTGAAGTGCCGGAAGTGCGGAGAAGATCCGAGCTGCGAGTACGTGCGCATGCATAAAGAGGAGATCACGCGGCAATTGGGAAACATGAAATAACGCGCCGGGCCGGGTCCGACACGGAACGCCACACGTGACCCTGAATGAGCTTGACACCAAGATAAAAGACCTGACCCTATGGTCCCTATGGTCCATGACCCTATGGTCCACGGAGTATCCCTGCAACGACTTGAAAACCTTTCAGGCGGCAAAGCCGCACAGGATCGAACTGTGGAGATCGCATGAACGGATCAAGGAAGCCGGATACGAGACCTGGTATGCGGAGATGACCGCGCACTTTTCCTGCCGTACATGCGGGACACTGAATTCCGCGTACGATCTGAAATGCCGGAAGTGCGGAGAAGAGCCGAGCTGCGAGTACGTGCGCATGCATAAAGAGGAGATCACGCGGCGATTGGGAAATATGAGATAACGCACCGGGCCGGGTCCGACACGGAACGCCACTCGTGACCCTGAATGAGCTTGACACCA
>CAYPOT010000052.1:0-26525 GCA_964412455.1 uncultured Nitrospiraceae bacterium | reverse complement strand
CTCTCCCCTGGAGGGAGAGGGAAAAAGGGAGAGGGGGCTTTTTCAACGCGGAGTGTCGAGTGAACGGTTCTACAGCAAGGCCCATCCTTTCATGGTCAGGAAATGCCCGCATCTCTCATCGTCGTCCGGGGTCTCTGTCAGCGAGCGGAGAACGGGGACGTAGATGACGAATCTCTTCGGCTATGTCGGCAGGATGTTCATCACCTTCCTGCAGGACCTTTCCAGCCTCACGTATCTCTTCCTGGAGACCATCGCCCAGACCGTTGCGCTGTTCTCCGACCGGAAGCGGGTGCAAAAAGCCAGGCTGCTGCTGCATGTGGACGAGGCCGGCACCCATTCGCTCATGCTGGTGATCATCGTCTCGGCGCTCCTCGGGACCGCCCTTACGGTCCTGGTCTCCTTCCAGCTCAAGGACCTGGGAGGCTTGAGCTATGTTCCGGGGTTCGTCGCTGTTGCGATCTTCCGGGAAATGGGGCCGCTCATCACCGCTCTTATTGTGGCGGGCCGTATCGGAGCGGCAATGACGGCGAGGATCGGCACCATGAAGGTCACCGAGGAGATCCTTGCGCTCGAGACCATGGCCATCAACCCCGTCCGTTTTCTCGTCGTCCAGCGTTTTCTGGGGCTGATCCTGGCGCTACCGGCGCTGACGGTCATAGCCAATTTTACGGCGGTCGCGGGAGGCTTTCTCTTCGGAACGGTGCGACTGGGCATACGCCCCGACACGTACCTTCGCGAGACCCTTGACGTGCTTTCCTTTACTGACGTTGCCTCGGGCGTGGTAAAGGCAACGGTCTACGCCGTGGTGATCGTGATGATCGGCTGTTACCGCGGCCTGGTGGTCGAGGGCAGCGCTGAAGAAGTGGGAAAATCCACGATGGTATCCGTTGTCTGGTCCACGCTTGCCATCATCGTTCTGGATACCGTTATGACCACGGCATTTTATGGATAGAACAGCATGATCACAGTGCGAAACATCGTCAAAAGATATGGGGACCGCGCCATACTCAACGGGGTGACGTTCATCGCGGAGAAGAAAAAGATCACCTATATCTTCGGATCGAGCGGAGGCGGAAAGAGCACCCTGCTCAAGACCATGATCGGCGCCATGCGGCCTGATGCCGGCGAGGTCCTGTATCACGACATGGAGATCACGAAGCTTCGCGGCCGCGAGCTCGACCCGTTCCGGAAAAAGATCGGCATGCTCTTCCAGCATGGCGCGCTGCTCAATGCTCTGTCCGTCGGAGAGAACATCGCGCTCCCCATGCGAGAACATACCGCCCTCGACGAAAATATCATAAAGATCATGGTAAAAATGAAGCTGGAACTGGTCGGGCTCCGCGACTTTGAGGACCTGTACCCCTCGCAGCTGTCCGGCGGCATGCAGAAGCGCGTGGCGCTTGCGCGGGCCCTGGCGCTCGATCCCGAGGTGATCTTCTTTGATGAACCGACGTCGGGACTCGACCCCATCGTCACTTCTGTCATTACAAAGCTGATCGCGGACCTCAACCGCCTGCTCGGCATCACCTGCATCGTCGTGACCCACGAGGTTGAAGAGGCGATGAAATCGGCCGATAAGATCGTCATTCTGCACATGGGGAAGGTCATTGCGGAAGGGACGCCGCAGGAGATCCGACAGAGCGCCGACCCGCTGGTACAGCAGTTCATCACCGGGAACCCGGACGGCCCGATCTCCTTCCGGGCATCGAGCAAGGATTATCGGGAGGACCTGATGATCGGGTAACAGTGGGGTGGAACCACGGGTCACAACTTCGTCGTGACACACTGAAACAACCGGTTTTATTGGCTTAAATGCCGAAGTATGTGCATTCTCGATGGTTTTCTGCAAGGTGCATGAGCGAGCGCATTCCCCGTAGCGGCTCGACTGAACTCGCCGAAGTCTTGCTGCAGGGAGCTTCAATTGTTTTTGATCTTACCGTGTGTCCGGTACACCGGACCGGTGGTTATTTGTTCGTTTCTAGAGTGAGGTAATCTATGGAATACCGAAAGAACGAGATTCGCGCCGGGGTCTTCCTCCTGGTATCCTTTGCTGTCTTCGCCGTCATGGTCTTCGCGGTGAGCGATATCCAGAGCCTGTTCAAACAAAGGAAGGACGTCAAGGTCCTGTTCTCCTTCAGTGACGGCATCGAGAAGAACGCCCAGGTTCGCTATTCAGGCATCAAGGTCGGCAAGGTGGCGCATATCCGTATCGCACCGGAACAGGGCGACAAGGTGGAACTTACCCTGAGCGTGTACACTGATACGGTGATCAAGGTTGACACCAAGGCCGCCATCAAGTCCCTGGGTCTTGTGGGCGGAAAATACGTTGAACTGAGCGGCGGGACGCCCGACGCAAAGCCGCTGGCGGAGAACGCCGTCATCCGGGGCGAGGAATCCCTCAAGATGGAGGAACTGACCAGGATCGGCATGGAGGTCGTGAACAAGCTCAAGACCGTGTCTCAGAGCATCGAGAAGATAGTACAGAACGTCGAGCGTACGGTCGGTGATCCCGCAATGGCAAAGAACATCAAGAGCGCCGTGCAGAACGTCAACGAGATAACCGAGAACGTCAAGGTGATGACCTCCGGCAAGGAGGAGGTCGCGCAGGTCATGAAAAACCTGCCCGAGCTCCTGAAGAAGATCGATGCCAGCGTCGCCAACCTCAAGGAGATCACCGAAAAGACCGACAAGCTCATGGCCGAGAACCGGAAAAATATCGACGCGTCGATGGAGAATGTAAAAGAGATCACGAACAACCTGAAGGAAATGACGGATGATGTCAAGAAACATCCGTGGAAGCTGATACGGAAACCGTGAAGGGCCGAAGTTGGGAAGGTAGGAAGGTAGGAAGGAAAGAAGGTACGTAAGGGATACCGTGTTTATTAGTTTGCTTACCATCTTACCGTCATACCCTCTTACCTTCGCGTTATTACAAAAGGAGCTTCAGTGAGCATACAAGCGATCAAAGGCGTAAAAGACATTCTCCCGGAAGACATGCCGGCATGGCAGCACCTGGAGACCGTGGCGCGCGCGCTCTTCGAGGACTACGGATTTTCCGAGATACGCGTCCCCGTGTTCGAATACACCGATCTTTTCGCGAGGAGCATCGGGGTTTCCACTGACATCGTCGAGAAGGAGATGTATACCTTCGAGGACCGTGACGGGAGGAAGATAACTCTCCGTCCCGAGGGGACTGCCGGCGTCGTGCGTGCCTTCATCGAGCACAAGATGTACACCGACTCCCCGCTGGTAAAGCTCTACTACCTGGGCCCCATGTTCCGTCATGAACGTCCGCAGAAGGGCAGATACCGGCAGTTCTACCAGATCGGCGTGGAGGCCTTGGGCGGAACGCATCCGCACGTGGATATCGACATCCTCGTCATGCTGCACCGGTTGTTCGCGAAGCTGGGTATTACCGGCGTAACGCTTCAGGTGAACTCGCTGGGTGACGCCGAGTGCCGGGACACCTACCGTGACGCTCTCAAAGCGTATCTGAAGGAGAAGCTTCCGGCCCTCTGCGCGGATTGCCAGCGGCGGTATGAGACGAACCCGCTCCGGGTGCTCGACTGCAAGCTGGACGCGGAGAAGTTCGGCGATTCGCCGATCATGCTCGACTATCTCTGCGGTCCCTGCAAGGACCACTTCGCGATGGTGGAAGGCGGACTGAAAAAGCTCGGCATCCCCTTCGTAGTGAATCCCCGTCTGGTACGGGGGCTGGACTACTACACGAGGACGACCTTTGAACTCGTCATGGGTCACGAAGGCGCACAGAACACGGTGGCCGCGGGAGGCCGCTATGACGGCCTGGTGAAGGAGATCGGCGGACCGGCAATCCCGGGCATCGGGTTTGCCCTGGGTGTGGAGCGGGCGATATCATTGATGGACACCTCCGGCCTGAAACCGTCCCGGCCGGCGCTTTTCATCGCCGCCCTCGGCGACGAGGCGGTCGCCCTGGTCATGCCGGTCATTCACGCCCTACGGAATGACGGCATCCGGGTCGAGACAGACTACACGGGGTCGAGCCTCAAGAGTCAGATGAAAAAGGCCGACAAATATGGTGCCGCGTTTACGCTGATCGTCGGCGAGCAGGAAATGCAGTCAAAGACCGCGGTCTTCAGGAACATGGTGACGAAGGAACAGGTTGCGATGTCGCTGGATACGATCCTTGAGGAATTGAAGGCCAAACTGCGTTAATGCCGCCTCATGCGTGCGAGTATTATTACTCGTATTAGTTTGCGACATACAGCGTATTCGTCATCCCCGAGGATCTCAATCGGGGATCCAGAGTTCGTCGAGAAAAGACTGGATTCCCGCTCAGGATCTCTGCGGGAATGACGTGTGGAGTGACATCGTCACATAGCTTCTTTGGTCAGATTCGTGATTTCACGAGCAAGTCCGGTGCGCTAGACATATTCTCTGCGTCCTGCGGTAAAACCTCCGTCAAAAGGTATTTTCATGAAAGTCGGCATCATCTCCGATACCCATATACCCGGTGCGGCGGTATCGCTGCCGGCCGCGGTCTTCGAGATATTCAAAGACGCAGATCTCATTCTCCATGCCGGGGATATTGTAGAGTTTTCCGTGCTGGAGGACCTCGGCGCCATCGCTCCGGTGGAGGCTGTTGCCGGGAACATGGACGGTCCCGATCTGCAGATCAGGCTCCCTCGTAAGAAGACCCTGACCATCGGCAAATTCACGGTGGGTCTCATACACGGAAAGTACCGGATAGATGAACAGAAGGAGATGATCCGGAAAGAGTTCGACGAGGTTGACCTGATCGTCTTCGGTCATTCGCACACGCCGTTCTGGGGAAGGTTCGGCGATGTACTGTTTCTCAACCCCGGGAGTCCCACGGACAACCGTCATGCACCCTACCATTCGGTCGCGGTCCTGACCGTTGGGGAGGCATTGACTGCGGAGATCGTCCGAGTGTAGAGCTATCCCTGATGATCATGCATGGTTCTCTGTCAGCCTTCTTCATTTAAGTTGCAAACGACGTACAGTTGTGATATTTTCCAACTATATGGCGATCATGAAGATAAAGTTCGGGACATCGGGGTGGCGCGGCGTTATCGCCGCCGACTTCACTTTTGCCCGTGTACGCGCGGTCACCCAGGCGATCGCCGATCATCTCGTTTCCCAGGGTCTCAAGGAAAAGGGCGTTGTCGTAGGATATGACACGCGGTTCCTGTCCGAGAAGTTCGCCGCAGAGGCGGCCAGGGTCCTGGCGGCCTGCGGCATCCATACCTATCTTTCCAACCGTGACGTTCCCACACCGGTCGTGTCCTACGAGATCATCCGCAGAAAGGCGGCGGGAGGCCTCAATTTCACCGCGAGCCACAATCCTCCCGAGTACAACGGCCTCAAGTTCTCACCTGCATGGGGCGGCCCCGCTCTGCCGGAGACCACGAAGGACATCGAAACGCGCGCCAATGCATTACTGGAGAAGAACACTATTGCCGCCATGGCCTTGAGCGAAGCGAAAGACACGGGCATGGTGGAGGACGCCGACCTGCGAAAGTCCTATCTCGATGACATCCGCAAAAAGATCGACATCGACGTCATCCGTAAGGCGAAGCTTAAAGTAGCGGCAGATCTTCTCTATGGCACCGGCAGGGACTATCTTGACACGGTGCTCAGGGATGCCGGTTGTGCCGTAACGGTGATCCATGGCCAGCGGGACCCCTTGTTCGGCGGCCATGCACCGGAACCGTCCGAAGAAAACCTCACCGAGCTGTCAGGCATCATGAAGAAGGGCCGCTTCGACATCGGCCTTGCCGTGGACGGAGACGCGGACCGGTTCGGCATTCTCGACACTGACGGCACTTACATCGATCCGAACCAGGTGCTCGCTCTGGTCCTTGACTATCTCTGCCGGACGCGGGGATGGAAGGGCGGAGCAGCCAGGTCAATAGCGACCTCGCACCTCATTGACGCGGTCGCGAAAAAACACGGGATCGAGGTATACGAGACCGGGGTCGGGTTCAAGTACATCGGAGACCTCCTCGTACAGGGGAAGATCATCTTCGGCGGCGAGGAAAGCGCCGGGATGACGATCAAGGACCACGTGCCCGAGAAGGACGGCATCCTCGCCTGCATGCTGGTCGCGGAGATGGTCGCGAAGGAACGGAAATCGATGAAGGACCTTCTGAAACGGCTGTACAAGGAGGTCGGTGTGATCCTGAACCACCGGATCAATATCCATCTTACCGAGGCAAACCAGAAAGCGGTCGGCGAGCGGCTCAGCCAGACGCTGACCGAACTCGACGGTCTTCGCGTTAAAGGTAAGAAGACGACCGCCGACGGCACGAAATACATGATCGAGGACGACAGCTGGGTGCTCATGCGCGCTTCCGGAACCGAGCCGGTGGTGCGGCTGTATGTCGAGTCCTCGTCGGAGGAAAAGATCAAGGTACTCATTGAAGCGGGCAGGAAGTTTATTTTAGGGCAGAATTGAACCGGAGAAGGTAGGAGGGAAAGAACGTAAGAAGGTAAGAAGGACGGAAAGTAAGAAGGGAAGAGGGTAGGAAGGAAAGAAAGAAAGAGGGTAAGAAAGTAAGAGGGTAGGAAGTAGGTGGCGTTGTGCTTTTACTTACCTTCCTCCGTTCCTACCTTCTTACCTTCAGACTCCAAAGGAGAGAGCATGAGCGAGATCATTGATGTCTATGCGCGCGAGGTCCTGGATTCACGGGGCAATCCTACCATAGAAGCGGATGTCATCCTGGAGAGCGGGGTGATGGGACGCGCCATCGTGCCGAGCGGCGCTTCCACGGGCGAGCGCGAGGCCCTTGAGCTTCGGGATGGCGGAAAGCGCTATATGGGCAAAGGCGTCCGCAAGGCGGTGAATAACGTCATCGAGATCATCGGCCCGGTTCTCGCCGGCATGGACGCAACGGAACAGGTTGCGATCGACAGGACGATGATCGCGCTGGACGGCACGGAAACGAAGAAAAAACTCGGTGCCAATGCCATCCTCGCCGTGTCGCTCGCCGTGGCCAAGGCCGCGGCCGAGGAAGCGGGTCTGCCGCTCTACAGCTATCTGGGAGGTCCGAACGCCAAGGAACTGCCGGTCCCGATGATGAACGTGCTGAACGGCGGCGCTCATGCCGACAACAACGTGGACTTCCAGGAATTCATGATCATCCCGGCCGGTGCCAAGAACTGTACCGAGGCCGTCCGCATCGGCGCCGAGATATTCCATAACCTGAAGTCGGTGCTGAAGAAAAAGGGCTATAACACGGCTGTCGGCGACGAGGGAGGGTTCGCACCGAACCTCAAGTCGAACGAAGAGGCGGTCCAGGTGATCTTGGAGGCCATCCAGAAGGCGGGATACAAGGCCGGGAAGGATGTGTTCCTGGGACTCGATGTGGCATCCAGCGAATTCTACAAGAACGGCGTCTACCATCTCGAAGGGGAAGGCAAGAAGCTGACCGCGGACAAAATGGTAAAGTTCTACGAAAGCTGGATACGCCAGTATCCCATCATCTCCATCGAGGACGGTATGTCCGAGAAGGATTGGAAGGGATGGAAGTCACTTACAGACCAGCTCGGTAAAAAGGTCCAGCTCGTGGGTGACGACATATTTGTGACCAACACGAAGATCTTCAAGAAGGGCATTGATGAAGGCATCGGGAACTCCATCCTGATTAAACTGAACCAGATCGGAACGCTCACCGAGACCCTGGACGCCATCGAGATGGGTAAGCGGGCAGGGTATACGGCGGTCATTTCGCACCGCTCCGGTGAGAGCGAGGACGCCACCATCGCCGACCTCGCTGTCGCGACGAATGCCGGCCAGATCAAGACGGGCTCGCTTTCCCGTACCGACCGCATCGCCAAGTACAACCAGCTCATTCGCATTGAGGAAGAACTGGGGGATGCCGCGCAGTACCGGGGGAAGGATGTATTCTACAGCATAAAGAAGTAGTCTACAGGTGATAGATTTTGGAAGCCGGAGATTGGAGGATCACTCAATCTCCGGCTTTTTTAGTTCGAAATCTGCATTTTATGATATGGTTATTCCGCAAGATGAACTTCCTGTTGTGGTGATGCCGGCCATACTGGCAGCGACTTCAACTGACAATGTTTTGACATCCTATTGACTTTATGATAAATTGCATCAAATGGGGTATGCACTTGACGGCACCTACCCCTACAGATAGTAATCATATCCCCGATAGGGGCGCTCGGGGATGACGTATAACGTATTAAAAAAATGTCATTCCCGAAGATTTAATCGGGAATACGGTTTTCAGGCAAACTCTGTATTTTGTACCAGGTGCCATGAAGTGCATACCCCACTTTGCATCATCCAGGCACTGAACGAGGAAACGATATGAAACAGGCGACACTGAAAAATACCGGCGAAATTCTGCACAAGATAGTAACCATTGAAAAAGAGATTTTCAATTTGAGGTTGTCCGTGCTCAAGAAGCTCACTCCTTCGCCGAGGAAGGTCGTATCGCTCAAAGGGATCCTCAAGAACGTCGACATTACCGATGAGGACATCAGGCAGTCAAAGAAAACCCTGTACAGCAAAGTAGGCGTATAACCATGCCATGAACTATGTTGCCGATACTCATGCGCTCCTCTGGCATTTTACCGATAGTCCTAAACTCAGCTCCCGGGCATTGGAGTTATTTGCCGCCTGTGAGCGCGGCGAATGCGTAATATTCATTCCATCCATCGTCATCGCGGAGTCCCTCAGCATCTTCGATAAAAAGAAGCTTTCCTTTGACTTCAAGAAGCTCCTGAAAAAAATCCACGAAAGCGATAACTTCATACTTATCCCGCTCGACTACCCCATTCTCCAGAAGATGATCGACCTGAAAGAAATCCCGGAACTCCACGACAAGATCATCGTCTCAACAGCGAAATATCTCAACGTCACGATCATCACCAAGGACGAAGCGATCCGGAGTATTGATCATATCAAGACGGTTTGGTAGATAAGCGCTAACTGCGGCAGTCGAGCTGTCACTCCCGCAGGTATTAAAAAGATGCTGTCGAAGATGAACATTCTCGCAAAAAGTCTCTGAGGCCGTCATTGCGAGGAGCGCCTTTAGCGCCGGACACGATCCGGGGTACGCGGTAATCTCAACCAAACTGGAAGTCGCGGCTAAAGCAGCGCTCAACGTATTGCAAAGGGCATTCAAAAACATGTAATAGACGGGCCAAATGCTCGTTAGGTATTAACGTCCCACAAGGCGTCTTGTTCTCCTTTCCGTTTTTTTAAAAAGCCTTTTGAATTCCAAACAAAGGTTCAGGATCAGATAATGAAACAGATAAAAGAACACCTGCCCGAACTTGTAAATTTGATGAACAAGCTTAAATCTGAAGAACCGGATATGTTTACTGAAGGTGATAATGAATACTTTTGAGAATGAGACGAAAAAAGAATTGAGAAAGTTGACGGAACAAGCCAAGAAGATATGACACATTCCGACATGCTGCTTTACAAATATTGCCCATACAATGAATACTTATTGGAAATGCTTTTTACGAAGAAGTTATGGTATTCAAAACCGGACACATTCAACGACCCTTTCGATTGTCATCTGAATTTCGACACTCATATACCTGAAGACAGATATGAAAAGTGTCTGCGGTGGCAACTCAAACGAGAGAGGCGGTCACAATCCCAAATAGATGCGGACATAAAGAAGTTGATATCTGAAACTGGCATCGTGAATGAAGATGCTATGCGGGTAATAGATGAAATAGCTGCGAGCACACTCGATGTCATCAAACGAATTGGCGTCTTGTGCTTGACTGAGTCGAATACGGATGTGACCATGTGGGCTCACTATGCCGATAACCACAAAGGATTATGTTTGGGATTTCTCATATCAGGTGCGGCGAGTCTCGAAAAGGTCACGTATGTTGCCGAAGCTCCGATAGTCAATTTTTCTGAGCTCTTGGATGACAGGTTGGACGACAATGAAAATGAATACAAGTGGATATTCTCCAAGCATCATGACTGGAGAAATGAAAAGGAATGGAGAGTAGTAGTCCCACAAGGGAATCAGCTGTGGCCCATACCTGGAAGAATACGGACCGTAATATTCGGCTTACGGATGGATGAAAGCAGAAGAGAAGTAATCAAGAAAATCCTTGAGGATGATACCGATGTGCAATATTTCGAGGCAGTTCGAAATCCGAGATTGCTACGGTTGGAAATCAAAAGAGTTTGATATTGATTCCAACCTGCGCGCGTTATTATTTTAAGGAGGTCTGTCATGGCTGAATTCAATACTGTTGAAAAGCACTACATGGACAGGGTCTTTCAGTCAAACTTCGCGCTATGGAGCGCGCTTCTCACCATTAATGGTGTGATGATCTCCGCTTTTTCCCTCCTTCGCTTACTTGTTCCAAATGTCAATGCAATCATCGTGGTGCTACTGGTAGGCTCATGTGCTATTTCCATGCTCCTCCTTGTCTTCAACTTCCTGATGACCAAGAAGCATTACCAAAAGATTGGAAACATGCTAATAAGTCAAGAGAACGTGGACCTCAGCGTGAAGCAAAGAAACAATGAAACCCAGATTGCTAATCGGAAGCACCGTAATGCTGAGCTCCGGGAATATGCAGTATTATTTCTTCTCATAGAAGAAGTGGCGCTCGTCATTGCCCTGCTTGCGCTGGCCGGCAAAAAGTAAGAAATAGGCAGCCTGGTTTGCTACTTAATGCACGCTGGATGGTACTAAATTTGAACGGAGGATAAATTGAAAGCACTTACAGGATTCATAACTGCTTTATCTGTACCCCTCGCATTCCTTAATATGTTTGGAGGTATCGTTTCTGGCATTTGGCTCGCTATTCTTGGTGAATGGGGGACGATTGGGAGAGGACTTCTTTTCTTCATCATTTCCACCTTTGCGATCAGTATCATTCTAATGCCATCTATGCTGCTTTCTGCTCCTGCTGCTTATTGTGCGGAAAAAGGTAAGACATTTGGAATGCTCTGTTTTGGTACTCTCAGTAATCTCTACATCGTCTTAGTAATCACCGCGTGGTGTTGTGGTATTCTCTTCCTTTTTGTACGTGATGCTGAAAGCAGCCGTTTGATTCCGAAACTTATTTGGTCCTATGGTGTTGCTACCGGGCCATGGGCTTACATGGCATCAAAAGAGCAAGGTGGCGCAGGTTTATCCTCAACGCTCTCCACGTTACTGGCAGAAGTGGCTTATGTCGTGATCGTGATATTGATAATTTTTTCCTCCGTGACTTTTATTCAAGCACTCATGATCTTTGCCGGGTTTATGCTTGTTAGTTTAGTCACTCAAATGACTCTTGCCTATCTGATTCAGAAAGAGATGGTCGCTTCGTCGGTAGAGTAGATTTAATCGAAACCGACAATGATTCCAGCCAGCGCGTCGAGAGTGTCGCACATTTGGAGCTTGCATATAATTGGTGTTGAGAAGTAATGCACGATTCAATGTTTTTAAACGATAGGATTAAATCATGGAACAAGTCTCAGCACAAAAAATAGGTGAAGAGCTTTATAAGCGCAATGATAATAAAATGCCTGATGAGCTTAAGCCACTCGTTAAGCATATGACTGAATATTCAATAGCCCTTATAGAAGATGAAATTATGATGCTCAATATATTTATTACAGATTTTGCAGCCCAATCAATATTAGGCAGCAATAGTCCCGCAAAAAAAGCCATTTTAGATGCATTCTATTCATGTTGGGAGAAAATGGCTAGTGATGTGGACGTTCCAGACATAATTGACGATATAAAAGAGCGTTTGTGGGAATATTCAAGAGCTCTGAAAACGACACATACAATGGGGCCGGCTTTTACAATTGGCAAAGCATTTGCAAAATTCTGTGACTATGAGATGGATGCAGGTATCACTTTCATCGGCAGCAGCATATTTATTACCTCTCTTGTGGGTAGACGAGAACTTTTTAAAAGTCTACAAGAAAAATTTGAAATAACGACTTAAGGAAATGAAACGGTTACAGGTGGGCATTTGGCTTTGTTATGCTCAACCCAAGCCATACAACTGATGCCAGTCGATTAAGAACGCAGCGTAAGTGCGGCTCGTCTTCGTTCTTTATAAATGGACCATTAAAAATACTGGATCTTCTCCATGTCGATGACATGAAAATATGCTAAAAATGTCGTAAACGCCGCTCTGGAAGCGGATTTAATGATTGCCAGAGAGGTGAGAAAAATGGTACAAATCGCTCATGCGAAAAAGACGAGTTCTGTCCGATTTGTATCAGTTCCCTGGCTGTAAGCCAAAGAGCACAGTTTCCGGAGTCTTTGGCGATCCCCATGCCCGAGTCATCAAACTCGTACGACAGGGAAAAAAACTATTTGTTGGATATGTAGCACAGTCCATCGAACCTGTCGTGCTCGAAAAATCCGTTTGGTCCGCGATCTCTCCTGCGGGGGCACCAGAATTTACCTCGAACTGGAAATCCGGAGCGTTCTATGTCGGAAGTGCGGCGCAGTGAAACGAGAGTTGCTCCCATTTTTGGCCGACAACCCATTTTATACCAAGCGATTCTCCTATTATGTCGGTAGAAGGTGCGAATCTTCTTCGATCAAAGATATTGCCAAAGAGCTCCATCTTGACTGGAAGACCGTCAAGGAACTTGAAAAACAGTATATGCAGGAGAAACTCCGTCGTGCCGGGCAACCGAATCCCAAGATGATCGGCATCGACGAGATTTCCATCCGCAAGGGTCATAGCTACCGGATCATCGTGAGCGACCTTGTGAAGCGACGAGCGATCTGGTTCGGCGGAGAAGACCGCTCAGAAGAGAGCATGGATCTCTTCTTCGATGAAATCGGGCCAGTAAAATCAGGGCGAATTCGGCTTTCTCTGATGGACATGTGGAAACCGTTTACGGGAACTTCATAGGGTCAGGTCTATACTGTTGGACTTTTGTCTAATCTTATGATAAAAAGATTTTTGGAGACGTAGTTTCTAACTGTGCTTTTAGGGCCTCCGTGCATCTGGGATTGGAAAGCAAGCGTAGAAACAACGTTCCGAAGATTTCCGATTCCGAATATAGAGCTTAATCGGGTAGCCGGAGAGGCTACAAGAACATAATGGGTCCTTTCTTTTATGATGACTTTGCGGTAAAATATTAGCAGGTATTATATGGTCACTGGGTCTTATGAAGACTGTGTATATTGAAACATCAATTGTGAGTTATCTGACAGCCCGACCGGCACGGGATTTGATTGCGGCAGCGTGGCAGAACGCGACCAGTTCATGGTGGACGACTCAGCGACCACGCTTCGAGCTTTACACATCCCAATTGGTTGTGGAGGAGGCCGAGCAAGGCGATCATGACGCAGCGGAGCGGCGCATCGCGGTTTTATCAGAATTGCCCCATCTTGCAATAACAGACGAAGTAACGGAACTTGCCCGTGCGTTACTGGAGGCGGGCGCGTTACCTCATACAGCGACTGGCGATGCGATGCACGTGGCTTTGGCAGCGTATCACGAAGTGGATTATTTGCTGACTTGGAATTGCCGGCATATCGACAACGCCGAACTGAAACCGTTAATTCGCGGTGTTTGCATAAGTAACGGCTATCCATATCCGGAAATATGCACACCTTTGGAACTTATGGGAGACCAAGACGATGATTAAGGATGAAATCATTCAAGAAGTTTGGCGGGGGAAAGATGCGGTTGCGGCCAAGTACAAGCATGATGCTGCGGTAATGGCGAAGGCCTTACGAGATCGGGAAAAAAAGTCCTCTGCGAAAGTTGTCAACCTTCATGCCCGTCGGCAGACTATTTCGCGCTCCACCAAGTAGTCATTGAAGTAAATCCTTTCACCTTCCAGCGGTTCGACGCCGTCCGGGCTTCGCCCGGCGAATCTGCCGAGCGTTAATCTATGAACCGATCCCTATTTGAAAAACTCGTTGAACGATCACTCAAACGGCTGCCCAGGAAGTTCCTGGACGCTCTTGAGAACATAGCGATCGAAGTAGAGGACGAGCCGGAGGATGAAATTCTCGATGATATGGGGATCGAGGACGG
The DNA here is from genome assembly GCA_964412455.1 of uncultured Nitrospiraceae bacterium. GTDB lineage: Bacteria > Nitrospirota > UBA9217 > UBA9217 > UBA9217 > JAAXXJ01. The sequence goes on along the minus strand of CAYPOT010000052.1, from coordinate 12,506 downwards.
GGCTCTCTACGGGCTCTACCAGGGGGTGCCGATCACGGAACGGGAATGGAACTACGGCAATATGCTGCCCGACCGGATCGTCATCTATCAGGGGCCGATCGAAAGGGACGCTCGAAATGATAATGAGGTCGAGGAGATAGTGCTCGATACGGTCGTGCACGAGATAGGGCACTATTTCGGGTTTGATGATCAGACTTTATATGAAATTGAAGATCATAAAGAAAGAAAAAAGAAGGAAAGATGAGATTTGCCACGACGGTACCAAGACTCTAAGAAAGGCCAGAAGGTAAAGTCATAAGTAACATAAGAAAAGACGCAGGCTTATTCGTAGAATAACTTTGTGTCTTAGTGTTTTTGTGGCACAATCAGTGCTTACTGTATTTCGAAAGAATCTTCTCAATGATCCCCGTCGTTGACGCGCCATCGACATACGGCACATTCACGACCTTTCCGCCGCGCGCTTCCACCACGTCCCTTCCAATGATCTTCTCGATCGGCCAGTCGCCGCCTTTGACCAGCACGTCCGGCTGAAGCGCTGAAATGACCTTGTGCGGGTCAGGCTCGTTGAATATGGTGACGAAATCCACGGATTCCAGCGCTGCCAGGGTCTCGGCGCGCTCTGCCTGGGAGTTGATGGGGCGCTTCTCGCCCTTGATGGCGCGAACCGAGGGATCGCTGTTTACGGCCACGACGAGGACATCACCGAAAGAACGTGCGATTGCAAGGTACCGGGTATGGCCGGTGTGGATGAGGTCGAAACAGCCGTTGGTAAAAACGATCTTCCTGCCGGCGGCGCGAAGGATGTCAAGAAGGGGGCGGAGTTCCTGAACGGTCTTTATCTTGGTTGTCATGGGGAACTATACTATAAAAACCGCCGGGAAGGCAAGGGGATGATCATGAGATATTGGCTACGAATATCTCATCAAAGACCGGGGCCAGTTTTATAAAAGCGCTCATGATGTTCGGATCGAAGTGATCGGGCATCGTTCGGGTATCTCCGCGGGTGATGATGTCGCAGACCTCCTGGTGAGAGTAGCCGGTCTTGTAGGGACGGGGGCTGCGCAGCGCGTCATACTGGTCGGCGAGCATGACGATCCTGCCTTCGATGGGTATCGCTTCTCCCTTGAGGCCGCGGGGATAGCCTCCGCCATCGAAACGCTCGTGGTGGTTCAGCGCGACGGAAGCGGCGAGCTGGATCGCCGGATAATCGGATCCGGAGAGTATCCTTTCTCCCATGGTCGTGTGGGTCTTCATCAGTTCGTATTCATCATCGGTGAGAGGACTTTTTTTCAGGAGAATGTTGTCGGGAATGCCGATCTTTCCCAGATCGTGCATGGAACTGGCGAAGGTTATTTTTTCGACGAAGTCGGGCTGGAGTGACAGCTCTTCTGCAAGCTTGTTCGAGTACAGTCCGATCCTCGAGATGTGGGCGCCCGTGCTTGTATCGCGGTACTCGGCTACCACCGTCAGCCTGGTGATGACCTCCCGGCTCATGTTCTTTACTTTGATCAACGCATCGGACAGTTCCTGGGTCCTTGTTCGGACGGTCTCTTCCAGGTTCTTCTTGTAGTCACGTTCCATCTGGATCAGCCCGGAATATTTCATCGCCTTTTCGATGGTATGGATCAGGTAGTCCGCGTTGTAAGGCTTGGTGATGAAGTCGAAAGCGCCCTTTTTGATGGCGTCCACGGCGACATCGAGCTCCGCGTAGGCGGTCATCAGAATGACCGGGATCTGCGGATCGAACTTGTGTATCATACCGAGAAGGTCCACGCCCGTCAGTACGGGCATTTTGATGTCCGTCAGGACCACATCGACCGCGGTTCGCTGGATCTCCTTGATGGCGCTGTTGGCGTTATCGCACGTAGTCACCGAGAAGCCAAAGGACCTGAGCAGCGTCGCGATGGATTCGAGAACATAAGGGTCGTCATCGACCACAAGGATAGAATTGCGTTTAATGTTCATGTATCCCGCACCTTTTTGATCTTGATGGGCAGAGGTGTTTGCCTGATGACATCGGTGGCGCAACCGCCGGCAAAAACGACAGAGATCCCCGGGCGCAGCCCGCTATTACCGGATATACGCTTCCGTTACGTACCGTCTCATCATCCGATGGCTGTTAAAATAATACGCGTTCTTGCTGATGGCGTTGTTCATCATCCTTGCCCAGGGGGCCTTGTCGGGATCATAGTATTTAGGGATGATGATGTTCTCCAGCTTGTCATAAAGGTCTTCGGCATCGTCGGCATCGGCTTCTCCCGGTTCCGAGAATTCCGTCGGAGGTCCGCCGATGGACCAGCCGGTGAACCCCTCGATGTGCCCCTCGATCCACCAGCCGTCAAGGACGCTGAAGTTCAGTACCCCGTTGTGCGCCGCCTTCATGCCGCTCGTACCGGAGGCTTCCAGGGGCCGGAGCGGCGTATTCAGCCAGATATCCACGCCGGATACGAGTTTGAGCGCCGTGTCCATGTTGTAGCCCGGCAGGAAAACAACGGAGATCTTGTCCCTGAGCTTTTCGCTGTAATCGTAGATCCCCTGGATCAATTTTTTTCCGGAATCATCATGGGGGTGCGCTTTTCCGGCGTAGACAACCTGGAGCTTTCCCTTCTCCGCGATCTTCAGCAGCCGGTCGATGTCGCGAAAGAGCAGGTGGGGACGCTTGTATGCCGTGGCGCGCCGGGCAAAGCCGAGGGTCAGGACGTTCAGGTCCAGGTCAACGCCCGTTGTCTGTTGTATCGCGGCGAGCAGTTTGCGCTTGGCCTCCCGGTGGGCCTCCCAGAGCTCCAGATTGGGGATATTGCCGCTCCGGACGAAGAGCTCCGGCTCGTTTGCCCACCCCGGGATATACTTGTCGAACAACTTTGCCATGTCCCCGCAGGTCCAGGTGAACGTGTGGACCCCGTTCGTGATGGCGTGGATGGTATACCCGGGGAACATGTGCTGAGACACCTCGCCGTGCTTCTTGGCCACGCCGTTGATGTACTTGCTCAGGTTTAGTGCCAGGAGCGTCATGTTGAGGCTGTCTTTCCCGGCGATATCCTTTAATACGTCGATGGGCAGGATATCTCCGAGCACCTGCTTCACCAGGGGGTAGGGGAACTTGTCATGACCCGCCTCGACCGGCGTATGGGTCGTGAACACGCAAAGATCGCGCACCCGTGCCAGGTCCCAGACCGAGCGCTCGTCCCAGACGCTCTCGATGTCCCGCTTGAACCGGAGCAGGAGATCCAGAGCGAGAAAGCTCGCGTGGCCCTCGTTCATATGATATTTTTTGATATGGAATTCCAGTGCATGGAGCATCCGCACACCGCCCATGCCCAGGACGACCTCCTGCTTGATCCGGTAGGTATGGTCCCCGCCGTAGAGGTAGTCGGTGATCCCGCGGTCCTCCGGGGTGTTTTCGGGCACATCGGTGTCGAGGAAAAAGATCGGGATCTTGCCGCCCGTCGGGCTGACGACCAGATAGACCCATGCCTGGATGGTGACGTCACGGCCCTCGATCTGTACCTTTACTTTCACGGGAAGGAGTTTCATGTACTGCGCCGGGTCCCAGACCACCGGTTTTTCCTGTTGCCAGCCTTGCGGATCGATCTCCTGGGTGAAGTATCCCTTTCGGCTGATGAGGGTGACCGCCACGACGGGCAGATTGAGGTCAGCCGCGGACTTGATGGTATCGCCGGCAAGAATGCCCAGGCCGCCGCTGTAGGTGGGAATATCGTTCTTGACGCCGATCTCCATGGAGAAGTAGGCGATCATTGGTTCGGCGGTAAACTCATGGAGACTTTTCATGCAACTCCTCAGAGGTGTTCACAGAGCGTGCTGGAACGGGATAAAGACGATACTCTTGAAAGATAGCAGAAAGATGCCAACCTTTCAATGCTATTTCTTCGATCGGTGATGGCCTTGACACAGGGATATCCGCCAACGCAGGCAGGGACGCAGGGATCTCTGTTGATGGGGGTGTTCAGGGACAGCCGGCGTGCAGCTTAAAGAGCGAGGGCGCGGCGAGCGAGCTCGACCATGCCGAAGACCTTCAGGTCAACGAGCATTCCCCCGGACTGGGCATTGACCAGGTATTCGTGGACGGTCTGGATGGGGACCTCGATGACCTCTATGATCTCATTGTCGTCGCCACCCGATTTACCGATGTGTTCGAGCCCGGTGCAGAGATAGGTCCTGATGATCTCGGTAGATGCGCCGGTGGACATGGGGCCTTCGACGAGAAATTTGAGATCCCGCGCCGACCAGCCTGTTTCTTCGATCAGTTCACGCCGTGCGGCGGCTTCCATGGTCTCACCGGGGTCCACGAGACCCGCTGGAAGTTCGAGGACATCCCGGCCGAGGGGCGGACGGAACTGTCTTTCAATCAGGACAGTGTTCGACGGCGTGACCGCGACCATGACGACGATCCCGCCGATGTTTACGCGCTCAATGGCTTCCCAGGTGCGCTCAACGCCCTTGGCGTCGCGGTAGTGGATCTCCACGGCGCTCATGAACTTGCCTTTCCAGCGGACTATTTTGTCGAGGATTTCCATAAGAGAACTATTCGCTACGGAGACACGGAGGCACGGAGGAAATCCAGAATCACTTTAAGACCCCATTACTCTTATTCTTAATGAAATGCATATGAAACAAGAAATTTTGATATTCACGGCTTGGATTTTGCCACCCTCTGTGGTCTCTGTGCCTCTGTGGCAGACGTGACTTACAGCCACTTCTCCAGGTCCAGGGCGATGGCGGCGGGGATGATGGTGTCCACCTCGCGCACCCGTTTGCGCCCGGCCTTGACGAACATGGCCTTGAGCATGGCCTCTTCGTCGCTGTAGTTGAGCAGAATGGGGAAGTCTGTCTCGGGTATGTCCCGGTTGAAGTAGCCGCAGCCTTCGAGGCGTACTGCGCGGCGAGGACCGCGTACGGTCGGTCCGAAGATGCGGCAGATATGAGGCCGGTGGTCATAGATAAGGCACGCACCCTTGTCATCCAGCGCGGGACAGCGCATCTTCGCCGACCTGCGGGAGATGGAGTCGATGGACGCCAGTGTTTTGAGGAGCGGGTCTTTCCGGGAAAAGGCGCCTTTCTTCTCCAGGATGTCGAGCTGCTCGTTCGCTTTAGCGATGACGCGCTTTCGGATGGGGGCAGGCACCTTCTTCAGACGGTCACGGATATGGAGAGCATCGAGGAGCGTGATGTCAAAGAACCCTGTCGCACAGCACTCATGGCATCCCCGTGTACACTTCACGCCGTTTTTTCTCGCCGCGGCGTTGAACTGAACGCTGGTCAGCTTGAGGAACTTTGAGTATTTCTGGACTATTTTTTTCATGCGGGCCGCTGCCTTTCCTGTTGATGATGTGCAGGATTATACGGGCTTGGCGGGTTGTTTGTCAATAATAAGGTAGGTAAAGGCGAAAGATGCTCATCAAAGAAGGGTTTAATGTAAGAGGCAACACCTGACATCCAAACTACATGGTTTTTGGCTTTTTGCCGAGGTTTATTGCTTGACATAATCAACGCCTTTTTGCTACACTCACCACACTCACCACACTCACCACACATCACAAAATGTACAAAGACGTTTCAAGCTCATAAAAAAACCTTTCTTAAAAAATTCCGGCTGAGCTTTTCAGCCTTCTGTTTCGCGGTCTAAGCAGTCCAGATCTATTCCATATCCTTGACGGGGGTCTCTCACGGAAGATTGCGTGGTTACTTCGACGCTCGGCTTGGGGCTGAGAGAATAGAAAATCAAAATATGAAAAATCGGAATAAATCATCATGGGGGTGTCGAATCATGTATACAAGAATCCTCTGCCTTCTGATTGTGATGTTTTCCCCTTCGCTTTTCCCATCGTACAGTTTTGCCCAGCTTCTTCCGCTCTTCGGTCCAACGAAGTATGAACGTACAACAGGAGCGCCGAACGTTTTCAACGATTCATTCCCTGCTTGCAACACAGGTGCGACCTATAAGCTCATCATAGAAAATGGGGAAGCTGGCAAAGACAGGATAAGCTCCGGCGCCATAAGCCTGAACGGGCAGGAGATTGTCCGTCAAAATTATTTTTCTCAAAAAATAGAGAAAATCGAAAAGACCGTATCCCTCCAAACAGAAAACACGCTTACCATAAAACTCGCGAGCGGCCCGGGCGGATTCATCAGGGTCAGTGTTTACTGTGTCACGAACTGCCTGGAGGTAAAGATAACCACGCCTGTAACCCAAACAATCGTAAACAAAGCAAAAACAATAATCAAAGGCGATCTTTATAATGCATTCAGCGAAACAGGGGTCGTTCTGAACTCTCCCGGTCCCCTCGGCGATGCTTCCGCTCTGGCCCAAACCCAGGGAACGCGCTTTGCCGGCATCATGCCTCTACAACAGGGTCAGAACATCATAACCGCCACTGCCACCGACGCCTGCGGATATAAAACCACGGACACAGTAACAGTAAATACGCAGACCCTTGACGAAAAGATACGGCTCACGGCCAATCCGGAAAGCGGCATTCCAACCCTGAATGTTACCCTTGAAGGGGAGGCATATCTTCCTACCGCTATTTCCGGCTACTCCTGGGATACAAACGGCGATGGCACGCCGGACCAGACAGGTCCCAACCTTACTAAAGTCACCGCTCAGTATCAAACTCCGGGTTTGTATTTCCCCAAGGTCACCATCACCGATACCGCTGGAAATATCTACAGCGAGACAGCCATCGTTAACGTTCTCTCACGGGAAGAAATGGATGTTTTTCTCAAAGGGAAGTGGGACGGGATGAAAGAAGCGTCCGCGCGGGGATATATTCAGGGCGCGATGAGATATTTTGCATTAAGCTCGATGACAGCCTACCAGCAACAGTTCACGGCGCTTTCAAATACTGTGCCTCAAATTGTTGCCGACATGGGAACTATTACCATGGTCACCGTCAAAAACAATTTCGCTGAGTATGATCTCAGAACCGTTCGTAACGGCACAACTTATTCCTTCCAAGTGCTTTTCCTGCGTGACGTGGATGGTATATGGAGAATTAAAAGTTTTTAGTAAGGCCACTTATTGTGAAGGAATGATTTTGAATTCTCCAATGAGCCATGACAATTGAGATGAAATGTGCCGTGTGAGACCCTGGAGGATAAGTAAATATGAGACAGTTAATACCTGAATCTTGCACGTAATTGATATCTTGCGGGCTTTTACCCGCTGTTTATCGGGATTTCTCGTGCAAGAAATTTCTTGCACGAATCACTTATCAGGTTAGGCGAAAATAACAGTCAAAATGTCAAAGCCTGCATTGATAAAGGCTGAAAACGCTCACATCACGAAAAGAGTGCAGGATTCAGGTAATAATAACGCTTTTACTGCTTTTTTCTTTTGCAACTTCAGCGTGCGGGAGTTGGCTAATCTATCATAAACCTGAATTCGGGGGGAAAGTATTCGATGCCGAAACCAAAGAGCCGCTTGAAGGCGCCGTTGTTGTTGCGGTGTACAATAAAACCACGATGGGGCTGGGCGCAGGCGCCTTCTCGTTCATAATCAATGTGCGCGAAACGCTAACAGACAAGGAGGGAATGTTTCGCATCCCTTCATACACGACCATTATCCAGCCATTTTCCTGGTCGTCAAAAGCTACGTTCATCGTTTTCAAGCCGGGCTATGCCAGCATTTCGGGTTTGAATTTTGAAGAGACATTAGTCAAGGATGCGGACAATAAACAGGTAGAACTGCCTTGGCTTTACAACAATGATTTGAGATTTATATTCGCTCCCAGACTTACTGGCCTTCCCAAAGCCAAGACGCGGGAAGAGCGGTGGAAGTCAAATATGGTAGATACTGGCCCGGGTTTCAGAGATAAAACACCCTTGCTAAAAGGACTCATTGCTGAAGAGGATAAAGCTTTGAGCGTGAGAGGAGCGACAATATGAAATCCGCGAGATTTTCAATATTAGCCATTCTGATATTATCAATAACGACAGCCACTGCCGAGGCTGGTTGGCTCATCTACCATGAGCCAGAATTCCAAGGAACTATATTGGACATTGATACAAAACAACCGATCGAAGGCGCGGTTATTGTGGCTGTATACAAGAAGTCAACTATGGGGCTGGGAACGGGAACAATGTCATCGATCATAAATATTCGGGAAACATTAACGGACAAAGAAGGAAATTTTCGTGTCCCATCCTATACGACATTTATTCAACCCTTCTCGTGGAAGAGTCAGACTATATTCATTATCTTCAAACCAGGCTATGCAAGTATTGAAACGGGCAACTGGCATTTTATGGGGAAAGAATTAAAAAAAGCGCAGGAGCGCGGTTGGCCTTGGACAGAAAACCTCAAGTATAAACTGCATGGGCGTGGCATCGTCGAACTTCCCCGGCTCCAGTCGAGGGAGGAGAGGAGAAATTCTAAGCCGTCGCCGGCCGAAGACAGCGAACACGAAAGCTCTTGGTATTATAAAAAGCAAAAACTTCTTATAAAAGCAATACGGGATGAATGGCAATATCTTTATGGAGAAAAACCCGGTACGCTCTATAAATGGGAGGATAATTGATTATGACCAGACATCTGATATGCTGGCTAGTTTTGTCTTTATTCTTGGTATGTTCAGCCGCGACGGGCTTTGCATTAAGCGTAGAAACCCATGGATCTATAAATGACGAAATAGCCAAGAAGACGATAAGCGGTTTTTCTCTCGATAGTTATTTGAAGAGCAACCTGGGTCTCAACAGAGGAATTGATGAACTTTTTTACGATAAAGAAGTCTATACATGGTTGAAGCTCGGCGGCAGATATGAAGACAAGCCCGAGGGGACGCCGCCATATGTGCGGTCCGTAAATCATTTCCACAATCCGTTGAAACCATTGGTTCAAGCAGGTTTTACCGGAGTTTGGGGCTCAGGGGTCTTAAGCGGGAAGTCAGCCATATTGTGGTCGCAGAGCCCCATCGGCACGCAGAATCCTGGCGGACATTATTCGTGGTTTGACGTCAGGGACTATTTCTTCAAGGCGTTGACATCGTCGAATCAGGCAACGCGCAACACAAACTTCGCTGAGACCTTCCGGGGCCTTGGCCAGCTTATGCATTTAGTGCAGGACCAGAGCGTGCCGGAGCATGCAAGAGATGACGGTCATTATTTAGACGCATATGAAGAATGGGTCAAAGACACGCCGTCAAGCGGCGATCCGCAGCGAGCAGCAATATGGACGAACGCACTTGCCAACCCCATATTTGCCAGTGCATCCATGTTGGGCCAACCCGGCGTCTTCGGCACGCAAGCGCCTGTTCCCATAGCGAATCTTCTCGACACGAATCAGTATGACGGGACGAATCCCAATGTGACCCTGAATCAGAACATGGGCTTATCAGAGTACACCAACGCAAATTATGTCAGTGACGATACACTATTTTCAGGCTTTCCCTTTCCCTCCAAGTCATCAAGCGTTGTAGTCCAGGACTACATCATCCCCGACCCGGTATTTCCGGGTCAGACGGTAGCAAGACCGTACTACAAGAAGATTGCCGACGGAGACAGCGGTTATCGCCTCGCAGGCGTTGGTTACCTTGTGCTTTATTTGGATGAGCTTGATCCTTTATCGTCATATGCGGTCATCCCGCCGATGGACGGTCATGTTTATGGCGATTATGCGCAAAAGCTCATTCCCCGTGCCGTGGGCTATTCCGCCGGGTTGTTGAAATATTTCTTCCGGGGACAGATGGAGGCAGTAGATGCGAAAACCGTAAGAGATGGTTTCGGAAATATTGCGGGTGTAAAACTGAAGGTAAAAAATTCAACTCCTAATGAAGAGATGAGTGTAGGCAAATTTGCCATCTTGTACCAGTACAAGCCTGCCGGCAGCGACCAGTTAGTTATGGGTGGTTCCGGGGAGGTTTATTTAACGGGAACGATCTCATCGGGTTCGGAGTCTGCTTCTGAATTTACCTTCGATTTCAACAGTTCCATTCCATCAGACGCACAGGAAGTTAAATATTGGCTGGTCTACAAGGGGAAACTGGGCAATGAGCAAGATGCGGTCATAGGAAAAATTTTCGACGTAAAAAGTGTAAAAGAATATGTCTTCCTTGTCAGCACGGCGCCCTATGGTAAAAAACCCAACGGAAACAGAATCAAGATCACGGCCCTTATGCCGTTTGAGATGAATGTTCAAAACAACTCTTATTCGCTAAAGCCCGCAAATACTTTTTCTCTGCCGGGCGAGATGTATTTTGACAGCACATATACAACCTCGTTGGTGATTAATAGTAACGAAGAGAAAAATTACCACAAAGTATATTATACTATGGACGATGAAGAGTTTAACTTGAGATGGTCTGCTTCTCTCCGGAATTATGGCTGTACGGTTATAGGTTACTGGAGTGAGCAGTATCCGCCTACAGGTTCCACCAATCCGTCGTGCTGGGCTTATCTGAAAACTGAATATAGTTCTTCCTGGGCATCGGGCAGAAGAACCAATAACATTAGTTATAGAGGATACAAGGGATATCAGCTCGGCTACGATTACAGTGGCGGTATTTTCCTAAATGATACAGGGAAAGAATGGCAGCAGAGTCCCTTGAGCCTTGAACACACTGAAGGAAGTCCCTATACAGAAAGACATTCCGTTATTGCCAGGACAGGGAATAAAGCTATCTATATAAAAAGAGACGCGAATAATATTTGGGAAACCAAAGAATTTCCGTGCCAGTACGGCGAAATTTCTACTTGGAAGTATGGCAGATGGAAATGGACGGGGCAACAGACATTGTATTTTGGAGACATAATTATCAAAGCACTTGATTATTACGGGGCGAAATTTTGGGGTAGCAATGTAAATGGAAACGCCCCTTATTATTGCTCTGACTTGCATCAGTTTCTGGGCGAGCAACAGGAGTATGTAGTAAGATTCCCTGGAGGAGGTTCATCAGTGGGCGATATTAATACTGACCGTATAATCGACATAATGGACTATGATAATTTTCACGATGGTGAGCTTTTTGTTTTATTTTACAGTATCCGAGACCATAGAACGTCTGGATATCCCATTGACTATTATCTTACTTACAAAACCGGCGGCAATGCTATTGAAGTGCCGATTTTCAGCGGAATACAGGGCAAAGACAGAATATACGGTGTTTCGTCTCAACTTAACAAGGGCCGCATCGTGTATTCCTATTATATTCAACACAGCAATGCGCCCTCATATCCGTTAAAATGGACGCCTGAGAAGTATGTCGTCGGGATTATCAACATTGCAGACGAACATCTTGATCACGGACACAGACAAGAATTTGAATACCATCCATTGGCCGAGGGCTCATCACCCTCGAACCTTGCGTTGTCTCCTACTTCAAGCGGAAATCTCAGCCCTGGCACTTACACTTATTATGTTGCGGCTGTCAACCCGATCAACCAGACCCTGGCATCGGCACCCGCCAGCGTCACGTTAAGCAGCGAGCAGAAGGGTGTCGTTCTAAATTGGAGCGCAGTGGAAGGGGCAACGCATTATATCGTTTATGGTCGTAGTAGCAATCCGGTTGCATTAACCCTTAAGGGGAGCACTACGTGGACTGACACTGGCTCAAATTCAGAAATGGGTTCGGACCCGTCGAATCCGTGGGCTCTTCCGGCAAGTCCGGTCAAGCCTTTTTTGTCGGCAATTGGAGTTCATAGGATGAAACTGACGGGTTCCGCTCAATAAAAAAAGCCCGAGTTCCCTGCAACTCAGGCTTAGCAGCAGCTATCCCCTGTTCAGCGCTTCTCTATAGATACTAAACAGTAACTGTCTATCTGTTCTCCGGCGGTTTGACGTCCATGCCAGGCCCCTGGCCTGGGCCGCGTCCCGGTCCCATGCCCCTGCCGCCTCTGCCCGCACCGCCGCCGCGGGCGCCGGAGATCATGCCGCGCATTTCGCGCTGGAACGCCTTCTGGAAGAGCAGGAACCGGGCCTGCTGCTCGATGGTGAGGAACTTCTTCATTCCCTTGATCTCCCGGTCCCGCAGTTCCTGCATGGCTCGATGGTTCCTTTCAACTTTTTCGAGCAGCGGCTTGATCTTCGACTCCTCGGGCTTTGCCGCCCGGAGGGATAACTGCAGCTCCCGCATGGCCTCCCTCTGCTCGCGATGGAGGTCCCGGCGCTTCTGGTCCAGGGAACTCAAGAGCGACGAGAGCTGCGCGCTCGTCGCGGCGTCGAGCTTCAGTTCCTCCGTGAGCCGCCAGATCCGGACGGCCTCGATCTTTTTCCTGATCTCCTCGCGCCGCTCTTCCGACGGCGGGCCGCCCTGTCCGGGGTCCGGTGCGATTTCGCCTTCTTCCTGCTGCCGGTCGTCAGGCGGCGGATCCTGCATTCGCCGCTGCGCGAAGGCCGGCAGAGCGGTCATCGCCAGCGCGATCGTGAGTGCCAGGATCATTGTCATCTTCATGTTATTCATACTGCACCTCCCTCGTTATCCCATCGTAATGTCAAAATTTTCACCGCAGAGGACGCGGAGGACGCAGAGAACTTCTTGGATTACAATACATTA
>CAYPOT010000051.1:0-27073 GCA_964412455.1 uncultured Nitrospiraceae bacterium | reverse complement strand
AGGCCGTACTTTGTGTCTCGCTTAGAAGCGCCTACTTTTGGTCGTGCCTTCGTGGTAAAATATTCCTGCCGTTATGAGTAGAATTTGATTCATAACTAACTAAAGAAGCGGGGTCAGGACAGTCTCCGCAGCACACCCACGACCTTGCCAATGATGCGCAGGTCTCCGCCGTCGAAATACAGCGGATTCATAGTACGGTTCGCCGGCTGCAGCCGCACACGGCCGTTCTCCAGAAAGAACCGTTTGACCGTTGCATCGCCGTCGACCAGGGCGACGACAATATCGCCGTTCGTAGCGACAGATTGCTCCTGCACAAGGACCGTGTCACCGTCGAGGATGTGCGCTTCGATCATACTCTCGCCCCGGACACCCAGCGCAAAGACCTGTTGGGATGATTTGAGGGCGAAAAGGGAAAGGTCCACCGCAATATCACCCTCTTTGTTCTCCGGCGACAGCACCGGCGCGCCGGCAGCTACCCGTCCGAGGAGCGGGACGACATCTGCCGACCGCGAGCCGCCGACCACGCCAATGCCGCGGGATTTGCCGCGCTCCCGGCTGATGTAGCCGCCCTGCTCGAGGACCATCAGGTTCTTCTCGACACCATTCGTGGACCGGATGCCGAATTTCGCGCCGATCTCCCGCATGGTCGGCGGCATGCCTCTGGTCGCGATCGCCCCTCGGATAAACTCATAGATCGCATGCTGCCGTTCGGTTATTTTGTATTTCATGTTAGATCCTTTTAAATCCTATTTCACCGCAGAGCGCGCAGAGACCGCGGAGTCTTGTATAAAGATGAGACGGCAAGTTTAAGTCTTAACTTCTAGTATTCTCTTTTCTCCGCGAGCTCAGCGATCTCTGCGGTAACATAGTGCCGTTCAGTATTCCCGGTCACCTCCCGGCCGCCATGCCGGTGAGATGACCCGCTCATGCCGGTATCGTTCGGCAAGCGTGCCCCACGTTACCGTGAAGTCACCATAGCGGTCATTGATGTCATCCATGGCCTCTGCGGTGAACTTCCGTTTCCGCTCCTCCTCGAACAAAGGGACCTGCAACATCTGACGGTCGAGACCCGACACGCTCACGCCAACAAGTCTTATTGGCTGCTCGAGCGAGATCCGCTCCAGGATCGCCGACGCGGCCGCAAAGATATCCAGCCCGTGGTCGACGGGACGATGAAAACGCTGCTGCCTCGAAAAGGTATGGAAGTCCGCATAGCGCAGGGTCAGAGATACTGTATGACCGGTGTATCCCCCGCGCCGCAACCTGCGTCCCACCTTTTCGCAGAGCTGCAGCAGATGCCGCTGGATCATATCGAGGTCCCCGCAATCCTGCTCAAGCGTCATACTGTGGCCCACGGATTTGGATTTCTCTTCGTCCTGTTCCGCGCGGGAGACCACGGGATCGTCGTCGACACCCTGTCCCATGTCACGAAGACGCTCACCGAGGACACCGAACCGCGCCGTCAGCTTCGCAAACGGCGCCCGCCCGAGTTCCCCGCAGGTATGAATGCCCATGGCTGACAATTGCCGCGTTAAATTCGGTCCGATGCCGCAAATTTCTTTGACGGGCAGCTCCTCCAGCACCTCCTGTTCGTCGCCAGGGGAAATGAGCACAATGCCGTCGGGCTTCAACAGGTCGCTGCCCAACTTGGCGAGCAGCTTATTCCGCGCGATGCCGACCGAGCAGGTGAGCCCCATGATCTCCCATATCTCATTTTTCAGACGAACCGCGATCTGCACCGGATCACCCATAAGCGGCTCGCAACCCGTGACATCAAGGAACGCTTCATCGATGGAGAACAGTTCGACGAGCGGCGAAAACCGCTCCCAGATCGTGATGAGCTGTTTGCAGGCATGGGAGTACTTCCCGGGTGAGGCAGGGACCAATATGATGTCCGGACACTTCTTTCGCGCTTCATGGTATTGCATCCCGGTCTTGACGCCGAAGGCACGCGCCTCATAGGACGGCGACAGGATGATACCGCGGTGGCTCGATCCCCCGACGGCCATGGGCCTTTCACGGAGTTTCGGGTCCGCCCGCTGCTCCACCGAGGCGAAGAATGCGTTCATATCAATATGCAGTATAGTTCTCATTTTTTGCCCACTTGTTACCAAACATCGTCCGAGATTAAAGATCAAAAAATTAATTTTTCACCGCAGAGATCGCTGAGAACGCTGAGTTTAATTAAACCGCAACTAATAGCCATTCACTTCTCACTTAATACCAAACCAGAAAGAAATAGCGATACCACCTTTTTCAACGCAGAGCTCGCAGAGAGCGAGGAGTCTACATCACTAATATTTATTCACTACTCGCTTAATGCCATCCTTCAAGACCTTGACATTGAAGTTGATCAGCAAACCAACCTTACATCCGGAAAGTTTCAAGTAGGAAAGCATTTGCGCCTCATGAATGGGCAAAAGCCTGTCAACTGACTTCAACTCCACAATTACCAGATCGCTGACAAGCAGATCAAGTCGGTATCCGCAATCAAGCCTCACCCCGCGATAAATTACCGGAAAGGGTTTTTGCTGTTCCACCTTGAGTCGATGCCGATCGACAATTTCAAATACCATGCAGGACTCATATGCTGATTCTAAGAGCCCTGGACCGAGGGCACGATGTACTTCTATTGCAGCTCCGATGATAACATCTGTGATCTGATTCAAAGCATCCCGATCTGTCATCTCCACTGTTTCCTTTCTTGATCATTTGACCCGCGAGATCATTGAGATCAGAGTCGACTGGCCTCTTCCCTCCTCTGCGGGCTCTGCGAGCTCTGCGGTGAAAAAGGGGTTATTTCTCCTCCGCTCGCGCCAACCGCCAGTGCAGGCTGTCGCTCTGAAAGCAAATCTCATACAGCCCCTTTCCGTCGCTCACGGAGTAATGATGGATCGTGGAGCTCCCCTCGAAGGTCGTCCAGATAAAGGTCGTCTCCTTGATCCTGACCTGCCTGCCGTTCCATGCGAACCAGACCGGGCGGATGGCCCCCCTGCTGAATACAGCACCGACCTTGACCGGTTCATCAATTATGATTGACATGGTCCCTATTATAGTGAACATTTGTTCACCTGTCAACCAATATTGCTATTTTTCAATAAGCGCATTTACATGTTTACATTCAATTAGTTACTTAACTGCAATATTTTTCCATGTTACTTCTTTACATTATCTCGAAATTCATGTAGTTTTTTAGTGCACTTACATTTTTCTGAAAGGCGTCTTACAAAAAGACAACGCAACATATGGCCGCTATCACCCAGCAAGAGATCGAGACGATCCTGAACTCCACCCACGATGGAATGATCGCAGTCAATGAAGCGGGCGTCGTGACCCTCTTTAACAAAGCGGCGGAGCGCATCACCGGCTTGAAGGCCGAAGAGGTTGTCGGTCGCGAGGCGGTACAGGTCATTCCCAACACGCGACTCCACATCGTGCTTTCCGAAGGCGCAGAAGAGCTCAACCGTCAGCAGACCCTGGGCGCGACGACCATCATCACGAACCGCGTTCCCCTCCGGAGTGACACGGGCCAGGTCGTCGGCGCGGTCGCCGTGTTCCGCGATATCACCGAGGTCAAGGACCTCACCGATCAGGTGTCCTACCTCTGGCAATCCCGCAACCTGCTGGAAGCCGTGATCGATGCCACGGAGGATGCCATCTCCGTTGCCGATGAAAAAGGCAACACGATCATCGTGAACTCGGCGTACACGAGGATCACCGGTCTGCCGCCTGAGGCGGTGTTGAACAAACCGGTGACCGTCGACATTGCCGAGGGCGACAGCATGCACCTCCAGATACTCAGGACCGGGAAACCCGTGCGGAACGTCAGGATGAAGGTCGGGCCGGCCAAGAAAGAGGTCATCGTCAATGTCGCGCCCATCTTTATCGACGGAACGATCCACGGCAGCGTGGGAACGATCCACGACATTTCTGAGATCATGGCCCTTACCGATGAACTCGCCAGGGCCAAAAAACTGATCCGGCACCTCCATGCCCGGTATACGTGGGGCGATATTATCGGCATCAGCCCTGCTATGGTCGCGGCAAAGGACCAGGCCCGCAGGGCAGCGGAAACCCCTGCCACGGTGCTGCTGCGGGGAGAAAGCGGGACCGGCAAGGAGCTCTTTGCCCACGCCATCCACAACGCGAGCACCCGTCAGAAAGGGCAGTTCGTACGGGTCAACTGCGCGGCTCTGTCCGAGAACCTACTGGAGAGCGAGCTCTTCGGATACGTGGAAGGCGCCTTTACCGGCGCCCTGAAAGGCGGCAAGAAAGGCCTCTTCGAGGAGGCGAACAGCGGCACCATCTTTCTCGATGAGATCGGGGAGATCAGCCTGTCGCTCCAGCGGAAACTGCTTCGGGTCCTGCAGGAGCGAGAGATCGTGCGCGTCGGCAGCACCGTGCCTGTTCCCGTCGATGTGCGGGTGATAACGGCCACCAACATCAATCTGGAGCAGAAAGTGAAGGACGGCACCTTCAAAGGCGACCTCTACTACCGCCTGAATGTCCTGCCGATCGCCATTCCTCCGCTGCGGACACGCGAGGAGGATGTCCCGCGGCTCGTTGAACATATCATATTCCGGCTGAACCAGGAATTCGGCAGGCAGGTAATGGGCATGGCACCCGAAGCCGTGTCGGAACTGATGAAATATCCCTGGCCCGGCAATGTCCGTGAACTCGAGAACGTCCTCGGCAGGGCAATGATAAACATGCGGCCCCAGGAGAGGGTGATCGACACGCAGCATCTGCCGCTCCTGGAGTGCGAGAAAATAAACGAGGCGTTCCTTGCCCTGGAGCAGACTGCGGTCGTGCGCCCTCTCGCGGACGTTGTTGCTGAAGCGGAACGGGCGGCGATCACGCGGGCACTCACGGAATCGGGAGGGAATCGGGAAAAAGCAGCCAAGCTCCTGGATGTTGCTCTGAGGAATTTCTACTATAAGATAAAGAAGTACGGTATCGTGACATCGAAGTAATGCAACATCATGCCTGCAATATTTTTCATTTATTGCTAATTTTTGCGCTATAATAAACAACGTATAGCTAAAACATAAGCACCTGTCTATTTTATTTCCCATAATAACAATTGTTTACATATTTCCAGAACAATAAATAGATTCACTGGATATTGGCTCGGGTTTTGCTCTTATAGTAGAAGTGTAAGGCTGAGGTGAAACTCTCCAACCGTCAAGGAGGATTTTGAAATGACAAGACCTATCTCGCCGGGCACCCGTTTTCGGGCTGCTGTGCGTGAAGAAAAACCGCTCCAGGTCGTAGGCGCGATCAACGCCTTTGCGGCGCGCCTTGCTGAGCGCTCGGGATTCAAAGCACTTTACGTTTCCGGCGGCGGCGTTGCCGCCGGTTCGCTGGGCGTTCCCGACCTCGGCATCACCACGATGGAAGATGTGCTGACCGATGTCCGGCGCATCACCGATATTACCGATCTGCCGGTGCTGGTGGACATCGACACGGGATGGGGCGGCGCTTTCAACATCGCCCGCGCGATCAGGTCCATGATCAAGCATGGAGCGGCTGCCGTGCATATCGAGGACCAGGTCCAGGCCAAGCGCTGCGGCCATAGGCCCGGCAAGGCCATTGTCAGCAAGGAAGAGATGGTGGACCGGATCAAGGCAGCCGTCGATGCCAAGACCGATTCCGACTTTGTCATCATGGCACGAACCGACGCCCTCGCCGTCGAGGGACTTGACGCCGCGATCGACCGGGCCTGCGCCTGCGTCGAGGCCGGCGCGGACATGATCTTTCCCGAAGCGATCACCGATCTCTCCCAGTACAAGAAATTCGCCCAGGCAGTGAAGGTCCCGATACTCGCCAATATCACCGAGTTCGGCTCGACCCCCCTCTATACGGTGGAAGAACTGCGCGGCGCCGACGTTTCCCTCATCCTGTACCCTCTTTCCGCGTTCCGGGCCATGAGCAAGGCAGCGCTTGCCGTCTATGGCACGATCCGCAAAGAGGAATCCCAGAAGAATGTGATCGGCCTGATGCAGACCCGGGCGGAACTCTACGATTACCTTGACTACCATGCTTTCGAGCAGAAGCTTGACGCGATCTTTTCCAAGGAGGAAATAAAATGAGCAATGGGACTGATGTAATAACGACCAAAGTAAAGAAATCAGTCGCGCTTTCCGGCGTGATGGCGGGCAACACCGCCGTCTGTTCGGTGGGGCGGACCGGGAACGACCTCCATTACCGGGGCTATGACATCGTTGAACTCGCGCGGCAGTCAACGTTCGAAGAAGTGGCCTTTCTGCTCATTCACGGCGACCTTCCGTCAGAGTCGGACCTGAAGGATTACCGCAAGAAGCTGAAAAGCCTGCGCGGCCTGCCGGTCCAGGTGAAAACGGTGCTGGAGCACATCCCGGCGGCGGCCCATCCCATGGACGTGCTGCGCACCGGCTGCTCCATCCTCGGCACCGTGCTTCCCGAGAAAGAGGACCGTAATATTCAGGGCACGCGGGACATCATCGACCGGTTGGTGGCGTCGTTCGGCTCCATGCTCATCTACTGGTGGCACTACAGCCAGAGCGGCATCCGGATCGACGTTGAAACGGACGACGAGACCGTGGCCGGACATTTTCTTCACATTCTGCACGGCAGGAAGCCCTCAACTCTCCATGAGAAGGCGCTCGATCAGTCGCTTATCCTCTATGCGGAGCATGAGTTCACCGCGTCGACCTTTGCCGCGCGCGTGATCACCGGGACGCTTTCCGATGTTCACTCCTCCATCACCGGCGCTATCGGCGCCCTCCGGGGACCGAAGCACGGCGGCGCCAACGAAGCGGCCCATGAGATCCAGAGGCGCTACCGCAACGCCGAAGAAGCGGAGAACGATATCAAGATCCGCGTTGCCAACAAGGAGATCATTATCGGCTTCGGACATCCCGTCTACACGGTGAGCGACCCGCGAAATCCCATCATCAAAGAGCTCGCGAAGAGCCTTTGCAGCGACGGCGGCAATATGAAGCTCTTTTCCGTCGCCGACCGCATCGAGGCGGTCATGAAGCGGGAGAAGAACATGTTCGCCAACCTGGACTGGTATTCCGCCGTATCGTACCACATGATGGGGGTGCCCACCCTCATGTTCACGCCCATCTTCGTCATATCACGGACCACCGGCTGGGGAGCGCACATCATCGAGCAGCGCCTGGACAACAAGATCATCAGGCCCTCGGCCAACTATATCGGCGAGGACGACCGGAAGTATGTGCCGATCAGGGAGAGAAAGTAAGAACGTAAGAAGGTAAGAGGGAAAGAAGGAAAGAGACACCTGGTTCGGCAGGGCAGTTTGCTTACCTTCCTACATTCCTACCCTCTTACCTTCGGTTATTCCTGGCAGGACGATCTCATTACCTGAAATGATGAAAGGATACTATCTCAATGAGTTCTCACATCTCCAACGTCAGGCCCGATCCCGACAAGGTCCTCGCCGATATCGCCGACTACGTCTGCAATTACACGGTCACCTCGCAGGAGGCCTATGATACGGCCCGGCACTGCCTGATCGACACCCTGGGCTGCGGGCTTGAAGCGCTCGGGTATCCCGCCTGCACGAAGCTTCTGGGACCGATCGTCCCGGGCACGGTCGTCCCCAACGGCGCGAAGGTCCCCGGTACTCAGTTCCAGCTTGACCCGGTCCAGGCGGCCTTCAACATCGGCGCTATGATCCGCTGGCTTGATTTCAACGACACCTGGCTTGCCGCGGAATGGGGCCATCCTTCCGACAACCTGGGGGGCATCCTCGCGGCTGCGGACTATCTTTCCCGCAAGGCGGTTTCCGAGGGCAAGAAACCTCTGGGAATGAAGGATGTTCTGACCGCCATGATCAAGGCACACGAGATCCAGGGAGTGCTCGCCCTGGAGAACTCCTACAACCGCGTCGGTCTTGACCATGTGGTTCTGGTGAAAGTAGCCACGACCGCCGTGGTGACCAGGATGCTCAGCGGCAGCCGCGAGGAGGTCATCAATGCGGTCTCCAACGCCTGGATCGACGGGCAATCCCTCAGGACCTACCGCCATTCCCCCAATACGGGTTCGCGGAAATCCTGGGCGGCCGGCGATGCGACCGCCCGCGGCGTGAGACTCAGCCTCATGGCCTTGAAGGGCGAGATGGGCTATCCGTCGGCCTTGACGGCAAAGACCTGGGGTTTCTATGATGTACTGTTCAAAGGGAATGAGTTCAAGTTCCAGCGGCCCTACGGATCGTACGTTATGGAACACGTGCTCTTCAAGATATCCTTCCCCGCGGAATTCCATTCCCAGACAGCCGTGGAATGCGCCATGACCCTGCACGGGAGACTGAAGGCCATGGGCAAGACCGCGGACGACATCAAGAAGATCTCCATTCGCACCCACGAGGCTGCCATCCGCATCATCGACAAGAAAGGACCGCTCAACAACCCCGCCGACCGGGACCACTGCATCCAGTATATGGTCGCTGTGCCGCTCCTGTTCGGACGGCTCACCGCCGCCGATTACGAGGACAGCGTGGCGAACGATCCACGTATCGACGCACTCCGCGACAAGATCGAGTGCAGCGAAGACAAGCAATTCACGAAGGACTACCATGATCCCGAAAAACGCTCCATCGCCAACGGCCTGTCCGTGGAGCTGAAGGACGGCACGAAGCTTCCGGAGGTGATGGTGGAGTACCCCATCGGCCACCGCCGCCGCCGCAAGGAAGGCATGCCGGTCCTGGTCGAGAAGTTCAAGACCAACCTCGGCCGCCGGTTCCCCTCGAAACAGCAGAAGGCGATTCTCGATGTCAGCCTCGATCATGCTGCGCTGGGGGCGATGCCGGTGAACGAATATGTCGATCTGTTCGTGATATGACCGGAAGACGGAAATCTGTAGGGGCAACCCTGCGTGGTTGCCCTGAATGCGGGCGGCCACCCAGGGCCGCCCCTACCTCGATATTATATTCGCGTTCACGGGTGTCGGATCTGGATCTTCAGCATTTCGGGGAAGAATGAATTCATGACCCACGATCCCTTTAATACTCTCAAAGAATTCGATCCCGGTACGGGCAAACAGGGAACGCTCTATTCCCTTCCCGCCCTCGAGCAGGCCGGGCTCGGCCCGGTCTCCCGTCTCCCCGTCTCGCTCCGTATCGTCCTCGAATCGGTCCTTCGCAATTGCGACGGCAAGAAAGTTACGGAAGCGCATGTCCGGCAGCTTGCGGCCTGGAAGCCCACGGCCCATCGCACCGCTGAAATCCCCTTCGTCGTCGCGCGCATCCTTCTCCAGGACTTCACCGGCGTTCCCCTCCTCTGCGACCTTGCCGCCATGCGCGGCGCTGCCCGCAGAATGGGCAAAGACCCCCGCATCATCGAGCCCCTCGTTCCCGTCGACCTTGTCGTTGACCATTCGGTCCAGGTCGACAGCTACGGAAAGCCCGATTCCCTCAAGATGAACATGGAAAAAGAATTCTCCCGCAACCGGGAACGCTACGAGTTCCTGAAATGGGGCATGAACGCATTTAAGACCTTCCGGGTGATCCCGCCGGGCATCGGCATTGTCCACCAGGTCAATCTGGAATACCTGGCGCGGGGCGTTCATCGCAAACAGGACCTCTATTACCCCGACACCCTCGTCGGCACCGACAGCCATACCACCATGATCAACGGCATCGGCGTTGTCGGCTGGGGAGTGGGCGGGATCGAGGCCGAGGCCGGCATGCTCGGCCAACCCCTCTATTTTCTCACCCCCGATGTGGTGGGCGTGAACCTCACGGGAAAACTGAACGAAGGCGTAACAGCCACAGACCTCGTGCTGACGATCACCGAACTGCTGCGGCAGCAGAAGGTCGTCGGCGCTTTCGTTGAGTTCTTCGGGACCGGCGCCTCTTGCCTAAGCGTGCCGGACCGGGCAACGATCGCGAACATGTCGCCCGAGTACGGCGCGACCATGGGTTTCTTCCCCGTTGATGATGTTACGATCGAATATTTCCGCAGGACCGGACGCACGGACGACGAGATCGCGGCGTTCGCCGCCTATTTTAGATCTCAGAACCTTTTCGGTATGCCGAAGAGCGGTGACCTCGACTACACACGCGTCCTTGAGTTCGACCTTTCCTCGGTCGTCCCCTCCGTTGCCGGTCCCCGGCGTCCCCAGGACCGCATTGAACTTCCCCGGTTGAAGAACAGGTTTGCCGAACTGTATGTCAAACCGGGAGTTGAGAACGGCTTTGCGAAAAACGCTTCCGATCTGGGAAAACGTTTCAACACAGGGGAGGGTCTTGACGTCGGATCAGGAGACATCATCATCGCGGCCATCACGTCCTGCACCAACACCTCCAATCCGTCGGTGCTGATCGCCGCCGGCCTGCTCGCGAAGAAAGCCGTCGAAAAAGGCCTCGCCATTAGAAAAGGCATAAAGACGTCGCTCGCGCCGGGTTCGCGCGTCGTGACAGCGTACCTCGAAAAGGCCGGACTGCTCTTTTTCCTGGAACGGCTGGGATTTACGGTTGCCGCCTATGGCTGCACCACCTGCATCGGCAACTCCGGTCCCCTCGATGAAGAGATTGAGCGGTCCATCGTTCAGAACGATCTTGTCTGCGCGGCCGTGCTGTCGGGCAACCGGAACTTCGAAGCGAGGATCCATCCAAACCTCCGTGCGAACTTCCTGATGAGCCCGCCGCTCGTCGTTGCCTTCGCCCTTGCCGGTACGGTGCTCTGGGACCCTGACAGCGATCCCCTCGGCACGGCACAGGACGGCAGCAAGATCTACCTCCGCGATATCTGGCCGGGCAGCGCTGAAGTGGATGCGCTTTTGAAATATGCCACAGACCCTGAAACGTACCGGAGACTCTACGCGGACTTCACAAAGGACCATGTCTTGTGGAACAGGGTTGCTTCGGTGGCGGATCAGGTCTACGCCTGGCCAGGTTCCACCTATATCGCCCAGCCGCCCTTCTTCAGTGATTTCTCCATGCAGCCCGCTGTGATCGGTGCAATCTCTGGTGCCCGCAGCCTCGGCATATTCGGCGACTCGCTTACGACCGATCATATCAGTCCTGCCGGTTCCATCAAGGAAACCACGCCGGCGGGCCGGTACCTGCTCGAACAGGGCGTGGCAAAGGCCGACTTCCAGAGTTACGGCACCCGGCGGGGCAATCACGAGGTCATGGTACGGGGCACCTTTGCCAACGTGCGCATCAAAAATCTCATGATGCCGCCAAACGCGGATGGTTCGGCCGTGGAGGGTGGCGTCACCCTCTACCATCCTTCCCGCGATACGATGTCGATCTTTGATGCCGCGGAACGGTACCGGACACAGGGTACGCCGACGATCGTGTTCGGCGGCGAAGAATACGGCACCGGTTCATCGAGGGACTGGGCGGCCAAAGGGACCCGGCTTCTCGGCATTCGTGCCGTTATCGCCAGGAGCTTCGAACGGATACACCGTTCCAACCTGGTGGGCATGGGCATCCTCCCCCTCCAGTTCAAAGACGAAGATTCCGTTCAGTCGCTTTCTATCCGAGGTGATGAAGAGTTCGACATCCTCGGGGCGGATGACCTCAGGCCCCAGCAGGATATCACCCTGGCGATACGGCGCAAGGACGGAAGCCGGCGGGAGGTGGTCCTCCTTTCGCGGATCGACACGCCGATCGAGGTGGACTACTATCTCCATGGGGGGATCCTGCCTTACGTGCTAAGGGAATTGATGGAAGCGAAATAGCTCATGCGAGCACCCTCTCCCTTTTTCCCTCTCCCCTCCGAGGGAGAGGGGCAGGGGTGAGGGGAATAGGATAGAGGGGTTGGGGAGGTGGCTCACTACGCCCGATGCCGCATCTTTTCACTACTTCCAATTTGAGGCATCGCAATAGCTCTTGACAGAAGTACAGACCGCTCATTATAGTGGATGCGGTCGTTGCGGAAACTCGGTTTATTCACAACACGGCGGACGGACCTTTCAGGGAGGCCCCGGTCCTGCTTACACATATTGCTTCGGGGGAGGAACAGCATGGGAAAGTACGAGGACGTTTTTCAAAAAAGCATCCAGGATCCCGCGGGATTCTGGGGAGAGGCCGCTGAGGCGATCACCTGGGACAAGAAGTGGGACAAGGTCCTGGATGATGCCAACAAGCCTTTCTACCGCTGGTTCACCGGCGGCGAGATGAACACCTGCTTCAACGCCGTTGACCGTCATGTGAACAACGGCAGAGGCGACCAGACAGCGATCATCTACGACAGTCCGGTGACCAACACGGTCCAGAAGTTCACCTACAAGGAACTCCTCGACCAGGTCTCCCGGTTCGCCGGCGTTTTAAAAGACTCGGGCGTCACCAAGGGTACGACCGTCATCATCTACATGCCCATGATCCCCCAGGCCGCCATCGCCATGCTGGCCTGTGCGCGGCTGGGCGCGGTCCACTCCGTGGTCTTCGGCGGTTTCGCACCCCACGAGCTTGCCATCAGGATCAATGACGCGAAACCCGGGGTCATGATCACCGCGTCGGGCGCGCTCGAAGGAAAGAAGCTCCTTGAATACAAACCCCTGCTCGACAAGGCCATCGAGGAGGCCGAGCACAAACCGGAGAAATGCATCATCTTCCAGAGGCAGATCGTCAAAGCTCCCCTGATCGCCGGACGCGACCTGGACTGGGATGAGCTCATGGCCAAGGCGAAACCAGTCGGCTGCACGCCCGTCAAGGCGACGGACCCTCTGTATATCCTCTACACCTCGGGCACGACCGGAAAGCCCAAGGGCGTGGTGCGGGATAACGGCGGTCACGCCGTGGCGCTCCACTGGAGCATGAAGAACATCTACGGCGTGAATCCTGGCGACGTCTACTGGGCGGCGTCCGACGTGGGATGGGTCGTGGGTCACTCGTATATCGTTTACGCCCCGTTGCTCGCGGGCTGCACCACGGTCCTGTACGAGGGAAAACCCGTCGGAACGCCGGATGCAGGGGCCTTCTGGAGGGTCATATCCCAGCACGGGGTCAAGGTCATGTTCACCGCGCCCACGGCGTTCCGCGCCATCAAGAAAGAGGACCCCAAGGGCGAATTTTTGAAGAAGTATGACCTTTCCGGATTCAAGTATCTCTTCCTTGCAGGTGAGCGCCTCGACCCGGATACCTACCACTGGGCGACCAAACTTCTGAAAAAACCGGTGATCGATCACTGGTGGCAAACCGAGACCGGGTGGCCGATCACTGCCAACTGCATGGGCATCGAGGAGTTTCCCATCAAGCCGGGCTCGTCCACCAAGCCGGTGCCGGGATACAATGTGCAGATCCTGGATACGAACGGCAAGCAGGCCGCACCGAAAGAGACAGGCCTGGTCACCATCAAACTTCCCCTTCCACCCGGAACGCTCCCGACCTTGTGGCAGGCGGACGATCGTTTTCTCGACGCCTACCTCAAAATATATCCCGGTTATTACTTTACCAGCGACGGTGGATACGTCGACGAGGACGGCTACGTTTTCATCATGGGCCGCGTGGACGATGTGATAAACGTTGCCGGCCACCGTCTCTCCACGGGCGAGATGGAAGAGGTCGTCTCGACACACCAGGACGTGGCGGAATGCGCGGTCATCGGGGTCCACGACGGTCTCAAGGGTCAGGTCCCGCTGGGGCTCTGCGTCCTGAAGGCCGGCGTTACCAAAAGCGAAGAGGATATCCGCAAAGAGCTTTCTGCGATGATCCGGAACACCATCGGCGCCATCGCATCGTATAAAGAGACCTGCGTCGTGAAGCGCCTGCCAAAGACGCGCTCCGGCAAGATCCTGCGCGGCACCATGCGGAAGATCGCCGATAGCGAGCCCTACGTCGCGCCTTCCACCATCGATGATCCGGTGACCCTTGGCGAGATCGAGGACGCGTTGAAGAAGGTGGGGTACGCGAAGTGAGATGCGGCACGGAGCTCATGGCTCTTAGCTCATAGTTAGGAGATAACCGCCTTTACTATGAGCTATCAGCTTCAAACTGAATTCATGCGGCCTTCGGGCCGTATTTTCTTTCCCAGGTCATGCATGAATACTTATCCGCGTGCATCCGCGTTGATCCGCGTCCAATTGTTTTTGACCTGGTTATTGCCGTAAGGAGCTCTCTATGAAAACCGGGTTCATGATCGGCGATTTTGAGCTGACCTGGCTGAACGGGGGCAGGTTCGAACTGGACGGCGGCGCCATGTTCGGCGTCGTGCCGAAGGTCCTGTGGCAGAAAAAATATCCGCCGGCCGAGGACAACTTCATTCCCCTGACCGCCTGGCCCATTCTGTTGAAGACACCGCAGGCGCTCATCCTCATCGAATCCGGGCTCGGGAACAAACTCACGGACAAGCAAAAGAAGATCTACCGTGTCCGGGAGGAGTGGTCGGTCCTCGATGAGCTCAGGCAGCTTGGGATCACCCGTGAGGACATCGATTTCGTCGTGCTGACCCATTACGACTTCGATCATGCCGGCGGGGTCGTCATGCAGGACGATGGTGGGGACCTTTCTCTCACCTTCCCAAATGCACGTCACCTCATCCAGAAAAAAGAATGGGAGGACGTGCTGCAGCCGAACCTGCGGTCTGTGAATACGTACTGGCCGCTGAACATCGAGATGATGAAGGACAGCGACCGACTCCATCTGGTCAGCGGGACGGCAGAGGTTGTTTCCGGTATTTCGGTGGTCCACACGGGCGGACACAACGGAGGCCATCAGATCGTCACGATCGAGTCAAAAGGCGAGAAAGCGCTGCATCTGGGGGACCTCCTGCCGACCCATGCCCACGCCAACCCTCTCTGGGTCATGGCCTACGACAGTCATCCCCTGGACTCCATCGCGCTCAAAGAAAAATGGATGAAGCAGGGCGTGTCCGATGGCGTGTGGTTCACCTTCTATCATGATGCTTTCATGACCGCTTGTAAGTTCGATGACAAGGGGAACGTTACGGACAAATGGCCGGCGCTTTAAATACCTGTGGGTAAGAACGTAGGATGGTAAGAAGGCAGGAATGATCGAAGGCGTCAGAATCTCATCTTTTTTATTCAGCTTATATCCTACCCTCCTTCCCTCTTAACTTCCTACCCTCTATCTCTAACGAATTCCCCGAACTTTCTGTCAATTTTCATGATATGGTCCACGATCCAGTCCACGACGACCTGGTTCGTGGTCACCGACAGTTCATAGGACATCCCCTGGACGCGTGGCTGTTCAGCCTGCTCCTTGAGCTCCTTGATGTTGTTCAGATACTCGGCATGGTGCTTCCGGTGCTCCGCAAGTCCATCATACCCGGCCTCCTGCATGCGCTCCTCTTCTTCGCTGAAATGGAACCGCGCGTAATTATCAAGAAATGTAATGGTCCCGTCTACTTCTGACTTGCAGCGGTGTTCCTTGATGGCATGCAATAGCCCATTGATCCTCTTGAACAGCTCCTTGTGCTGCTCGTCGATCGTATCAATACCGACAGCCATGTCCTTCGTCCATTCCATGTTCTTTTTCTCCTCTGAGTGATGAGTGATACTATCAGCCTGATAGACTGTCTGTCAAGACTCGCGTTTTATATTGATATTCCTGTCTCCTGTCACCTAACTACTGTCACCTACCACCTACCACCTATCACCTATCACCTGTCACCTGTCTTTTGTCTCCTGTCTCCTGACTCCTGACTCCTGCCGTTAATATTATTTACATCATTTGACACCCCGCCCCTTTCGCGGTAATGTTATTCTATGAAGACAGCCGTCGATATCTACAAGCTCCTGCCGAAGACGAACTGCGGCACCTGCGGCATGCCGACCTGCTTCGGCTTTGCCACCAAGGTAGCAGCGCACATGACGTCCATATCAGCATGCACGAACTTGAGCGACGACGCCAAAACCGCACTTGCCGGAGAGTTGGAAGAACAGCGGTCATCGCGCGGCACGGTATATGAGCAGGCCCTGATCAGCCTCCGGCCGAAGATCGCCGCACTGGATTTCGTTAAAACATCCGCCCTCTTCGGTGCCGCCCTCATCGCCCCCGACACGCTGGAGCTGACGTTCCTGGGCGACCAATACCGGATAACTAAAGAGCTGATCTCCGACAAGAGCGGCAAAGAGCCGGTCCCATTCATCTCCATCCTGATCTACAATCACCTCTCCATGCCCAGCCCGCCCGCACCCTCCGGCGAATGGATCACCTTCAGTTCGGTCCCCGCGGCCCATGCCAAGGACAAGGCATGGGCAGGCCACGTCGAGGAGGTCATCGCGAGGCATTTCACGGGAAATGTCGAGGGATTGAAACAGGCATGTGAACGGCTGGGTGGTGTGAGGTCATCTGTCCAAGGGAACCATGATGCCGCCTATGAATTCCGGTTCTTTCCGCGGTATCCGATGCTGCTCAAGTTCTATGACGCTGTCCCTGCCGAGGATTTCCCCGCCCAGTGCAAGCTCCTGCTGGACCGGAACGTCAACCGCTACCTGGACATCGAATCGATCGTGGTGCTGGGAGAAGAATTTGCGGGAAGGATGACTGGGAAGGAGTAGGCAAATATTTCCAGATTCATATCTGATCCTGGCCAACTGTTGTTCATCAACTGTTGTTCATGAGACTTAATGCATCAACGACCTACCCATCCGGGCGGCCTGAAAATATCCCCTCCTTGTCAAGGAGGGGTTGGGGAGGTCTACGGGCAGGTAAGGTACGAGCTCCTCTTTCCTCGCCTTACTTCTTATCCAGCGACCATTTGACCCCGCCGCGGGAAGCAATGTAGAGAAACACAAAACAGTAGAGGGCGGCAAGTTCGCCTTTGTTCACGCCCGGAAAGAAGTTGGCACCCATCTGGAATTTCCAATGCATCTGGAAGTAGGCCACGGCCATCTCGCCGCTGCAGATGAAAGCCGCTATGGCCGTCTGATATCCCATCATGATCGCCAGTCCTCCCACGAGTTCGATGACCCCGCCGATCCAAAGCTGGGACCCTATTGCCGGCTGGAATTCGGAAAGAATTCCCAGGACCTTCTGGGCGCCGTGGAACGAGAACATGAAACCCGCCATGATCCGCATCAAAGCATAAGCATGGTCGCCGTACTTTTCAAGCCATTTCATAAGTTTACCCTCCTCCTCAGGTGATATGAATGCAGCGTTTTCCTGCCTGTAGCTAGTATAGCGCATTACAGAGGTCCATTGTCACGGGGATAAGCTGATTTTCTGGTTACGCGAATGAAATAGATTCTGGCAGGATGACAACAACGATAGTTTCAGGTCAGGCTGTTGGATGCTCATCATTGAAAAAAAGAAGAATATCAAATTACATGACGTGACCCTATTGTTGCTCTATTGTTGCTGGAAGCATCCATCAATCGCTGACCAGGACCTGCGCTTTCAGGTCTCGCGCAATGCTCAGCATGGCTTTCTTATAGTCCGCCACGACCTGCGGCGTGCAGATGTTGGTCGGCGTCTTGTCTTTCAGTTCACGACGCACCGTCAGCGAGTTTTTCGACTGCCGGTAGGTCGCCCGGTAGTCGATGAGAGCGCTGGAAAGTTCGTAATCCTTGGGGATGGCAACGATCTTCAAGGAGTCCGGGAACGCCAGGACATACTCTTCCACGCTTCTCCCGCCGCTGCAAACCTGCGGCTTCTTCGGTTCCGGCTGATATGCGGACGCCAGGAAGTGATCAATGGGGAAGAAGCTCCCGGCCACCGGTTTCACGGACATTCCTGAGGCGGACCCGACGGTCACGTAATCCTGCAGACTGAAGGACATGCTGAGCTTGTACGTGTCCATCAAAGGTTCCGGATCGTCCTTTGTTAGCGTTCCGCTGCCGTGCACTCTTTGTGATTCCAGCATCGACTTCACAACCAAGTCCTCCTGTCCGCCCGGAACCTTGCGCATGTAGGCCCTGGCGGTGATCGCCGGCATCCCTTTGAGGCTCACCTCGGTATCCCCGGTGGCGGAACCGTCGGACTTTATCATGATACGGGTCCGCATGGTCTGCTCATGTCCGTACTGGGCCGTCGACGGTGTCTTCATTCCGTCACGGTAGTGCGATACCAGCAGGACGGGCTTCTCGCCGAGGTTTATCGGGAGCATGGCGAAGGGCGTATCAGAAGAGGTCGAATCCAGGAAGAGGTTCATTCCGGGGATGTAGTTGATGACGTGGTTCACCGCTGAGACCACCGGCACGTCCGGCATCTGGTAGTTCCAGCCCGCATCGATGAGGGCCTGCTCGCTCTCGATGTTCCGGGAAGCGAGAAGCGCCTGCAGCAGGGTCGCGTGGTCCTTGCAATCGCCCATCTTGTTGTCGAGCACGACCGTGAGATCGCGGGGCACCACGGCGCCGATCCCGATGCAGTTCCCGCCGTAGGAGATGTTCCTGGCGACCCAATCGTAGAGGGCGCGGGCCTGCGACTCGGGGGTTTTCTTATCGGCAACGATCTCCGTTGCCAGTTTCTTTACCCGCTCGGTAACCGCGGCCTTGGGCGTGGCACGCAACCCGTACGCGTCGGCAATCTCCTTGTAGCTCCTGAAGGTAGAGACATAGATGGTCGGCCACTCCCCGATGCTGTAAATGCCGTTGTCGGCAGGCGTCCATTTCTCAGGTTTCGCGTTCCGGTAGGTCCATCGCAGGACTTGCTTCCCTTCCTTCACAACCGGTTTCTGTTCATCGAGAAAATAGGTCCGCTTCTTCAGATTCATTGCCGCGGGCGCGGTGATCTCGATGGTAGTGTTGTCGACAGCCATATAAGGGGAGACCCCCTGTATGACAGAGAACTGATTGGGGAACATGCCTTCCGAGTTGGTGACGCGGGAGGAAAAGACCGTCGTATCGCCTACGGCAAGTTCAGGGAAGACCACGCTTATGGTCGTTTGATCGGAGTACAGGGGGGAAGCTTTTTTATATCCATCGCTGATATTGACCTGATAGCTGTCCTTGGGGGCATCGATCCGCTGCCCGGACTTCTTCACGGTATAGGCCTCCAGGATCTCCCCCTTCGCAACGGAGGTGCTGAAGGTAACGGAAGCATTCTTCATCACCTCCAGAGTATTCTCCTTCAGGACCTTTCGGCTCCACTTCTCCGTTACAATGAAGGAACCGTCTGCGTTCACGTCATACTTGATATCCCAGGATATATAGCGGTAAGGTATATCGGATTCCTGCATCGGTTCGGCGATGGCGGTAGATGCGATGCAGAGAAGAAGCAGTACCAGGGAAAAGAGAGATCTCATGTTACCTCCGGGTTTTTGTGACAGATAGTAACTGGCAAAGGGATGTCAGGATATCAGGAAATCATGTCTGACCCTATACGACTATGACCCTATACGACTACTATACGACTATACGAGCCCAGTAACTCGACTTATTTTATTCCATCCGCGCCCACCAGAATACCAACAGCGACCTTAACCTGACGATCATTAGCGTTGTTGCCGACGTATCCATCAACAGCAGTTTCTATTTGCGTATAGATGCTGGCACGCTCTTCTTCTGTCAAAATGATCTCCCGATCCGCTGCTATCCCGTGTTCGTTAAACCTGTCACCAGTCGCCCTTGATGCCAATGCCGTCCTTAGGCGGAGAAAAGAACCATCGCCCAAGGGAAAGACCGTATGTATTTCGACCATGCCCGCTGATGTCTCTCCAACCAGCAGGGCGCGCCTATTGTCCTTCAGCGACGCAGCAAGGATCTCCGCGCCATTGGCAGTATTACCATCGATCAGGACAACGACTGGCATATTTATATGGTGGCGCCATCCTCCTGACCAATAGTCATCTTCCTTCCCATCATTTTTCCTTAAAGTGCAAATGACCGCGCCGTCTTTCAAGAAGAGCTGAGCCACTTCGGTTATGGCTGAAAACAGGCCTCCGCCGTTATTCCGGATATCAAGGATCAATCCTTTTACTTTTCCCTCAAGAAATTGTTCTATTTCTTCCTTGACCCTGTCCGAAGTACCCGGCCCGAACTGTTCGATCCTGAGATAACCGAGATTGTTTTCGCTCATTTTTTGCACCACGAGCTGAAACGGCTTTATGATCTCTCTCGTTACTCTGACGATTCTTTCCTTGCCTGGTGGAGTAATTATCTTGAATTTGACCTCTGAGCCGACAGGTCCTTGCAGCATACTCAGCACATGCGGCATGGTCTGTCCAGCTACTGAAATGTCGTTGATCTCAACGATCTTGTCGCCTTTTCGTAGACCTGCCTTGCGTGCAGGTGCTCTTAGCATAGTACTTTGGATCTCGATCGACTCATCTTTCAGTTTTAATGCTATGCCTGCCGCCCCTCTCTTAGATGGCATCAGGCTCGTGCTTTCCTCGGGGCTATAATATTCAGTCGAACGGTCCAATTGCGCCACAAGGGACATGACGTCGGGTCGCTTGCTCCTGTCGAGTTTTATACTGTTGCCCGATTTGTCGATGTAGTATTTCTCAATCATTGAACTGGTGCGATCAAAGACTTCGGACGGATCCATCGGTGTACGCTTGAACAGATCGCGAGTGAACGCGCAGCCACTGTTAAATACAACAACCCCGATAATAAGCAATATTAGTCTGGTCAGGCGTCTATAAACCATAAGAAATACCTCAGGTTAATATCTTACATTTAGAGAACACATCAGCGACTGATTGATATTTCTATCATTATGCTCTTATCTTGCAGGTAACTAAGCACATTCTGTGCTGCCGGGAGTGCTCTGCGGTAATAACGATAAATAAAGAGAAGAAAGGAAGGCAAGACAAACCAAGCTCGATGTCTGGTCCCCCACGAAGAGAGGTTACTATACTAAATAACCTATTTCAAGAAAATAGATGGGTTATTTTCGGGGTAGGCGTTCCTTCGTTTCGATAAACCGCATAGATAAGATATTCCACGTTCCCGTCCTGGCCGGTTATCGGTGACGGGATGATCCCCTTCACCTCAAGACCTGCACTCTGGAATGCCGTCCTGACCTTTTCCACCGCAGACGCTCTGGCTGCCTCGTCCCGCACGATCCCGCCCTTCCCCACCTGCCCCTTCCCGACCTCGAACTGTGGTTTTATAAGGGCGATGATCCCGGCTCCGGAATTCAGGAACCGCAGGACCGGGGGAACGACCTTTTCGAGGGAAATGAAGGACACATCAATGACAGCAATATCAGCCTTTTCCGGTATAAGCGCTGGATCGATATCGCGGATATTAGTCCGTTCGATCACAACGACACGAGGGTCCTGTCGAACCTTCCACGCCATCTGGCCGTAACCCACGTCCACAGCATAGACCTTGTTCGCGCCATGCTGAAGCAGGCAATCAGTGAATCCCCCGGTCGAAGCACCGACATCCAGCGCGATCCTGCCTGACACATCGATCTTGAACTCTCTCAAAGCCTTTTCAAGCTTCAGCCCTCCCCGGCTGACGTAAGGCATCTTCTCTCCGAGGATGCGAATATCAGCATCAGCAGGAACAAGCGAGCCTGACTTTTCCACTTTTTGACCGTTCACCAGCACTTGGCCGGCGATGATGATCGACTGGCCGCGTTCGCGGCTTTCCACCAGGCCTCGCTCCACGAGCAGCCGGTCAAGCCGCAGTTTGCTGATCTTGTCTGTTGATTTTCCTGGCATAGGCGTGTTAATGTTTATCAGAAGTTGTCCGCAGAGAGACTATCAGATAGAATTGTCCCTGTCAAATGCAACCATTTTGCCATCCCGGGGTCTCTACTTCATCAGACAGCAGCAACCTGATCCATCGTTTCAGGAGCTGCACCAGCTTTTCCAGGGAGGTACCCATGATAAAATCCCTTTTTTATAGTATCGTTCTTGTTTTCAGCCTGCTCCCGGCGCTGTCCTATGCTGATTCCATCTCCTGCGACGGGGGCATTGTATCAAGCGGGGATGATGCTGCTGAACTCATTCTGAAGTGCGGCACGCCGGAATGGAAGGAATCGCACCAGGAAGAGATCACCAACGAGATCAATCCCGACCTTAAGCAGCGAACGTACATTACCGTGGAGGAGTGGACCTACAACTTCGGGCCGTCCCAGTTCCTGCGCACCGTCACCCTGCGGAACGGCGTTGTCGCGGGCTTCCGGACCGGACAGTATGGCAGAACAAAGGGCAGCGACGCCCCAGGTCCTGCGTGCGATGACCGCATCATGTCCGTCGGCGACACGAAGGCCGAAATCGTGCTGAGGTGCGGCGTGCCGTTCTACAAGAGTTCGTATCAGGAAGAGCAAAAGGAGCGTATCGATGATTCCAGCAACCGCAAGGTCATCGTTACCGTCGAAGAATGGACCTACAACTTCGGCCCGCAGCGCTTCATGCGCATCATAACATTTCGGAACGGCACGGTCACGAACATCCGGACCGCCGGTTACGGCCGTTAAAACGGCTGTTTCCGCCCCTGCTTGCGTCCTGCCGGGGGATACTCCGGAGGGATCCAGGGTTATACAGGTACTTTACTGGATCTCCGTTCCCCGATTTAAGCCTTCGAGGACAAGCTGCACGGGGATGACAAATATGACAAAGAATGGTTTTTCATCAGTCTGCTAATATAAAAGGCGCCAAGAATTGTCTTAGCGCCTTTTTCTGTCCTATTCCGCAATCCGAAATCCGCAATGCCTCTATCCGTCTTTCGCTTTGATATTCGCCACTGATGCA
The DNA here is from genome assembly GCA_964412455.1 of uncultured Nitrospiraceae bacterium. Classification (GTDB taxonomy): domain Bacteria; phylum Nitrospirota; class UBA9217; order UBA9217; family UBA9217; genus JAAXXJ01. Next base: position 4,508 of record CAYPOT010000051.1, on the reverse strand, counting down.
ACAGCCTTGAGGCTTGTCTTTTCCATGAAGTCCTTGATCGACGCATAGATGCCGTCCGTATCGAGCCCGTATTTCTGCCGAAGGACCGCCTGGGTGCCATGCTCGATGAACTTGTCGGGAAGGCCTATCCGCAGGACCTTGACAGCGGAAAGCCGGTTGTCCTCGATACATTCAAGGACCGCGCTGCCGAACCCGCCCTGGAGGGCGTGCTCCTCAACCGTCACGATCCTGCCGGTCTTCTTTGCCAGCCGGAGAATGAGTTCCTCGTCCAGCGGTTTGACGAACCGGGCATTCACCACGGCCGCGGAGATGCCTCCTGCCTTGAGCCGTTCGACTGCTTCGTGCGCCGGTTTCACCATATTCCCGATGGCGATGATCACCAGGTCCTCGCCGTCCTGGAGCATCTCTCCGATCCCGATGGGAAGCAGTTTCAGTTCCTGGTCCATCGGCACGCCGACGCCGGTCCCGCGTGGATAGCGCACTGCTGCGGGGCCATTGTATTCCAACGCTGTCTTGAGCATATGCTGAAGCTCGTTCTCGTCCTTGGGGGACATGATGACCATGTTCGGCAAATGCCGGAGATAGGCAATATCGAAAACGCCATGGTGCGTCGGCCCGTCCTCGCCCACAAGGCCGGCGCGGTCAAGGGCCAGCGTTACCGGCAGGTTCTGGAGACACAGGTCGTGCATCACCTGATCATAGGCACGCTGCATGAAGGTGGAGTAGATCGCGGTGACCGGCCGCATTCCCTCTACGGCAAGTCCGCAGGCAAAGGTTACGCCGTGGGACTCGGCTATACCGACATCGAAGAAACGGTCGGGGTACTGCGCCGCGAATTGCTCCAATCCCGTCCCATCCGACATCGCCGCGGTGATGGCGACGACCTTGTCGTTGTCTTCCGCAAGCGTCATCATGGTCTGGCCGAATACCTCGGTGTAGCTCATGACCTTCTGCTTTTTCGCGATAGCCTTGCCTGTTTCCAGGTCAAAGGGCGGCGTACCGTGGTACTGCGAGGGATTGCACTCGGCAAACTCGCATCCTTTGCCTTTTTTCGTGATCACATGGACCAATACCGGCCAGGTGAAGTCCTTAATGTTCCGGAACGTCTCCAGCAGATGGTCCATGCGGTGACCGTCAATGGGGCCGACGTACTGGAACCCCAGTTCCTCGAAAAGCAGGCCCGGCGCAATAAATCCTTTGATGGACTCCTCGGCCTTCTTGGCGATATTGAACATGGACTCGCCTACCCGGGGGATGTTCTGGAGGAACTGTTTGGTCTCCAGTTTCAGTTTGGTGTAGAAGTTCCCGGTCATCATCCGGTTCAAGTAGGACGAGAGCGCGCCCACGTTCGGCGAGATGGACATCTCGTTGTCGTTGAGGATGACGATCAGGTTCTTCTTGAGATGACCCGCCTGGTTCAGGCCTTCGAATGCCAGGCCCGCGGATATGGACCCGTCCCCGATCACCGCGATGACCCGGAATTCCTCCCCCTTGATGTCCCGCGCGGCCACCATTCCGAGCGCGGCCGAGATGGACGTGCTGGCATGGCCCACATTGAAGTTGTCGTACGGGCTTTCCTCGCGCTTGGGGAAACCACTGATGCCTCCATACTGCCTGAGGGTCTTGAAGCGTTCCCGCCTGCCCGTCAGGAGCTTGTGGGCGTAGGCCTGGTGGCCCACGTCCCAGATGATCTTGTCCGCGGGCGTGTCAAAGGCATAGTGGAGCGCCACGGTAAGGTCAACCACGCCGAGACTTGGCGCGAGATGGCCGCCCGTCTTCGAGACGGTATCGATGATCGTTTCCCGAAGTTCCTCCACCAGTTTCGGCAGTTCCTCTTCCGGAACCTGCCTCAGGTCATCAGGACTGTTAATGGTATCAAGTATCATGGCTTTACCTCAGGAAATATTCAGTCGTAAATCGGTCATGATGCAGTCATGGATCAGTCGTGAAGCAGTCAATCAGAACTGCCCATCGACTGCATTTCGACTGCCTCTCGACTGCCGTCCGACTGCCCTTCGACTGCCTCTCAACTGTCTTCAATTCACTCTCGTTACAATATACTTTGCCAGTTCCCGCAAGGGATCGGCCTTCCGGTCAAAGTCCTTCAGGGCGGCCAGCGCCTGGTCCGAAACTTCCTTCGCCCTTCTCCGCGATTCCTCAAGTCCGTAAAAGCTCGGGAACGTTTTTTTCCCCTTCTTCAGATCACTGCCCACATCCTTGCCGATCTCCTCCTGGCTTCCCACGATATCCAGGATGTCATCGGCGATCTGAAAAGCAAGACCGACCCGCTCTCCGTACCGGGTGAGGGCCTTCAACCGCTTCTCGCTTGCCTTGGCATAGATCGCCCCGGTCCGGACCGAGGCCCTGATCAGCGCACCGGTCTTGTGGGTGTGGATAAATTCAAGGGTGGGAAAATCCACGTCCTTTCCCTCCGACTCCATGTCCACGACCTGACCGCCCACCATGCCGAACACGCCGGAGGCAATCGATATTTCCCGGATGATGGCTACGAGCCGTTGAGCTGTTATTGTTTTCAAACGTCTAGGGTCCGACAAGGACTCGAACGCCATGTTCAACAGGCCGTCTCCCGCCAGGATGGCCATTGCCTCGCCGTACACCTTGTGACAGGTCGGCCTGCCGCGCCGGAAATCGTCGTCGTCCATTGCAGGGAGGTCATCATGGATGAGGGAATAGGTATGGATGAGTTCGAGAGCGCCTGCAATGGGGAGAAGACCCGCGGTCTTCGCGCCGAGCGCTTCCGCCGACGCAATGGCGAGGATAGGCCGCACGCGTTTACCACCGGCAAAGAGGCTGTACCGCATCGCCTCGAAGACCTTCGGCGGAAATGTCGTTGCAGGGGGGACCAGAGCCTCCAGGGCTTTGTCCACAATTTCCCGTTTCGCAATGAGATATTCTTTAATATCCATGATTGAAGTTCCCTGGAATGAATGCTTCAGTCGTTAACAGGCTGTTGAAATAGTGTTTTAAGTGGTTCGACAGGCTCACCACGAACGGATAATAACCAATCATTTCAATGCACCTTCCGTTCTCCCTGAGCTTGTCGAAGGGCTAACGGAGGGTATTTCAACAACCTGTTAAACCCTGACCCATGCCCCTTGACCCCTGACCCTCGAACTTCCCCCTATTCGTCCTCTTCCTCAAAAGGTTTCGCGGTCATCTTCCCGGTCTTGTCTTTCATCAGGACCTCTACCTTGCGCTCAGCCTCTTCCAACCTCGCGTTGCAGATGCGGGCAAGCTTGATCCCCTCCTCGAACAGTTTAAGCGACTGTTCAAGGGGCAGTTCACCGCCCTCGAGCGAACTGACTATCTCTTCAAGTCTGGAGAGCGATGCTTCAAACTTTTTTTCCGCCATAGCGCTGTGGCTCCATGCGTGCCGGGGTCCATCCCGGTGCTGAGATTAGATTATATACGGGTATGGTGCTGAAAATCAAGGCAAAATGAGAAAGACTCCCCAATTGACTTCCTGGTTACGCGGTGCTATCTTTATTCCGTTAGAAGTGCTCTTTGATCGTACTGCGATCAAAGCATTAAATATCCCGTGACTGAGGCATCATCATGACCGATCATTCAAAAAACGACAACGAGGCTGTTCACCTTGATGAAGATCAGGTGCGTGCGCTTCACGATATTGAAAAGATCACGAGAAAGAACCTGAACAGCATGATCAGGGAAGGCCTGGATATGTACATTAAGGTCAATAAAGGGGAAGCGACCTATCAGATAATGCCTGAATCGACGCTTTCCTTCATGGTGTTCGACAAGCCCTACCGCAAATTGCCCGAGAAATGATCACGCGCTTTATCCTTTCCCCCTAACCGTAGCTGAGAACCTCATCGTATCGCTGCTTGGATCACGGTCCCGCATCATTGACCCGGTTTTCCTTAAAAGCCGCGTCGAGTTCGACGTGACTCCTCCACACGGGAAATAATCTCTCCCTGGTGAAGAGTGGTACTGAGCGTGTCACCGGGCTTGACCGCAGATGCATCTTTGACGATGGCCCCGCCGGGCAGGCTGCGGGTGACGCTGTATCCACGGGAAAGGATGCCGAGCGGGTTCAGGTGATCGAGGGCCCCGGTCAGCGAGGTCAGCAGCGCCCGGTCGCGCCGCACGTGGTGCCGGAGACCGAGACCGAGCCTTCCGAGCAGTTCATCGACGCGCTGGCTGAATTGCTCCAGCTTCTTCCGCGGGTCCGCAAGGAGCCGTCCGGCATGCTGCACCGTGCCCCTGAGGCGTTCAAGCTTCTGACCCATGCCCGTCACGAGCCGGGACCTGAAGGAATGGATCGCCTCCCGCAAGTGCGCCTCGCTCTCCACGACCATCTCCGCCGCCGCAGATGGTGTCGGTGCGCGCAGGTCAGCTGTGAAGTCCGCGATGGTGAAATCCGTTTCGTGGCCTACCGCGGAGATGACGGGGATGCGCGACCCATGGATCGCGCGGGCGACCGCCTCCTCGTTGAAGGCCCAGAGGTCTTCCAGGGACCCTCCCCC
>CAYPOT010000050.1:13624-27275 GCA_964412455.1 uncultured Nitrospiraceae bacterium | reverse complement strand
GATCAGAAGTTGTCTCGTCATTATGTTTCATAATTAACTTGTTGCAATACTAGTATACACATGAGCGATGCAACGGCACTTAAGCGGATCCTTATTGTTGACGATGAACCTACCATCCTTCTGACGCTTTCCTATGCGTTGCGCAGCAAGAACGTGGAAGTGATCACGGCAAGCCGCCTTGAGCCGGCCGAGGAGGCCTTGAAGCGGTATAAATTTGACCTCGTGATCGCCGATATCCGGATGTCCGGTATGCTGGGCGTGGAGGGGTTGGAACTTCTCACCTATATCAAGCGGTACTGGCCCGAGACCCGGGTCATCATCATGACCGCTCACGGCTCCGAGGAGATCGAGCAGGATGCCTACGAACGCGGCGCGACCTATTATTACCAGAAGCCTGTCGATATTCGGGAGTTGATGCGAAAGATCGAGGAACTGGGGATACCGCTCAAGACATAGACCAACGGTCGAAAGATCAGGATATTTACGGAAGCGGGGGAGGGAAAAACAATGCTCAAAAAAGTACTGGTGGTTGATGATTCAGCCTTGATACACCAGATGTACAAAATGGTGCTCATGCGCTACCGGTGCGAGATCGTCCAGGCGCTCAACGGACAGGACGGCCTGGACAAGCTGGAGAAGAACCCTGACGTGGGCATGATGCTGGTGGACATTAACATGCCGCTGATGAACGGCTTGGAATTCATCCAGAAGGTGAAGGCGCTCGAAAAGTACAGCGCCATCCCCATCATCATCGTGAGCACGGAAGGCAAGGAGGAGGATACCAAGCGAGGGCTTGCCCTGGGGGCGCAGGGATATGTAAAAAAACCATTCCAGCCCAGCGACCTCCACTCGCTGATCGGTAAGTTGTTCGGGCCCGCGTCTGCTTAGTCTGGTCTGCAGATGATGCCCTGGTCGATTGAGCTCAGGGCGTTTATTTCATAAGACAGCAAACTGCGTAAAATAAGTACATAGACAGTACGCGATGGATCCACGAGCGAGCACATTCCCCATAGCTTGCCGCAGGGAGCGTCAATCTAAGGCCTTTCGTTGAAACGGGAGGCCTTTTTGCTGGTTATGCAGTTTCTTACCTTCGTTACCATTTGTAACTATCAGTAACAAAAAATCCTTGACACATCCTTATTTGTGATGCTATTTTGTCGAGTCGTTCTTCAGGAGATTCTCCCGTGAAAATTGCGATCACCGGCAAGGGCGGCGTGGGTAAGACCACGCTTTCCGGCCTGCTGGCAAGGCTTTACGCCGCGGAGGGACGGAAGGTCCTTGCCGTCGATGCCGATCCCGATGCGAACCTCGCTTCCGCTCTCGGCATCTCACCGGAGGCGGCGAAAAAAGCGGTGCCGCTTGCCGAGCAGGCGGACATGATCGAGGAGCGGACCGGCGCGCGGCCGGGTTCATCGGCTAAGGTGTTCAGCATCAATCCCAAGGTCGACGATATCCCTGAAACCTACAGTGTGCAGCATGAGGGCGTCAGGCTCCTTGTGGTCGGGAAGTCCCGCGAGGCGGGCTCGGGGTGCTTCTGTCCGGAGAACACGCTGCTCCGGAGACTTATCAGCCATCTCATTCTCCGCCGCGACGAAGTGGTGATCCTTGACATGGAAGCGGGAATCGAGCACCTGACGCGCGGCACCGCCGGGAGCGTCGATGCCTTTATCGTGGTGGTGGAGCCGGGGCAGCGGAGTCTGCAGACAGCGCGGCAGATCGAGTCCCTGGCCCAGGGACTCGGCGTGAAGCAGGTCTTCGTCGTGGGCAACAAGATCCAGCGCGAGACGGACAAGGAATTCGTGCGGAAGAACCTCCCGGGGATGAAGGTCCTGGGCTTTATGAGCTATACACCCGATACGGTCAGGTCCGACCTCGACGGCAAATCTCCCTTTGATGCGTCTCCCGGGGCCGTGGAAGAAGCAAAGAAGATCAAGACCGCTTTGGATCAGTTGATAAAAAAAGGCGCATAAATATCAGACACGGATACACAAGGATCCATAAGCGGACCATGATTGTATTCCGGTTACGTCCGTGTCTATCCGTATTTATTCGTGGCACCCATTGAAAAAACTACTGCGAAAACAGATCCTGGCCGCGCGAGACAGGCTCTCGCCGGACGAGCGAACAAAGAAAAGCACCGAAATAGAAGAACGGCTGTTCTCTCTGCGTGAATTCCGGAACGCGCGTACCGTTCTCTTCTTTGCTTCCTTCAGGAGCGAAGTGGAGACCTTGCCCATGGTCCGGAGAGCGCTCGCGGACGGCAAGCGGGTGGTCCTTCCGAAGGTGAAGGGAAAAGAACTGGAGCTCTTTGAGATCCTCGATGTTGAACGAGACATAGCCCCGGGCGCATGGGGAATACCGGAACCCCGGGAGACCCGAACGGCGAGGGTCGAAGACATAGACCTTATTCTTGTACCGGGCGCGGCATTCGACGAGCAGGGGAACCGGATCGGGTACGGCGCGGGATTTTATGACAAGCTCCTTCCTTTTTATAAAGGAAGGACCGTGGCACTCGCCTTCGAGCTCCAGATGGTGTCCGCGGTCCCCGCGGCATCCCATGATGTCCCGATACAGAAGATCATTACTGAGAAAAGAGTCATAGACGCAGGCGTCCCGTAAGCGTTAAACTACAAGTCTGAAATGGATACCAAGAAAATAGAAAAAGGCGTGCGGCTCATCATCGAGGGCATCGGAGAGGACCCTGAGCGGCCGGGTCTTATGAGCACACCCCAGCGCGTGGCCGAGATGTACCAGGAGATCTTTTCCGGCATCGCGGCCGATACGAGTGAGCTGCTCAAGCCCATGGCGGGAGAGACCCACGACGAGATGGTGATGATCCGCGACATCCCGTTCTACTCGGTCTGCGAGCACCACCTTCTGCCGTTCTTCGGGGAGGCCCACATAGCGTATATCCCGGGCGCCGGAAAGATCGTCGGCATCAGCGCCCTTGCCCGGGCGCTCGAGGTATTCGCCAAGCGGCCGCAGGTGCAGGAGCGGTTGACAACGCAGTTCGCCGATTTTATCGTGACCAGCCTGAAGCCCAAAGGCGCCATGGTCGTGATCGACGCCGAGCATCTCTGCATGAGCATGCGCGGCGTCAAGAAACCCGGCTCCCGCGTGGTGACGTCGGCGGTCCGGGGGATCTTCCGCACCAAGGAGTCGACGCGCATGGAAATGCTGGAGCTCCTGAAAGAGCGGCAATAGATCGTTTTTATTTGAAGCATCAGACAGTATTGCCACAGAGGACACAGAGGTCACCGGGAAGTCTCTCAAGTTCAGGTCTGTTCTTTAGAAATTACGTTAGTCCGTTCTCTGCGTGCTCGGTGATCTCCGCGGCGAAGGTTGTTTCATTGTTGATTCATGAGTAGTGGCCACAAGTCGTCCGGTCAAGGGAGTGATTATGTCATCATCCGTATTAACCTATGATGCCGCGGTCTCGAAGCCGCTGCTTGACGAGGTGCAGAAGCGCTCGGGCCAGAATCTTCAGGCCTGCTATCAGTGCCGCCGCTGCGCGGCCGGGTGTCCTGTCGGTGAAGAGACGGGCGTTACGCCGGACCGGCTGATCCGGATGATCGTACTCGGCGACCGCGAAGAAGCCCTCAACAACCTCCTGGTCTGGAAGTGCGTGGCCTGCTATACCTGCGGCACGCGCTGTCCCAACAACATTCAGACCGCGCGGATCACCGAGACCCTGAAGCAGATGGCCAAGAAGGCCCACGTCAAGCCGCTTACTCCGCGCATCGCCGACTTCCACAGCGCATTCATGACCTCGACCAGGCACCTGGGCCGGTTCAACGAAATCGAGGCCCTGACCATCTACGAGACCAAGACCGCGATCAAGGAACTTTCCCAGGGGAAGGTGAAGGCGGTCATCAACGAGATGATGGGTCAGGCGCGTCTCGCCGTGGATATGTTGAAGAAGAAGCGGCTCCATCTCGGTGTGGACAAGGTGAAGGCGCGTTCGGAAGTGAAGGCCCTCTACGAAAAGGCAAAGGGCCGCTAAGGTCCCCGGAGAATTTCATGACACAACTCGCTTATTATCCCGGCTGTTCGCTGCACTCTTCGTCAGAGCTTTATGACGTGCAGTGCAAGATGGTGTTCAAGAACCTGGGCATCGAGCTCAAGGAGATCGAGGATTGGAACTGCTGCGGCGCCACAGCGGCCAGCAAGACCGATGAGTTCCTCGCCGTGGCCTTGCCCGCGCGGAATCTCGGCCTTGCAGCGGCCACCGGCCTTTCCGAGATCGTGATCCCCTGCTCGTCATGCTACAGCAGGACCCTGGTCTCGCAAATGACCCTGGCCGCGGACCCGGCGCTCAGGGACTCCATCAACACCGAGCTTACCCAGAAGATCAAGGGCGACATCAAGGTCTCAAGCATCCTTGAGGTGCTGGTACCCAAGGCGAGATCAGGCGAGCTTGTGGCAAAGGCGGTGAAGAAGCTGGAGGGGCTCAAGCCCGCCTGCTACTACGGCTGCCTGCTCACCCGCTTCCCCATCGACGTGCACGTGCCTGACGACGTGGAAAATCCCCAGGGCATGGAGACCGTCCTCAAGGCCCTGGGCGCGGCGCCGGTGGACTGGGGCTACAAGACGGACTGCTGCGGGGCCTCTGCCTCGGTGAACGACGCGGACCAGTCGCAGCTCCTCATGTCCCGCATCTTCACCGATGCGGTGGGGCGCGGCGCGAACTGTCTCGTCACCACCTGTCCGCTCTGCCAGTTCAACGTCGACGCGTACCAGGACGCGGTAGGGAAGAAGTACGGTATCGAGAAAAGGCTCCCGGTCTACTTCATCACCGAGCTCATCGGCATGTCCATGGGGTTTGATCCCATCGAGATGCAGGTGGACCGGCATTTCGTGGATGCCATGGGACTGTTAAAGGAGTTGAACCTGTTATGAGCGCATCGAAGACCAGCAAAAGCGGCTCGGTCCTGATCGTCGGCGGCGGCATAGGCGGTATGCAGGCGGCGCTCGATCTAGCGGACAGCGGCTTCAAGGTGCACATGGTCCAGCGCGATACGTCGGTCGGCGGTACCATGGTCATGCTCGACAAGACCTTCCCTACGGGCGATTGCGCCATGTGCATGATCTCGCCCAAGATGGTCGAGGTGGGCCGCCATCTTAACATTGATATCCACACGCTGTCCGAGGTCACGTCGGTGTCCGGCCAGGCCGGCGACTTCACGGTCAAGGTCAGGAAGGCCGCGCGATACATCGATCCGGCGAAGTGCACGGGCTGCGGCGACTGCGAAGCGAAATGCCCCAAGAAGGTGCCGAGCGAGTTCGATCAGCAGCTGGGAAAGCGGACGGCCGTCTTTTCGCTCTTTCCCCAGGCCGTTCCGAACACCCGCGCCATCGACGCGAGCATCTGCCTCTGCCTCACCGACCCCAAACGGAAACGCTGCCGCCTGTGCGAGAAGGCCTGCAAGGCCAACGCGATACTATTTGAGGATACCGAAAAAGAGATCGAGTTGAAGGTCGGCTCCATTGTCCTCGGTCCGGGCCTTTCCCTTTACGATGCCCGGGTGCGGCCGGAGCTGGGCCTCGGCCGCTGGCCGAACGTGGTGTCGTCCATCCAGTTCGAACGCATCCTCTCCGCGTCGGGTCCGTATAAAGGCGTGGTGCAGCGCCCGTCCGACCAGAAGCATCCCGTCAAGGTTGCCTGGATCCAGTGCGTCGGCTCCCGCGACAACCACAACGCCAATCCCTGGTGCTCGTCGGTCTGCTGCATGTACGCCACCAAGCAGTCCATCATCGCCAAGGAGCACGACAAGAACATCGAGCCCACGGTCTTCTACATGGAGATGCGGGCCTTCGGCAAGGATTTCGACAAGTACGTTGAGCGCGCCAAGAACGACTACGGCGTGAAATACCGCCGCGCCATGGTCTCCGCCATCCGCGAGGAGCCGGGAACGGGCAATCTCATCCTTCGCACGGCCGGCGAGGACGGCAAGCTCACGAACGAGACCTTCGACATGGTCGTCCTGTCCGTTGGCTTCGAGCCCCACAAGGACGCCGAGGCCTTTGCGAAGACCTTCGGCATCGAAATGAACGACTACCGTTTCGCCAAGACCGAACATTTCACTCCGGTCAAGACCACGCGTGACGGCGTGTTCGTCACGGGCATTTACCAGGGTCCCAAGGACATTCCCGATACGGTCATGCAGGGCAGCGGCGTGGCCGGAAGCGTCATGGCCCTTTTGGCCGAGGCGCGAGGGACCGAAACGGTCAAGAAGGAACTGCCGCCCGAGAAGGACGTGGCCGGCGAAGCGCCCCGGATCGGCGTGTTCGTCTGCCACTGCGGCACGAACATCTCCTCCACCGTCGAGATCGATCAGGTCGTCGAATCGGTCAAGAAGGAAAAAGGCGTCACCTACGTCACGAACACCCTTTATGCCTGCGCTCAGGACAATCAGGACATGATCAAGCAGACGATCAAGGACCAGAACCTGAACCGCGTCGTGATCGCGTCCTGCACGCCACGGACCCATGAGAAGCTGTTCCAGGAGACCATCCGCGAGGCGGGCCTCAATAAATATCTCTTTGACCTCGCCGACATCCGCGAGCAGTGCTCGTGGTGCCACAAGGGCCAGAACGAGGTGGCAACGAAAAAGGCCATCAAGATCGTAAAGATGGCGGTCGCCAAGTCCCGGCTCCAGGAGCCGCTCAAGAGTGAGACCGTGGGCGTAACCCCGGCCGCACTCATTATCGGCGGAGGCGTGGCCGGCATGACCTCGGCGCTTGCACTTGCCGACCAGGGCTTCCCCGTCCATATCATCGAGAAGGACCCGGAGCTCGGCGGATTGGCCAGAAACCTTTACCGGAGCCTCGACGGCTCCGATGTCCAGCAGTTCCTTGCCGCGAAGATAGCCGAAGTAAAGGCACATGCAAAGATAACGGTGCATACCGGCGCCGAGGTGAAGAAGACCGATGGCTTTGTGGGAAACTTCGAAACGTTCCTCACCGACGGGAGCACCATCAAGCACGGAGCGGTCGTGCTTGCGACCGGAGGCTTGGAATACCAGCCGACCGAGTATCTTGCCGGCAAGAGTTCCAACGTTATTACTCAGCGCGATCTTGAAAAGAAATTATTCGGCGATAACCTCAGCCCGAAGACCGGCGAGCGGTATGTGATGATCCAGTGCGTGGGTTCCCGCGAAGAACCGGCCCAGTACTGCTCCCGTGTCTGCTGCCAGGACGCCATCAAGAACGCCATCGCCCTTAAAGAGAAAAATCCCGCCGCCGAAGTGGTGATCATCTATCGCGACATCCGCACCTACGGCCTGCGGGAGGATTACTATAAGCAGGCGCGCGACCTCGGCGTGCTCTTTGTCCGGTACGATGTCGACCGCAAACCGGTCGTCGAGCAGGCGGGCAGCAAGGTCCAGGTCAAGGTCTGGGACTTTATGCTGAACCGCGAGCTCCAGTTCGACGCGGACTGGCTCGTGCTTTCCGTCGGCCTCCGGCCGCACCCCACGACCGAGAGCGTCGGCGCCATGTACAAGGTCACGCGGAATCCCGATGGCTACTATCTCGAAGCGCACGTGAAGCTCCGGCCGGTCGACTTTCCGAGCGAGGGTCTCTTCGTCGCGGGCCTCGGCCACGCGCCCAAGAACCTCGACGAGACCATAACGCAGGCGCTTGCGGCAGCGGGCCGCGCGGGCGTGATCCTGTCCCACGAGAAGCTGGCGGTCTCGGGCATCATCGCCAAGCACAAACGGGAGCTCTGCATGTCCTGCCTGAGCTGCCTCCGGGTCTGCCCCTTCGGCTCACCGTTCATCGACAAGGACGGCAAGGTCTCTCACAACGAGGTCAAGTGCATGGGCTGCGGCATCTGCGCCGGCATCTGCCCTGCCAAGGCCTTCCAGGTGAACAACTTCCGGGACGACCAGATCGTCGCCATGATCGACGCGGCGTGTGAGTCGGAAGAGGCGGGCGTCATCGGTTCGTAACGGACAGCATAAAACCGTTGTAACCACGGGTCCCGACTTCGTCGGGACACACAGATGAAGGCGGAGGAGAATTCCTGAATTTGTTTTGTTGTTAACCGTGTGCGGCGCAGCCGCCAGTGGTTCAAACCCGTTGCGATCTGTTTCTCTTATTTGAAGTTGCCGTTCTCCGTGTCTCCGTGGCAGATATTGATCTTTAGATTCTCTTGAGAGGAGCGCATCCATGGCTGTAGCAACAGAAGCCCCGACGCAGGCTGCGGCGATGTCAATCGAGAAGCTGCACGAGACGCCTGCAGGATGGGAGCCCAACGTTCTGGCCTTCGCCTGCCACTACTGCGCGTTCGCGGCAGCGGACCTGGCGGGGGTCATGCGTTTGTCCTATCCGCCGAACGTGAAGATCATTCGCCTTCCCTGCACGGGCAAGCTGGACCACATCCACATCCTTCGGGCCTTCGAACGGGGCGTGGACGGCATCTTCGTTGCCGGTTGACTGCAGGGCCAATGCCATTACCTGGAAGGTAATAAGTTCGCAGCACGAAGGATCGAATACGTAAAAAGACTACTGACGAGCATCGGCATCGACCCCACGCGCCTGGAGATGTTCAATCTCTCGGCGGCCATGGGTCCGCGGTGGGCCGAGATCTGCACCGAGTTCACCGAGAAGGTGCGAAAACTCGGACCTTCACCGGTCGCGGCGGCAAGACAGCAGAAGGCATGCGACACAGATAAAAGATAGGATGCTATCGGTGGTGGGATGAACTTCAAGGTCAAGGGTGAGATTCGGGAGATCGAGACCATTGCCGTTGGACGCGGGATCAAGAATCTCAGGCGTTTGAACAAAGTGTATGGCAAGACTCGTTGGAGAAAGTTGAAGGGAATTTGCCAGGTAAAGTTGGAAGATGGGGCAATTCTTGAAGCTGAAGTCCACTGGTATGAAGGTCACGGCATGGGAAAGAGGGAAGTGAAGATCAAACGGTATTTGTAAACGAGGACTTTATGAAAAAACATTACATGATATGCGTTGAAAATCGCAGTTATGAAGCTTCGTTGGAATTGATGAAAGTATACGAGGTGCTGACGGACCGGGATGCAGAAAAGCATCGTCAAGTTCGCGTCATCGATGAGTCAGGTGAGGACTATCTATATCCGGAAAAATATTTTGCTCCTGTGAGATTGCCGGCGGAGACAAAGGAAAAATTGGAGTTGATAACAGCGTGAGATGTGTCCCCAATATTGTTATGAAGTAGATAACGCGAGGTTTATTCGTTATGCCAGAAGATAGTAAAAAGACAATCATGGCATCGCGATGGACGGTAACAAGTTATGCATTGCTTGGCCTGCTGTTTGTGGGAAGTGGAATTGGCATGAAATTGCATCTTGGCAGTTGGGGGCTTGCAGTATCGGTGACAATCATAGTGTTTGCAGTTGTTTGGGCTGCATTTTTATATCATTTGGTCCGGCACCCTATTATTGTATTTAATGAGGATAGAATTGAAATTCCTGGATTCATGCCGTCATCAAAGAGAGAGATCGCGCTTCAAGACATTCAGAGTATACAAAAAGCCTTTGACCATGAGGCGGAAATATTACTGACAGGTGGTAAAAAGATTCACCTGATGATATCTCATATGAAGAATTCTGACTATGCATATGTCATGGCTGAAATAAAGAAAATAATACAAGAGAATCATGCCGTATCACTGCGGTCAGTCTTGTAGGTTGGGTTAAAAACAGTCGTTGCCGAAAAGAAATTAGGTGAAGGAGTAGCGAACATGATCGTCGGTCAACAGAAACCATTTGATGAGATCTGGGACATGGTCAAGGGCTTCAAAAAGGTCCTGGTCTTCGGCTGCAACACCTGCGTGGCCATCAGCCATGCCGGCGGCGGCAAGGAGGCCGAGATCCTGGCGTCCATGCTGCGGATGAAGGCGACCCAGGAAGGGGTCGATATGCAGGTGGACAACGCGGCCATCGAGCGTCACTGCGAGCCCGAGTTTTTCGAGCCCCTCATGGAGAAGGTCAGGACCTACGACCTGGTCCTGTCCACCGCCTGCGGCGTGGGCGTCAACTTCCTGTCCGACCGCATCGGCAACATCCCGGTCTATCCCGGCGTGAACACGACCTTCTTCGGCGCCGTGCCCAAGGCGGGCTTCTTCGTGGAGCTCTGCGGCGGGTGCGGCAACTGCATCCTGCACATGACCGGCGGCATCTGCCCGGTGGTACGCTGCTCCAAGTCGCTGATGAACGGGCCCTGCGGCGGCACCGACAAGGGCAAGTGCGAGGTCAGCAAGGAGATCGACTGCGCCTGGTACCTGATCGTGGAGCGCATGAAGGCGCTCGGCAGGCTTGAGGAACTGAACACCATTCAGCCACCGCGAAACTGGGCCACGGGAACCCACGGCGGCCCGCGCAGGCTTGTGTACGAGCATATCATGGAGCTGGAAGAAGAGAAGAAAAAGGGATAAACAAAAGCTACCACGGAGACACAGAGACACGGAGACACGGAGAAAGGATTTGTTCTGGTAGTCGCACCCTTCAGGGTGCGCAGACCGCGCAGGCTACAGCCTGCGGCTGCCTTTTCGGTGACCTCCGTGTCTCTGAGGTGAAATCAGTTTTTGATGTTATTTTCGGAGGTTTCGATGAAGAGCGGAAGCAACCTGGAAAAAGTAATCCTGAGCGGCAAACCCGCGGTCACGGCAGAGCTCGGGCCGCCTATGAGCGCCGACGGCACCGAGGTCGTTGAAAAGGCTCATAAATTAAAGGGCTTCTGCGACGCGGCGAACATCACGGACTGCCAGACCGCCGTGGTGCGCATATCGAGCATCGCGGCTGCGGTCATTGCCCTGCGGGAAGGGCTCGAGCCGGTCATGCAGATGACCTGCCGGGACCGGAACCGCATCGCCATGCAGGCGGACCTGCTGGGCGCCGCCGCGCTGGGTCTCAAGAACTGTCTCTGCATCGCCGGCGACCACCAGAAGTTCAGCGCGGCGGGCAGGCTCAAGGGACACCCGGGCGCGAAGAACGTCTACGATGTGGACACGACCCAGCTCGTCGGGATCATGAAGAAGATGCGCGACGAAAGCCTGCAGGAGGGCGGTGACAAGATCGAGGTCGCGCCGAAGTTCTTCATTGGCGCGTCCTGGACGCCCATGGGCGACCCCCTCGACTTCCGTCCCTACAACCTCAAAAAGAAGGTGGACGCAGGGGCCGACTTCATCCAGACCCAGGGCATCTACGACGTGGAGATATTCAAGTCCCAGATGGAGAAGGCTCGCAACCTGGGGCTGCACGAGCGCACCGCGATCCTGGGCGGCATCATCGTGCCCCGGAGCGCCATGATGCTCAAGTATATGGATGCTTCTGTCGCCGGCGTCACCGTTCCGAAGGCGTTGATCGACCGTATGAACAAGGCGAAAGAGGCCGCGGGCGACGATAAGAAAAAGATGCGGGAGCTGCAAGAGGCGGAAGGCCTCAAGATCACCGTGGAGCTTATCCACCAGATCCTCGAGATCCCCGGCATCAAGGGCGTGCATATTCAGGCCATCGAGTGGGAGAGCGCCATGGAGGGGATCGTCAAGGCGGCCGGGCTCTATCCGCGGCCGGTGGTGTAACGGTATGAAGCGTCTTTCAGCATTCATCGTGCTTTGCATTGCTCTGGCGTGGTCCGCTGCTGCTGTTGCCGGGCCGCGGGAGGCGATCGCGGGTGAGCCGAAGCGGTCGTACGGCTCCGTCGACGTCATCATGTACCAGACCAGCTGGTGACCATACTGCAACAAGGCGCGGGAGTTCCTGCGCGGGATGGGCGTCAGTCTGACAGAATACGATATCGAGAAGGACCGCCAGAAGGGCGAGGAAATGAGGGCGAAGAGCGGATCGCGCGGTGTGCCGGTCGTCGATATCGAGGGGATCATCATACGCGGTTATTCTCCCGATGCGATGAAGGATGCGATCGAGCGGAAACGAAGGGAATAGCGTCCGCAGGCCCGGGAAATGCGGAGTGGCGAGTTCGGAGTGTGGAGTGAAGTACACAAAGACGTCGTCTGAAAGCTGACATATATCATGCCCAAGATCACCATACCTGACATACTTAAGAAAAAGGCCGAGGGCAGGAAGATCACCATGCTCACGGCCTATGATTATCCCACGGCCCAGATCGTGGACGAGGCGGGGATCGATATCGTTCTCGTGGGCGATTCCCTCGGCATGGTGGTGCAGGGCATCGAAAGCACGCTGCCCGTGACCATGGACGAGATGATCTATCACACGCGGATGGTCGTCCGCGCCGCAAGGACCGCGCTGGTCGTCGGCGACATGCCGTTCCTGTCGTATCAGGCGGATAGAGCCGAAGCGGTGCGGAACGCGGGCCGGTTCCTGAAAGAAGCGGGTGCGGAAGCGGTGAAACTCGAAGGCGGTGTTGCCGTTGCAGAGACCATCAGGGCGATCGTCGCCGCGGGCATCCCGGTCATGGGACATATCGGGCTTACGCCGCAGTCCGTTCATGCGCTCGGCGGCTATAAAGTGCAGGGCAGGGACGAGGCGGCACGGGAGAAGATCCTCGCGGACGCGCGCGCCGTTCAGGACTCAGGCGCCTTCAGTGTGGTGCTCGAAGCGGTCCCGTCGTCCCTTGCGCAAGAGATCGGCAAGATGCTCTCCATCCCCACCATCGGCATTGGCGCGGGTCCGCACTGCGATGGGCAGGTGCTCGTGCTTCACGACCTGCTCGGGCTTTTCGACCGGTTCACTCCGAAGTTCGTGAAACGGTATGCAGCGCTCAAGGACGAGGCGCTGCGAGCGGTCAGGGAATATAAGCAGGAAGTGGAGAGCGGAGCGTTCCCGACGGAGGAACAGAGTTTCAAATGATCGATGATGTTACATTTCGTAGCGATTTCATGCGGTTATGAGCAGATATTATGGTTTTATAAAAATTATTGTCCCGCACATTCTTAAATTTACTTGACGGAATAAAACAGCTCTCTATATAATAGACCTTCCCGTTGCTGGTAAATCGCTCGTTCATTTACCTACTTAATAGAATACTAGCAGGGCAGCATCATCAAGAGGCTTTTCGGGCCGTCGGCGGGGAGCCCAGAGGAGGTCGTGCCGGTGCCTGAAGCGGCATTGAACGTTGTGCTCCTCCGGCATACGCCGGAGCCGGAAGAGGTCGTGGCCATGGCCGCGAAGCTCTGCTATAGCCCGTCCGGCGTGGAGGAGCTGAAGCAGAAGATCGAGGCCAAGGACCAGGCGGCCTTCGTCGAGAAGCTGGCGTCCATCGGCCACCTTTCTCCCATTGAGCATGTGACCTTCACGTTCGGCGTTGAGGGAATATCGCGGGCCTGTTCTCACCAGCTCGTCAGGCATCGGCTGGCCTCTTATTCGCAGCAGAGCCAGCGGTACGTGAAAGCCGAGCAGTTCGCGTACATCATCCCGCCGAGCATCAAGCAGGACGCTGCGCTCGCCCGGGAGTTCGAGCAGTGCATGGCCGAGGCCCAGGCGAACTATACCAAGGTGCTGAAGCGGCTCGAAGAGCTTGGGTACAAGGGCGAGGCGGGTCAGCAGGACGCCCGGTACCTTCTGCCGAACGCGGCGGAGACCAGGATCGTCATCACCATGAACGCCCGGGAGCTGCTGCACTTCTTCCGGGTGCGATGCTGCAACCGGGCGCAGTGGGAGATCCGGGAGATGTCGGAACTGATGCTTTGCCT
>CAYPOT010000050.1:0-13614 GCA_964412455.1 uncultured Nitrospiraceae bacterium | reverse complement strand
GTCTCTACGCGGCCTGTCCCGAGGGCAAGATGACCTGCGGGAAGATCGAGGACGTTCGGAAAAAATACGGAGTGAAAAAATAAGATCATTTACCGCAGAGGACGCAGAGTACGCGGAGAAGGTTTCTACATTAACAATAGCATTTCTCAGCGCTCTCTGCGAGCTCAGCGGTGAGACGGTTTTGAGGTAGCAATGGGTTTTTCCATCGCAGTAGCAGGCAAGGGCGGCACGGGCAAAACAAGCCTCTGCGGCCTTACCATTCGCTATTTGACAGAAAAGAAGAAGGGCGCGGTGCTCGCTGTCGATGCCGACGCGAACGCGAACCTGAACGACGTGCTCGGTGTGAAGGTCCATGCCACTGTCGGGGCGCTCCGGGAGACCTCGCTCGAAGCGGTCAAGTCCACGGCTCCGCGGCCGGGCGGCATGAGCATGGAGCAGCTCTTTGACTACCAGATCCAGCAGGCGCTCATCGAGGCAAAGGGGTTTGATCTCCTGGTGATGGGCAGGCCCGAAGGGGCCGGCTGCTATTGCGCTGCGAACAATATCATCCGCAAGTACATGGACAAGCTTGCGGACAATTATTCTTTCTCGGTCATGGACAACGAGGCCGGCCTTGAGCATCTTTCGCGCCGGACCACGCAGGACACGGACCTGCTGCTCATCATCAGCGACTCCTCTGTGCGCGGCGTGATGACCGCGGGCCGCATCGGCGAGCTGGTGAAGGAACTGAATCTGAACGTGAAACGCGTGGTGCTGATCGTGAACCGGGTGCAGGACGGAACGAGCCAGGACCCGTCGCTCCTCCATGCCATCGAACAGCAGGGCGTGGAGTTCGCCGGATTCATTCCCGCCGACGAGTTGATCTTTGAGTATGATCTGAACGGCAAACCGCTTGTCCAGCTTCCTGAGGATTCGAAGGCGCTTACGAGCTATTACGCGATCCTGGACAAGCTGATCATATGAAGTGACAAGCATCACCCTCCCTTCATCCCTCCCATCAAGGGAGGGATAACCCCCTCGCCCCGTGCGGGAGAGGGTTAGGGTGAGGGGGTACGGTGAACAAGAGAACCGTTGCCATCATCGGTGCGGGCCGGGTCGGCGGCGCGGCGGGTCGCCTGCTTGCGCAGGCCGGTTATACCGTGACCGCGGTCGCGACCCGGAACAAGGAAACCGCGGAACGGGCCAGTGCCTTTATCGGGGTCGGGGAACCGCTGACCGACGTGGTGAAGGCAGCATCATCGGCGGCCATCGTTATTCTTACAACGCCGGACGGGGCCATCAAAGGTGTCTGTGACGCTATCGCCGCAGGCGGCGGGTTCCGAAAGGGCTCGCTCGTCGTGCATACCTCGGGCGCGCAAACGATGGATCTGTTGGAGGCCGCGAAAAACGCAGGGGCATTCCGGGCGGTCCTCCATCCGCTGCAGTCCATACCGAGTATGTTGCTTGGGGTCAGGAACATCCCCGGCTCGTATTTCCGGATCGAAGCGGATCCGGAGGCTACATCAATAGCCCGTGAGCTCGTGAAGGCCCTGGGCGGCATCGAGCTGGTGATGCCAAAGTGGGGATCGGACAAGGAGTCGGCAGCGCTGTACCACGCCGGCGCTGTGGCGGTATCCAATTTCTTCGTGGCACTCGTCGACTTCGGGCTCCGGTACTACCAGGAATTGGGCGCCGACAAGCAGGAAGCCCTCAAGGCCGTGCTTCCGCTCATCAAGGGGACGCTGGCGAACATCGAGAGCGCCGGCATTCCCGACGCGCTCACCGGTCCGATCATGCGGGGCGATGTCGAGACGGTGCGGGGCCATATTGAGGCCATGCAGGCGCGTGCACCGGAGCTGCTGTCCCTGTACCAGGAACTGGCCCGGCATACGGTCATGGTGGCTCGCGATAAGAACAGCATTACCCCGCAGACGGCTGCGGAGATCAAAAAACTGATGGAATAGTAGTGTAATCGACGTGAAAGGAGATTTACAGGGATGATAGTTATCGGAGAGAAGATCAGTGTGATGGCGAAGAAAGTGCGCGAGGCGCTCATGAAGCGCGACGCCAAGCCGATCCAGGAGCTTGCCGTGGCGCAGGCCAACGCAGGAGCTCATTATATAGATGTGTCCATCGGCCCCGCCGAGGACGACGGCCCCCAGCTCATGGACTGGGCCGTGAAGGTCGTGCACGAGGTGGTGCAGAAACCCATCTGTCTTGACACGACGAACGTGAAGGCCATGGAAGCAGGCATCAAGGCGCACAACAACGCCTGGGGCCTGCCGATCGTCAACTCAACCTCGAACGAGCCCGAGCGGTTCCCCATGCTTGAGCTGGCCGGCAAGTACGGCACCAAGGTCGTCGCGCTTACGCTGGGCAAGGGCGGCCTGCCGGCCGATGCCGAAGACCGCTGCGTCATCGCGTCCGAGATCATGGCGCGCGGCATGGAGTATGGCGTACCCATGGAGAACATCCTGCTCGATCCGCTCATCCTCCAGATCGCGACCATGCAGAACCAGGCGATCCAGTCGGCCCGGGCGATCAGGATGTTCAAGGACCTGAACGACCCGCCGATGAGCACGGTCGTCGGCCTCTCGAACATCTCGAACGGAGCGCCCAAGCTGGTGCGCCACATCATCAACCGGAATTACATGGCCATGCTCCTGATGGAAGGGCTCACGCACGCCATTATCGACCCGCTCGACAAGGATATGATGGACACGGCGAAGACCATCGAGATGATCATGGGTAACACCATGTACGCCCATTCCTATCTCGAGATGTAAGGATGCCGGCAGGGTCTCGATCAACAAGGAGAAATTGCATAAAATCGCAATTTAGAACTTTTGAGGACCTCTGGCAGTGTTACAATTTGTGATGTTTTCTGTTGTTCTTGACCGGTAAATCTGATACTATATGCAAACTTTTTCGAGGAGGATTTCATGGCACTGGTGATCCCTAAAGAGTCTTACAGCGGGAAGATCTATAATGTGACGCTTGGGTCCGGCGCAAAGGCAGTGACCATCGGCGGTGCGAGCGCTCTTCCCTTTCTGACCTTCGAAGGCACATTTCCCAATAAACCCGCAGTTGCGCTCGAAGTGACGGATATTGCTCCCGATGACTGGCCTGAGACGGTAAAGAAGGCTGTCAGCGGCGCGGCATCGAACCCCGTCCAGTGGGCCAAGTTCTGTCAGCAGAGCGGCGCCGACGTGGTGGCGCTTCGGCTCATCGGGACCCATCCCGACCAGCAGAACAAGAGCGCCGACGAGGCGGCCAAGATCGCGGCAGAGGTGGCCGCGGCCATCGATATCCCGCTCATCATCCTCGGCAGCGGACATGTGGAAAAGGACACCCAGGTGCTTCAGGCCGCGGCAGCCGCCACTCGCGGGAAGAACTGCACCATCGGCAAGGCCGTGGAGGAGAATTACAAGACCATCGCCGCGGCTGCCATGGCGAACGATCACAAGCTCATCGCCATGAGCCAGCTCGATGTGAACCTGGCGAAGCAGCTCAATATCCTGCTCAGCCAGATGGGGTTCGACAAGGAACGCATCATCATGGACCCCATGTCGTCGGCCCTGGGCTACGGCCTCGAATATACCTACAGCGTCATGGAGCGCATCCGTCAGGCGGCGCTTCTCCAGAACGACCCCATGATGCAGACCCCGGTCGTATGCGACATCGGCGCGAACGTCTGGAAGGTCAAGGAGACCATGGCGCCCGATGCGGAAGTACCCGAGTGGGGCAGCCTGGAGGACCGGGCCCTTGCCTGGGAGTGCGTCACCGCTTCGGCCATGATCACGGCGGGCGCGGACATGCTGATCATGCGTCACCCCGGCGCGGCGGCAAAGACGAAAGAGCTTATTGCCGAGTTGATGGGGTAGCCCCCGCAAAGGTCGCGGGAATTGCAAATTGCAGAGTGCAAATTGAAAATTTCAAAATGAATAACACGATCTGCAGTTTAATAGTTACAATTTTCAATTTACAATAAAGGAGTCAGTTATGGCGCTTTC
Organism: uncultured Nitrospiraceae bacterium; assembly: GCA_964412455.1. Lineage (GTDB taxonomy): Bacteria > Nitrospirota > UBA9217 > UBA9217 > UBA9217 > JAAXXJ01. The sequence goes on along the minus strand of CAYPOT010000050.1, from coordinate 9,622 downwards.
CGGTGTTGAAATATTCAAGCATCTGCCGAAGACCAACTGTAAAAAATGCGGTCATCCGACCTGTCTCGCCTTCGCCATGAAGCTCGCGGCCAAGCAGGCGAGCCTCGACGCCTGTCCGGACGCGTCCGAGGACGCCAAGAAGATCCTGGGCGAGTCCGCGGCGCCGCCGATCCGGGGCATCACCCTCGGCACGGGCGACAAGGCCGTGAAGGTGGGCGAAGAGATCTGTTTGTTCCGCCACGACAAGAAATTCTTCAATCCGAACGTGTTCGCTGTCGCGATCAAGGCCTCCGAAGCAGGTGACGCCGCGGCCAAGAAGATCGATGCCGTGAAAAATTCCGAGATCGATCGCGTGGGACAGAAGCTTCGCGTCGATGCCATTGCCGTGACCGACGAGGGGGGCGATGCAGCGAAGTTCGCTTCCCTGGTGAAACAGGTCGTGGACGGGGCGCCGGGCGTGCCGGTCATCCTGGTCAGCAAGGACCCCGCGTTTATCGAGGCCGGCATTGCTCACTGCGCCGACAAAAAGCCGCTCATCTACGCCGCGACCGCCGAGAATGCCGAGGCCATGGCGAAGATCGCCAAGGAAAAGAAGGCATCCCTGGCCATTGCGGCCGACGGGCTCGACGCGCTTACCGCGCTCTCCGAGAAGGTGAAGGGCCTGGGCGTGGACGATCTGGTCCTTGATTCCGGCGCACGCAAGGTCAAGGACATGATCGAGCACTACACCATCATCCGCCGCGTTGCCATCAAGAAGAACTTCAAGCCGCTTGGCTTCCCCATCATCGCTTTTGCCGGCCGCGACAATTCAGTTTCCGAGACCATGGCGGCGGCCATCGGAACGATGAAGTACGCGTCCATCATCATTCTGAACAATGTGGAAAAGTGGAAGATGCTGGCGCTCCTGTCGCTGCGCCAGAACATTTACACCGACCCGCAGGTGCCGATGCAGGTCGCGCAGAACGTCTACAAGGTCGGCGATGCCAAGGAAACATCACCGCTCATGATCACGACCAACTTCTCGCTTTCCTACTTCATCGTGCGGGGCGAGGTCGAGAACAGCAAGGTTCCCGCCTGGCTCGCGGTCATGGACAACGAGGGGCTCTCCGTGCTCACAGCCTGGGCGGCCGGCAAGTTCACGGCCGGCAAGATCGCCGCGTTCATCACCGAGAGCGGCGTGGAAAAGACCATCAGCCACAAGGAGCTCATCATCCCCGGCTACGTCGCCATCCTGTCGGGCGCGCTGGAAGAGAAGCTTCCGGGCTGGAAGATCACCGTGGGGCCGCGCGAGGCGAACGGCCTGCCGACCTTCCTGAAGGGCAGAGCGTAATTTCAAGCAGGTCAGTAAGGTTAAGAAGGAAAGAGGGTAAGCAAGGGCAGCGGCCATTTCTTACCTTCAGACCCTCCTCTTTCTTTCCATCGAAGATTCATACAAAGGAGCTGCACAATGTCAAAAGCGATTGCCACTGGTGCCATTCTGGGTTCACACTATTATGTGAAACAGGCCGAAGCGCTTGTCGAGAAGGCCATTTCTGAAAAGGGAGCCGATTTCAAGTTCGAGTTCCCCGACACGGGATACTTCCTGCCGCAGATGTTCGCCATGACGGGTTTCGAGGTCAAGACCGTCGGCGATATGAAGACCGCCCTCGAGCAGAAGGTGAAGCCGCTGCTCACCGCTGCGCCCGTGGAAAAGCTGTACGTGCCCTACCTGGGAGAGGCTCTGGACGCCGGCATGGCGACTCTGTTCGCCCAGGAGATCATCATGGCGATCCGGTACATCTACGGTGAAGAACCGGTGAAAGATGACTCGATCGGCCTGACCTACAACGGGTTCATCTCCGACACCATCCTCCGGAATCTGGGTGTGCAGCTGGTGGACGGCTCCATGCCGGGCTATGTGGTGATCGTGGGCGCGGCGGACAGCGACGACCAGGCATTCGAGATCGCGCGGGACCTCCAGCAGAAGAACATCCTCACGCTGCTCTGCGGTAATGTGAATGGTGACAGCGTGACCAAGCAGCTTCTCCGGAAGGGCGTCCAGCTTGGATGGGACACGCGGCTGGTGCCGCTGGGTCCCGAAGTTGAGCATGCGATCTACGCTGTGAACTGGGCGGCGCGTGCGGGGATCACCTTCGGCGGCATGAAGGGCGGCGATTACAAGAAGATCCTCAAGTACTCCAAGGACAAGGTGTTCGCTTTCGTCATGGTGCTTGGCCCCCTGAACGACCGCATCTGGACAACGGGCGCCGGCGCTATCGACATGGGTTTCCCGGCGATCGCGAACACGGACATTCCGACCATTGAGGTCACCGGTGTGACAATCTATGAAGAGGTGGCCAAGGAGCTTGACCCCAAGAACCTCGTGCAGAAGTGCATCGAGGTGCGCGGCCTGAAGATCACGGTCTCGAAGCCCCCGATCCCGGTGGCCTTCGGTCCGGCCTTCGAGGGCGAGCGCATCCGCAAGGAGGACATGCACATCGAGATGGGCGGGCAGCGCACGCCGGCATTCGAGTGGCTCCGCACGGTGGACCTGGACAAGGTGGAGGACGGCAAGGTAACGATCATCGGCGCCGACGCCGAGGCGCGCTACCAGAAGGGCGGTCAGATGCCTCTGGGCGTCATCATCGAGGTTGCAGGCCGCAAGATGCAGAAGGACTTCGAGCCGGTGCTGGAGCGCAAGATCCACCATTTCGTCAATGAGGCGCAGGGCATCTGGCACATGGGCCAGCGCGACCAGAACTGGTTCCGCGTCAGCAAGGCGGCCCTGAACGAGGGTTACGTTCTGCGCCATTTCGGCGACATCCTGACCACCCAGCTCAAGCACAAGTTCGCCAACATCGTGGACAAGGCCCAGGTGACGCTCTATGTTGACGAAGCCGACGTGAAAAAGATGCAGGCCGAGGCGCAGAAGTCCTACCTCGAGCGCGATGTGCGGCTCGCCTCCATGACCGACGAGTCCGTGGACACGTTCTATTCCTGCATCCTGTGCCAGAGCTTCGCGCCGAACCACGTGTGCGTGGTCTCCCCGGAGCGGCTGGGTCTGTGCGGCGCGTACAACTGGCTTGACGCCAAGGCGGCCTTCGAGATCGACCCCAACGGAGCGAACCAGCCGATCCTGAAGGGCGATGTGATCGACGAGCAAAAGGGACGCTGGAAAGGCGTGGACGAATACGTCTACAAAAACTCGCACCAGGCGCTCGAGTATTTCAATGCCTACACCATCATGGACAATCCCATGACCTCGTGCGGCTGTTTCGAATGCATCGTGGCCATCGTGCCCGAGGCGAATGGCGTGATGATCGTGAACCGCGGCTACACCGGCATGACCCCCATCGGCATGAAGTTCTCTACCCTGGCGGGGACCGTGGGCGGCGGCGCACAGACGCCGGGCTTCATGGGCATCGGCAGGTTCTTCCTCACAAGCAACAAGTTCCTGTCGGCCGACGGCGGTTTCAAGCGGATCGTCTGGATGACCAAGAACCTGAAAGAGTCCTTTGCCGAGCAGTTCAAGCAGCGCGCCGACGCGGAGGGAATACCCGACCTGATCGACCGGATCGCCGACGAGACCGTTGCCGAGGATGCCGAGAAGCTGGTGGCGTTCCTCACGGAAAAGCAGCATCCGGCGCTCACGATGGACCCGATGTTCTAATGCGGGAGAAGAGGCCATGACTCTTCACTGAGCCTTCAGGCCGAAACCACGAGCCGCCGAATTATTTTCCGGCGGCTCTTTTTTTCCTCTTGAAAAAAGCATTTGGACGCGGATAAGATCTGATACCATCGGATACAGGCCGGTAAAATCCAAATTTCTATCGGCACCTACTTCACCCTGACGGTGAGTTGTCTTTCGACAAAAAGAACAGATGTTGTCCCTGTCGCCCAGAGACGCATACTTTTGGTTATCTGCATAGCTCAGCGTCCATCCGCCGTTTTCAGGTTCATTGCCTGACAGCTTCCCGGCGCATGCTTTGTCGGAAACAAGAGCGGCCCAACGATCATGGAAAAAGTTCTCTCGAAAATACTGGATCAGCACCGGAAGGAGAAAGGCAGTCTGATCGCCCTTCTTCAGCGCATTCAGGAGACCTTCGGCCATATTTCGGAAGAGAACGTGGCCTGGTTCTCCCGGATGCTGGACGTCCCCGAAAGCAGGTTCTTCGGCGTTATCACGTTCTATCCGAAGTTCCGCATCAGGCCCGCGGGGAAGAACACGATCACGGTCTGCTGCGGCGCCGCCTGCCATATCAAGGGCGCGGACAAGCTCCACGATACGGCCCGCGAAGCGCTCGGACTAATCGGTGACGAGGACACGACCAGCGACCTCAACTTCACGCTGGAAAAAGCGACCTGTATCGGCGCCTGCAATATCGCGCCGGTCGTGATCCTGAACAAACAGGTGCACGCAGGCATGGACCCGGTCAAGGTGACCAAACTTATCAAAGGATACGAGCGCGAGGATTTTCTCGGCTACCTCTAACGGGGCGCATACCACACGAATGAGCAGTCTGCCCATTGAAATAAAGGTCTGCCTTGGCACGTCGGGAAGCGCGGCCGGCGGAGAAGAGGTGCTGAGGATGTTCCGGCATCGCATCTCCGAGCAGGGCATCGAGGCGCAGATGGGCCGGCGTTGCTCGCCCAAGAAGGTCGGGTGCCGGGGCTTCTGCTCCCGCGATGTGCTCGTCGACGTCATTCGGGATGGAAGCAAGACCACCTACCAATCGGTGACGCCGATCATGGTCGAGCGCATTGTGCAGGACCATATTGTCGGCGGCACCGCCATCGCCGAGTGGACGGTCGGGGACGACTACGCATCGTTCCATGAGAAACAATACAAGATCGTCCTCGGCCCCTGCGGCGAGATCGACCCGGAGAACATAGACGAGTACATTGCCATGCAGGGGTACCTCGCTGCCCGCAAGGCGATGACCCGGATGACGCCCGACGATGTCATTGACGAAGTGGTCCGCTCCGGTCTTCGCGGCAGGGGCGGCAGCGGTTTTCTCACCGGCGAAAAGTGGAAGGTTTGCCGGCGTCAGGATCAGCACCCGAAATACATCATCTGCAATGTGGGAGAAGTGAACCGCCCGCTTGCAGAGGGCAATCCCCACGCCATCATCGAAGGCCTGCTGATCGGCGGGTATGCCATCTGCGCGTCCAAGGGCTACATCTATATCCGCGAACGGTATCATCGTTCCGTGGAGAGGCTCAGGATCGCCATCGACCAGGCGCGGGAAAAAGGCTTCATCGGGCCCAACGTGTTCGGGACCGGGTTCGATTTTGAGATCGAGTTCAGCTTCGGGACCGAGGCGTTCATATGCGGGGAAGAGACCGCGCTCATGGAGTCCATCGAGGGAAAGCGCGCCATGCCGCGCGTGCGGCCGCCCTTTCCCGCCGTCCAGGGCCTGTGGGGAAAGCCGACGGTCATCAACAATGCCGAGACGTTCTCCAACATCCCCATCATCATCGGCAGGGGCGGGGCATGGTTCTCGTCCATCGGGACGAAGGAGAGCAAGGGCACCAAGGTCTTCACCCTCTCGGGCAAGGTCAGGAACAACGGCCTCGTGGAGATCCCGATGGGCATGTCCTTTCGTGACATCGTCTACGGCATCGGCGGAGGGATCGAAGGCGACAAAGCGCTCAAGGCGATCCAGGTGGGCGGCCCTTCGGGCGGGATCATCCCGACATCCATGCTCGACCTCGGCCTGGATTATGAGAACCTGGCGAAAGTCGGCAGCATCGTGGGCTCGGGAGGCATGGTCGTCTTCGACGAGGATGACTGCATCGTATCCGTGACGAAGTTCTACATGGAGTTCCTGCAGCGTGAGTCCTGCGGCAAGTGCACACCCTGCCGGGTGGGCACCAAGCGGATGATGGAGCTTCTCACGAAGATCACAGAAGGCACTGGCGGGGACGCGGACCTGAGGACGCTTGAACGCCTCAGCGGCGTCATGGCCGCCACCTCGCTCTGCGGACTCGGGAGGAGCGCGCCGAATCCCTTTCTCACGAGCTTCAATCATTTCAAGGAAGAGTACCTCGCTCACATCCGCGAGCGGAAATGCCCGGCCGGCGTTTGCACGGCCCTCATCACCTTTTCCGTCCATGACGAGCGGTGCAAGGCGTGCGGTATCTGCAAGCGCGTCTGCCCGACGAAGGCCATCTCGGGCGAGCCAAAAAAAGTGCATGTCATAGATCCCGCCTTGTGCATCAAGTGCGGCGCGTGTTTCCGGGCGTGCAAGTTCAAGGCGATTAAGAAACAGTGACGACAACCATGGAAAAGCAGACGAACACAATATCTCTTACCATCGACGGACAGCGGGTAGCGGTTCCATCGGGCACGACCATCCTTACCGCGGCCCGGCGGCTTGGCATCACCATACCCGTCCTGTGCCACCATCCGAAGCTCTCGGTCACCGGCGCCTGCCGCGTCTGCATCGTCGAGATCGGAGGACAGCCGGTGACGTCCTGCACCACGGCCGCGGAAGAGGGCATGGAGGTCATTACCGCCTCTCCTTATATCGAGAACCTCCGCCGGGACATCATCGACCTGATCCTCTCCGACCATCCGTACGACTGCATGGTCTGCGAACGGGCCGGCTCCTGCGAACTCCAGGAACTCGCCTACAAGTACCAGATCCGCACGCCCGTGTTCCGTGGCGAGCGCCGCACCTATCCCAAGCGCGACGGGAACCCTTTCATCGAGCGCGACATGGAAAAATGCATTCTCTGCGGACGGTGCGTGAAGGTATGCGACGAGGTGCAGGGTGTGGGGGCCATCGACTATGCCTACAAGGGGTTCCAGACCAAGATCTGTCCGCCCTTCGAGCGGGACCTTTCCTGCGAATTCTGCGGGCAGTGCATCACGGTCTGTCCGACAGGCGCCCTGGTGAGCAAGCCGTCCCTGGGCAAGGGAAGGCAGCAGGACACGCGGAGAGTAGCGACGGTCTGTCCCTACTGCGGCTGCGGCTGCAACCTTGTCCTGCACGTGCACAAAAACGAGGTGATCCGGACGTCGTCGCCGGAGGATTCGATAAACGAAGGCTGGCTTTGCGTGAAGGGGAAGTTCGGCCTTTCGTTCATCAACAGCCCGGACCGTCTCAAAACCCCGCTGATCAGGAAGAATGGCGCTCTGGTCGAGGCGTCCTGGGAAGAGGCCCTGTCGTATACGGCGGAGCAGTTTAAACGCATCAGGGACACCCGGGGGCCCGATGCCATCGGAGGGCTTTCCTCGGCCCGGTGCACCAATGAAGAGAATTATCTCTTCCAGAAGTTCTTTCGCGCGGCAGTCGGCACCAACAATGTCGACCACTGCGCGCGCTATTGACACAGCGCAACGGTGGCCGGTCTGGCCAACGTGTTCGGTTCGGGAGCGATGACGAATTCCCTCGCCGAGATCGAGAACAATGACGCGCTCTTTGTCATCGGCTCGAACACGAAGGAGGCCCATCCCGTCATTGCGCTCCGCATGATCAAGGCGGTCCGGAAAGGGGCAAAGCTGATCATCGCGGACCCGAGACGGGTGCCGCTCGTCCGGTTCGCCCATCTCTGGCTGCAGCAGCGGCCGGGCACGGACGTGGCGCTCCTGAACGGAATGATGCATGTGATCGTGAATGACGGCCTCGTGGACAGCGATTTCATCAAGGACCGGACCGAGGGCTTCGATGAGAATTTCAAAAAGAACATCGCCGAGTGTACTCCTGCAGTAGCGGAGCAGATCACCGGGGTCCCGAAGGAGAAGATCGTCGAGGCGGCGAGGATCTATGCCCGTGCCGAGCGGGCGGGCATTTACTACACCATGGGGATCACCCAGCATTCCCACGGTACGGACAATGTTCTCTCCATTGCCAACCTGGCCCTCATGACCGGGAACCTGGGGAAGGAATCTTCCGGGGTCAACCCGCTTCGCGGCCAGAACAACGTCCAGGGTTCGACCGATATGGGCTGCCTTCCGAACCTGTATCCCGGTTACCAGCGGGTCACCGTGCCCGCCGTGCGCAGGAGATTCGAGGAGCTGTGGGGCGCGAAGCTGTCCGAACGCGAAGGCCTGATGGCGAACGGGATGCTCGATGCCGCGCTTGCGGGAACGCTCAAAGCGCTTTACATCATGGGTGAGAACCCGGTCCTCAGCGATCCCAATATGTCACATACAAAAGAAGCGCTTTCCTCTCTGGACTTCCTGGTCGTGCAGGACATCTTCATGACCGAGACAGCGGCGCTTGCCCATGTGGTGCTGCCGGCCACTTCGTTCGCCGAAAAGGTCGGCACGTTCACGAACACCGAGCGCCGCGTCCAGCGGGTGCGGCGGGCGGTGGACGCTCCCGGGCTTGCCATGAAGGATTCGCATATTCTCATAGAACTGAGCGGACGGATGGGGTATGCCATGCCCTATCACCATACGGAAGAGGTCTTCCAGGAGATCGGAAAGGCCTGGCCGGCCATGGCCGGCATCTCCTATTCACGGCTCGACGAGGAAGGTGGCCTGCAATGGCCCTGCCCTACGGCGGACCACCCGGGCACGCCCTTCCTGTTCAAGAACGGCTTTCCTCGCGGCAAAGCCGCCTTTTCCCTGGTACGATACATACCTTCGATCGAACAACCGGACAAGGAGTATCCGTTCACGCTCACCACGGGCCGGATGCTCTTCCAATATCATGGGGGGAGCATGACGAGACGCGCCGCGCCCATCGAGCAGGTCGCCGGCGAGCCATATATCGAGATCAATCCGCACGATGCCCGGGACCTGGCCATAACGAACGGGACCCCGGTAACCGTTGTGTCGCGCCAGGGTACGATCACGGTCAAGGCGCGGGTATCCACCCGGCCGGGCCGGGGGGTCGTGTTCATCCCTTTCCATTTCCACGAAGCGGCGGTCAATGTGCTGACCAGCAGCAAGGGACTGGACCCGGTCTGCGGGATACCTTCGCTCAAGGTAACCGCTGTGAGGATAGAAAAAACGTGAATGAAGGAGAGCGGCATGGTAACAGCACCGGACATTAAGACGCAGAAACTTCTGAGCGAACTGGATGACGCTGAGCTCGCGATTGTTGCGAAAAAGATCAGCGTGGAGCCCTATCCGAAAGGAGCGGTGATCTTCCGCGAGGGCGAGCCGACCAAAGGGATCTGCCTTGTCAATAAGGGAAAAGTGGAGATCTCGAAGACCACGGCGGACGGCTGGAAACAAACGCTTGCCGTCTTCACCGAGCTCCAGTTCTTCGGCGAACTTTCCGTGATCGAAGACCGCAAGCACCACAGTACGAACGCGACTGCCATCGATGCGACGGAACTGTACCGCATCACCACCGAGGACTTCAAGCAGTTCGAGCAGAGCGACCCCCTGATGATGTACAAGATCATGCGGACCATCGCGCGGATGGCAAGCAGAAATGTCCACACGATGAATGAAAAGCTGATGAAGGCGCTGATCAGCTACTAAGGTCCAATGACCAGCGCTCTGTTTCGAGGAGCACGGACAAGAGGTCAGGAGCCTCGACGCGGATACCGGTGGATTAATGCAAACGAAGTAAATATTGTTACATCCAGGAAAGTCCCCCCTCGCCCTACCCTCTCCCCGCTGGGGAGAGGACAAAGGTGAGGGGCAAATCAGTAACGAATCTAAATGCGTTTGTATTAG
>CAYPOT010000049.1:0-27499 GCA_964412455.1 uncultured Nitrospiraceae bacterium | reverse complement strand
CGTACGTACGGTGGTGTGGGAGGACGGCGGGGGCGACCCCGCCTCCTACCCGATTCCACTCGTTGTTGACTTGGCAATGGCACTTGGATACAATGAACCTAGAAAAAACATTTTGACACTGAAGAAGCTGATTAACACCGGATAAAAGCGGATAGATTCTAAAGCAAAGCATTCACCTATTGGGTGAGATGCTTGTCAGAGAATAATCCGCCGTTATCCGCCTCTTATCCGTTTTGATCAGTGTCCAGTGACTTATTTAGGATGAACAATCGTTACCGTTCAGGAGGCAATACAATGGCGAAATCCTATGACGCGATCATCATCGGCTCCGGCCCCGCGGGCCTGACGGCAGCGCTCTATCTGGGCAGAGCGGGGCAGAAGTGCGTGCTCCTTGAGAAGGAATTTCCCGGGGGATACACCGCGAAGATAGCCGAGATCGAGAACTATCCCGGCTACGAGGAGATCAGCGGGTTCGACCTGACGGCGGTCATGCAGAAACAGGCCGAGAAGTTCGGCGCCGAACTTGTGTTCCCCGTCGAGGTCGTTGAGATGGAACTGGAAGGCGAGATCAAGCGCGTGAAGACCCGGGACGAGGTCTATGAAGGGCACGTGGTGATCATTGCCGTGGGCGTGGCGCGCAAGAAGCTGAAGGTGCCCGGCGCCCGCGAGTTCCTGGGCAAGGGTGTGTCCTACTGTGCCACGTGCGACGGGAACTTCTTCAAGGGCCGGAAGGTCGCCGTGGTCGGAGCGGACAATGAAGCTGCCGACGAGGCGCTGCATCTCGCTGAGCTCGCGTCAAAGGTGACGCTCATCCCGAACAAAAAATTGGACATCGTCGATTCCGTGCTGGCCCGCCTCAAGGCGAAGTCGAACATCGAAATGCTGCCGGTCTCGGAGGTGAAGCAGGTTGTGGGCGACGAGCTCGTCACCGGCCTGAAGATCGCCACGGACGGGGCCGAGCAGGTCCTGCCGCTCGAGGGTGTGTTCATCGCCCTTGGTTCCACGCCCATCAACGACCTCATCGTCAATTCCGGCGGCAAGGCGGACGACCGGGGCTGTCTCCTCACCGACCGCAACCAGAAGATGAACCTCGAAGGAGTGTTCGCGGCGGGTGACTGCACCTGCGGCGGCATGCAGATCGTGACCGCCGCGGGAGAAGGCGCCGTGGCCGGCATGCGTTCGGCGGCGGTGATCCGCCGCATCAAGTCGAAAGCGGCGGGGCAGTAGCATCCCTTCAATAAACCGTTAGCCACAGCCAGAAGTAGGCGCCTCTAGGCGAGACACTGAGGTCACCGAGAACATCAAAAGCAATGCATGTTTGCCACGGATTTCACGGATGAACACTGATGAACACCTTGATTCCAGGTTTTTCAATCCGTGTCAATCCGTGTCCATCCGTGGTTAAAGTGCCTTTCATTACGTGTTTTCGTGGTAGATTTTCTTCTTCTTGAGGTTCTCATGACCGTCAAAGACATGCTCGGCCGGAGCGGGGTCGTATCCCGCGAAGAAGCGCTCAAGGTCCTGGACGGTCATCTCGTCATTCCCGCACTCCCCAGAGAAGATATCTCTATCAGCAACGCCCTCGGCCGCATTCTCGCACAAGAGATCGTCTCACCCTCCGACCAGCCTGAATTCGACCGGTCTACCATGGACGGCTACGCGGTCCGGAGCGCCGATACCTTCGGTGCTGCCGAGTCGCGGCCCGCGATGCTCACCGTGGTCGGAGAGATCCCCATGGGCGTCATGCCGTCGCGCGGCATCGGCAAGGGCGAAGCGATGAAGATCGCGACAGGCGGAGCGCTGCCGAAAGGCGCCGATGCGGTGGTGATGTTCGAGCAGACCCAGCCCGTCGATGAGAACAGCATCGAGGTCGTGAAGGCGGTCGCGCCCGAGGAGAACGTCAGCAAGGTAGGCGAGGACATGCGAAAAGGAGAGGCGGTGTTCGCCAAAGGCCATGTGATCAGGCCGCAGGACATGGCGGCGCTGGCCAGCATGGGCATCACCCGCATTCCGGCATTGGGGAAACCCCGGGTGGCCATTATCTCAACGGGCAACGAGATCGTTCCGGCCGACACGGTCCCTGGACCGGGCCGGATACGGGACAGCAATTCCTACAACCTCGAAGGAATGATCTCGCAGGCAGGCGGGACCGCCGTAAAGAAGGGCATTCTCCCTGACGATTACGACCGGCTGCGCACGGCGCTGGAAGAGGCCCTGTTGGATTGTCAAATCATCCTTTTCACCGGAGGAAGTTCGGTAGGCACGTTGGATTTCACGGCACGGGTTATCAATGATCTCGGACCTCCAGGGGTGCTGGTGCACGGGGTGTCCATCAAGCCCGGCAAGCCGCTCATTATCGGCGCGGTCCGGGGGAAGACATCCAACGCGCTGATCCCGGTCTTCGGCCTTCCCGGACACCAGGCAGCCGTGTCCATCTGCTTCGAACAATTCGTGAAACCGGTCCTCAGCCGGTTCACCGGCGCGGTGCCCGACCCCGCGCTCGAAGGCGTCGCGTTGTACCGCACGGTCAAGGCAAAGCTTGCCAGGAGCATTTCGTCCTCGCCGGGACGCGAGGACCATGTGCGCGTTATCCTCGAAAAGCGGGACGACGGCCTTTGGGCGCGTCCCGTGTTCGGCGCGTCCGGTCTCATCAGCACGCTCGTGAAGGCGGTGGGGACCGTGGTCGTGCCGGTGAACACGATCGGCATCGAAGCGGGCGAAGAAGTGGAAGTAAGGCTATTCTGAGGATGGCAAGAATGTAGGGGCGGCCCTGCGTGGCCGCCCTGATCAGGGGTAACCACATAGGGTTACCCCTACGGGTAATGATTTCCTTTGTGCTCTTCGTGAGATTCGTGGTGAGAGGGGCTGTTTGATGTCACGGTTCATCGATAAATTATTTTCCCGCGACGAGCATGTTTGCCCCTGGTGGATGGCCTGGACCTTCGACAATCCGCTCAGGAAATGGCTGCACGATTCGAAGAAGATACTCGGCTTGTACGTCTCCGAGGGCATGACCGTGGCGGACATCGGGTGCGGCATGGGGTATTTCTCTGTCGCCATGGCGAAGATGGTCGGTCCGAAAGGCAAGGTGATCTCCGTTGATCTGCAGCAGAAGATGCTTCAGTACTTGAAAAAACGCGCAGCGAGAGCCGGCATACAGGACCGCATCCTCACCGTACTTGCAGAACCAGACGACATCAAGATCACCGGGCAGATGGATTTCGTGCTGGCCTTCTGGATGGTGCACGAGGTGAAGGACATCCCCCGGTTCTTTGGCCAGGTCACTGCGATCCTGAAGCCGGGTGGGAAGGTGCTTTATGTTGAACCACGGATGCACGTAACCCAGAAACGTTTCGAAGAGATTCTGGGGTATGCGAAGGATGCAGGTTTTGCGGTGAACGACGGTCCGAATGTCGGGATGAGCAGATCGGCAGTGCTTGAAGGGCGATGATCGTGGCATATAAGCAAAAAAAATACCTCTCGAACACACCCCTTGCCGAAGCGCTTCATATATATAAGGAAGCGCTCAAGGCCGCGAATATCGGCAACCCCTTGCCCGGGGAGCGTGTTGCGATCACCGATGCTCTCGGCCGGGTGACCTCCGAGGCGGTGATCGCGAAGATATCGTCGCCATTCTATCATTCCGCCGCAATGGACGGCTACGCGGTAAAGTTCATCGACACCTTCGGTGCTGCGGAGACGAGGCCGAAGCGGCTCGCGGTCCCGTCGCAGGCGGTCGCCGTGGACACCGGCGACCCCATGCCCGATGGGTTCGACGCCGTGATCATGATCGAGGACGTGGAAAAGGTCTCGGAGGCCGAGATCGAGATACTCAAGGCGGCCACGCCCTGGCAGCACGTACGGCTCGTGGGCGAGGACATTGTTGCTACGGAACTCATCATCTCCGAGAACCATGTCATCAGGCCGGTCGACATGGCTGCCATGATCGCGAGCGGCCACAACACGGTCATGGTGAGGAAGAGACCGGCGATAGCCGTCATTCCCACCGGCACCGAGCTTGTGGAGCCGGGGAGCGATCTCAAACGGGGCGATATCATCGACTTCAACTCCACCATGCTTTCAGCCATGGCTACGGACTACGGCGCGGCGTCTGCAAGGAAGAAGATCGTTAAGGATGATGCGGCGCTCCTCAAGCGAACGATCCTCGATGCTGTTGCGGAAAGCGACCTCGTCGTCATCAACGCCGGCTCATCCGCCGGCCGGGAGGACTTTACCGCGCATGTGCTCGCAGATATAGGAAAGGTGCATGTCCACGGCGTCAACATCAAACCGGGAAAACCGGTCATCCTCGCTATCGTGCAGGGCAAGCCGGTCATCGGCATCCCCGGGTATCCCGTCTCGGCGGCGCTCACCTTCAATCTCTTTGTGAAGCCAGTTCTGTACGCCCTCCAGGGGAGGACAACTCCACCCGTTGATACGATCACGGCGAAGCTCTCCCGGCAGGTTGCGTCGAGCCTCGGGCAGGAAGAGTTCGTGCGCGTCAAGCTCGGGAGCGTGTCCGGCAGTCTCATCGCAACGCCCGTGACGCGTGGGGCCGGGGCGCTCATGTCGCTGGTCCGGGCCGACGGGATCATCCGCATTCCGGCGGAGAGCGAAGGCATCGCCGGCGGCCACGAAGTTATCGTAGAGCTTCTGCGGCAGCCGCACGAGATCGCAAATACCATTGTCTGCATCGGCTCCCACGACAATGCTCTCGATGTGCTCGGCAACTTCCTCAAGAAAGGACACTCCGGGTTTTCGCTCTCGTCGGCGCACGTGGGAAGCATGGGCGGGTTGCTTGCGCTGAAGCGCGGCGAGGCGCACCTGGCGGGGACCCATCTCCTTGATGAAGGGACCGGCGACTATAATGTCAGCGCCATCAAACAGCACCTGCCGGACAGGAAGGTCGTGCTGGTGAACCTCGTGTACCGGACGCAGGGGTTCATTGTGCAGAAGGGCAATCCGAAACGCATCAAAGGATTCGAGGACCTTTCGCGAGACGACGTGGTGTTCGTGAACCGCCAGGCAGGGGCGGGCACGCGGCTCCTGACGGACCTGTACCTGAAACGATTTAACATTGACCCGATGAAAGTAAAAGGGTATCATCACGAGGAATTTACGCATATGGCCGTGGCCGCCGCGGTGGTTTCCGGCGCCGCGGACACAGGCCTCGCGGTGCTGTCCGCCGCCCAGGCGCTGGGGCTCGATTTTGTGCCGGTGGCGAAGGAACGGTACGACCTGGCGATCCCGCAGGAATACTACGATACGCCCATGCTCCAGGCGCTGCTCCGGATCGTTCGGGAGGAGCGGGACTTCCGTGAGCAGATCGTGAAGATGGGCGGGTATGATGTTTCGGAGATGGGGAAGGTCATCGACATCAGCTGACATCGCATTGCATAATGTAAATTGCAAATGGTACGTTGTAAATCTTTCGTTCTGTAAATTTGAAATCTGCAATTTCCAATTTACATTTTCCAATTTACAGGAGGTCTAAACATGTTCGCAATCGCAGTTGCTGCTATACCCGGCATGGGTTCGGGTGTTGTCGGATTGTTCCTGGAGTCAGGATGGGTTGGGAAGGGAATCGTGATCCTGCTCCTGGGGTTTTCCGTTGTTTCCTGGGCCATGATCCTGCTTAAATATCAGTTTCTGGCGAGGGCGGAAAAAGAATCCCATGCGTTCCTCGCGGCATTCAGGAAGACCAAGAAGGTGGAGGAACTGTTTGCTCACGCAAAGGCGAAGAAGTTTAGCCCTCTTGCCACGCTTTTTATCGAGGGTTATAATGAGGCGGAATCCATTGTCAAGACCCTTCCCGACAGAAAGGTGACCGAGGAGGAACGTCCCGCGGTCACGCAGGAGATCGATCGCGCGCTCAAGATAACCTCGCAGGACGAGATCGTCTATCTCGAACGCTATCTTGCCTTTCTCGCCACGACCGGCACCGTCTCCCCGCTGCTCGGCCTGTTCGGGACGATCTGGGGCATCATGGACTCGTTCTATGGCATCGGGCTTAAGGGGGCGGGAGACATCAGCGCTCTTGCGCCCGGACTCGCGGGTGCCCTTGTCACGACCATAGCGGGGCTCTTTGTCGCGATCCCTACGGTGGTTGCGTACAATTATTTTTCTGAAAAGATCAGGGATATGGCCATCCGGATGGATTCCTTTTCCATGGAATTTCTGAGCTTCATCGAGAGGAGCCTCTTGAGGAGCCGGTCATGAACACAATGCTGAAGGGCCGCAGCGTTATTCGTGAGATCAACATCATTCCGCTCCTGGACCTGGTGCTCACGGTGCTCTTTTTCTACATGATCGTTTCTCCCATGATGAGCCGGGGCCTGGACGTGAACCTTCCCAAGTCTGACGCTAATACCATCAAGTCCGAGGATCGCATCGTGATCACCGTGACCCTGGGCCAGGAGGTGTTCGTTGAGAAGGAACGTGTCGATATCGCGAAGCTCGGCGGCGTGCTCAGCGCGATCCGGAAAAGCAAACCCCAGATCAACGTGTATCTCCGGGCCGACCGGAATGCCCCGTATGGAGCGGTAGTCCAGGTCATGGACGTGGTGAAACGCGCGGGCATCGACCGGCTCGGCATGGTCACCGAGGCTGTCGCACCGGGAGGCGAGAGCGGCAAATGAAGCTGCTCACCGGCAAGAGGATCGGCCAGTCGGGCGGGGAACTCAGGGCTGCCGTCCTCTTTTCGTTCATCATCCATTGCATCTTATTCTTCGGCGTGCTTTTTCTGGTCGTCCAGGGGCCGCCGCGTATTGTTGTTCCTCCCTCCTATCGGGTAAAACTGGTGGACCTGCCCCCGGATGCCGCGAACCTTGCACCCACGATGTCCGAGCAAGCCCCTCAGCCCGAGGCGCCGGTCGAAAAACCGAAGGCAAAGCAGCTAACGAAAGCGCCGGAGAAGGCCGCGGGAAAGCCGGGCCGCCCCCAACCGTCCCCGGTCAGCAAGAGCGCAATGCTGGAGCTTGACACGAAAAAGCCCGTGACGAAGGCCGCCGAGGAGGTCCAGCCATCCGAGGCCGCGGGAAAGAAGCAGGAGTCCGTGGCGGTGGCCAGCACGACCCAGGAATTCCAGTTCCCGCCCTATCTTATCATCGTTCGCGACAAGGTCGAGCGGAACTGGAGTCCGCCGCCCGGAGTGAAGGGCGCCAGGGTGAAGGTGAACTTCAAGGTCCTGCGCTCGGGCAGGGTGGGAGATGCGAACCTCATTGAATCGAGCGGGAACTTTTATTTCGACCAGGCCGCCATGCGCGCTATCCTTGCGTCGAGCCCCTTCCCGCCGCTTCCGGAAGGGTTCTTCAAAGAGTACGAAATGTTCAGCGTGGATCTGATGGAAAAGGAATAGTCGAGAGGCAGTCGAGAGAAAGTCATTGGAAAACTGTTTGATTGCCGTACGACTGATATACGACTGCATCATGACGGAATGAACAAAAACATGCGCATACGAATCATAATAACAGTCCTCTTGATCGCGCTGCTTGCGACGATCCCTTCGACTGTTTTTTCCCAGTACTACCTCGGCGTGATCAAGGGGGAAGCGAAGAAGATCCCCATTGTTGTGATCGACCTGTTCAACGATTCCGGGGCGCCCGGCCTGCGGGCACTGGCGCTGGAGGTGCTGCAGGCTGACCTCCGGCGGTCCCAGATCTTCGATGTCATGGACCCGAAGAAACTCGACCTCGTCTATGCGGGAAAGGACGAGCCGCCGGCAGACGCCGTCAAGCGTGGCGGCACCTTCGGCCTTTCCGGCGTGGCATGGGCGCGACTGTCGCGGAAGGGGAACGACATCGTCCTTTCCGGCAGGCTCTATGACGCGGTGACCGGGATGCGCCTCACGAGCAAGGAATACTACGGAAATGAGGACACGGTCCGCCGCATGGCGCACACCTTTGCCGATGAGATCGTGTATCAGTATACGGGCGAGAAGGGGGTCGCGAAGACCCAAATCGCGTGCGTGTCGGACAAGACCGGACACAAGGAACTGTATGTCATGGATTACGACGGACAGAACCTCCGGAAGCTCACGGCCGACCGCTCGATCAGCATGTCGCCGGCGTGGAGCCCCGACGGCAGGGTCCTGGCGTATGTTTCGTACCGCGACCGGAACCCCGACCTCTACGGTCTCGACATGGAGACCGGCAGGCGGTGGAAGATATCGGGCGTAGAGGGGCTCAACATCTCGCCGGCATGGGCTCCGAAGGGCAAACGGCTGGCGCTTGCCCTTTCGAAGGACGGCGGCGCCGAGATCTACACGATGACGATGGAGGGCAACGATCTTGAGCGGCTCACGTACGGGATCGCCGATAATGTCTCGCCATCGTGGTCCCCGAACGGCCGGGAGATCGCGTTCACGTCGGGCCGGGGCGGTTCTCCGCAGCTCTACATCATGGGTGTGGACGGGACCGATGCGCGCCGGATCACCTACGAAGGATCGTACAACGCCTCGCCCCACTGGTCCCCGCGGGGGGACCGGATCGTATTCGTTTCCCAGACGAGGGGGCTGTTCAAGATCGCGACCATCAATCCCGACGGCTCCGACCTCCGTATGCTCACGAATGGGCCGGGCAACGACGAGAACCCCATGTGGTCGCCGTCCGGCAGGCAGATCGTGTTCAGTTCGAGCCCCGGGGGTTCGCGGGGCAAGTCAGGCATCTACATCATGAACGCCGACGGCACCGAACTTGAGCGCATCACGCCGACCGATGCCAACTACACCTCTCCCTCCTGGTCGCCCTGATAACAGCCTGAGCGGAGGATCGAGGGATCGGAAAGCGGATTTTTCCCCATGGCCGATCGTTTGCCGTCTCTTCATAATCTCTGTGCTGCAGGCTGAACGGTCATTTTTCCCTGCAGGTCACTCTTTTCCCGGTGTTATAATATAACAATAGTCTATTCTGTTTTCTGTTTCTCTTGTTGGTGTCGGGCCGGAGAAACGGACAAGACTGAACAGGGTATTCCTATGCCTCATTTCGGTTTGATGAATGAAGATGAACTCGGGCCGGTGGAGGGGCCGCTCCAGCGGGCGAGGCTCCATATCCGCGGCGGAAAGCGGCGGCTCCGGCAAGGCAAGATCTCGGCGGGGATCGTGACGTACTACGATGCCTTGAGCAGCGCCATGCAGTGGTATATCGCTTTGCCGGCACGGCGCTCGAAGCTGGCTGTGGTCGGGGACGAAGATCTTCTGAATGACCGGACGGCGTATGCGGTCCTGGTCCGCTCCGGAGTTCTGGATGGCCGGTTCGACTTCAATGCCTTCGACCGGTTGGCAGAGCAGGCCTTGCTCGATGAACTGCCGGATTATGAGTACCGGGAGGTGATCGCGGGGGTCGAGTCGGTCATGGAACAACTCGGCGTCATGCCCTTCGATGAGGCGGACCTGCCGCCGGAAGATCCGAAAACGTTTTAAAAGAATATTCGCCATAGAGGCACAGAGACACAGAGGAAAAATAAACCTAATGCGTTTTGGTTTCGGGGTTTTAGGATCAAATGCTCAAGACCTTCTCTGTTCCTCTGTGTCTCTGTGGCAGAACTTATTATCATTATCATGAACCATCTTTCCAACGAAAAGTCACCCTATCTCAAACACGCCGCGAGCCAGAAGATCGACTGGTACCCGTGGTCGGACGAGCCATTCCTGCGCGCCGAGCGGGAAGGAAAGGCCGTGTTCCTCTCATCGGGCGGCGTCTGGTGCCACTGGTGCCACGTGATGGCGAAGGAATCATTTGCGAACGACGAGGTGGCGGCGCTTCTGAACGAGCTGTTCATCAGCGTGAAGCTCGACCGCGATGAGCGGCCGGACATCGACCGGCGATATCAGCAGGCCGTGGCGCTCATGGGAGGGGGAGGCGGCTGGCCCCTGTCGGTGTTCCTGACGCCGGACCGACGGCCGTTCTTCGGCGGCACCTATTTCCCTCCCGATGACCGCTACGGCAGGCCGGGCTTCATCAAAGTGCTCGGCTCGGTGCACGAGTTCTACCAGTCCCGGAAGGGAGAGGCAGTCGAGTATGGGGTTCGCATCATGGACGCTCTGAAGGCCGAGGTCCTTGCGCCGGGCGACCTCACGAGAGATTCGCTTGAACAGGCGAAAACAGCAATGCTCGAGAACTTCGATGCGCGGCACGGCGGGTTCGGCGCGAGCCCCAAGTTCCCCATGCCCGGCGCCCTCGAGTTCCTGCTCCATCAGGCGGCGACAGGGAAGAACAGGACCGCGGAGAACGCGGTAAAGACGACGCTCGATGCGATGGCGCGGGGAGGGTTCCATGACCATCTGGCCGGCGGGTTCCACCGCTATTCCGTCGACGAGGCGTGGTTCGTGCCGCATTTCGAAAAGATGGCGGACGACAACGCCTGGCTCCTGCGAAACTATATTGATGCCTATGCCCTGTTCGGCGACGAGCGGTATAAGGAAGTTGCGAACGGGATCGTCCAATTCGTCCGGTCGGTGTTATCAGATCCGGCAGGCGGATTTTTTGCGAGCCAGGATGCGGACGTGACGCCCGATGACGAAGGCGGCTATTTCACCTGGACCGACGAGGACTTCAAGCGCGTCCTGACCATCGAAGAGTACGAGGTCCTGTCCCTGCGGTTCTTCCATGAGCGCGGCGCCCTCCCTCATGACCAGGAGAAAAAGGTCCTGTGCGCCGCCAGGGAGATAAGGGAGATCGCCGGGACCCTCGGCATATCCAAGGAAGCTGTCACAACGATCATCGCCCGCGGCAGGGAAAAGCTCCTGGCAGAGCGGAACGGGCGGGAAACGCCGTTCGTGGACAGGACGCTGTATACATCGCTTAACGGGATGTTCATTACCTCCTTTCTTAAGGCTTATCGGGTCCTGGGCGACGCCGGTCTCCGGGATTTTGCGCTCAAAAGTCTTGACCGGATACTGAAGGAACGTTTCATTGACGGAGCGCTCTTTCACACCGAAGATGTTCCCGCAGTGCTTGACGATCTCGTATACCTCATCGAGGCGCTCGTTGCCGCCCATGAAGCGACGGGAGATCGGGCATGGCTCGATCACGCGTCGGTTTTCATGGACCGGTGCCTTGAGCGGTTCGGGGACGGTGAAGGCGGGTTCTTCGATACGGGGGAGGAGGTTCTCGGCACCCGGCTCAAGCGTGTTGAGGACATCCCCCATCCTTCGGCGAATGCCACCGCCGCCCTGCTGCTGATCAAACTATTTCATCTCACCGGCAGGGAACCGTACCGCAGTCAGGCCGAGAAGGTGCTCAGGATCTTCTCGGTCGCGGTGAATGAGATGAGCATTCATGCAGGGACGTATTACTGCGGCCTCGACGCCTGGTTCTCCATGCTCAAGCTGACCGTGGAGGCAACTCCCTCCAGCGACCTTGCCGTCGCTGCCCGGCGTCTCACCGGCCCGTATACCGTCGTCGTCTATGGCGAGGACAAGGGGCGGATCGTGCCGTGCATCAACGAAACCTGCTATGCGCCGGTCACGAACAACGAAGAGCTCAGGCGCATTGCACGACGGATGTGATCCTTTCCCGACATTGCGTTTGCCAACTTTTCACCGTTTAATCCTAAAAAATTATTAAAAGACCTATTAATTGACAACCTTCTGGCAGTATGCTATCCTCATCAAGTCAAGAACGTGCCAAGCTTTAATACTTCGTCAGGTGCCATACATTCTCAGCAGCAGCTCAGCTCCCACAGTTTCCGGGAACAAACGCGATAAAAAACCACTAAGGAGGACGAATTTATGAAGAGAACAACCGTTGTTGTGTCGATGTTGATTTTAGTGTTGAGCGTTTTTGCATTATATGGCTGTCCCAAGAGCGCAGACGTGAGTTCCGCGCCTGAATCGCAGCCCCAGGCGGTTGAATCCGATGCGGCAGCAGACGCAGCGAGGGCCGCAGAAGAGCAAAGGGCGGCGGAGGCAGCTGCTGCGGCGAGGGCGGCCGAGGAGAAGGCGGAGCAGGAACGGGCGGCCAAAGAGGCAAGCGGGCTCAAAACCATCTATTTCGACTTCGACAAGTCCTTTGTCCGCGATGATGCCAGGGCAGTGATGAAGGCAAACGCGGAATGGCTCAAGGCCAATCCAACCGTGAAGGTCCGTATCGAGGGCAATTGTGACGAGCGCGGAACCATCGAATATAACCAGGCCCTTGGCCAGCGCCGGGCAGCGAGCGCTAAGAAATATCTTACGGACCTGGGTATCTCCGGGAAACGCATTTCGCTCATCAGCTACGGTAAGGAGAAACCGGTCTGCACCGAGAGCACCGAGGATTGCTGGCAGATGAATCGGAAGGCAGATCTCGTCTCAGCAGAGTAAACGATCACAGCGCGGGGAAAGGGAGTATATTCCCGGCACCCGCGCTTTTTCTCTTTACGGCCCGGTCATGGACAGGGCGAATCCAGGAGCGAGCGCATTCCCCGCGGTTTGCTGCAGGGAGCTTCAATGGCTCCGGGTCACGGAACTAACCGGTGTAAGAAGAGCAATGAACATATCGCTAAGAACATACTTCGCCGTCACCGTCATGCTGATACTCGCGTCCGGCTGCGTGCCGCAGGCGGAACTGGTGAAGCTTCGGAACGAGATGAACGATCTTCGCTCTGACGTGAAGGACGTGAAGGGACGCGTTCCGGACCTCTCGGGCATCGAGAAGCGCCAGGACCGGCTTGAGACGGATATCAAGGGCACCACCGATCTCCAGAAGGCCGTTGCCGACCAGGGCGCGAGGCATGACCAACTCGTGACGGACCTCCAGATCATGCAGGGCAAGCTCGAAGAGAACAACTTCCGCATGAAGGAACTGGCGCAGAAGCTCGACGACAAGACCTATAAGATAGCGGAGCTCGGCTCCCGGGTCGATCAGCTTGAGAACAAACTGAGGTCCCAGCCATCCGGCACCGCCGCCCAGGAAACAAAGCCGGCGGCAAAGACCCTGGAACCGTCCGAAGCCTACCAGCAGGCAAAGACCGACTACGACAAGGGGAACTTCGATCTCGCCATCGGCGGGTTCGAGAACTACCTGAAGCAGTTCCCCGACTCGAGCCAGGCGGACAGCGCCCAGTACTGGATCGGGGAATGTTACTACAGCAAGAAGGACTACAACAAGGCCATCGAAGAGTTCCAAAAGGTCCTGAAGGACCATCGCAAGAGCGAGAAGTCGCCCGGCGCGCGGCTTAAGATCGGCTATTCTTACCTGAACGAGAAGAACACCGCCAAGGCCAGGGAACATTTGAACCGGGTGGTCAAGGATTACCCCGGCTCCCGGGAAGCGGATCTCGCACGGGAGAAGCTGAAGAAGCTCGGCAAATAGTATCTTTCTCTAACGCGAAGGGAGGCATGGTTCATCCATGCCTCCCTTTTTTTATCTCAAGGACGGTGCAGTACTACTTCAGCGTGCGCAGGACCGCAAGAAAATCCCCCTCCACCTTCGTTGCCTCGTCCTTCTTTACCGTAAGGTAGATATAGTACTTGCAGGCACCGAGCCTGCTGTCCAGCTTCCAGGAGATATAATAGTTCTTTTGTTCTCCCCGCTTCGATGTTCCCGTGTAGGCTTCGAACTCCGGGTCGGTGAATCCACCGCCCATGGTGTAGCGCTGCCAATGCTGGGTGTTGGTCGTCGTGTCGTTATTGACCAGGGTCAGCACATTGATCGCCATGTTGTAGCGGCTCTCCAGAAAGCTGCCGCAGTAGACCTGCAGCACGCCACTGGTCCCTTCTTTCTTGAACTGCGCCTTCAGCTTAGTATCGCTCCCTAGCGGAAGGGGAGCGGCCGTCCAACTGGCAGGGATCGTCATGCGGATTCCTGCATCGCTGTTCTCAAAGGACTGCAGACCTGCCGGCTCGGCAGCAAGGCCGCCGGGATAATCCGGCGCGATCTTGGGCAGGCAGCCAGACAACAGGACAATGGACGTGAGCACAAGTAAGAGCAGACGGTTCATGGTAGTCCTCCTGGTGATCGATGTGCGGCGGTACGCGGTGTCCGCCGCGCAGGCACCGCCGACCTTTTAAATATAGCAGACAGTGCCGCCGCAGGCAGCTTGAAATGGTGGAAAGGTCTTGTAGGATATCCTGCTCCCGCTCACATGAGATGCTCCAAACCTCTTTTTTCAGGCTCTTCTTTTCATCCCGCAAGATGCTGATTTCCCGATCGATTCTCCCGAAACGCCGTGCTGGCCCGCAGATTGCAATTTTATAGTTAGAAAGAACAGATACCCTAGCTTTGTATAGGATGAAATGTATCCATCCGGCTGCGTGAGACGCATTCCAGAAAAATTCTCTGCGAACACTTCCGAGCTACTTTCGCTGTAGGGGAGGTGAGTATGAACAAGACGCACAGTGCGTATATTCCAGCCTTCTCAAATATGAGGATCACATTCGGCTGCAATCCCCTGGTCACTTGGTTCACACGGGAGACAGCCATCAATAACCGGCTGGTGGAGCAAAGAGGGGCATGAACATGAAAAAGCTTATCGATTTCATCGTATTTTCAGCAGTATCGTGCATGGTTGCCGTAGCAAGCGCGCTTTGGGAGCGTGGACGGAGGTTTGTGCGTGATATTTCCTTCGCAGCGCAAACGATCAAAAAGCGGTATGGCGATGTATGATGATGTCGTATAAAATAAATCACTGAAACATTTACCGATAGTCATCTGATAGCGTACCGGTCCAGGTCATGGATACGTTGCACCAGTCAGGGGCATTCTTCCGGGTAAGCAGTGTAGAGGAGATTTCGCCTTTTTGTGTTGACAGCGCCGCTCACAAAAGCCCGTATCAATTTTCCCGGGGCGGGCCATGTCCTGATATCCCCTCATGTCCCGTTGTTGCTCTCCTTGAAGCCCCTCATGCTGTAGCTATTGCCTTTGATGCTGGACGAGTTCCCGGTCGTCAGGGAATGGAGCCTGGATGATACTGAACAAGCATAGAGGAGAGGCCGGCGAGATTCCCCCGAGGGTTGGGAACTGTATGCTTTGCTACTACTATTTGATCAAGCCATGCAGTCGACTAATATATCGCCGTCCTGTATTCATCCAATCCATTGATTTTGTCTGGAAAAATTCTGACCTCCTTCTGGCACGCAATATGCTTAATATTATGGCAGAAAGACGATGAGTAGTATGCAAATGCAAGTCTTCAAGACTCTTGAACAGACAGTTATCAGAACGCGCAACGCAATGAGGGGGTGAATCCGATGAATCCGTAGAGAAGCAACGAGACAGGCAGTGCAAGACAGGAAACACAGGGCAACTAAATTCTATCTAAAAATCTATTTAAAAAGGAGAACTAAAATGAAGATCACAATGAAAAATATTATTTCTATTGTAACTGCAGTGGTGCTCACGCTTAGTTTCGGACTGGCCTATGCGGCTGACGATCAAATGCCGGATATGAACACCGATCCCAAGGACACCGGCACAGAACTGTATGCGTCTTTCCTGAAGCATGAAGCGGACATTGGAAAGGGTTCGGTGGCAGGCGGTGTACGCGAGAAAGCAGTGAGCCGACCGCATGATTGGACTGACGAAGTGCAGTTCATGAACATCAGTGATACCGGCACCGAATTGTACGAGGCTTTCCTGAAACATAATTCGGAAGTTGCCAAGGGTGCGGCTGCGGGCGGCGCGCGCGCGAAAGAAGCAAGCCGTGCGGATTTAAATCCAACGAATGACCATCCGAAATACCCCTGGTAGAGGATCACCTGCGATACCGGCGCCGAAAGGCACCGTACGCTCATAAAGCAGGCTGTAAGCCAGCCTGCTTTGTATAGGATGACTGAGAATAAACCGTACCGTAGGGAGAAGGGAGGCGATCCCGGAAACAAGCGGGAGAAGCGAAGGAAAACGCTTAGTATCGGGAAGTAAGACACTGAAGTAGCGCTTCAATGTAGAACACAAAAGGACGAGGTGACCAAAATAAAGAAATGAGCTGGCCCCCTCTTTTTAGACACTTATGTCAGAATGTCGGACAGGATCTTAAGCCCCCGAGCGGCAGAAAGAATCTTGTCATGAGCAAACAGAGAAAGTTCAGAACCGAATTCAAACGTCAACCCAGACCATGGGCACAACGCCGGGCAGAAGGGAGGGATGACCGTGGCTTAGCCTACCCGCGGAACACGTCTTGATCAGAGGCAGCACTGTCCCGGGCTCACCGGGCAGAAGCCAAATTTGGAGGAGGATAATACGATAAGGAAGCTTCTTTCAGTGGCGATGCCGACGCTTAAGAGCATCACGGCATCAGCATTCGCGGCGAAACATGCATCTATCCTTTTTAAAGGAGGTCCATGATGAAGAGGTTCTTAAGTATGTTCCTGTCATTTGTATTGGTGGCGGTGTGCGCCGTTCCGGCGATGGCCGGCGAATTCACCTTCAGCGGGTTAATCCGAAACAAACTCTATTTAGGGTCAAACTATGAGCGATACGACGCGGGCGACGTGATCCCGATCAAGTCCAGCGACGGGGCTGCAGCCGATGCGGTGAACCCATCCAACCTCACCGCACGTAACTTTCGAATCAACACCGACGCTCCCACCGCGACCTATTTCGAGGAGAGGGGCCGACTGAAGTTCGAGGGCAAGGGAGATGAGGTCGGGGTGGTCGCGTTTTATGAGATAGACCTCCGGTTCGGTGATGGACAGTATTCCATCGCTCGGAATTCAGGCGGCGGACTCGAGGGCGACACCATCAACATGGAGACCAAGAACCTTTACGTGTGGTTCAAACCAACGACAGACGCGCTGGTCAACGTCGGTCTTCAGAGCTGGACCGACGCCTACCGCGGTGTCCTGCTCGGTTATTCGGACATCTCCGGGATCTTCGGCACGGCGAAGTTTGCGCCGGTCGACCTCCGGTACGGCTGGGGGGTCATCAAGCACGGCCCGGGGTTGGTCACTGGCGCCTCAGGCAGCGCTGCAAACAACCCGGGAAACAGTCTTGTCGGGAGCGAAGCCAATAAAAGCGCCGACTTCTACGCACTGGAGGCGCATTTTGTTCCCACGACGGATTCGCGTGCCGGCCTGAACCTCTACCAGTTTAACGACAATGCCGGCGTGGGCGTCCGGGGCTATCCCAACAGCCAGGTAGTCGGGAAGTCTACTACGATCAACACGATCGGCGTGGACGGCTCGTTCAAGGTGGCTGATCCCATCACCCTTTCCGCGTTCCTGTTCTACCAGACCGGGAAGGCCGACCGCGGCGGGACCGGTGGCGCCGACCTGAATATCAAGGGCCAGTCGGCGGATGTCCGGGCTGATATCGCCGTTGGCTCCGGCAAGGGATTCATCGAGGCGATCTACATCTCCGGCGACGACAACCCGAGCGATAACGACTACAAGGGCATCGTCACGGGCTCCAACTACGCCCTGGCGGGATCGTTTTTCGCGTCCACCGACATGGAGATCCTGTTGCCTAACACGGACGATCAAAATACCTCCGAGGCCCTGACCTACGACTCGAAGAACTTCGGGCAGGGGCTCGTCCATATCGGCGCCGGCTACACGCTCCCGCTCGGAAAGACATCAGTGAAAATCGGAGTGGGAAACAGCCGGTTTGCGAAGGTGGTCCCCGTTGGCACGACCGGGTTCAACAAGAAGAACCAGGCTACCGAGGTCAACTTGAAGGTAAACTACAACCTGAAGAAAGGCTTGGATGCCGGCATCGTTGCCGCGTATGCTATTCTAGGCGATGCTTACGACGTAGGCGCAAATAGCTTCCAGGGCACGCCCGCCGGCCTGGCCGCTCCGGACAATCTCTATAAACTGGTCGCCCGCCTGAATTACGTGTTCTAGGTTTTCCCGGGCGGTATTTTGTCTCAGAACCTGACCGCAACCCCCGGGCGGCAAAACGCCCCGGGGGGTCGTTCTATGCAAAGCATCCCGCATGGCGCTGTGGGGCCTGACATCTACATCATCCGAACCCGCCAGGGTGCCGGTGCGCGGGGCTGACGCCGCAGACCTCCGGGCTGGCGGTCGAGGACTGCCCGCCATGAACTTCGCCGCCTTCTTAAAGTGCCGCTGGCGTCAACATCCTCCGGGCAACGGCGTTTCGGAGCCTGGAAAACAAAGGAGAATGGACGCTCATTCAGCCCTTTCGTCGTTTTACTGTGCTGTCAAAGAGCGGACCGACAGGTCTCTCCGACAGCTTCATTTCGCGTGTCTTCGCAAAGATGACCGTTTTTTCATTATTCCGAATGCAGTACCATCCCCCCATCGCCCTCCCTTTTTCCTCCCTAGGAGGGGGAGAGGATGGGTGGGATGTATTTCTCTTACTTCCACGGGGATAAGCTTGTCTTCGTGATAACACGGGGTGAGACGATCAATAGGGACTCATGACTCACGAAAGGTTAGGATGGAATGAAGAAAATTATTGTGTTTGACAGCAGCGCGTATCCCTGGTCTTGGTTTGTCTCAGCCCGGAGCAGGGCGAAATGGTGAAGATGGTGGGCCACCTCGTCGTCATAGGATTTAACAAAAGCCCCGATGGTTTATATCGAGAAACACGGCGGGGGAATTGTGCCCGGTGATGTCGCCTATCTGTTGACAGGCCCCGACGGAAAGGATTTCAAGACCATGGCCAGGGGGATGTACGGCGGTTATGGGGCGGACGTGATCATGAAGCTCAAAGGCGTGTATGCTATCGGGACGAAAATCATTTTAGCGAGCGGGGATGCCGTCGGAGTTGATGACGAGTTTGCATTCCAGGTGAAATGAAGGATTTTGACGATATAAAATACCATCATGACAGATAAAAAATGAAATAACTCACAATTGTTTTTCGATAGCATCAGGTTACGGAATTTCAGCTCATGCCCAGACCATGGGCGCGGCGCTGGGCAGAAGGGAGGGATAATCGCGGCTCTGCCAACCCGCGGAACACGTCTTAATCAGAGGTACCACTGACCCGGGATCATCCGGGCAGAAACCAGACGAATGGAGGACAGTTTAATGAAGAAACTTCTCGCAGCAGCAACAATGGCGGTACTGACGCTTATGAGCGTCGCGGCATCAGCGTTCCCCGTGAAAGTGGATGATGACACCTACGGGAAGGTTACCCTGAAGGGGCAGGTGGCGTTCTCGGCCGTGAATGGTCCGGCACGCGCGGACCACGTTGCGGATCAGACGATCAATGCCCGCATAGCGGGCGGGGGTCAAGTGACCGATCTGTATAAGTTCGGGTTCAACTTCGACATGAACGTCGGCAGAGATGCTGCCGGAGCACCCTCCCGGTCCTCAGCTCTCTCCGACGGTTTCATTCTGCTTGATTTCGCAAAAGAATATAAGCTCATGACCGGTATCTACCGGATGGCCGTGACCCGTTTTGCCTTGACGGACAGCTATTCCTACCTCATTCCAACAGCCCCTGAAGTGGCTGCAGCCTCATTCCTGAGCCGCGGCTTGGGGGGTTACAGGAGCGGCGGAGCGACAATCTGGGGAGATCTGGCCAACGGCATGATCCGCTATAACGTGTCCGGCTACGACGGCGACTATTCCGCCGCGCCAGGTATTGTAACCGGGGCGACCAACAGCCTGGACCAGCCCGGCGTGGCGGCCCGGATCGCGATCAATTTGCTTGATCCGGAGAAGGGCTACACCTACGTCGAGTCCACCTTGGGCAAAGGAAGGATCGCAACCATTGGCGCCGGCTACCTCAAGCAGGATTACCTGAGCGGCACCACGGAGAAAACATACACCGTGGCGACTGTTGATGCTTTTTACGATGTCTCCGGTCTCACGGGCCAACTCGCCTATTTCCAGTACGACTATGACAACGTCGCCGGCCAGAAGCCCGCGGGCTGGTACGCTGGAGCCGGCTATATGATCGGGAAATTCCAGCCGGTGATTCGTTACGAAAGCTGGGACGACGACGTTGCCGGCAATGACAATTCAGATTACACCAAGGTCTCGGCCGGAGTAAATTATATGATCGAAGGCCAAGATGCAAAGATC
The DNA here is from genome assembly GCA_964412455.1 of uncultured Nitrospiraceae bacterium. Classification (GTDB taxonomy): domain Bacteria; phylum Nitrospirota; class UBA9217; order UBA9217; family UBA9217; genus JAAXXJ01. The sequence continues at coordinate 7,581 of CAYPOT010000049.1, read as the reverse complement.
CAGCTCGCATACGCCAAGAAGAACTTCGACGGCACCGGAGTGGACACTGACACCACGATACTGCAACTCCAGGTGCAATTCTGAGTCTGCGGGACGACTGCGCAGAGGTCCCCCGGGGGATCACACCCCCGGGGTTTGTATTGTCTAAGGACATAAAAAGCAGAGAGCGGGAGTGTCGGTAGAGCGAACATCTGTTATCATATTATTATGAGACGACTAATAACATTGTTTCCCCTGTACGTTTTTCTCTGCCTGGGAAGCCTGTCCGACGCAAAACCATTCGACGCCGAAGAGTTCGCATCGCTCGACGAACTGGCCGCCGCGGTTACGGAACGCATGACGCCCGCCCGCCCTGGGGCTGCAGGAGCTTCACGCCCTGCCGCGGAAAGGAAGATCAGGCTGGCGATCGTTTCTGTGGACATCAGGCGTTCCGACATCGTGCCCGAACTCGCGCGGCTCATGAACGCGTCCGGCCGGCTGAGCGTCGCTGATCCGGTGAAAACGGCCGCTTTCGTGAAGGTGCTGCCGCCGGACAGGGATTTGGTCATGGAACTGGGGCGGGCCTTCGACGTGGATGCGGTTGCCGCGGTCAGGGGATACCCCTCCGGGGGCAAGCTGCTGGTTCTCGTGATGATTTTCCCCGTGAACAGGGGGGGGCGGCCGGAAACCGTCGCCGCGTTGCTGGCTCCTTCGCATGCTTCCGGCGGGCTGGCGGGTATTTCCCCGGATACCCGGCCGATTGCGGAAACAGGCCTGCCCGAGCTGCCGCTCACGGCCCGATATTTCAGGACCGCAGACCTCGACGGCGATGGCGCCGGGGAATACGTTTTTTCGGACGGGAATGTCCTATCCGTGTACCGGCTGGAAGCGCAGGGCTGGCGCAACGTCTGGGTGGAACCGCGCACACCGAAGGCACAGGAGGGGAGGCACGTCTATCTTGACGTCGCGGACATGGACGGCAACGGCAAAATGGAAATATTCGTAACCGTGATGAGCAGCGGGGCCGTCTTCTCGCTCGTTTTCGAGGAGAAGGGAGGGACGTTCCGGCAAAAGGCGGAAATTCCTGGTTTCGTCCGGGTCCTTTCATTTCCCGGCCAAGGTCCGGTCCTGCTCGGCCAGGGGCACCAGGAAGGGCGAATGTTTGCCGGAGCGGTCAAACAATACAGGTGGATAGGGGATGGGTACGTTGCCGGTGACGCCGTCGCGCTCCCGAAGGGCGTCAACCTGTACGGGTTCGCTGCAGCCGATTTCGGAGAAACCCATCCCGTGATCGCGGCATTCGACCGCGAGGACCGGTTGAGCATCTATTCCCGCGGCGAGCTAATCTGGAAAAGCGCGGAGCGGTACCATAATGCCGATACGGTCCTGGTTGAATCCACGCCCGATGTGTATGACTTCCGGCAGAGAGTGGCCATTCCCGTCAGAATTCTGACGGCGGACATGGACAGCGACGGAACAGACGAAATCATAATCGCGCGCATCACGGAAAAAACAATTTTCGGAGACGCCAGGAAAGCGGAGGTCCAATGTCTCAAGTGGACGGGCGCGCGGCTTGAGACGGTACTGATCGTTAATGATGTGCCGGGAGCGGTCCTGGATTTTCAGATGGAGCGGACAAACCGGGACGGCCTGCTGATTGAAGCCCTCGTGAGAACTCAAGGCGGGATGATCTCGAAGCCCGGAAGCCGGATGACGCGGTTTTTACTCGAATGAAAGCGGCGGAAAACTTCTGTTTCAAAAAGGCAGGAGACTGAAGCGCTTATCTCTCTTTCTTCTTTTGTACGAAAACCTACGGTGCCGAAAGCAAGCGGTTCGTTGCCTTGTCTTCTTTACTTCCCACGAAAGCCACTTCTTTGATTTATTGGAACTATTTCCTCACCTCTATCTGGCATGGCCGGTGCGATATGTTCAACAGAGTGGCTGACAGAGAAAATCATACGGTAGGGCGATTGTGGCGCGATGCCGGAAACAAGCAGAGACGAAGTATTTTGAAAAGGCGATCAGTCCTTGCCGGGATCGGACCGACTTCCAGTGATGAGGAGCTTGCGGCCATCAAAGAAAGGTCCAGGTATGATACTGAATAAGCATAGAGGAGAGGCGGGCGATATCCCCCGAGGGGCGGCAAACTGCATGATTTGCTACTGCCAATGGATTAGGTCAAGCAGTCGAAGAATATAACGTTGTCATGCATTCATCCAATCTATTGAATTTATATGAAAAAATTCCGCTCTCTTTCTGGCACGGGATATGCTCTATACTATGACAGAAAGATGATGAGAGGTACGCAAAGGCAAGTCTTCAAAATTCCAGAACAGACAGGTATCGAACGCACAATTGAGGAGGTGAACCCGATGAAGCGGTAAAGAAGCAACGAGACAGGCAGTGCAAGACAGGAAACACAAGGCAACTAAATTCTGATTAAAAAGGAGAACTAAAATGAAGATCACAATGAAAAATATGATTTCTGTTGTAACGGCAGTGGTGCTCGCGCTTAGTTTCGGACTGGCCTATGCGGCCGACGATCAAATGCCGGATATGAACACCAGCGCCAAGGACACCGGAACCGAACTGTATGAGTCTTTCCTGAAGTATGAAGCGGACGTTGGAAAGGGTGCGGCGGCGGGCGGTGTTCGTGTGGAAGCAGTGAGCCAGCTCACGAATGATGACATGCCGGTGCTGTTCCGCGGTCGCAAAGATACCGGCACCGAATTGTATGAGGCTTTCCTGAAGCATGATGCGGACGTTGCAAAGGGTTCAGCAGCAGGCGGCGTGCGCTCGATAGAAGGAATCCGGGCGGATGTAAATCCAACTAATGACCAGCCGAAGTACCCCTGGTAAATGATTACCAGCGATGCCGGCACCGAGCTGCACAAGATATTGTTTTCATAAAGCAGGCCGAAATCCAGCCTGCTTTATTTTCAGGTCTTCTACGGGAATACCGCACCCTGCGTGGCGCCGTGCTTCGTAACCTTATCGTACTCCCGCTGGTCTCTGTTCATTTTTTCCATACGCCCGCGGAACAGCGCGCGCACGTTTTTATCGAGCTCGGCGCAGGTGAGGACAGGGGGCAATTGGGCCACGGCGCGGGATAGATCGGCCGCCGCCTCCACCGCCATATCGCGATGCCCATTTTCATGAATGATGAGGTTTTTTAGGTATCGGTCCCATTTCTCCACGAGCGGCCGCGGAGCATCGTCAGTCCGTTTCCATTTGGGATAGCGGAAGGTTATTTCGACGATCGGCTTGAACGAATTGACGGCGCAGGTCTCAGAGACCCGGTCATATCCATGGTCCCACTTCACGTCCCAACTGGTGAGAGAATCGTACTTATGCCCGTCTTTCCACGTGACGCATTTTTGTTTTAGATCGCAGAGCAGGGTTTCTTCGCAGCTTCCACAGACCTCGTAGTATTCGTATTTTTCGGTCACCACCGGTGGAAGAACCTTGTTTTTCCAGAAGGTTTGATCTCTCTCAATGCTGGCCAGATTGACCCGGTCTTCAGCCGCGAATGTTGTTGCGGCAAAGGATATGAGCAGGAGGGAGATTGCGATTCTTTTCATCATTCTCGAACTCCACATGGCGCTTATAAACTCTATGAACTCATCCCAAGTATGGACCGGACCTCTATTGATCCGGTTGTCCGACACATTAGTGCAATTATACAACATTCAGTATTTGGTTCCAAACAAAAAAACGAGTATGCAAGAGAGCCTGTTGCACAAACCCATTTTTGTGCTTCGACAGGCTCAGCACGAACGGAAAAAGCTCACAATATCAATGGGCATACCGTTCGCCCTGAGCTTGTCGAAGGGTGAACGGGCATTCGTGCAACAGGCTCAAGAGGGGCCCGGTAATCCATTTAACCGGAAAGTACCGGGGAGAGAAGCGTGAGCGCGGCGAGCGGGATCAAAAGCGGGATGCAGAAAAAACGATAGATACACCCGATTCCGCCCACCGCAAACCCTCACTCTACTGCAGCATAAGCTTCAGTCGCAGACTGCATCATCCGAGGTCGTCCCGCAACAGACTGTATTTAAAGGGCATCTCGTTTGTTTTTTCCTGGCACGGCAGCTGCTTAATATTATGTAACTCTTCAGTTGGCGAGGAATTATCGAGAGCGGAGACAATTAGTATCGCCATATTGCACCGTTTAGTCATTCCCGAGAGCGTTAATCGGGAATCCAGGGGTTTTAAACGTTACTGGGTCCCCGATAGGATCATTCGGGGACGACGGATATAGGAGCGCTGAATAGTTACAATACTATGATATATAGTTGCAGCGTAGGGATATCGCGCGGGTGAGGTGTTTCAGCAATCTCGTTCTGATTGGCGTCGGGAGGAAGCGATGAAGGTCAAGGATCCTGTATGAGGGACGACATTGAGCGACCGGGGTACAGGGCCGTTGACGAGTAAACCCGCGCACGGGCCCGCCTGACACGAGACGCGAAGGAGGCAGATCGCCATGAAGAGAGACCCCGTATGTAACATGGAGGTGCATGAAGACACCGTCACGACGGAATGTGATGGAGAGGTTTACTCTTTCTGCTCCGAAGGATGCAGGGATAAATTCCTGAAGGAAGCGTCCTGTAAACGCCCGCGGGCATCCTATGATCTTATCATCATCGGCGGCGGGCCCGCGGGGTTGACAGCCGCGGTATCCGCGGCGACCATGAAGATGGACGCGTTCCTGATCGCCAAGGACCTGGGCGGCCAGGCCGTGGACAGCACCAAGATCGAGAACTACATGGGCTATGATTTCATCACCGGGCCGCAGCTGATCGAGAAGTTTCAGGAGCAAGCTCGTCCGGTCCCACTATATCGACCATGTGATTGGCGAGGTGGAGAAGATCGAACCCGCGGAGGACGGCTTCCACATTACGACGGCGGAGCTCAGGACCTATTCGTCAAAGACCGTGATCATCACCACGGGGATGACGAGACGGAAACTGGGCATCGAGGGCGAAGAGCGATATCAGCGAAAAGGCGTCTTTTACGGGAACATCCAGGACCTCTCCTTCGTCCATGACAAGGACGTTGCCGTGATCGGGGGAGGGAATTCCGCGCTCCAGATGGCGGAGAACCTGCACGGCATCGCGCGGCACATTCACCTCGTGTCCGCCACTGAGCTCACGGCCGACCCGGTGATCATCGAGCGCGTCAAGCGCTCCGACGGCGTGAGCATGTACGAGGAATATAAGACCGTCGCCTTTACCGGAGGCGACAGCCTGTCGGGGATTACGATCCGGAAAATGGCCGGGAAGGATACAATTTCCCTCCCGGTGCGGGGGGTATTCATCGCGATCGGTTTTCAGCCGAATTCCACGCTGTTCTCGCATCTTGTCGCGGTGAACGATCGGGGCGAGATCATTATTCAGCCCGATTGCTCGACCTCGCATCCGGGTATTTTCGCCGCCGGGGACATCACCAACGCCTTCGGGAAGCGGATTATCATTGCCTCAGGCGAAGGTGCAAAAGCTGCTTTGGCAGCGCGTCAGCATCTCCTTGACCTGAGGAAAAAGAAGGATGTCGCAGTCCGTGCCGTAGGACGGCAGGGTTTACCCCCGATTTCTGCGGCAGGTGAGAAGGGAGGTGAGGATATGAAGATCTCGAAAGTAGCGAAACAGCAGGCTATCACATGTAGGTGCCGTAGTTCTTGTTAAGGCGTGGTTTGTTCAAAGATTGATCAGAGGATGGTGGGGTATGGATAAATGCCCATGATTTCAAGGACCCCTCTGTTCACCCTGCGCAAGTCGAAGGGTAATCGCAGGCTTTTTCAACAGCCTGTTAAATTGGGCGTTCCAGTCAATCAACTGTCGTATACGAAGGGCTGTCAATGAAGACCATACATCTGGTCGGTGACGAACCGGAAAGATCAAACCTCGCGGATGTTCTCATTGGCCTGGATTATCGGGTTATTGATGTGCAGGACGGACCGTCCGCCCTTTCCGTTATCAGGGACGGCACGCCAATAGATATTGTGATAACGGATTGCCAGAGCGCCGGAATGGACGGCTTGGAATTTTTTGCTTCAGTCAAAAAGCTAGCGCCATCGGTTCCTTCGGTCATACTCACGGCGTGCGGCTCCATTGAGGAGTGCCTGAAAGCTTACAGCCTGGGCGTTCTTGAGTATATCAGCAAACCGTTGACGCCGCTAGAATTGGGCAAAATCGTGAAAGCGGTTCTTGATGGAGCGCGGACCGTCGAATGAAAATGCGAATCGTGCAGCACACGATGTGTTGCTATTGAAAGCATATGACGCTGTAGCACAGGTAAAAAACTACTGAGGGGGAAACCCCCGGCTATAGCAATGGCCTGGTGATAATTGGCCCGCCAAATGGCGGCGGAAGTGGGTTGCCGATGGAACGGCGATTAACAGGTACTCGAAAAATGTGCTATTATTATAGCTTAAAATCCGATATTCCAAAGTAAGTTTTACTACCCGTGAGGACAGGATGAAGAAAATCATAATTATGACCGCACTGCTTGCCGCCGGGATGTCTGTGAGCGCTTTTCCCCAGGCTGGCGTCGAAACAGCCTCCGGGACCGCCCCGGATTCAGCAGCTGGGAAAACGAGCGCGCGACCCGGCCAAGAGATCCGCAGGATACACAGCAATGGCTACACGTTGACCTATTATCTCCTTGATCTAACGGAACGGGGGGAAATGGTGAAAATAATGGGACACCATACCGTTGTCGGTCTGAGTAAGAACCCTGATGCGACAAATCATCTCATGCTCTATGTCGAGAAACACGATGGAAAAAAAGTGCCCGGTGATGTCGCATATCTGTTGACAGGCCCCGACGGAAAGGATTTCACGACAATGACCATGGGGATGTACGGCGGTTATGGGGCGGACGTAATCATGAAGCTCAAAGGCGTGTATACGATCAGGACAAAAATCGCGTTAGAAGGCGGGGATGCTGTCAAACTTTATGATGAGTTCACATTCAAGGTGAAGTGAGCGTGATGAAGAATGCTTCGCCTTCAGGAGGAACAGATGGAAGTCAAAGACCCCGTATGCGGCATGACGATTGATGAAACGGATGCTGCGGCAACGTCCTCCTATCAGGGAAAGACCTACCACCTCTGCTCGACCTCGTGCAAGGAGAAGTTCGGGAAAGATCCCGGAGCCTACGCAGGTGAAAAAACGACCAACGCGACGAAGCACGGACCTGTAGCGAAATCCGAGTATACCTGCCCCATGCACCCCGAAGTCCGTCAAACCGGTCCCGGCGCCTGTCCCAAGTGCGGTATGGCGCTGGAACCCGCAGACCCTCTTAAGGAAATCCACCCTCACCCGGTCCCTCTCCAACAGACCCGCCCTCATCCCATCCTTCCCCCTGAGGGGGAAGGGGTTGCGGACAATGATAATTCTATCGGCGAGGGGCCAGTGGACAAGGATAATTCTATCGAGTGGACCTGTCCCATGCACCCGGAGATCGTGCGCGATGTTCCGGGGAGCTGCCCGAAATGCGGCATGGCGCTGGAACCGAAAACGATCACTATCGGAGAAGAGGAAAACCCGGAACTCATCGACATGACCAGGCGGTTCAAGGTCAGCGCCGTTCTGTCCATTCCGC
>CAYPOT010000048.1:0-29413 GCA_964412455.1 uncultured Nitrospiraceae bacterium | reverse complement strand
AAGGACATCCTGACGAAGTCAGGATTAGCCTTTAGTTTTGAGTGTCTTTAGGTTTCGAGTTCAGATGCCCCGCAGCTCTGCTGCGGGGTACTTCACTTTTGCAATACTCAATAGCAAAAAGGGTATGGGGATGCGCGACGACCGGTTCATCATCCTCCTGGATATCGATCAGGTGTTTTCGGTCGAGGAGATCGCTATGGTAGATGCGGGAATGCCGGAAGCGACGTCTGTATCGTAGCATTACATATCTGGAGATACGTGAATAATAAAATAAAACGCCGGCGTGGATGTTTCCCGCCGGCGTTCTGTTGTTCTGTCTGCCTGACTTTTGTCCTCTGACTTCCGACTCCTGTTTCTCTCCTACACCCCGCCCTTCTCAAGCGTCACTTTCTTTGTCACCTTGTGCCACGTGATGCCCGAGTCTTTGTCGCCGAAAGGCTCATAGATGAGTTCGATATCCACGGTCATTTCGTAATCAAGGATGTTCGTGACGGTCTTGCCGTCTTTCTTCACGAACTCGGCGGGGTAGGGGATCTCAAACTTCTCATGGACGGGCCGGTTCGGCGGCAGTCCGTTGTCGCGGATGATGCCGCTCTTTTCGTACGGGCCGCGGCCCATCTTGTCGCCGCGGCCGAGCTGTTGGGGGATGGGCATGTAGATACGGGTATGCTTCGCTATCTGATTTCCTTTTGAGTCTTTAGCGGTCACTTCCAGGACCAGCCGGTTGGGAGTTGGTCAGCCGTCCGGGATGGCGTGGCCGGCCCGGTTGATCATCTCGATCTTGACCAGGGTCTGGGGGATCATCTTGGAGCCGTCCCGCCAGATGTATCCGAGCGTCTCGACATGGAAATCCACGGCGCTCTTGCCAAAGTCCACGTTGTTGTAGCTTTGCATGTTGTGACCCATCTTGCTCTTCTTCATGTGGCATTCCTGGCAGCTTTCCTGGCCGCCCTCGGCGCGGTAGGCCCAGAGATAGCTTCCGTAGAGCGTTCCGCACTGCGACGGGTTCTCAAGCTCGAAGTTCGGACCGAGGCCGTGGCACTGGCCGCACAGGATGGACTCGGACATGATGGGGCTTATCTTCATGACCGGATGCGCCGGGTCCGGATGACTGCCTTCCTTGGAGCCGTAGACCTCGTTCTTCTGCGGGAACCCGTCGACCCACTTGTGGGTGATGGCGTTCCGCTGGTGGCAGACAAGGCAGTTGATGTTGATCTTTGTCAACTGCTGTTCCGCTTTGCTCCTCGCGATATCGCCGGACTTGGGGTCCATGAAGATATTGACGTTCTTCACGATCTCCTTGGCAACGTCGTCCGTGGCGTCGGCCAGCTGGGGGAGGTGGCATTTCGTGCAGATGGCGAGGTGCCGGTTCTCCACGTCCTCGGGCTTTTTGACGCCTGAATGCTTCCAGTTCATGAGCCCCACGGAGACCGTTGTCTTGATGGTCGCCGCGGTCCGGCCGGTGCCGTAGATCGACTTGGCATGGAGCGATTTTTCCCAGTCCTTGTAGATCTCCTCATGGCACTCTTTGCAGCCTGTCGAATCGTACATCTTAGCCAGTTCGTCGATGCTCTTCGCTTTCTTGCCCTCGGCCGAAGCGGCCTGACCCGGCAATGGCGTCAGGAGCGGCAGCGCGAGTAATGCCAGTACTGCTGCTGTTATTACTACCCTCATACTCTTCCTCCTTTCAGATGGTGGTATTTGTGGATGAATAACTTTAGAGTTCTATAGTTGCAAAGATTAGCAACAATAGGCGGCTTTGTCAAGGAGGATTAAATTGCAATATATTTCAGTTAGTTGACGTTTTGGATACTGCCTTAATGTACTGCTCATTCCGGGATCGTCGCGCATCCATAGTGATCCGTTGGAGGAATGGACTGAACCTTCCCTTGCGTACGGACAAGTCCAACAATAGCGTAAGCACACGAAAAAAGCGGGACAGTATAATCTGTCCCGCCATTCTTCGTTTTCCGGATCACCGGACCATGCGCATCAGCTTTTAGCGCTCTTGTCAGCCTTTTTCGCCCTCGCTTCGTTCTTTTTCTTTTTGCCGGTCAGGTAGGCCTGCACAGGCCGCCATCCGAAGGACATGCTGCCCGCCGCAGCTTCGGTCACCGCGTTTGCCAGCTTTTTGCCGATCAGGCTTATTGTCATCGCGATCCCGATGAAGGGGAGGAACACCGCGAAGACCAGACCGATGATCGGGGCCGCCATCAGCATTACCGCAACCGGCGCCTTGATGTACCGGGTCTGCCCGTCGCCCGGAAGCGCGCCTTCCTGCTCCATCCGCACCCTGTTCCCGTTCGCCAGGTTCCAGTAGGTCCCTGCCTTTACCGTATGTCCGCCTGTGTTCAACATGTTCATTCCCTCCTTGTGGGTGGTTTTTTGTTCTTGTTGATCATACGATACCTCTTGGAGGGAAAAAGGTAAATCGGGATAAGGTCTTACTGCGGGGGGCAATTGTTCCTAGGAAGAAGTTCGTAGGGAAAGAAATCGCAGAGGCAATAAAAAAGGCGGCCCGAAGGCCGCCTGATAAAGTGCATGACCGTGACGCCGGCGCTATTCGAGGACGTGGATGATCTGGACCACGTCGTTGCGCAGAGCGTCGGAGGGATGGACCTTGACGCTCTTGCCGGCAATGGTGACGGAGAAGGCGGGCTCTTCCATATGTTTCTCATAGGCTTCGCCAAGCTTGAGGGACATGTTCTGGAGTTTCTTGTTGGACAGGCCTTTGTCCTTGGCCAGCGATTTCATGTTGTGCTCTTTCCCGTCATGGAACCATGCCATCCCGAACATCGCCGGCGGCTTGCCCACGAAACAGTAGACCGCCTCATCGGCAGGCACGAACTCAAGGGTGTCGTTCATCTTGGCGACGAACGCTTCCAACTCGGCCTTGAACTTGTCGAGCCGCTTCGCCGCGGCGCTGGCCGGGTCGAGCGGGGGCAGCTCTTCTTTTTTTCCGAACAGATTGCCGAAGAATCCCATGATGCACCTCCTGAGTAGAGTGGCGAGGTCGGCCGCGGCCGTCCCTCGTGTTCGCACTGAATGCCTGGGCTGGTACAGAGAGGGAATGCCGGAAGCGGCTTGACACGCGTCAAACAATCGCGCCGGCAGCAGCCTCCCCTGGTCCACGCCCTACACGCTGCATGACAGAAAAAACAAAAAAGGCCGAACACAATGCCGTCGCATCGTCATCCAGCCCTCTCTCCCGGATTCCGCTGTTTGCGGGTCCCCGGGCGCGTCCGTCCGCATTGTTCTGTAGTTTGCTTGACTGGACCAAAAGTAGCATAAATCTGTGCCGGTGTAAATAAATATTTTATCACCGTCAGGAAGGCCCGCTCACTGACGTTAACAGGCGGTTGAAAAAGCTTTTTGAGTGGTTCGACAAGCTTACTACGAACGGAATAATGCCGATCATTTTAATGTGCGTTCCGTTCATAGGACCGTCTGTGGTGCTGTCGGACAGTTACGGCGCCGGCCGCCGGAATACCAGCGCGGCATTGATGCCGCCGAATCCGAGGGAATTTGACAGGGCGGTATGGATGACCTGTGTTCTCATTGAGTTCGGAACGTAATCAAGGTCGCAGTCAGGGGAGGCATGTTCATAATTGATCGTGGGGGGTATGACCCCTTCGTGCAGGGCGAGTGCCGTAACGGCGGCTTCAACGGCCCCTGCGGCGCCGAGCATGTGGCCGAGCATGGACTTTATGGAGCTTACGGCAAGTTTGTTCGCATGGGGACCGAAGGTGTTCTTTATGGCCAGGGTCTCGATCCGGTCATTGGAGACCGTTGCGGTCCCATGAGAATTTAGGTAATCAATGTCCTGAGGCTGCAGACCGGCATCGGCGAGCGCAAGGGACATGGCGCGGCTGGACCCGTCCCCAAGAGGGTCAGGCTGCGTGTAATGATAGGCGTCCGAAGAAAGACCGTATCCTGCCAGCTCCGCGTATATCTTCGCCCCACGCTTCTCGGCATGCCGCAGTTCCTCAAGGACCAGCACAGCGGCGCCCTCTGAAAGCACGAACCCGTCGCGGTCCCGCTCATAGGGCCTGCTGGCCCGTTCCGGTGCGTCATTCCGCTGAGAAAGGGCTTTCGCCTGGCAGAAGCCGGCCAGCACGAGCGGTGAAAGCGCGGCTTCGGTCCCGCCGGCGATCATCACGTCGGCGTCGCCCCGCTGGATGATCTTCATGGCCTCGCCGATGGCATGGGTGCCCGTCGCGCAAGCGGTGGAAACGTCCAGACAGGGCCCCCGGGCCCCCAGTTCCATGGCAAGGTATCCCGACGCCATGTTCACGAGGGTCATGGGCGTATAGAACGGAGAGACCGCGCGGTGTCCTTTCGTCAGGAAGGCGATGTGGTTTTTCTCGTTCGTCATGACCCCGCCGCGGCCGGAACCCACGAGGACGCCCGTGCGGAGCGCGGAGCGCGGAGTGACGGAAAACCGGGCATCGTCCACCGCCATGAGCGCGGCCGCGAGCGCATAGTGGATGAACGGATCGGTCTTACGCGCTTCCTTGGCGCTCATGAACCGGCCAGGATCGAAACCCTTGACCTCGCCGGCGATGCAGGAAGGGAACGATGAGGCATCGAACTTCGTTATCGGACCGATGCCCGAACGTCCGGCTTTGAGGGCGGCCCAGGTCGTCTGCAGGTCATTTCCGAGAGGCGTCACCGCCCCCGCTCCGGTTATCACAACGCGAGTCTTCATCGCGTGCAGTATAAGGTTTTCGCGCCGATTTGTCAAAAAGGAGCGCGAACAACGCCTTCGTTTGTTTGATATGTGCGGTGTTTTGTGGTATAGTTCCTTCGTCGACGCATGATACCGGAAATAAGGGAAAGGGGGTTGAGATGAAAAAGAACGACTTGACATCCAAGACCGTTGCAGAGCTCAAAGCCCTGGCCAAAAAGAGCAAGATATCACTGTCTGCCGGCGCGAAGAAAGCTGACATTGTGAAAGCCCTTGCCAAGGGCGTTCCCTCGTCGTCCAAGAGCACCAAAAGCAAAGGAACAGCAGCCGGGAAGACCGTGAAGGCCGTTCATAAGGCGAAGACTCCTGAGGCCGCAGCAACAAAGAAGCCGGCCAGGAAAACAACGGGAACGAAGAAACCTGCCGAAAAAAAGACCAGCCCGGCGAAAACAATCGCAGGACAGACCGCGGTCCGCCGTTTACGGCAGATGCCTGCCGCCGTGGAAGAACAGCTCTTTGCGCAGGAGCGGGTTGCCGATGCAAAATACTATACCGGGACAGCTGAGCAGCAGCCGGCGGCCCCGTTTGACACGCTTCCTCATGAATATGGAAGCGAACGGATGGCCTTGATGGCGCGCGATCCCTATATGGCCTTCTCGTACTGGGAACTGCCCCAGGCCAGGATCGAAAAGGAAAAAGCTTGGTTCGGATGGGACAGTAAGCTCTGTGTCCGTGTCTATGATGTTACCGGGGTCCTGTTCGACGGGTCGAACGCCACGGCTTTCTTCGACCAGGAAGTGTTCGACCGCGTGGGCAGCTGGTACTTCGATTTCGGCCGGCCCATGCACTCGTTCTGCGCCGACCTGGGGCTTCTCGCGCCCAACGGCCGTTTCCTCACCATGATCCGCTCCAATGCGGTCACCATGCCGCGGGACGGCGTCTCCGATGTTGTTGACGAGGAGTGGATGCTGGTGGACGACGAATTTATGAGGCTCTATGGAGTTGCCGGCGCCATTTCCGGAGGCTTTTCGTCCCAGCAGGTACAGGAGCTCATAATCCAGCGGCGGATGATGGAGATCACATCGCCGGGCCTGTTCTCGAAGCAGAAAGCCAGAAAAAAGTAAAGCCGTCATCGGTCACGCAGTGCATGCGGTTCTGCGAAAAAAGTCCATCCCTTTGTGGATGGGCTTTTCTTTTCGTGACCAATTATGATCAGAACCAAATCTGCCACTAAGGCTCAACCAAAAGTAGGCGCTTCTAAGCGAGAGCACGAAGAATTCAAAATCCATTAGCCGCAAAAAGCACAAAGAATCCCATTCTTTTTTTGCGACTCTTGCGCTTCTTTGCGGCAAATATTCTTTCCGTTTTTGTTTAGAATTTGATTCCTCACTTGATAACCAATGTCAACGAAGAGGTATCGGCAGGACCGTGGCGGCGGACGTCATAAGAAACCGGAGGAAGCATGGAAAAGGGTTACCTGGCACTGGTGCTGCACGGCCATCTGCCCTATGTACGACACCCCGAGTATGACCAGTTCCTGGAAGAGGACTGGCTTTTCGAGGCCATCACGGAGACGTATATTCCGCTGATCAATGTGTTCGACGGGCTGGTGAACGATGGCGTGGACTTCCGCATTACCCTGAGCCTGACGCCCACGCTCATCGCCATGCTCACGGACCCGCAGCTCCAGCACCGGTATGTCCGGCACCTCAACAAACTGTCCGAGCTTGCGGAAAAAGAGATCGAGCGGACAAAGCGCCAGCCCGAGTTCAACTCCCTGGCGCACCTGTACCGGGACATCTTCCGGAACTCACACGCTGTGTTCGAAGACAAATACGGCCGGAACCTCGTCACTGCCTTCAGGAAGTTCCAGGACCTCGGCAAGTTGGAGATCATCACCTGCGCCGCGACCCACGGCTTCCTGCCGCTCATGCAGAACAGGAATGCGGTACGGGCGCAGATCAAGGTCGCCGTGGACCATCATACCAAACACCTCGGCAGGCCGCCACGCGGCATCTGGCTGCCCGAGTGCGGGTATTTTGAGGGCCTGGACGAGATCCTGAAGGAAGCGGGCATCCGCTACTTCTTCACCGATGCCCACGGGATCTTCCATGCGACGCCGCGGCCAAAGTACGGCGTGTATGCGCCCATAACCTGCAGGTCGGGCGTAGCCGCCTTCGGCAGGGACATCGAGTCGTCGAAGCAGGTCTGGAGCTCCGTCGAAGGGTATCCCGGCGATTACGACTACCGCGAGTTCTACCGCGACGTGGGGTTCGATCTGGACTACGACACGATCAGACCCTATCTTCATGACGACGGCGTGCGCGTGAACCTCGGGATCAAGTACTACAAGATCACCGGCAAGTCGGACCATAAAGAACCCTATGTCAGGCAACGGGCGCTGGAACGGGCCGCGGACCATGCGGGCAACTTCATGTTCAACCGGGAGAAGCAGATCGAATGGCTCGCGGACATCGTGCGGGACCGGAAGCCCATCATCGTGGCCCCCTACGACGCGGAGCTGTACGGCCATTGGTGGTTCGAGGGGCCGGACTGGATCAACTTTCTCATGCGGAAGATCGCCTACGACCAGAAGACCATCAAACTGACGACGCCCACGGAGTACCTTGCGGAGAATCCCAAATGCCAGGTCGCCACGCCGTCCCTTTCGAGCTGGGGGTACAAGGGCTATGCCGAGGTCTGGCTGAACAGTTCGAACGACTGGATCTACCGGCATCTCCATGTGGCCGCCGAACGTATGGTGGAATTGGCTCTGCAATACCCCGACGGGGAGGGAGTGATCCGGCGGGCGCTGAATCAGGCCGCGCGGGAGCTCCTGCTGGCCCAGAGCTCGGACTGGTCCTTCATTATGAAGACAGGCAGTCATGTGGAATATGCGGTCAAGCGGACGCAGGACCATGTTGTCCGGTTCACCCGGTTGTACGACGACATACGGGCCGGCGCCATTGACGAGGGGTGGCTGGCGGATTGTGAATACAAGGACAATATCTTCCCCGATATCGACTACCGCGTGTATGCTTAAACCTCCCGTTCTCAAGGAACTTGAGAAGATCGTCGGACGTACCAATCTCTTCACCGACGCCGAGGAACTGGTCGTCTATTCCTACGACGCGACCCGGCTGGAATCCCTGCCGTGGGCCGTGGCGCGCCCCGCTACGGCGCGCGAGGTCTCCGAGATCCTGCTTCTCGCGAACCGGGAACGTTTCCCTGTTGTACCGCGGGGGGCGGGGACGGGCATGTCCGGCGGATCGGTCCCCGCGAGCGGCGGGCTGGTCCTCTCGTTCGAGCGGATGGACCGGATCCTGGAGATCGACGAACAGAATAGAATGGCGGTCGCGGAGCCCGGTGTCATCACCGGTGACTTCCAGCGTGCGGTCGAAGCGCGCGGGCTGTTCTATCCGCCCGACCCGGCGAGCCACCTGTTCTGCACGCTGGGCGGCAATGTCGCCGAGTGCGCCGGAGGCCTTCGGGCGGTCAAGTACGGCGTGACCCGCGATTACATACTCGGCCTCGAGGTAGTCCTTCCGACCGGCGAGATCATTGAGACCGGCGCCCGCACGCTGAAGAGCGTGGCCGGATACGATCTTACGCGTCTTATCGTCGGTTCCGAAGGAACGCTGGGCGTCGTGACGAAGATCATCGTGAGGCTCCTTCCGCTTCCGGAGGCCATCCGGACGCTCTCCGCTTTTTTTCCTGACATGAGGAGCGCAGCGCAGGCCGTTTCAAGGATCACCGCAAGCGCAATCATCCCGCGGGCGCTGGAGCTCATCGATGGAGGCGCCATTCGCGCCGTGGAAAACCATCTCAAACAGGACATCTCGCGTGGTGCCGGGGCAATGCTGCTTGCGGAGGTGGACGGGCCTCTTGCTGTTTTGAGCTCAGAGATCGAGACCCTTGAACGGATCTGCCGGGAAGCCGGCGCGGTCACGGTGAAGCGGGCGGCGGACCGGAGTGAGCAGGACCAGCTCTGGAAGATACGGCGTTCCATTTCACCGGCGCTCTATACCATCAAGCCCCGGAAGATCAACGAGGACATCGTTGTCCCGCCGTCGAGGGTGCCTGATATCATTGCCGAGGTCCAGGAGATCGCGAAACGGTATGGCCTGCTGATCGTGACCTTCGGTCATGCCGGGGACGGGAATCTCCATGTGAACATCCTGGTAGAGGAAGAGGAACGACCGAATGCGGTGAACGCGGTAAAGGAAGTATTCGCCGCGGTGCTCCGGATGCACGGGAGCATTTCCGGCGAACACGGTATAGGCCTTTCCAAGGCGGCCTACCTGCCGATGGAAACGGGAATGCATTCGCTTGAGGTCATGAAGAAGATCAAGCGGGCACTGGACCCGAACAATATACTGAATCCCGGGAAGATATTTTTGAATGCGGAGTGAGGAGTGCGGAGTGCGGAATAGTACAGAACAACAAAATATCGCTGCGAGGACGCGAAGGGATTCATTTCCCGTAGGGGTAACCCTATGTGGTTACCCTGATCAGGGCGGCCACGCAGGGCCGCCCCTACAACATGAAAACCTTCGCGACCTCGGCGGCTTCACGGTTCGGGTCGCTTGTTTTATCTTTTTGCTTGCCCTATGCACGCCTCTGTCAGACGGGTGGGCTGAAGGGCAGAGCATGCCGGACACCCCCATCAAACAGCTTCGCGCGAAGGTCGCAGCCCTCGAGCAGGAGGCTACGCGCTTGGAAGAGCAGAACCAGGGCCTCCGACGGATGCTGAAGGAGCAGGACGATGACGAGGCCTACATCGTCGTGGACACGGAGAACAACCGTCTTACCCTGCGCCGGGGCGATAAGGTCCTGCTGAGGGCGATCGTCGGCACCGGAAGCCGTCAGTTCATCGAGGAAGAGACCGGTCGGAACTGGTATTTCGAGAGCCCTCTGGGGTCTCTCACGGTGCTCGGCAAGGAGCGGAACCCCGTCTGGATCAGGCCGGACTGGTCCTATGTGGAGGAGAACATGCCGGTCCCGGCGGAGAATGATCCGGACCGCATTGTCCGGGAGGTGCTGGGAAAATATGCCCTCATACTCGGGAACGGATACAAGATCCACGGCACCAAGTATACCGATCTTCTGGGAACTCACTTTACCCATGGTTGTGTCTCGGTGGGGGACAAGGACCTGGAAAAGCTGTACAAGACCGTCAAGATTGGAACGAAAGTTTATATTTACTGAGCGCAGCAGGCGGGACATGGATATACTACGTACGGAACATACCAGGAAAGCGGGAGTTCTCCTGATGTTGATGTCGGTCTTTCTCTTCGGGATGCAGGGGAAGTCCCCTGATGACATCGAGCGCCGGAGACTTGTTGAGCAGCAGGCGAAGCTTTCCGACCGTATTGCGTCCCTGAACCAAAAGCAGGAACTCCTGCTCCTGCAAAAAGCCTTCTATGCGTCAGACTCCAAATATATACTTCTCGACCTCCCGTCCCGTACGGGTATGCTGAAGTATCGGAACCGGATCCTGAGAACGTTCGTATTCTCCATGACCGCAGGCAAGCGCCCTGTTCCCCGGAACACCGTCCTGAAAGTGACCGTGAAGACAGATGGTAAGGAACGAAAGAGAATGCTGCTGTTTGGTGATGCACTTCTTATACAGTCAAAACGTTCCTCCCTCGTCGCAGGGAAAGAAAAGAGGGTTCCGCGGATACAGATCGGTCCAAAAGATTTTGCGGCACTCTATTATGCCGTTGAACAGGGAACGATGCTGCATACAGGAAAATAAATATAACCATCGATTTATGAATTTGGTACGATTAGTAACGGGGAAAACGAAAGTTTGATTACGAAATGTAACGTAATAAAAATAATGCGATAAGTTATACTACTTCCACGACATAATTTATTATAATTACAATATTGCAATAAAATATTTCAGTGAGCCATCAATAAAACAACAATTAGTTGCATTTCATTTCATTGTGTTTCCTCGAGTAATACTATGTTCTGAATTGCAGATAACCTACTGAAACTTAATATCTTATGACCACCAGGGTACTTTTCAGCTCTTTGTCCGATCAGCATCTACGAGAGGCTGAACCTTGCCCGTCAACAGCGCTTTTTCTTGCTTCCCCCGCCAGAGGTTAATAAGTTATCCAATGTGACCATTGTGGTATCTCTTTTGCTATTATATAACGGAACAGGAGTAGGTCTTTCTCTAATACTGTTATCGATATGTTAATTGCAGAAGACAGCATACTATTCCTAAAAAATGTGCCTCCCTTCCAGTTCCTCAGTGAAGCGGAAATGAAGGCCGTCGCGGAAAATATGACCATGGAGTTCTATCCCCGCGACGCCGTCATCCTGAAGCAGGACGACCCTGCGAGCGATTTCCTCCGGGTCGTCAAAAAGGGAGGGGTAAAAGTCTCCGTCAGGACCGACAGCGGTGAGGACCTGACCATAGACCACCGCGGCGAGGGGGACACCTTCGGGCTCGTCTCTCTCATGGGCCAGGACCGCCAGAAGACCACCGTTATCGCCCTGGAAGACACGATTTGCTATCTGCTCAAGCGGGACCAGATCAAAGAACTGCTCGAGTCCAACCCGTCATTCACCGAATATTTCCTTCAGACCCACTTTACCACCTATGTCGACAAAGTATACCGGGAGATGCATTCCAAGAGCCTGTTCTACGGAAGCAGCGACCATCTTCTGTTCACGACACCGGTCGGCGACATCGCGACGAAGGCGGTCATTACTGTCCGCGAGGACACCACGATCCGCGACGCGGCCCAGGAAATGTCGAAGAACCGCATCAGCTGCCTGATCGTCATGGACAGGAACGAACTTCCCGTGGGGATCGTGACGGACCGCGATCTCCGGGAAAAGGTGGTGGCCCGGGGCCGGAACGTGGACGATCCCGTCGAGGACATCATGACCCTGCCGCTCATCCGGGTGGACGTCAAGGACTACTGTTTTGACGCCGTGCTGAAGATGATCAAGCACAACATCCATCACATCCTCGTGATCAAGGACGGGAAGCTCAAGGGGATCCTTTCGAACCACGACCTCATGCTCCTGCAGGGATCGTCCCCCCTGTCCTTCGCCAAGGACCTGGAAAGCCAGGAAAGCATCGACGGGCTGGTCCCGGTATCGGCGAAGATCAACCGGGTGGTCGGGCTGCTGCTCAAGGACGGCGCCCGGGCGAGCAACATCACGAAGATCATCGCCGAGCTGAACGACCGGCTGGTGCGCAAAGTGCTGGAGTTCGCCGACCGGAAGTTCGGGAAGCCGCCGGTGCCCTATTGCTGGCTCTCCTTCGGGAGCGAGGGCCGGAAAGAGCAGACCTTCAAGACGGACCAGGACAATGCCATTGTCTACGCGGACCCCGCGGGGACGGCCCAGGAAGAGGCGGCGCGAAAGTACTTTTCCGCCTTCACGGTCTATGTCCGGGACGGCCTGGTGAAGTGCGGGTTCCCGCTCTGCCCCGCCGATTACATGGCGAGCAATCCCAAATGGTGCCAGCCGCTCTCGGTCTGGAAGAAACACTTCGCGGGATGGATCCACAGTCCCACGCCCGAGGCCGTGCTCCGGTCCCTCATCTTTTTCGATTTTCGCCCGCTTCACGGCGAGGATTCCCTGGCGGTCGAGCTCCGTGAGTCTCTCATGAAGAGCGTGAAAGGGCAGAACGTGTTCCTGGCGCACATGGCGGCGGCTACGGTAAAGAACCGGCCTCCGCTCGGTTTTTTCAGGACGTTCATCGTGGAAAAAGGCGGCGAGCACAAGGACGAGGTGAACCTGAAGTTTCGGGGCATCGGTCCCCTGGTGGACCTCGTGCGGCTTTTCTCGCTCGAAGCGGGCATTTCCGAGACCTCGACGCTCGAGCGGATCGAGGCCATGAAGGGCAAACATCCCACCATCGATTCCGTCGGTGATGAGCTTGTGCAGGCCTTCGAGTTCATAACTCTGCTCCGTATCCATCACCAGGTGGAACAGATCGAGTTGGGCGAAGCGCCGGACAACTTCGTCAACCCGAGCACCATGAGCAACCTGGAAAAAAAGATCCTGAAGGAATCATTTCAGATCATCTCAAAGGTCCAGGACGGGGTCATCGACCTGTACGGGCCCGGCATGGTGGGCGGATGAACGCCGTGATGGAGCTGTTCAAACGACACGCGTCTGATGACGCATGCCCCGACCCGGCGCTGCCCATCGGGCAGTGCCGCTACGTGGTCATGGACACGGAGCTTACGGGGCTCGATGTCAAAAAAGACTCCATCGTTTCCGTCGGGGCCGTTGCCATGGCCGGCGGCAGGATCATCCTGGGCGAAACCTTCTACGAAATGGTAAGCCCCGAGACGGCGCTCCGGCCGGAAAGCATCGTGGTCCACGAAATCATGCCGTCGGAGGTGGTGGACAAACCATCGATCGGCGAAGTGCTCAATGATTTTCTGAAGTTCTGCGAAGGGGCGGTGGTGGTGGGGCATTTTCTTTCCCTGGACCTTGCGTTTCTGAACAAGGAGATGAAGCGGCTGCAGGGAAGGAAGTTCCGGCAACCCGTGGCGGACACCCTGCAGGTGCACCAATGGATGCAGGACAACAGCAGGGGGGCACGCGGCCAGTACGACGCCTGCGAGGAGAACAAGGACCTGTTCAGTCTGGCAAAAAAATACCATATTCAGGTGTCCGCGGCGCATAACGCGCTCATGGATGCTTTCATCACGGCGCAGCTCTTTCAGCGGTTCCTGAGCTTCCTGCCGGGGCTTGGTGTCGGGACGGTGAGGGAATTGCTACGGATCGGCAGACCTTAAGGGGAGGGGAGGTGATAGAACCATCATGTAGTCAGTAGGGTTCACCATTCACCGTAGTCAAGGTTTAAATCCAAACAAGGAGGAAAGTCTATGTCGCAACAGATTGACAAGGCAAAAGCGGAAGCGCACTGGAAGGACAGCGTCTGGATCACGAAGGTCATCATGGCCATCTGGTTCGTCGTGACCTTTGTCGTTTCCTTCTTCAGCGCAACGCTGAACAATGTAGTGATCTTCGGGTTCCCCCTCGGGTACTATATGGGCGCCCAGGGATCGCTGGTGATCTTCGTGGTGCTGATCTTCTGGTATGCAAAGTACATGAACGCGAAGGATGACGAATACGGCGTCGGTGAGGAGGAAGAATAACATGGCAAAGAAAACAGGGACGTTCATCGACAATCTGGCCCGCATCTACTTGATGTACACCGGGACCTTCATCGCCTTCGTCATCTTCCTCGGCATCGCCGAGCAGATGGGCATGGGCCAGAAGACCATCGGCTACCTCTTTATGTTCGTGACGATCGCGGTCTACGCGGCCATCGGCATCATGTCGCGCACCGCGAAGGTCTCGGAATATTATGTTGCCGGCCGTCAGGTGCCGGCGTTCTTCAACGGCATGGCCACGGGCTCGGACTGGATGTCCGCGGCCTCGTTCATCTCCATGGCCGGGGCCATCTACGCCCTCGGTTATGACGGCCTCGCCTATGTCATGGGCTGGACCGGCGGATACGTGCTGCTCGCCGTGTTCCTCGGCCCCTACCTCCGGAAGTTCGGTCAGTACACGATCCCCGACTTCCTTGGCGCGCGGTACGGCGGCAACGCCGCCCGCACCATCGGCATCATCGCGGCCATCACCGCTTCGTTCGTCTACCTCATCGCGCAGGTGACGGGCGTGGGCATCATTACGAGCCGGTTCCTCGGCCTTGACTTCAACGTCGGCGTGTTCGTGGGCCTCGCCGGCATCCTGGTATGCTCCATGCTCGGCGGCATGAAGGCCGTCACCTGGACCCAGGTGGCCCAGTACATCATCCTGATCATCGCGTACCTCACGCCGGTCACCGTGATGTCCTACAAAGCGACGGGTATACCGATCCCGCAGCTCATGTACGGCCAGATGCTGCAGAAGATCGACGCACGCGAGAAGGAAATCACGGCGGACCCGAAACAGCAGGAGGTCCGCGATATCTGGAAAAAGAAAGCCGATGACCTTTCGGCGAAACTGAAGGACGTGCCGGGCAGCCTCGCCGCGGAGAAATCGGCGCTTGATGCCAAGCTCGCGGCGCTGCCGGCCACGGCAACCGTCGCGGACCGCGAGAAGATAACGAAGGAGATCGCGGGCCTTCCGGCGAACGTGGAAGCTGCCACCGAAAAGTGGACCAAGGACAAAACGTCCGCCGCGGGAATGGCCAAGACGATGAAGCCCTACATCGAACCGTTCGCGCGCATGGACCGGAAGAACATGCTGGCGCTGGTCTTCTGCCTCATGGTAGGCACCGCCGGCCTTCCGCACATCCTGATGCGGTACTACACCACGCCGACGGTGAAGCAGGCGCGCACTTCGGTGGGCTGGTCGCTGTTCTTTATCTTCCTGCTCTACTTCACGGCGCCGGCCTACGCGGCATTCGCCCGGAACGAGATCCTGACCCAGGTCGTCGGCCAGTCCTTCTCGGCCCTGCCTGCCTGGGTGGCCTCGTGGGGCAAGGTCGGGCTGTTTAAGGTGATCGATATGAACGGCGACGGCATCGTGCAGTTCGCCGAGATGATCGTCAACACCGACTTCATCGTGCTGGCGACGCCCGAGATCGCCGGCCTGCCGTACGTGGTCTCCGGCCTTGTGGCCGCGGGCGGTCTGGCCGCGGCGCTGTCCACCGCGGACGGTCTGCTGCTGACCATCTCGAACTCGCTGTCGCATGACCTGTACTACAAGATGATCGACACGCACGCGTCGATCACGAGGCGGCTGACGATCTCCCGCGCGCTGCTGGTGGTCACGGCCCTCATTGCCGCATATGTCGCGACGTTCCGGCTCACGATCATCGTGGAACTTGTCGCCTGGGCGTTCTCCATCGCCGCCGCATCGTTCTTCCCTGCGCTGGTGATGGGCATCTGGGACAAGCGGTCGAACAAGATCGGCGCTCTCGCCGGCATGTGGGTCGGGTTCCTTTCCTGCGTGATCTACATGATCGGCAGCCGGTTCTACGGCCTCGACATCTGGGGCATCAAGACGATCTCGTCCGGCCTGTTCGGCATTCCGCTTGGGTTCATCACGTGCTATGTCGTATCGAGGATGACCGCGCCTCCGAGCCAGGAGATGCAGGACTTCGTCGAAAGCGTCCGCATCCCGAGGGGTGCGACCCAGGGTATTACAGAGTAAACCTTATCTTGCCGGTGGGCGGTCTTGCCGCCCGCCGGCCTTTTTATTGAGAGATATCCATGACCGTCCTTACGCTTGTCAATTATACGCTGTCCTTTCTGTTCTGGATGGTCCTCGGCAGGGTGGTGCTTTCCATCATGATCGGCGAGCGTTCGAACATCATCATGGAAATATTCAAGAAGGCGACGGACCCCATCTTATTCGTTACGAGAAAACTTCTGCCCTTTGCGGGCGATAAATGGGTCCCGCTCTTAGCACTCATTCTCATTCTCATCATACGGATCGTCCTGGTCATACTGTTAGGGCCGGGATGGCAGGAATAGGAGCATCGGAGGAACATGATACTTACCAGGATCATCAAACGGCTCGTGCCGGACAAACACGGAAGGCGTCTGGCACAGCTTGGAAAAATACCGCAGGGACGGCAGGTTGCGGAGGCCGGGCTGGTCTTCCATGAGGCATGCGTCGAATGCGCGGCCGAGTTCGTGAAGCATCAGCTCAGGAGCGCAGAGTCCCCCTTCAAAGAGGTGCCCCGGGAGCGGCTCTTTCATGAGATCATGACGGTCAATTTCTGGGCACTCGAGAAGCTTTATACGCGGAAACGGCCTTTGCTCATGCAACAGGTCTATGAGGCCTATCGCCGTACGTTCGACGTTCCGGTCAACGGCGGCGGCGTGGCCGGCATGCTGGCAGGCCGGTTTGCCGAGTACACCTCAACCTGGAACGACGAGACCGGACACCAGAACGCGTTCGGGGAGAAGGTGGCGGAGCACATGTTCGCGCCTGGACAGCCTTTTTCCCGTCCCCAGGCGTCATTCTGGATCATTACCCATGCACATGACGTCATGGACGAGTTCAAGGATTTGCGCTATATTTGCCGTCGAAAGAAGCTTGAACTTTCCTGACCATTTCAAGGGATTTCAACCCTTACTTTAGTTATTCAAAGGAGGAGCCGCATGGCAAAGGAAGAGAAGAAAGGCATCGAAGTTCTGTCGACGGAGAAACGTACGTTTCCGCCGTCGAAGGCATTCAGCGAGAAGGCGCACATCAAGAGCCTGAAGGACTACGAAAAGATGTACAAGGCCTCCGTCGACGATCCGGAAAAGTTCTGGGGCGAGCAGGCCGAGAAGAACCTGACGTGGTACAAGAAATGGGACAAGGTGCTGGACTACGATTTCCACAAGCCCTACATCAAGTGGTTCCAGGGCGGCAAACTGAACGCGTCTGTGCAGTGCCTCGACCGGTACGTCACCACGGCCACGCGGAACAAGGCGGCCATCATCTGGGAATCCGACGGCGGCGAGTACCGGACCTTTACGTATCAGCAGCTGTACACGGAAGTGAACCGGTTCGCCAATGTGCTGAAGAAGAAAGGCGTCAAGAAGGGCGACCGGGTGACGATCTATCTTCCCATGATCCCCGAACTCGCGATCTCCATGCTGGCCTGCGCCCGCATCGGCGCGATCCATTCCATCATATTCGGCGGGTTCTCCGCCACATCCATGATCAATCGCATCCAGGACTGCCAGTCGTCGCTGATCATCACCGCGGATGAAGGCATGCGGGGCGGCAAGTTCGTGGCGCTCAAGGCCAACGCCGACGAAGCGTTGAACGAGTGCCCGACGGTCAAGACCGTCATCGTCGTCAAACGCGCGACGGGAAAGATGCCGATGGAACCTGGGCGCGACACCTGGTGGCATGAGGAGATGGCTGCCGCGGACATCGCCAATTTCTGCGAACCCGAGCAGATGGACGCCGAGGACCCGCTCTTCATCCTGTACACTTCCGGGTCAACGGGCAAGCCGAAGGGCGTGCTGCACACCACCGCCGGGTACATGCTGTACACCAACCTGACCTTCAAGTATATCTTCGACTACCATGACGAGGACATCCATTTCTGCACCGCCGACATCGGGTGGGTGACCGGCCACAGCTACATCGTGTACGGTCCTCTCTCGGCAGGCGCGACATCGCTCATGTTCGAAGGCATCCCGAGCTACCCGAACCCGGGCCGTTTCTGGGACATCGTGGACAAGCATCAGGTGAACATCATCTATACTGCGCCCACGGTCATCCGGGCGCTCATGAAAGAAGGGGAGAAGTGGGTCACGAGCCACAACCTGTCCTCCCTCAAGGTCCTGGGTTCCGTGGGTGAGCCCATCAATCCAGAAGCCTGGATGTGGTACCACAAGAACGTGGGCCGCGAGAAGCTTCCCATCGTTGACACGTGGTGGCAGACCGAGACCGGCGGCATCCTGATCACGCCGCTGCCCGGCGCCATAACCACCAAGCCCGGCTCCGCGACAAGGCCGTTCTTCGGCGTGGTTCCCCGGGTACTGAGGGACGACGGCAAGCCGGCCGGCGTGAACGAGGGCGGCAAGCTGGTGATCGAGAAGCCCTGGCCGGGAATGCTCCGCGGCACCTACGGCGATCCCGAGAACAAGCGCATCAAGGAGGTCTATTTTTCGACCTACCCGGGCGTGTACTTCACCGGCGACGGCGCGCGGGTGGACGAGGACGGGGACTACTGGCTCATGGGCCGCGTCGACGATGTCATCAACGTCTCGGGCCACCGTCTCGGCACCGCCGAGGTGGAGTCCGCGCTGGTTTCCCATGCCTCCGTGGCCGAGGCCGCGGTTGTGGGCTATCCCCACGACATCAAGGGAGAGGGAATCTATGTCTACGTGACGCTCAAGGAAGGCCAGACGCCGAGCGATGATCTCAAGAAGATACTGATAGGCCACGTGCGTACGGTCATCGGCCCCATCGCCACGCCGGACAAACTGCAGTTCGCGCCCGGCCTGCCGAAAACAAGAAGCGGAAAGATCATGCGGCGCATTCTGCGGAAGATCGCGCACAACGAGATCGACCAACTCGGCGACACGTCGACCCTGGCCGACCCGTCGGTGGTGGATTCGCTGGTGAAAGGCAAGCTGTAAAAGCCAGGTTCTTTCTATATACAACGCGCACAGGGCCGGGAACCATCCCGGCCCTTTTTTATGTGCCGATCCTGTTCGACAGCTTGAGGATGCAAACCACTTGCCCGGCCTGATGGATACGAAGGGTTAGCGAAGCGCAAGTGCGTTGTCGTGAAATGATGTCTGAAAGAAGCGAGGAGCAAACGCACGAGCCAAGCCCGCCCCGGACCCCGATCAGGGGAACAAGAACCGGATGTGAAGCGTGAGCGCCGGACGAACGGGCTCATGATCGCGAAACCCCTATTCATCAAAGACGCAAAGCGTAAATACGGCCATTCACGGTTTATAAAGGCGTCCTGAAATACCCAGCAGCTTTGCTGCTGGGATGAAAAGGACATCCTGACGCAGTCAGGATTAGCCCTTGTCCTTGGTGTATCTGTAGGTTTTTCGAGATTAGATGCCCCGCGGCTCTGCTGCGGGGTACTTCACTACAATGAAAGCACGATCGACCCCTCTGTTTGACATTCCTTTCTATATAAGTTCCCTGTTCCCCTAAACGGAGGGCATGAAAATCGGCATGTAGCATATCCTACACACGTTGTGGCATGTGCTCCAGACGTTGGATACCACACCGACATAAATTTCTGAATACCTTGTTTACTGAGCATATTTTCGATCATATTGCATAGCATGATCTATGCAATATAATAACGTAGGTAAAATATGATAGCATATTATAGAAAGATACAGTGATAAGGAGGCATGCCATGATGCACGGGGGCGATTACGGATGGGGCATGGGGTTCGGCTGGATATGGATGATCTTTTTCTGGGGTCTGGTCATTGCTGGAATAGTATATTTTGTCCAGACAGTAACACGGAAGAGCGGAACGTCGAACGTGTCAGAGACCCCGCATGATATACTGAAGAAACGTTTTGCGAAGGGAGAGATTTCCAAAGAGGAATTTGAGAGGATGAAGGACGATCTTATGAAATCCTGAGGAGGTCACCATGAAGCTGATTACGGCAATAGTGAGAACCGTTAGCGTTGATCACGTGGTGAAGTGCCTCGAAGACGCAGGCTTCAGGGGGCTCACGATGTCGGAGATCAAGGGTTTTGGCGAGGAGGCTACGATGAACAAGCCCTATACGATCCATGATAAACTAGAGATCATTGTCTCCGATGAAGATGCGGAAAAGGTCGTGAACATTATCCTCGAAAACACCCGGAGTGGGATTGCCGGAGACGGGGTCATTTCTGTTGCGCCTCTGGACTATGCCGTCAAGATACGAACGAAGGAACGGCTGGGATGAATGTGCCTGGCCGGCAGGTACGACGAAAGGAGGTGGAGACCCATGAAAGTCGCGCTGTTTAATGTGCAGAACAATCTCTGCGGCGAGTGTTCCAACGCGCTGCGACGGTTTGTCGGTGGTATGGATGGGGTGGAGTCCATCGATGTGGAGCAGGGGAAGATAG
The DNA here is from genome assembly GCA_964412455.1 of uncultured Nitrospiraceae bacterium. GTDB lineage: Bacteria > Nitrospirota > UBA9217 > UBA9217 > UBA9217 > JAAXXJ01. The sequence continues at coordinate 9,177 of CAYPOT010000048.1, read as the reverse complement.
CGGTCAAGTTCGATGAAGCCGAGATCGACGAGGAAAAGCTGTCGAAGATCACGAAAGACAGCATTGAGAAACTCGGGTATAAGATCGACGAGTAAAACATAAATATGAGAAACAGGGAAGCAATCTCTCAGGACATCAGCGTGCTTCGACACGTATATATAACATAAGGAAAAGGAGAAAGAACATGAGCAAGGTAAAAAAGAGTATTCTGGGGATCGCAGTTATTGCGTTGCTGGCTTCCGGCGCCTGGGCGCAGGGCATGGGTGGAATGGGCATGATGGACGACGGCGATATGCCGATGATGGGCGGCGGAATGGGTATGATGGGTGGTGGAATGGGCCCCGGGTCCTGTGGAATGATGGGTGGTGGAATGGGCATGATGGGATATGGCCGTTTCGGTTCATTGGACCTTACCAAGGACCAGCAGACCAAGATCAACAAGATCCAGGACGATATGCGGAAGCAGCATTGGGCGATAATGGGAAAAATGATGGATGAACAGGCGAAACTCCGGGACCTTTATGACGAGGAAAAGCTTGACGCAAAGAAGATCGGCGCGGTCAATGATGCGGTTTATACCCTTCGTAAGCAGATGATGGAATCACGGATCGACGCGACCAACCGTATGCGCGAGGTGCTCACGAAGGAGCAGCGCGAACAGCTCAACAAGAGGCCGGGTAGCGGAATGCCGGGGATGGGCCACAAGCAAGGCGGCATGATGGGCCAATAATCGACAGGGCCGGAGGCGGCGTACGTCCGATGACCGCTGTTCGCGGCTGCAATGGGCGCGGTCAATCGTGGTCATGATGACATGACGAGGTTCGCTCGAGCCTTCTTTCTTTGCGGAGCCGGGGTGGAACGACGTTGAGGAGATCATAATGATCGTTAAAGATCCGATATGCAACATGGAAGTGCAGGATGACACCGGTATTACCGCGGAGTGCGACGGCGAAACCTTTTATTTCTGCTCTCACGGATGCAGGGATAAGTTCCTGCACGAAAAGACCTGCAAACGACCACGCTCGTCGTACGATCTTATCATTGTCGGAGGCGGGCCCGCTGGATTGACCGCTGCGGTGTACGCGGCGACCATGAAAATGGACGCCTTCCTGATCGCCAAGGACCTGGGTGGCCAGGCTGTGGACAGCACCAAGATCGAGAACTACATGGGGTATGATCTCATCACCGGACCGCAGTTGATCGAGAAGTTCCGGGAGCAGTTGGTCCGGTCCCACTATATCGACCACGTGATCAGCGAGGTCGAGAAGATCGAACCCGTGGAGGACGGCTTCCGCGTCACGACGGCGGAGCTCAAGACCTATTCGGCAAAGACCGTGATCGTCACAACGGGGATGACCAGACGCAAGCTGGGCGTCGAGGGCGAAGAGCGATATCAGCGCAAAGGTGTCTTTTACGGGAACATCCAGGACCTTTCATTCGTGCAGGACAAGGATGTCGTCGTTGTGGGAGGCGGAAATTCAGCATTGCAGATGGTCGAGAACCTGCGTGGCGTCGCGTCAAACATACGCCTCGTTTCCGCGACCAAGCTCACCGCTGATCCGGTCATTATCGAACGGATCAGGTCCTGCGGCAACCTCCGGACCTACGAAGAATACAAGGTCGACGAATTCACCGGAGACGCCTCACTGAAGGGCGTCACCATCAGGAAGATGGCCGGTGAAGAGACCGTCAATCTGCCCGCGGAGGGGGTATTTATAGCCATCGGTCTCCAGCCAAACTCCATGCTTGCCTCGCACCTCGTGGAGGTGAACGAACGGGGCGAGATCATCATTCAACCAGACTGTTCCACGTCCTATCCGGGCATCTTCGCCGCCGGTGACATTACCAACGCTTTCGGCAAGCGGATCATCATTGCCTCGGGTGAAGGCGCGAAGGCAGCTCTCGCAGCGAGACAGTATTTGCTTGACCTCCGGAAGAAGAAAGAGGCAGCGGTCTGCAAGTGAGACGGATCAATCCATCGCGCCAAGGAGTTCCGAATGTACGTCACGGCGGAAACAGAGATCGTCATCAACAGCACTCCAGAGGCGATATGGGACTACGCCTCCGACCCGGTAAACTGGACTGCGTCGAACCCGGAAGAGCATTTCGGGCTCGAGTTCGATAGTGAGGACAACCGGCCTGCCACCGGTGTCGAATTCCGGCAGCGGGAGTCCGTTGCGGGCATTTCTGCAGACTTGCGCGGGAGGTTCCTGTATGTGGAACGGCCGCATATCGCGGTCTGGGCGGGAACAGCGGTCTACCGGCTCCTCGGCGGCCTCGTTCGTATACGCATCCCCGAGGGCGGCACCGCACGGGTGGAGAGCGCGGCAACAGGCATAAAACTTTCGCACGATGTGTTCATGGACTTCCCGGATTCAGCGTGGGGCAGGTTGCTCGCCTGGATGTTCAGAAACGTCTTCAAGGGGCCTGCTGCCGTGTATGATCACACGTATAAGGAGTTGGTGTTCTTTAAGGAGCAATTGGAAAAGGGGCAAGGCGTGTTGAATAGGCAGGAGCACGGTGTTCCGTCGATGAAGAGCGCCTGAGAGATCGGTAGAGTCAGGCGCATACGAGGTTGCCTAACGAAAGGGGGTGAAGACATGAAGATCACGAAGGTGACGAAGCAGCAGGCTACGACATGCAAGTGCCACAGCTCTTGTTAGCTGAATGGAGCGTATGATTGCCGTGCGTCTGTTCCGAACCGGTTTCAGCAGTGTTACCGACACTGGCCTTGTGCGGGCCTTCAAAGTGAAGGAAGGAGGGCTGGACGGATGGACGACAAAAGCGCTGTAAACATCATAGGCGCAGGGCCTGCGGGGCTCGCGGCAGCTATCGCGCTCCGCAGGCGGGGTTTTCCCGTCAAGGTCTATGAGATGGCCCCGGATGTGGGGCACCGCTTGAATGGTGATTTCCAGGGTCTCGAGAACTGGAGCTCGGAGAAAGATGTCACCGATGCGCTCAACGAGATCGGTATTGAGGTCAATTTTCTCTGTGCGCCCTATTACGGCGGCACCATCTACGCCCCTGAAACGGGCCCCGTGAAGATAACATCGGGCAGGCCGATCTTCTACCTTGTTAAAAGGGGCGCCGGCCCGGGAACGCTTGACACGGGTCTCAAAGAACAGGCGCTGTCGCTCGGCGTGGAGATCCTTTTCAACCACCGTCTCGATACCTTTGATGAAAGAGCTATCGTGGGGACGGGGCCAAAAGGCGCGGATGCAGTCGCCGCCGGAATAACCTTCACCACTTCGATGGAGGACCAGGCCGTCGTCGTTCTTGACGACACGATCGCTCCGAAGGGGTACGCGTATCTGCTCGTGAATCACGGGCAGGGGACATTGGTCACCATTCTTTACAGGGAGTTCAGAAGGGAAAAAGAGTGTTTCGACAGCATGATGAGATTTTTCAATGATACCATGACGCTGGATATTAACAACGAGAAAACGTTCGGATGTTATGTTAATTTTTTTGTGCGGGACACGCAGGTACGCCATAATAAACTGTATATAGGTGAATCGGCGGGATTCCAGGATTGCCTCTGGGGATTCGGGATGCGGTACGCGATCGTGTCGGGCTATCTCGCGGCAAAAAGCGTCATGGATGGCTCCGATTATGATAAGCTTTGGAAAAGGGAACTAAAACCGATGCTCGAAACGTCCCTCGTCAACCGGTATCTTTTCGAGAGGTTCGGCCATGGAGGCTACAAGTACATGACGAAAAAGTTAGCTCATGGGGACCCTTGCGGCGTTCTCAGGAAACATTATAACTATTCGTTCTTCAAACGGCTTCTGCTGCCAGTTGCAAAAAGAACGTATGAAAGCAGGGTGCAAGATAAAAGTTGCAATCACGAAGACTGCTCCTGTGTATGGTGCAGGTGCGGCGCGACTGCATGTCCATAACCTGTACGTGTTGTACGTTTGTTGAGATATGCTGACCGGATGGTATAGGGAAGGAGCTTTAGTGAGCATTTCCACTAAAAAAGGGGACAGCGGGTATACCAGTACGCTGAGCGGTGAACGGGTCCCCAAGTACCACATCGTTACGGAGGCGGCAGGGACACTCGATGAGGCAGGCTCGCTGTTGGGTCTGGCGCGAGCCGCTTCGAGAGAAAAGCGTATTAAACGGATTCTCCTGCAGGTGCAGAAGCACCTCTTTGTCATCGGCGCTGAACTGTCTGTTCCGAAAGGAACGGGACGACCGCCGAAAAGAGTTACATCCGAAACGGATGTGAAATGGCTTGAAAAACTAATTGATGAACTGGAGGAAGCCCTTGCGCTTCCCCCGGGCTTTGTGGCCTTCGGGCAGGAACCGTCTTCAGCGCATATGGATGTCGCCCGGACGGCCGTTAGGAAAACTGAACGGATAGTCGTAAAAATGAACAGCGACGGCCTGATCGCGAACCCTTTCATCCTCAAATACCTCAATCGTCTTTCGGATCTGGTCTTTCTCCTTGCCTGCTTTGAAGAAAAAGGCGACAGAGAAAGACAGAAGATCAATCAAACCCTGCTTTATGCTCACCTGTCCGACCCATCAGTTCGTAAAATTGCCGTATTTATCGGCTCCGCGATTCTTGCGCTTGTCGCAGCTATTATTCTTATATTAATATTTCACCGGCCAGCCCGGGAAAGACCAACGAACATGTCACCTCAACACATGCAGAATATGGGAAATATGAGCAAGTAACTTTAATTTGAGGCATAAATAGACAGAGTTTTTTTGCTGAGAAGAGAAGGAGGCAACTCTATGGAATGGATCAGAGAAAACGTATTTTTCCTTACATTCTTTATTTTTTTTATTGCCATGCACCTCTTCGGCCACGGAAAGCACGGTGGTGGTCACGGCGGGCATGGTGAAGAAGGGGAACACAAAGGCCATACAGGCGAAGGTTCGTCTGAAAAAGGGGACAAGAAGGGGGGGCATGGAGGATGCTGTTAAATATAAGAGTCGTGAGCTGGTCATTGGGGATGTTTCTCGCGGTTTCGTTCATTCTCTGCGTTCTGTACGGACTGGTTGTGCCGGAGCGATTGCATGGGATGAAGTCCTTCCTTGAGGCGATGCTTCCCGCCTTCAAATGGTTGACCTTCGGCGGATTTGTTCTCGGGCTCGTGGAGAGTTTTCTGTACGGGGTCTATATCGGCGTCGTCTTTGTCCCCATATACAATTTCATCAATCGGAGATGGGGACGACAGTAAGGAGCGCAGCCATGCATGGCGAAAACATCTCTTTTGCTTACGGATTCTGGAGCCTTGTTATCGTCAATATCGGGCTGTTTGCGTTTTTTCTGTTGAGCTTTCTTCCACCGCTCAAGAAACGGGAGTGGCGGTCCATGGGTGTGACCCTTGCATTCTTCGTTGCCCTGTTCACCGAAATGTACGGATTTCCGCTGACGATCTATATCCTTACCGGCTTACTTGGCAGCAAATATCCGGTACTGAATCCTTTTTCACATTCAAGCGGGCACCTGTGGCTGGTATGGTTCGGCGGCGGGCCTGCGATGATGGCGGTCATCCATCTCATCAGCAACGGCCTGGTGATCATCGGCTTCACCATTATGTGGAAAGGCTGGAAGCTGATTCACGCTGAAAAGAGCGGACTGGTAATGGAAGGTCCTTACGCATACGCAAGGCATCCGCAGTATTCAGGCCTGTTTCTCGTTGTGATCGGCATGCTGATCCAGTGGCCGACGTTCATTACCGCAGCAATGTTCCCGGTGCTCATCTACGTTTATTATCGCCTCTCGAAACGGGAAGAGGATGATATGATCAAGGCGTATGGAGACGAGTACCGGCGGTACAGGGAAACGACCCCGATGTTCATGCCGAAATGGGGAGGAAAGCGCGATGCGAAAGCTCCTGTTTAAAGTGGAGGATCGAGTCTGCGATGAATGCGCCCTGGCCCTGCGAAGGTTTATAGGGCATATGGAGGGCATAGTATCCATTGATGTCGAGGACAGAAAAATCGCCATTGTCTTTGATACTGCAACGATTACAGATGAAGATCTAATCAAGATAACAACGGACAACCTGGATAAATTGGGACATAAGCTGACTGAACACTGGCACTTTGTTTAAGGGAAGATGAGCGTAACGGAGAGGCAATGTCCCCTCGGAGATACTGACGGGTTCGCAAGGAGAGAAGAATGATTAAAGCCGGCGCGTTATCATCGCCTTTTATCATGCGACTGCTGTTGCCGCATAAAGAGCCTGCCGTAGTAATGGCACTGATGCTCCTTGCCCTGTTTGCCGGTCCGGCCTTTGCCGCGGTCGTTGAATACGACCTGGTGATAGCGCAAGAGAAGGTATCAATCACCGGTAAACCCGTCCCTGCCATGACCATAAACGGCTCCATTCCCGGACCGGTCCTTCGCTTCCAGGAAGGAGACGTCGCCCGGATCCGCGTCCGGAACGACATGGCCGTGGAGACCTCGATCCACTGGCATGGTTTGCTCGTGCCTCCCGGCATGGACGGCGTTCCGCTCATAAGCTTCCCTCCCATCGCGCCTGGCGCGACCTTCACCTATGAATTCCCCATACGCCAGAACGGCACCTACTGGTACCATTCACACACCAGCCTTCAGGAACAGAGCGGCGTGTATGGCGGCATCGTCATCGATCCCCGGGACGCGAAGCCGAAGGACGGGGGCGACCACGTGGTCCTGCTGTCCGACTGGACTGATGACGACCCCCATGAGGTGCTGCGAACACTGAAGCGCGGCAGCGAATGGTTCGCGGTGGAGAAGGGAAGCAGCCAGAGCATCATCGGAGCGGCCCGCCTCGGCATGCTCGGCGATTACTTTTCACGTGAGTTGCAGCGGATGCCTGCCATGGATATCGCTGACGTAGCCTACGACCGTTTCCTGGCCAACGGGAAGCCGGATATCGAGATCCCGGCAGCGCCTGGCGAGACCGTGCGGCTCCGCATCATCGACGGGTCGGCAACGACGTTCTTTCATCTGCTGTTCAGCGGCGGCCCGCTTACCATCATCTCCGCGGACGGACAGGACGTTGAACCCGTGAAGGTCGACCGCCTACTGATCGGAGTTGCCGAGACCTACGATGTGCTGATCACCATCCCCGCCGTGGGCGCCTACGAACTGCGCGCGAACGCCCACGACGGCTCGGGGTATGCCTCGATATGGATCGGGTCGGGCGAGCGCCACCAGGCGCCGCCGATGCCGAAGCCGAACCTTTATCACGCAATGGGCGGACTGAGCCTGAAGAGCGTCTTCGCGCTCACGCCTGCCGGAACCATGGGCATGAGCGACAGCGATGTCGAGGCAGGAAAGTTCGACAAACCCGGAATGATGCCGATGGGAGGCATGGACATGGACATGCACGGCGGCATGAAGGGCGTGGACCACGGAAAAGAAATGAAAGGCATGGACCACACCATGGATCAGGGTCCTGCCATGGATAAGATGGATCATTCCGGCCACAACATGGACCAAATGAAGCCGGAGGCAATGGACCATCAGGCTCATGATATGACCATGATCGGCAAGGGAAGTATGGACCGGAGCGGCAGGAGCTTTGGCACGAACTTCCGGCCGTTTGCCTCGGACGTTTCGTCGTCCAAAGAGCTTGCCATGGATGGCATGGACCAGCGCCGTCCCGGGCCGCCCTATGCCAAGCTCCGGGCCGTAAGGAACACGGCCCTCCCGAAGGACCGGCCTGTGCGCAAGATCCGGTTGACCCTTGACGGCGACATGGAGCGTTATGTCTGGCTGATCAACAACAAGCCTCTTTCGGAGACCGACTCTATCCTGATCAAAAAAGACGAGGTCGTGCGCTTCATCATGATCAACCGCACCATGATGCACCATCCCATGCATCTGCATGGCCACTTTTTCCGCGTGGTGAACGAGCAGGGCGATCACGCGCCGCTCAAACACACCGTTGACGTGGAGCCCATGTCCACCACGGTGATCGAGTTCGAAGCGAACGAGTTCGGCGACTGGTTCTTTCACTGCCACCTGCTGTACCATATGAAGGCGGGCATGGCACGCATGGTGCACTACGACGGGTTCAGCCTCTATCCCGAGCTCGCCGCGGTCCGGCCCCGGCTGTACGGAGAGTCCTGGTACGTCTGGGGTGAGGCCACGGCGCTCAACAACATGGCCGAGGCTTCGCTCACGGCATCGAACACGCGGAACATCCTCCGGCTCCAGGGCGAGATCGGGTGGAAGGAGAAGGCGAAAGAGAAGAACCAGTGGGAGACGCTCCTTACCTGGGACCGCTGGTTCAACCGGTTCTTTACCGTCTTCATCGGCGTCGACACGTTCGGCGAACGGAGCGACACCGAGGACACCCGCGGCGTCTTCGGATTCACCTATCTCCTGCCGCTCAATATCGAGACGCGTGTCTGGGCCGATGACGACGGCGGCTGGCGGGGCGGTCTCCACAAGGTGTTCCATCTCACGCCGCGTATCGCTCTCTTCGGCGAGGCGGAGTACGATTCACACGAGAAATGGGAGGATCGCGCAGGCCTCGCGTACACGATCTCGAAGAACATGTCACTGGTCGGCCAGTGGCACTCCGATTTCGGCTGGGGCGGGGGACTGCAGGCGCGGTTCTAGGGGTTCTACGGGACGGCGTAAGGAGGAGGAATAGATGAAAGTCAAAGACCCTGTTTGCGGAATGACCATTGAAGAAAAGGACGCGGCGGCAACATCCGCGTATAAGGGCACGACGTATCACTTCTGCTCGACCTCATGTAAAGAGAAGTTCGATCAGGACCCTGCTTCCCACGCAGGAGGAAAAAAGGCCGGCGAAGCGGGGCAGGCTCCAGCGGCAAAACCCGCTCCACAGGCCGACAAGAAAAAGCACGCTTCCGGCTCCTGCCCCACCTGCAGCAAGCCATTGCTCCCCGATGAGACGCACGGTCATTCCGATAAAGCTGAATACACCTGCCCCATGCACCCTGAGGTCCGGCAGGCCGGGCCTGGCGCCTGTCCCAAGTGCGGTATGGCGCTCGAACCAGTCGAGCCGATCGTTGCATCATCCAAAACGGAATGGACCTGTCCCATGCACCCGGAGATCGTGCGCGATGTTCCGGGGAACTGCCCGAAATGCGGCATGGCGCTGGAACCGAAGACGATCTCGCTCGCTGAAGAGGAAAACCCTGAACTCATCGACATGACCAGGCGGTTCAAGGTCAGCGCCGTTCTGTCCATTCCGC
>CAYPOT010000047.1:0-29975 GCA_964412455.1 uncultured Nitrospiraceae bacterium | reverse complement strand
AGTCCAACCAGCTTCTTTCTGAGCACTGCATTCAGAAAGAAGCCTAAACATTAAATTGTTTATCAGTTTCACGGGTCAATCGGCGGTCGGCGGAGCCTTCTCCGCAAAAATAGCAGTATGCCGAGGAACACCAGCGAAGGTATCCATATCCACAGGAACTCGCTCAATATGACATTCCATCCCCAGCGGCTGAAAAAACCGTAGACCCTGATGGGCGAGACCACGAGCGGCCGCCAGGGAAAGAAATAGCGCGTATTGTCGAAAGGCGAGAAGAACGCGGTGCCGTATCCGCCGGAGGTCATGGCGTCGAGAACGCCGTGGGATGCAGTAACAACGAAGAAGTAGCCGGCCAGCATCCACCATTTGCCGGAAAAGCGAGGCACCGTCCTGAATGCCAGCAAGACCACCAGCATGCCGACAATGAACGCGAACGGGAGGGAGTGCATGAACCCCCGGTGGCCGAACATATGGCGGTAGGGAATGCCGAGACGAAAGGCGATGACATCGAGGTCCGGGAGCAGGGAGCAGAACAGGCCCAGCGTCCAAAATCGCAGCGGCATCTTCTCCGGCGAAACGGCCTTTCCGGAACTATAGGGTCAGGTCCTTTGTTATGGTGTCACGTCCTGTTCCGCATAAGGTTGCTCACCGCCGAGGTGTGAAGTCCCAGACTTCCGATCCATATTTTTTGACAGTCACAAAATATCAACACAAAGGACCTGACCTATATGTTTGCTATATGTTCTGGCGAGCTGAGCAGGATGTCCCCTATCGTCCTAAGAAGTTCTGACCCCACATGTTCCTGCGTTACCCATCAGGAACAAGTGGTGCGCGTCCCGCACGTCGCCGCAGCCAGTTGATGGATCGAAGCACCGGACGTCGCGCGGCGATCCACCGCTCAAGCCGGTACTTGCCGGGGAAATTCAACAGCATGATCCCGATGAGAATCGTAAAAATACCCTGACCCGGCAGCACCAGCATGATGATCCCGGCCGCAACGAGGATAAACCCGAGCGCGTTCTTGCCTATCAGTAACATTGCCCGCACCACCGGATGCTGATTCGCCCACGGCTTGCCATGACGTTTTCTCCGTGAGAAATAGTCAGGAGGGATTCGAACAACCAATATAGGCACAGCTATCAGGGTTGCAATGAAGGTGATTATTGTCGAGGCGGCCAGCCACCAAAAGGCCGTTTCGTTGTTTTGGATACATTCGATCATGTGGGTTGTCTCTCGACCGCCCCGTTGGACGCAGCGGCCATTGAAGGTGGAACACTACAGCGTTCTCTTCACCATCCTGCCAGCCAGATAAAAGAAGAACGCCGCGTATGCCGCGAGAATGATGACCGATACGACATCGGGAGCCCGCCCCCCGGCGAGCGCACGAAGAAGCATGCTGGCGTGGGTCAGGGGATAGACGAGGATCGCGCTGTGGAAGGGCTCCGGCAGTTTGTCCGGAGAAAAGAACGTCCCGGAGAGGAAGGACATGGGGATGATGACGAAGCTGTTGAAGTTCGACATGTCCTCGTGCGACTTGGCGACCATGGCCGCGGCGACCGCCGCCGAGGCGAAGCAGAACGCCGTGAGGCCGAGCACAAGGAAGAAGAAGGGCGACAGGGATAGGTGGACACCGGCGACAAGTCCGACGACCATGAGCAGGCAGGCCGAGAACATGCCGCGCACTGTCCCGCTGAGCGCCCTCCCCAGCGCGATCGACCACGGCCCCACGGGAGAAACGAGCACCTCTTCGATGGTCTTGGTGTAGAGCTTGCTCACGTTCACCGATGTCGAGACCGGGCCGAAGCTGTTGTTCATGGCCGAGAGCGCCAGGAGACCCGGCAGCACGAAATCGAGGTAGGTCCCGCCGCCCATGCTCATGCCCCGCCCCAGCCCCCAGCCGAAGGTGATGAAGTAGAGAATGGGCGTGACCATGCTCGAAGCCAGGAACTTCCAGGGCTTCTTGCGGATGAGCAGCATGTCTTTCCAGAAGATGGGATAAAAATTCATATTAACCTCTTGCGCAACCACAGACATGGGTAGGGGCGGCCCTGCGTGGCCGCCCGCAACCGGGCAGCCACACAGGGTTGCCCCTACAGTAATTCCGCACTCGCACTTGTTTCATGCATCTATCCGTTCCCCCGTCAACTCGATGAACACGTCCTCGAGCGTAACGTCGCGAACGGCCACGTCGCACCCCATCGTCTTGCCGGCATCAAGTGCTTCTTCCCTGCTGTGCAGGAACTGCCGGGGGACATCGTGCCGTCCAAGACATTCGAGGACATATCGTCCCGATACCGCCTTGAGGTCCGCCGGCGCGCCAACGGCAATGATCTTCCCCTGCCGCATGATGGCGACGCGGTCGCACAGGCCATCGGCCTCCTCGATGTAATGGGTCGTCAGCAGGATGGTGATGCCGCTCCGCTTGAGGTCCTCGATGAGCCCCCAGATCAGGTGCCGCGCCTGGGGGTCGAGCCCCACGGTGGGCTCGTCCATGAACACCACGCGCGGCCGGTGCATGAGCCCCCGGGCGATCAGAAGCCTCCGCCGCATCCCGCCCGAGAGGTGCTCCACCGGCGTGTCCCGCTTCTCCCACAGGCCGACGAATTTGAGGAGTTCTTCGATCCGGGCGGTTCGGTCCGCCTTCTCCATGCGATGGAGCCTGCCGTGATATTCCAGGTTCTCGGCCAGGGTCAGGTCGCTGTCGAGGTTCAGCATCTGGGGAATGACGCCGATGGCCTTTCTGACAGAGAGAGGATCGATCAGGATATCGTGGCCCGCGATCCGCGCGGTCCCCGACGACGGGAGGGACAGCGTCGTCAGCATGCGGATGGTCGTGGTCTTTCCCGCGCCGTTGGGCCCGAGGAGGCCATAGACCTCGCCCGCGCTCACGGAGAAGTTGACGGCCTTGACCGCGGCGACAGAGCCGAAATTCTTTGAAAGGTTGATGGTCTGGATCATGGAAAAGGCTTATTTGCCACGGATGGACACGGATACCAATGTAGGGGCGGCCCTGCGTGGCCGCCCGGAACAGGGCAACCACATAGGGTTGCCCCTACCGTCTCACGCCTTATGATACATTCTCGATCTTCAACGCCTTGATCTTCCGGTGGAGATTGCTCCGCTCCACGTCGATCTCGTCGGCGGTCTTGCTGATGTTGCCGTGGTTCTCCTTGAGCTTACGGATGATGTACTCCCGCTCGAAGGCCGCTCGCGCCTCTTTGAGCGTGGCGTATTCTGTCAGACGCCCCGCATCCGGACCGCCGTCTCCCGCCGGCCGACCTGCCAACGGACGGCTCACCGGCGACGGCACCTCTGCCGCGGTGATCGCGGGGCCGGGGACCATGATCATCATGCGCTCGATGAAGTTCCTGAGCTCGCGGACATTGCCGTTCCACGGATGACGGAGGAAGAGATCAAGGGCGGCGGCGTCGACGGTCTTGGGCTTCTGACCGTATTCAGCGGCGAACTCCTGAAGGAAATAGCGGATCAGAATGGGGATATCGTCCTTCCGCTCCCGGAGGGGCGGCACGTCCAGGGGGATCACGTTCAGGCGGTAAAAGAGGTCTTCACGGAACGACCCTTTTCTGATCTCCCCGGCAAGGTCCTTATTCGACGCGGCGATGACGCGCACATCGGTCTTGAGCGTCTTCGTCCCTCCCACGCGCTGGAACTCCTGGCCTTCCAGCACACGTAGCACCTTGGCCTGGGTCGCCAGGCTCATGTCCGCGATCTCGTCGAGAAAGATGGTACCCTTGTCCGCAAGCTCGAACTTGCCCCGTTTCATCCCCGTGGCGCCCGTGAAGGACCCCTTCTCGTGCCCAAAGAGTTCGCTCTCTATGAGCTCCTGGGGAATTGCCGCGCAGTTGACCTCTATGAACGGCCCCGCGGCGCGCTTGCTCGTCTTGTGGATGGCGCGGGCCACCAGTTCCTTGCCCGAGCCGCTCTCGCCGTGGATCAGCACCCAGCCGTTGGTAGGACCTGCAAGCGAGATCTGCTGCTTGAGCGACCTGATGGCTTCGCTCTCTCCCACGATCTCATAGCGCCGCTCGATGCTCTTCCGGAGCGTCTCGTTCTCCTGCCGGAGGCGGTATTCCTCCAGTCCGTTCTTTACCGAAAGGGCTATCCGCGCCAGCGAAAGGGGCTTCTGGATGAAATCGTAGGCCCCCATCTTGGTGGTCTGGACCGCGGTCTCGATGGTGCCGTGGCCGGTGATCATGACCACCTGCATATCGGGCCGCGTCTCTTTGAAGCGGCGCAGCGTCTCGATGCCGTCCATATCCGGCATGGCGATATCGAGCAGCGCGAGCGAAGGCTGTACTTCCGCGAGGACGTCCAGCGCCTCGCGGCCCGAAGCCGCCGTCACGACCTCGTAGCCTTCGTCCCCGAGGATGTCCTTGAGGGACTTCCGGATGCTCTCTTCGTCGTCAACGATCAGTATGGTGTCTGTGGGCATAAGGTTTCGCTAAACTTCGAACACGCGCTTCACGCGCCGCTTTTGGGGCGCGTCGCTGTGGACGCGCAGGTTAATATCTCATCACGGTTATCATTTTTTCTTGGCAAAAATAATCAAGTATTTTCCATTATGCTGTCCATATACCACAGATGACGTGCTCTGTTTTGAAGAACCTCCTACCTGTTTACCTGAAATAACAAGATCACCAAGCGGTACAATACTAAAAAATCTGCCTGCACTTTCATATTTTTTTACACGATCGTCAAGTGGCTTAAACGCTCCTGGTATCGGGCTTTCTGCTATAAATTTCTCGACTGCCTTTTGGTCATCCTTGGGAACAATGTATACCGTGAGACTTTCTGCGCCGATATAATTGACAAGATCGGACTTAAAGTTAGCCATGGAAGCGGGGGCTGTCTCCGGCTGGATAAGTTCAGCTATTTTGTCGATGTTCTTTGACTGAATGAGCGTTCGAACTTGTGTTGCTAATTCTTGTGGTGAACTCGCGTCCTGCGCGTTTGCGGCAGAAGTAACTGCAAGAGACAACAGGACTGCAATTATTATTTGCATTTTCTTCCTCCATTAACGCCGCCGTGAGGGGCGCGTTACCTCAGCGGCCCTCTCGACGGCGTAGTTAGTAAGAACATGCCGTTCCTTTTTATCTCACGGTCTTATTCATAACTACTTGTATTTGGCATCCAAACGAACTATATCAAGATTACCGACATCATTTGGCACAATATTGAGGACATGACTGTAAGAAGCCGTTACATAAGGAGTTGAAGAAATACCAGTAACTGCCGGAGAGAATCTTGCATAGTAAAAATTGCCGTTATTGGCGACAAAACTAATTTTTACAGTAGGACCGGGCCAGTACCATATATATCGCTTAAATGGATTCCCTCCATTCTTTATTTCCACGGTCACATCGCCTGATGATACTAGTGCTCTTATGTATCCACCCTCTTTTAGTTCACCAACTTCAACGCCGTTAATATAGACGTATGGCCAATTAAGGACCATCGTGTCTGAGGGCCGGTACACATAAAGTGATGCCTGATCTGCGGTTGGTGTCTCTGTCAATAACGGCCGCGTAGCAGAGCAACCCATGGCTGTTATTAAGACAATGACACACATGAGTGAAGATTTCATGCGACCTCCATTACTCAAATAACCAGTAGTTGTCTCTCCCCCCTAGTAAAGGACCTGTTTACGAGGGGGGAGAGTAAACAACGCATTTTCTTGCTTTACGAGTTTAGCAAGAATAATGCCCAAACTCTTCAATTGAGAAAAGAGTGCATAGTCTGCGATCATTTGTCTTTGAACTTGTTCTTCAGTTTTTCTATAACCGCATCGATCTCCGCATCCGTTGTCTCCCTGCCCAGGCTGAACCGGATGGCACCGCACGCGCGAGTGACCCTATGTGAAATCCAATAAGCTACTTTTCAGCTTCCACTGCGCCACGCGGGATATATCTTGCACATTGATAAATACCGTCAAAGTGCGCTTGCGCGGTCTTAGTCTAGTGAACGTTCATTTTGGAAGACCGTACTTAGCACGGACTTTCCGCACATCCATAGCCTGGCCGGCTTTGCTGTCCGCCAACCCCCGTTCTATGACATCACGCACATATATCTTGCGATTCGGGTCATCCATAAAAGAGCCGACCAACCGCGCCAATTCCATTTCAGCGGTCCTTTCCTTCACCTTCTTCTTCGGCGCCCAACCATGCTTGTGCGGTTTGCAGAGCGCACAGCCTTTGGACTTCTTATATTTGTAAGCGTTGCCCATTGTTCAGTGTCATTGTCTTACTTCTATTCCGCCTTCAACGGCGCAGGTTGGTCTATGCCTTTAAACCCAACATTTTCAAGGCCCGATAGACAAGGTAAATCTTTTGCCATACTTACATACTATTTCGCATGCGCGACATCTTTTTTCTTTCTCAAGTGTCCAAACTTTTCCTTTAACTCCCGCAATTCATCTTTTTGGGACTTGGCGTATTTCTCCCCCAATTTCGCCCTTATGTCACGCATCAATTTCACCGCATCAATTTTCTTTTCCATAGAGCACCTCCCATGGGCTTCTGATTTCCAGGGGCCGGAATCTTCAGGGTCGCGTCTTTCTCCGTGCATTTACGCCTAATTGCATTTTCAGAAGCGTTTTCATTGTTTGTCAAAAGCTAAGGGCCCTGAACAGGAACGTCACTATCTGCCACGCCATTCCAGAAAATCGATGAGGCCGCTTTGGATAAAAAAGATGCTGGTCAAAGATGAATTGCTTCACTTCCAAACCGGCCTTGTTCGTTTGTTCTGAGGGATTCTAAGACCAAGCAGTCCGGTGCATTTGACCTCTCTGCCGTTGTTCATACTGCCCCGCGGCTGCTCTGAGTTGGACAGCTATTTGGCAGTCACGATGACTTTTTCCAGGCCGAAATATTTTCTCAGCGCGCTCATCAGATCACGGCAACTGGAAATTGCCGTCTACAACACCCTTCACCGTGATGTCCTCGTCCAGGGATTCCCATCGGAGCGCAAAACCGTTCAAACGCAGCGATACCTCCTTTAGTTGTTCGTCGGTCGCGCTTTTCAGGATTTTGAACCTGTCGGCGGGAAACCCGATGATCCGTCCGTCGGTAAGCTCCACGAATATCCTTCTCCCCTCCGTCCAGGCTCGTATTGCGGCCGCCTCGACGGTCGTCTCTTTTTCAGCGGTTATGGCGTTCATAATATTTCTCCTTCAAGAAGGTTTGGTGTTCAAAAACCAACCGTTCTATTTCCCGAATGATTTGAGGCGAGACGCCTTTGTTCCTGGCCAGCCGTATCGGTTCAAGCCAGAATTTACATTCACCGTCAGGAGTGTCTACGTGAATATGCGCCGGCTCACGCATCTCGTCGGAATAGAAATGGAACCGAAACGACTTTATTCTCAATACAGTCGGCATGGCTTTCCTTTTCATCTATATTATCATGTTATCACATTTCGGGAAAGGATTACACCGCTCGGTCTCAGATCGGCAAACTGGTACCGAGGGTTGACGCTGCGCTGGCGAAGGCCCTTTACCACCTCCTTTGCAACATGCTCAGCGAGACCCGGCAGAACTTACTCACTCATAGGTCAGATTATAGCTTTGCCTTTCGTTTCAACAACTCCACTACTTCATTTATCTCCGCCTCCGTCGTTTCCCTGCCCAGGCTGAACCGAATCGCCCCGCGGCTGAACGCCGTCGGTAAACCCATGGCGACCAGCACGTGGGAGGCGTTCACCGTGTCGCCGTGGCAGGCGGCCCCGGGAGAGACGGCGATGTCCTTGCCGAGCGCGTCCATCAGCGCGGCTGCGTCATGTCCCTCGAAGCTGATGTTCCAGGTGTTCGGGAGCTTCCGGTCGGGATGGCCGTTCAGATGGACCTTGAGCCCCGCATTCTTAAGGCCGTCGAACAACCGCTGTCCGAGCTTCTTCTGGCGGGGTCCTTCGCTTTCGATCATTGTCCCCGCGAGCTCACATGCCGCGCCGAGACCGACAACGCTCGCGAGGTTCTCCGTGCCCGGCCGCATCCCATGTTCGTGGCCCGCTCCGTGCAGCATCGGCGGCAGTTTCGTGCCCTTCCGGATGTACAGCGCGCCAACTCCTTTCGGAGCGTAGAACTTGTGGCCCGCCACGGTCAGAAAATCCACTCCGAGGTCATTCACCCGGCAGGGAATCTTTCCCACGCTCTGGGCGGCGTCGGTGTGGAACGGCACGCCGTTCGCCGCGGCGATCCTCGCAAGGCCTGCGATGTCCTGCACCGTGCCGACCTCGTTGTTCGAGTGCATGATGGTCACCAGCGCCGTATCCGGCGTAATGGCCTTCGAGAGAGCGTCAGGGTCAACCAGCCCGTACCGGTCGACGGGGAGATAGGTGACCCGGTATCCGAAGCGATCGATATGGCGGCAGGGCTCAAGCACAGCCGGATGTTCTATCTGCGAGGTGATGAAGTGCTTTCCCTTGCCCGCGGCTTTGGCTATCCCTTTGACGACCATGTTGTTCGATTCGGTGGCGCCGCTCGTAAAGACGATCTCCGACGCGTCGCAGCCCAGAAGGTTCGCGACCTGCTCCCGCGCCTGTTCGATGGCTGCACGGCACTCGACGCCGAAGTTGTGGCTGGACGAAGGGTTGCCGTATTTTGAGGTCAAATACGGCATCATCGCTTCGAGAACTTTCAGAGCGATGGGCGTGCTGGCGTTGTAGTCGAGGTAAATGCGATTCATAAGATCTTCTCACCGCAGAGGACGCAGAGGGAATACATAAAGCCTAAATTATAATCAACAATCTAATCCGGAAAGGACAGAAGCAATAAGCTTTGCACACAAAGCCGCAAAGAACGCAAAGAAAATCTTAAGGTCTTGTGTTAGAAAAAATCTCCCTTTTTACTTTTGACGTTCTTCGCGTTCCTCGCGCCATCGCGGTTCGCAGAATTATATTTTTTTTGACGTCCTCTGCGTCCTCTGCGGTTCAAGCTTTTCCATCCGCAGTCCCGAACACCCCCATCGACAGGTACCGCTCGCCGCCGTCGGGGAGCATGGTGACGACGCGCTTGCCCCTGCCGAGCTTTGCCGCGACCTGGAGGGCCGCGAAGCAGGCCGCGCCGGACGAGATGCCGACGAGCAGCCCTTCTTCCTTCGCCAGCCGCCTCGTTGTCGCCTTTGCCTCGTCGGCCGTCACCTGGATGATCTCATGATACACTTTGGTGTTCAGGACCTTCGGCACGAAGCCCGCGCCGATGCCCTGGATGGGATGGGGGCCCGGCTGCCCGCCAGAGAGCACCGGTGACGCCGACGGCTCCACGGCAATGATCCTGATGTCTTTGAATTTTTTCCTGAGCACCTCGCCCACACCCGTGATCGTGCCGCCCGTGCCGACGCCGGCAACGAAAGCCTCGAAGCGCCTTCCTCCCATAAAGTCGATAATCTCACGGGCCGTGGTCTGGCGATGGATCATGGGGTTCGCGGGATTCTCGAACTGCTGCGGCAGGAAATATTCCTTGCCCGAGGCCGCGATCTCCGCCGCCTTTTCCAGGGCGCCTTTCATGCCCTTGGCCGCCGGCGTAAGCACGAGCTCCGCGCCGTAGGCTTGCAGCAGCTGTCTGCGCTCCATGCTCATGGACTCGGGCATGGTGAGGACAATGGGATAGCCCTTCACCGCCGCGACCATGGCGAGGCCGATGCCGGTGTTGCCGCTCGTGGGCTCCACGATCTTCATGCCCTTTGTCAGCCTGCCCCGCCGTTCCGCGTCCTCGACCATGGAGAGGGCGATGCGGTCCTTCACGCTCCCGCCGGGATTGAATCCTTCAAGCTTCACCCACACCTCCGCGTCGGACGGACCGCTCATGCGGGCAAGTTTTACCATGGGTGTGTTGCCGATCATGCTCAGAATGCTTTTGATCTTAGCCATTGTTCTTTCCTTTCTCCTGCCGTTACTCCGCACTCCACACTCGGCACTCCGCACTGCCGTTAAACGGCTCCCCGCTCGATCATCTCCTCGGCATGTTTGATCGTGGCGTCGGTGATGGTCTTGCCGCCCAGCATGCGCGCGATCTCATCGACCCGTTCCTTCGGGTCGAGAAGCCGCACTTCGGTGCTGGTGCGGTCCTTCTTGACGGCCTTCGCGACTCCGTAATGGCTCATCGCCATGCTCGCGATCTGGGCCAGGTGGGTGATGCAGAAGACCTGCCGACGGGACGCGATCTTCCTGAGCTTTTTCCCGACCTCCTCGGCCACGGCGCCGCCGATGCCCGCGTCCACTTCGTCGAAGACCAGGGTCGGGATGGGGTCGCCCTCGACCAGGATGGTCTTGAGCGCAAGCATGATGCGCGACAGTTCCCCGCCCGAGGCGATCTTCGCCAGCGGCCTCGGCTCTTCGCCGGGGTTCGGCGAGATCAGGAACTCCACCTTGTCGGCGCCGCGGGCGCCCACGCGGAGCCCGTCGGTCGTGTCGTCCCCGGGTTCCTGGACGATCTTCACGACAAAGGTCGTCTTCTTCATGCCCAGGTGGCCGAGCTCTCCTTCGACCTTCTTCTCCAGTTCCTTCGCCGCGGCAGTCCGCTTCTTCGTCAGATCCTTCGCCTTCAGCGTGATCCCGGTCTTGAGCCCGTCGATCTCCTTCCGAAGCCGCTCCATCTCCTCGCCGCTCTTCTCGATCTTTTCGAGCTCCGCCGCGGCATGCGCTCCGAAGGCGATGATCTCCGGGATCGTTCCGCCGTACTTTTTCTTAAGCTTCTGGATCAGATCCATCCGGTCGCCGATCGCTTCGAGCCGGTTGGGATCGAACTCCACCCGCTCGGCATAGGAAGCGATCTCGCGCGCCGCTTCTTCGACCTGGGCCCTGCCGGACTCCAGCAGTTCCAGCACCGGGCCAAGTTTGTTGTCTATCGCCGCGATGTCCCGCACGTTCCCAGCAGCGCGCTTGAGGGCCGCCAGTGCCGATCCTTCCGAGGAATGGAGCGTCTCGTCGGCCGACGCGGCGAGGCCCGCCAGCTTCTCGGAGTTCGCCAGCACCCGCTGTTCGTTGGCAAGCGCTTCGTCCTCGCCTTCCTTCAGGCGGGCGGCCTCGATCTCGTTCGCCTGGTAGCGGAGCAGGTCCTCGCGCTGGGCCTTTTCCCGCTCTCCCGCTTCAAGCTCTCCGAGCTGCTTACGGAGTTCGTGCAGCTGTTTGTACGAAGCGGCGAAGGCGTCGCGGTTCTTAAGCAGGCCGCCGAAGGAATCAAGCATGTCCATCTGCTGGTCCACCGCAAGCAGGGACTGGTGCTCGTGCTGGCCGTGGATATCGGCGAGATGGGCACCAAGCGCGGCCAGGGTCGCAAGGTTCGCGAGGCTGCCGTTGATATACACTTTGCTTTTTCCCGTCGTGGAGATGACCCGGCGCACGATGAGGTCCTCGCCGGCCGCGGCCGCGATCCCCTGTTCGCTGAGGATACCGGTGACCGCGACGGACCCCAGGCCGTTAAGCTCGAAGGCCGCCTCCACCACCGCCTCGGGGCTGCCAGTGCGGACGAGGTCCGTGCTCGCCCGCTCTCCCAGCGCCAGGTTCAGCGCGTCCACCACGATTGATTTGCCCGCGCCGGTCTCGCCGGTGAACACGTTCAGCCCCGGCCCGAACTCCACGCGGAGCTGGTCGATGATAGCGAAGTTCTTTATGTTCAGTTCTTTGAGCATGATGTTAAAAAGGGTCCCGGAAAAACCGTCGTCAGTCGATAGTCGTCAGTCAAGTCATGGACTAGCGACTGCCGACTGCCAATCCCCGACTAGCGACTGTCGACTGCTGACTGCTGACTGCTATTCAGACTTTAATGCAGCCGCCTTCTTCTTCGCAAACTTTCCCTGGGTCGACTTGCCGTTGCCGCCCGCCTTCCGGTAATACTCGGCCGCCTGCTCCTTCTTTCCCAATCGTTCGCTGGCCCTGCCAGCCCAGTAATACGCCGTGGAACCCCAGACCTTGGCGTCGGGATACAGTGCCGGGATCTTCAGAAATTCATCCACCGCCTCGGCGTCGCGGCCTACAAGGAAGGAGCAGAAGCCGATCCAGTACTGCGTCTGCGCGCGGTCCGCGGGCCTCTGGTCCCGGATGGCCAGACGATAGGCGTCCAGCGCGCTACGATAGTTCGCGAGCCGGAAAAAGGTATCTCCGATCTTGTTATGGATGTCGCCGGGGGTGAGGTCGGCCGGCGGAGAGGAAAGTATCTTTTTATAAAGGGCGAGGGCTTCGTTGTACTTTTCGGCGGAAAAAAACTTATTTGCGGCCCGATAATCGCGGGACGAAGCCGGTTCCGCGGCAAAAGCAGCGGTACTGAACAGAAAGAACACTGCGATCGCGTACAGGAGCCTTATGATCACCACAACCCCTCCCCAAAAAGACTGTGTCAAATTTAACACAACGATTTGCGCTATTCAAGGGCTATCTTTATCGGCCATCGTACCGGACTGAAACGTGGTGCGAGCAGGTGATAACAGAGGCAGGAATAGACGCAAGATATAATTATAATCTGATATAATAACTGTAACTCCGCAAAAATAAGTCCGCATTGAGATGCTTCCCGCTTTCCAGGCAAAGGAAATGAACCAGGAAAATACCCCGCACAAACAACCTGTTCAGGGTGATCCCTTCCCGATAGACTCCTTCGAAGAGTGGGGGCTGACCTTTGACGCTATTCCGGACCAGATCGCGCTGATCGATCTGGACATGCGGATCACCAAGGTCAACAAGGCTTTCGCTCAACTGTTCGGAAAACGGCCCGAGGACCTTCTCTGGGAACTGTGTTATCGTCATATCTGCCGAAGCGAAGGGCCGACCGGGAATTGCCCGCACCTGCGCACCGTCAAGGACGGCAAGACCCATTCCATCGAATGTCATCTCGAGCATTTCGACGGGGACTTTCTGATCACGGTCTCCCCGCTCCGCGACAGGACGGGCAGGATCTGCGGCTCCGTCCACCTTGCCCGCGATATCACCGAGAGCAAGAAGGCCGAGGACGCCCTGCGGCAGTCGGAGACCCGTTTTCGCAGCCTGGTGGAGCAAAGCCTCGTCGGCATCTATATCCTCCGGGATGGCAAGTTCCTCTATGTGAACCCCAAGTTGGCCGAGATCTTCGGCTATTCCAGTCCGGAAGAGATCGTCTTCGGGAAAAGCACTCACGAACTCATCGCGCCGGAAAGCCGGGCTCTTGTCGCCGAGAACGACCGCAAGCGTCTGTCCGGCGAGGAAAAGAGCGTCCGTTATACTTACAAGGGGCTGCGTAAGGACGGGGAGTTGATCGACATCGAGGCGTTCGGGAGCAGCACGGAGATCGACGGCAGGCCGGCCATTATCGGTACGCTCATGGATGTCACCGGGAAGCTCCAATCCGAAAAACGGCAGCGGGACCTGGAAACCCGCCTGCACCAGCAGCAGCGGCAGCAGTCCATCGCCACCCTTGCCGGCGGTGTCGCTCATGACTTCAACAACATGCTCATGGGGGTCCTCGGGTGCGCGCAGATGCTGAATGAAAAACTCCCCCCCGGCAGCAGCGAACGGGAGTTCACCGCTACGATCATCGAAACATCACGACGCATGGCCGGCCTCACCCGCCAACTCCTGGACTACTCCCGGCAGGGGAGCTACGAACGCGCAACCATAAGGCTTGACGTGATCGTCCAGAGCGCCGTCGACCTTATGCGCAAGGAACTGCCGGCGGGCGTCGAACTCCAGGAGGCCCTGGCGGCCGGCCTCTGGCCCGTTATCGCCGACAAAAGCCAGTTGGGCCAGGTGATCATCAATATCATCACCAACGCGGTGGAATCCCTGGAAAAGCCCGGGGGACGGATCGAGATCAGGGCCGAGAACGTCCCCGGAAAGACCTCCTGGGAATGTTCCCTGTGCCAGCATCCCTCGGGCGACTATGTGCACCTGAGCATCAGCGATACGGGGCCGGGGATCCCGCACGACATGCAGAAAAAGATCTTTGAACCTTTCTACACCACCAAGTTCATGGGACGCGGCCTCGGCCTGGCGTCATCCCTGGGGGTCATCCAGAACCATGGAGGCTGCCTGTCGGTGGAGAGCGATCGGGGAAAGGGCGCGGCATTCCATATCTACCTTCCCCGCGAGGGGGGAGCAGAAACGGACCGAAAACAGCAGTCGCCCGTTTCTCTCGGGGCAGTCCTTATTGTTGATGAAGAGACCCGCGTCAACCCGCTTCTCAAGACCATGCTCACCGAACTGGGATACCGTCCTCTCCTGGCCGGTAACACCGACGAAGCGCTGCGGATCGCCAGGAAGCAGAAGGACGGGATCCAACTGGCCATCCTCAATGTGCAGCTGTCAGGGCCGGGCGAAACGGACCTCTTCAACAAGCTCAGGACGCTCATACCCGGCCTCAAGGTGATCATCTCCAGCGGCTATGATGAAAGCACAGCTCTTTCGGGTTTCAAGGAGGACCGCCCGGACGGCTTCATTCAAAAGCCCTATTGGATCGACGCGCTGCGGGACAAGATGCTGGAAGTGCTGCAGGGCGGGAGGATAAAGTGACTACGCGGGAAGGGTGCTGAGTTAACAAGTTGCTGAAACGCCCCCTTAGATAACACCGGATTTGCGATGTTATCTAAGTTTAGCAATGAATATGCCACACAGCAAGAGTAACTGTCGGAAACTGCCGGTGTTGACCTGCCGTCCCCTCCTCACGGCCACCAGAGATAGAGAAATTTCGCGCCCGGATCGGCCAGGTCCCCCAGGTCGAGATTGATCAGGCTCAGGGAATAGATGTTCGCCTTGTATTCGCCGGGCCGGAAATAGGTCACCACCTCGGCCTGGGAAAGGTTCGCCTGTTTCTTTGCCAGTTCTATGGCGTCCTCGAGGTAGCCGATGCCGTCGATCAGCCCCCCGGCCTTCGCTTCCGCGCTGGTGAAGATCCTCCCGTCGGCCATCTTCAGCACGGCATCGGTTGTCAGCTTTCGCTCCTCGGCGATAAGTCCCGTGAACCGGCCGTAGAGGCTGTCGATGAAATCCTGGAATATCTTCCTCTCATCTGCGGAAAGCTTTCTGAACGGAGACCCGCTCCCTTTTTTCTCGGCCGAAGCGATCTCCACGGTCTGGACCCCGACCTTCTGCATCAGGCCCGTGACGTCCACGCTGTACATGATGACGCCGATGCTGCCGGTCACGCTGGTAGGCTGGGCCGTGATGGCGTCGGCAGCCAGCGCTGCGTAGTAGGCGCCCGAGGTCCCGACATCCATGATGTGCGCCACGATCTTGACGCCGGTCTCCTGTTTGAACTTTCTGAGTTCGTGGTACAGGATGTCAGAAGCCGTCACGCCGCCGCCGGGGCTGTTGATCCTGAGCACCACCGCCTTCACGCGCCTATCCTGCCGCGCCCGGTCAAGCGCCTCGCGCACCCGGGCGATCTGGCCGGGTTTTTTTCGCGCGGCAAAGGATGGGCCGGGTTCGCCGTCCATGATGATGCCGCTGATGTCCAGCAGCAGGACCCTGTCCCTGCCCTCGCCCGACACGACCTTTTCGGTGAACGGCTGGACCTCGTCGCCAATGTTCACCTTCAGGAACGTACAGCCGACTGGCATCAGGAACAGAAACATCATGATGACGGGTAGATAAATTTTCTTCATGGGATACGCACTCCTTATCGGAATCAAATGAGAAATTAACTGGGGAATGGAATCGTCTATTGCCTGTCGTCTGTCGTCTGTCGTCTGAACCTACTCCTCTTCCCGCAGCGGGTTGAGCCTCAGTACCGCCCTGTCGCGCAGATCGGCGACATACTGGTCAAGTTGCTGGCTGATCTTCTGTTCCGACAGGAGCGCGGTGATGGATTTCTGTACCTGGGCGAACCGTTTGTCCTTGAACTCTTGGGGGTGGTCCTGAAAATAGCTCTGGGCCTCATCACGACTCACGCGGGCAAAGAGGCCTATCTTCTTCTCCACGAACCGTTCGATAAGCAGCCGGTCCCCCAGCATTCGGCCGAGGCGTTCTTCGGTCAGGCCTGTTTTGGCCAGGAACGTCCGGTAGGCATCAGCGGACCCCAGCCGCTGCCGGAGCCTGCCCACCTCGGCGGCGATATCCTGTTCGGAGACCTCCGCGAACTTAAGGCGGTACGTTTCCTGCAGAAGCAACCTGCCGGTAATGAGCCCCTCCCGGGTCTCCTGCTCAAGCTGACTGCCGTTCCCCTTGCCGCTCAGTGCGGCATTGAACGCAACCGCCTGCCGGAGCTCGCTCAGGGTGATGACCTCGTTGTTCACCGCCGCGACAACACGGTCGATCAGCTCGGCACTGCCCACCGCCGCCAGCGATAAGAATGCCCATAGCACCGCGCCAGCCACACTGAAGGTTCGGCCCTTCGAATTATTCCGCACTCCGCACTCCGCATTCCGCACTGTCGTTCTATTCCTTCGTCAGGTCCGTCATTTTCACTCCCTTAAGATACTCAATGGTCTTGTCCTGCTTGATCTCCTGCAGTCGTTTGATGATCTCCGAGATCCTGAGTGCGTTGTCCAGGACCACCTCGAGCCGCTTTTTCAACTCGCCCTCGGCGCCCTCGAGGCGATCAAGAAGCAGCTCCGCGTTCCCGATGATCGTGGTCAGCGGATTGTTGATCTCGTGCCGCATGGCGATCCCGACCTGTCCGATGGCTGCCAGCCGCTCCGCTTTAACGAGAAGCGCGCGGAGGCCCTTCTGTTCCGTGACGTCACGGGCCGCGAACTGCAGCCCCAAGGGCTTGTTCATCATAAAGATGCTCCTGCCGCTTATCTCGAGCGCGGCAAGTATCCCGTCGGATCTTTTCGCCTCGAACTCAAATATCCGATCACCCATGGGGATCTCCCCTGACAGGAGGCGCTTCGCCAGGGACTGGCCCTCGTCCGTCAGAAGACCAAAGACGCTCCTGCCGATAAGCTCGGTCTTCGGCTTGCCCAGGAACCGTTCCGTGGCCTTGTTCGCCGCGGTGAGCTTCCCCCGCATATCGACCGTGAAAAGGATGTCACGGGAATTTT
This sequence comes from uncultured Nitrospiraceae bacterium, assembly GCA_964412455.1. Lineage (GTDB taxonomy): Bacteria > Nitrospirota > UBA9217 > UBA9217 > UBA9217 > JAAXXJ01. The sequence continues at coordinate 13,019 of CAYPOT010000047.1, read as the reverse complement.
CGAAGAGGTCCCAGAATTTTTCGCTCGACTCCTTGACCTCGGCATAGAGCCGCAGGTTCTCCACCGCCATGCCGAGCTGGGCGCCGATGGTATCGAACATCTGGACGTCGGAGGGTTTGAGGTTGAAGCTCTTCGAGGGATACAGGAACACCACGCCAAGGACGATGCCCCGCGACTTGATGGGGACGACAATATGAGCGTGCCCCTCATGGGACGAGCTCCTGGTATGGCGGGCATCGTCGCAGCCCTGCTCCGCGTACAGCATCTCACCGGTCCTGGCCACCATGCCGCAGAGGCACTCGCCCATCTTGATCCGCTCCTCCTGCGCGGCAAACTCCGGCGTAAGCCCCAGGTGCGCTACGAGCCGCAGGGACTCCCCGTCGGGCTCGCACAGGAAGATGCCGCCTTTAGGATCCATATCCGAAAAGCTCATGAGGATCGTGCTCAAGGAATCCTGCAGCACCACCTGGAGGGATCCGGTCCTGCCCATCATGAGCGATACCGAATTCAGGGCCGCCAGCTGCTGCGTTCGCTCCAGCAGCCTGCGCTCCAGGTCCGCGTAGGATACCTTGAGCTTCTGAGCCATTTCGTTGAACCGGCCCGCAAGCATGGCGATGTCGGTCTCGCCACGCACCTGCATCTGGTGGTCCAGGTTGCCTTTGCTGATCTCCTCGGCCCCCTCCCACAACTGGGCGAGCGGAACCGTCAGTTTCCGGTAGAGGTAGACGCCGAATGCCAGGAGGAACCCCACCATCGTGAAGAGGATAATGCCGAAGAAGATGTTGATCCTCAACTTCGTTCCCTGGATCTCCCTCGCCACCGCGTCCAGCCGGATGGTGCTCTCCTCCTTGTACCGTTCGAGATCATGCTGCATCCAGGCGGCGAGACCGTTTAGATCGGACAGCAGCGTATGAGCAAGGGCGAGGTCGGTGGGGTCGGACAGGCGCAGGGCGAAGATCTTCTCCACCTTGTTCTCGATCGTGTTAAAGTCGTTCACGAGCGCCCCGAGGACCTTTACCTCGCTCTTGCCCAGATTGAGGCCGTCCATCTCCATTAACATGCCGTCTGCGGCATCGTGGAAGATCTGATAGTTGCGCTGGAAATGACTATCGCCGGTCCTGACGTACTCCCGCACCATTCGGACGGCATCACCGATCTTCTGCTCGATGTTCCAGATCTTCCGGACCTCGAGGGATATCGTTGCGACGTTGCGTGTGGTCTGCGAGAAAATGGCGGTGATGTTCTGCAGGGAAAGAATGGTGATGGTCATGATGAGGAACATCCCCAGGCCGACCAGGACGATGAGTCTTCTATGAATGTTCATGGGCTCCTGTGCAGACAACGCACTCACGATGCCAAGTTCGCATACGTACTTTATAATACCACCGCGCAGCGCTTTCGTCCAGCGCGGGCGGGATCGCGACCGTTGCCCGGGCAAGCCGGGACCACCTGTATCGCAACCAAAAGCAGGCGTTTCCAGGCGAGGTACGAAAAAACGCGCCAGGCTTTTAGTTTAGTCAACCTGCAAGCATGTCCCTGGAAAGACCTTTTGACACTGAAGAGGCGGATTGAACGTATGATAAAGGCGGATAATACTCGAATTATTTTTACTTGAAGCCTTCACCCGATGAGTGAATTCCCGTCTGATAAAAAATCCGCTTTTATCCGACTCTTACCCGCTTTGATCCGTGTTTACAGCCGTTTCTAGGCCAAAATATTTTCGTGCCGTTCCCTCAGAACGCCTGGCCGATGTTGAAATGAAGCTCGCCCGGGCTCTCTCCGGGCTTCCGGTTGATCTTCTGGCCGTAGTCGATCCTGAGGGGGCCGACGGGGGTGTGATACCGGAAACCGGCTCCGTAGGACGCGCGCAGGTCGTCGACGCGGATCGTCTGGTCCACCCAAACGTTCCCCGCGTCGGCAAATATCACGAACCCGCTTCCCCCGCTCATATTCAGGCGGATATCCGCATTGAACTGGACCATGCTGGAACCGCCCGTGGGGACGCGGTCCCCGGACGCGCCGATATTGTAAGGCCCGACCGAGTCCTGGGTGTAGCCGCGCACCGTCGTGCCTCCGCCCAGGTAGAACCGCTCGTGAAGCGGGACCTCCCGGGTGTCGCCGTGCGGCCATCCCTTTCCGGCCCGGCCCGAAAGGGCAAGGACAACATACTCCGTCGCGGGCAGATACCAGGTGCTCTGGACCGAGACCTTCGTGAACTCCGCCTTGGAATTCAGCGCCTTCGTGGCCTCCTTGAGATTAACGCCATGGAGACTGCCCTGCGTTGGATTGAAGGCGTCGTTCCGTTTGTCAAGGATGATCCCGGGATTCAGGCTGCTGATGAGCACGCGGCCGCTGTCGTCAGGGCTCAGTTCGGCCGCCGGCTGCACATTGTAGTTCTCCACGTTCTCGTACTGGTAGGTGAGCGAGGTCCTGAGTCCCTCATAAGAACGCTCGACGCCGTAGGATGCCGTCGTTCTCCTGGTCTGGTAATAGATCTCGCGCGACTGTTCGTTGATCCGCTTTGCGTCCGACCGGGCCAGGATGAACTTGCTTTCCAGATAGCGCTGACCCAGAAACCACGGCTCCTGATAGGTGAACGCCTCCCGCCTCAGGATCTCGCTCCCTTCGAACCGCAGGCTCGCGTAACGGGCCGTGCCCCACAGGTTCCGGTGGGAGATCTCGACGAACCCCCGCAGCCGGTCCAGCGTGCCGTACCCCACGCCGAACTCCACGGCGCCCGCGGGCCGCTCCTCCACGGTGAAGAGCATGTCCTTGGTATACTCCTTCTCGTAGGGATGCACCGGCTCGAACTTCGCCAGGCCGAAATACCCGTAGCGATAGACCCGCTGCTGGCTCTTGAGGAGCGATTCATAGCTATAGGGCTCTCCGGTACGGGGCTCAAGCTCCCGAATGATCACCGCGTCCCGGGTGTAGACATTTCCCCGGAGAATGACCTTCCCGATCGCTACCTGCCGGTCCTCTGCTATGAGGTAGTGGATATGGATGACCTCGGGCGCCATACCGACGGCATCCCTCCTTTTTTCCTCAGGACCGACGGTCTCCGCGGCAGTTGCCGGCTTTTTTTCGATCTCGATGCGAGTATAGAGATATCCTTTGGCCGAATAGAGGGACAGGAGGCGATACCGGTCCTCTTCCAGAAGCCGCTCGCTGAAGGGCGCGGCGGTCTTCAAGGTAAGAACGCCGGCAAGGTCCTCGCTGGTGATCGCCGCGTTCCCTTCGAACGAGACGTTCCCCGTCAGGGTCTGCCGCCCTTCAGTGATCTTCAGGTTGACGACCGCCTTCGAGCCGTCCGCGGTACGCGTAACCGTCCTCTTGACATACGCCGCAAGGTATCCGGCGTCAATATACCGGTCCGTGATGCTCTCCATATCCTTGTCGAGAATGTCCTCCCGGAAGGGCCGCGGCCAGAACCAACGCGGCTCGCGTGTGGCCATCATGTCCTTGATCTGCTTCTCGGTAAAGACCGTGTTCCCCTCCACGCTGACCGCGCCCACCTTGATCTTTTGCCCTTCCTGGACCGTGAACGCAAGGTCCACGGCGCCTGGTGTTTCCGTCCTTTTCACCTCGACCTTCACCTCCGGGTAGCCCAGGTCGCGATAGACGTTCCGGATCTTCTCCACGCTGCTCTCGATGACCGCATCAGATACGTCGCGTTCGGACCAGACCAGGAGCATTCCCCGAAGCTTGTTCTCGCTGAACTCCCGGTTGCCCGTGAACGACACGGTCACCTTCGGTCCCTCGACCCCGCTGATCTCGAGGAACGCGCGCTCGTCCCGGAGGCTCACGCTGACCGGACCGGGCGATGCGGCGGGATACCCCGCGTCGGCATACTCCTTCCGGACGGCCTCAAGATCGTCATCAAGCAGAACGTTGGTGAGGAGCGGCCTGCCTTTCCGGTTCTTCATGACCCCGAGCAGTTCCTCTTCCTTGAACACCGTGTTGCCTTTGAACCGGACGTCCTCGATCATGGTGCGTTTCGGTTCCTGAATATAGATATAAAGGACCGCCCGGTGGGGGTCAGCCGCGGGCTCATGCCGGAAGCTCACCCGCACGTTGTAAAATCCCTCGGCCTGGTAGCGGGCCTGGATGTTCGTGCGGATATCGGGGAGCGCTTCCTCGCGAAGCTCCCTGCCCTCGATCCCCCGCGTCTCGTCACGGACATCACGATTCGAGAGGGCCCGGTTCCCCCGGAGAACGATGCGGTCCACGATCGTGACGGGCGTGAACGTAAATTCGAGCCGCACACCGCCGTTCTCCGCATAGGCGTCCGCCCGGACGTCGCGGAACTTGCCCTCGAGATAGAGATAGCTCACCCCGTTCCGGACGGCTTCGCGCGAAAAGGGATCGCCCGCCTTCAATCCAACCAGCGGCAGCAGGCTTTCAGCATCGGGCAGAGGCTTGCCAAGGTTGTCCTTGAGGACGACGGTGGTGACAGGCAGTCCGGAAAGGTCGGCGGCGAAAATGGTCGCGGGTATGCCTACAAGCAGAAGGACCGCCAACAGGGGTCTGAAGCAGTTCATGGGATTTTTCTATCATAGAGCGGGGGGAATGTAAAGAAAAGAAAGGGTTTGCTGTGCTATAATTCCGCCATGACCATCCCGAAACGCATCCTCGGCAGGACCGGCAGGGAAGTGACCATCCTGGGGCTCGGCGGCGAAGGCGCGCTCCGCACCTTCGGGCGGAACAAAGAGGCGTATGCGCTCGTCAACCGGGCGCTGGACCTGGGCATCACCTACTGCGAGTCGGCGCGGGCCTACTCGGGAAGCGAGGCGTATTACGGGAAGGCCCTCGGGGAGAGAAGGAAGGACATCTTCCTCACCAGCAAATCCCACGCCCGGGACAAGCGGGGAGCGCTGGCCCACCTGCACGAGACGCTGACGAACATGAGGACCGACCATCTGGACCTCTGGCAGGTGCACGACGTGCGGGAGGAAGGGGAGCTTGCGGAGATATTCGGCCCCGGAGGCGCCATCGAGGCCTTCACCGAGGCGAAGAAGCTGGGAAAAACACGGTTCATCGGCGTCACGGGCCATCACGATCCATCTATCATAAGGAAGTGCATCGAGCGGTTCGACTTCGATACGGTGCTGATGCCGGTCAATCCGGGCGAACCGCAGTATAAGAGCTTCCTGTCCGGCGTCCTGCCGCTGGCCCGAGAGCAGGACATGGGCATCATCGGCATGAAGGTCTACTTCCGCGGCTTTGCGTCCAAGTTCCCGGGGTACGCCACCCTGGAGCCCTTCCTGCGCTTCGCCCTTTCCCAGCCCGTAACGAACATCGTCATCGGCTGCGACGACATTGCCCAGCTCGAGCAGAACGCGGCATTCGCCCGGGCATTCGAGCCCATGACCTCCGAAGAACAGCAGCGGATCATCGGCGACGTGTCCCCCTTCGCGCGCAAGCTCATGTACTACAAACCCTGAACAGGAGGAATGCTCAATTGAAGGGGCATCTCCAATGCGAGCGGGTAACCAGCTCTTTTTGCCGCATCCCGGTTCGCATCGCCGTGCTGACATGCCTTCTTGTCTTTTGTTCTTCCTGCCCGTACTGCCATCCCTATGCGCTTACGCTGCGCACGCGCCGGCATGATCGTGGTTTCCCGGTCCTTATTCCGGGCATGTAACGCACGGTCGCTGCTCACGGGATGCAGGGGCTTTTGGAAAGGCAAAGACCAATGACAAAGCTTTTGACGTACCCCTGCGCCGGGTGGCTCTGACGCGATAGCCGCGATAAAGCATGTACTTGAAATGGACCGAATAAGAAAAGGCCTGCCTGCACGTGCGCAGCGAAAGTGCGCTTGGAATACTGAATATCGTTATAAGACCACGGCGCTCGCTGGCATGCTGTGCGGCAGAGCGATGAGCTGCCCAAAAAAACACGACACTACCGAGAGGAAAGCCGCTCTCGATGTTATCAACACTCTCTGAGAGGAGAAGACCTCAATTGAAAAAGAAGATCGGGGACCAGAACGTGCTCTACCCCACACCCGTCACCGTCGTGGCGGCGCTGGTGAACGGAACGGTGAACTTCATCAACGTCGCCCACGTCGGCATTCTGAACGCCAAGGCGCCCCACCTCATCTCACTGGGCATGAACAAGGCGCACCACACGAACATCGGCATTCGGGAGAACAGGACCTTCAGCGTGAACATCTTCTCAGTGGAAAGTGTGGCGGAAGTGGACTACGTGGGGCTCGTGTCAGGCAGCACAACCGACAAGTCGGCGGTCTTCGAGACCTTCTTCGGCGAGCTCAAGACCGCGCCCATCATCAGGAACTGTCCCCTCTCCATGGAGTGCAGGCTCCATGACACGTATGAAACGAAGACCCATGACCTGTTCATCGGCGAGATCGCGGCGACCTATGCCGACGACTCGGTCCTGACGGAAGGGAAAGTGGACCTTGCGAAGGTGAGGCCACTGCTCTTCGACAGGAGCAGCATGCACTATTGGACCGTGGGAGCGCAGGCAGGCGCCTGCTGGAGCGCGGGCAAGAAGCTGATGAAATAGGGCGGCGCGGTTCTGCCCGCTTATCCCCGGTCCGGCACCTTGCCGTAGTAGCACTTCAGCGGATGGTTCGCCGAACCGATCAGGCAGTACCCGCAGTTGATGCATCGCGAGCTTTCCTGCCCCTTCTGGAACCTGTTTACGATATCGGTCTCGATGATGAAAGGCCTGCTCATGGAGACGAAGTCGAGGTCCTTCCCGGACAGGATCTCCGTGATATCCTGCATGTTCCGGATACCGCCGACCACGATGACGGGAATGTCCACGCTCTGCTTGATCAATGCCGCGGCGGCGACATTGTAATTGTGGATCGGTCTGTGTTTCTTTGCCAGGAAGGGCGCCATTATCCTGAGCATCCGCTTCCGGAAAGCCGACCCGTCCCGATAACGCGGCATAAGACCAAGGACCGCGTCGATCGGCAGTTCGGGCATGCGCACCGTATCCATGAAGTCGCCATAGCCGCAGGACACCTCGATGGCATCGCAGGAAGCGTCCTGGAGGGTCCGGGCGACTGTGACGATCTCCGGTTCCGCCAGCCCCTTCTTGAGGTCATCATACGCGCTGATCTTGACGAGGAGGGGATACGGCCCCACCTCCTGGCGCGCCCGCCGCAGGATCTCCGTGACGATCCTCAAGCGGTTCTCGACCGTGCCGCCCCATCTGTCCTTCCGCTGATTGAGCTTCGGAGAGATGAACTCGGACAACAGGTAGCCGTGGGCTGCGTGCAGCTGCACGCCGTCAAAACCAGCGTTCCGGGCGCGCACGACTGCACCGACAAATGCGTCGATGACCGCGAGGATCTCCGCCTCGCCCGCTTCCTTGACGACGTCGCCGGTGTCGTTCTTCCGGCGGGATCCCGGGCCGATCACCTCCTCTCCCGTAAGTTTCCCGCTGGACCTGCTGCCGCCGTGGGCAAGCTGGATGATGACCGGCGTTCCAGAAGCTTTCAACCGGTCATTGATGCCCTTATAGACGTCGATATAAGCATCGCTGTCGAACATCCGCATGTTGGTAAATGTCCTGCCGTTCCGTTTGACGCCCACATACCCCGTGATGATTGCTCCCGCGCCGCCCGCGGCAAGCCGTTGATAGATCTTCTCCAGACCGTCCGTCGGCGTGCCATCGGGATGCGCCATGCCTTCATGGGTGGCGGAACGGATGATCCGGTTCTTGAGACGCAGGGTCCCCAGGGCACAGGGCTCGAATATATTCTTCATGGCGCCGCCTTTACCACGATCTTCCCTCTCGTCCTGCCGACTTCGCTCGCAGCAAGGGCGTCCTTGACCCGGTCAAGCGGATAGGTCTGCTCGATGACCACCTTAATCTTCCCCGCCTTGATCTGCTCCATCATCCACGCCATATCCGTCGCGTTCGGCTTGACCCACATGGATCGGGCCTTTTTCCCCGGCAGGAGAGCGGTGATGAACTGCAAGAGGATGGTCGCGTTCGGCAGGGTGTTCACGTATCTCCCGGAGGCTGTCAAGATTCTTTTGCAAGCGCCGAAGGAACTCATAGATACCGCATCGAAGATGAGAGCGTAGCGCTCGCCGCCCCGGGTAAAATCTTCCTTCGCATAGTCGATGACCTTGTCCGCGCCGAGGCCTTTGACGAACTCCGCGTTCCTGCCGCTCGTGACCGCGGTGACCTCCGCGCCGAAGATTTTCGCGATCTGGACGGCGAAGTGGCCGACCCCGCCCGATGCCCCGTTGATCAGCACCTTCTGACCTGCGACGATCCGGCCGTGGTCCCGAAGCGACTGGAGCGCGGTCAGGCCCGCGATGGGAAGGCAGGCGGCCTGCTCGAAGGATATGCCTTCCGCGATAGGATAAACCCTGTCCTCTGCCGTGCAGGCGTATTCGGCGAAGGCGCCGAGCCGCTTGACGCTGGTGTACATGACGACGGGGTCGCCCTTACGGAACTTAGTCGCGCCCGCCCCGGTTGCGAAGACCTCCCCGGCGCATTCGCACCCCAGCACCTTGGGAAATTTCGACCCGGTGAATATTTTAGCGTGTCCGTAGCGGACCTTCCAGTCCACGGGATTGACGCTCGCCGCATCGACCCGGACCACGACCTCTCCCGGCCCGGCAGTCGGCACGGGGACATCCTTCACCTCGACCACATCGTTGCCGCCGTAGCGGCTGAAGACCGCTGCATTCATCACGCACCTCGCTTATCCTGTCAGCCTGATATGTCTGATTATAGAGGCAGCATTTCATTCCGTCAAGACGAGGCTGCAGGCAGTCAGAAATTTGCCGTCATGCCCTTGACCAACTACTCCTAAGGAGGAAACATGAATAAGAAATGGGTCCTGATCGCGGTGATCATTGTCGTTTGTGGATTCTCTATCTACGGGTACGGGCGGTTTGTGGCCTTCCCCAGCCCGGAGAACTGCAAGGCCTGTCATTATATCAAGCCCTACTACGATAAGTGGGCGACCTCGACGCACAAGATGGTCCCCTGCCTGAAATGCCATGTTTACACCATGGAAAAGGCGGTTGCGTCCCAGTTCCTGTTCCTGGCCGGGACCTCCAATCCCCGGCCCCTGTCCAATGTGCCCGACGCGAACTGCCTCCAGGGCGGCTGTCACGACAAGCGCCTCGTGGAGTCCAAGGTGCTCTTCACTAAATGGAACATCCACTTCGACCACAAGCCCCACTTCACCGACATGAAACGGGGCATCAAGCTCCATTGCCGGAGCTGCCATTCCGACATCGTCCAGGGCGAGCACGTGAAGGTGTCGAAGAACGTCTGCTTCCTCTGCCACTTCAAGGGGGCCAAACCCGGCGAGGCCGTGACCGGCTGCCTGTCGTGCCACACGGCGCCCAAGGACGTCATCATGGTGAACGGCAAGGCCTTCTCCCACACGGCGGCGCTCAAGGCGGGCAAGAAGTGCGGCTCATGCCACGCCCAGATCACCCGGGGCGAGGGCTTGACGCCGAAGGACAAGTGCTTCTTCTGCCACATAGACCGCACCGACAGGATCGGCGAGGTGAAGCTCATCCACGAGAAGCACGTGGGCAAGAAACAGGTGGACTGCCTGTGGTGCCACGATAAGATCGAGCACGGGAAGATCAAGACAAGCAAGACGGCGATGTGACCGCCGAACATAAAGACCAATGAACATACAAGGCCGGAACCATGATTGGTTCCGGCCTTATTTATTGTCCATTGATCACCGGCACTTACTATGATGGAAGGTCATGGCTTGACCTGCCCGACAAATCTCCCCTGGTATTTCGCGCGACCATCGCATTTTTCAAAGATAAATTGGCAGATCCTGGTGCCGGGATACAGGGCCAGAGGCGCATATCCCAAGTTCACGATCTCCAGGACCTGATGGTTCGAGATGCCCGGATGCATGAACCCGGCGGTCACATGGACCGCGAGCCCGAAGCGCGCGAACCTGCTGCGCCCTTCCAGCCTGCCCGATATACTGTCGGCAAGGGTGATCTTTTCCTTCGTGATCCCCAGGACCATCTCGCCGGGCTTGATGACGATATAGCCGCCTTCCTCGACATGGACCGCCCTGGTGATCTCCTGAAAGTCGGAATGGTTCTTTACGTGATAGATCTTTGATTGTTTCTTGAAGATCCTGAAATCATTGCCGAGAGTGAGGTCGATGGACCCCGGCCCGATCTGCGACCTGTCGAGCGGTTCGATCCTGATCAGCTTGTTCTTTAACGCCTTCTCAATTTCCTTTCCGATCAATACGCTCATGCTCTGTTGACCTCTCCGTTCGTAATAATCTCAGCCGTTATAATATAATACTACAGAGGACTTTTGCGCGTCTCATGCCATTTATCCGTCATTCCGGCATGGTTTAAGCCGGAATCCAGTGACTTTGATTTTATCTTCATCCTAAAAAACCTGGATTCCCGATAGAAGCATTCGGGAATGACGAAAAAGTGTCGCTGTAGTGATATGGCTTGATCATTATACCATGTTTGCGGCAGCCTTTCCCCCCTTCCTTGATAATCCCCCGACGCTGTGCTACAGTACCGCATCATGACCGGATCGCGCACGAACAAGATCACCCTCGGCATAAACTCCTGCCTCCTCGGCAACAAGGTCCGCTACGACGGCGGCCACAAGCTCGACCCGTTCCTGACCGGTACCCTCGGCCAATACGTGGACTGGGTTCCCGTCTGCCCCGAGGCGGCCTGCGGACTCGGCATCCCGCGCGAGATCATGGCCCTCGAAGTCGACCCCGCCTCCCCCCGCATCAGGACCGTCTGGACCGGCATCGACCATACCGCTCGTATGCGCAAGTGGATAAAGGAGGAGCTTAAGGTCCTCGCGGACATCGATGTAAGCGGCTTTGTATTCAAATCAAGGTCGCCCAGCTGCGGTCTTCGGGACACCAAGGTCTTCGATGCGAAATGCCGGGTGAAGAGCCGTGGCCCCGGCATCTTCGCCAGGGCCATCTTGGACACCTTCCCCCTGCTGCCCGTCGAGGACGAGAGAAGGATGCACGACCCGGCGCTTCGCGAGAACTTCATTGAGCGGGTCTTCGTGTACCGGCGGTGGCAGGAATATATAAAAGAAGACAGCTCGCTTCGTGGCCTGGTCTCGTTCCACACGGACCACAAGTATCTCATCATGGCCCACAGCCAGAAGCACTATTCGACATTGGGTAAGATGGTCGCAGCTTCGAAGAAAATACGAAAGGGCGAACTGCACGCGAGCTACATTGGGACACTGATGGAAGGAATGGCTTATATCGCTACGGCGAAGAAGAACACGAACGTCCTTCAGCACATGGCCGGCTACTTCAAGGACAAGCTCTCAACCGATGAAAAGAAGGAACTGCTGGAAGTGATAACGAACTACCATGACGGCCTGGTACCGCTCATCGTCCCCATCACCCTGCTGCGGCATCACGTGCGGAACTACAGGGAAGACTATCTCGCCCGGCAGTTCTATCTGAACCCCCATCCACTGGAGCTCATGCTCCGGAACCACGTGTAGCGCCGCATTCCCCCTGAAGACAGCCGGATCAGAAATCGAGGGGGCTCTTGGTCTCCTTGAGCGTCTTGCTCGGCACGCAGTGAGTGTAGATCATCGTGGTCCTGATGTCCCCATGCCCAAGCAGGGTCTGGATCGTGCGGAGGTCGTAGCCTGCCTGCAATAGGTGGGTGGCGAATGAATGACGGAAGGTATGAGAGGTAACGCGCTTTGTAAGCTTTGCCTTTCTGACCGCTGCGTACAAAGCATCCTGAACACGCGAGTCATGAAGATGATAACGACGCCGCTCCTTTGTCTCTGCAACATAGGTTAACCTTTCTTGCGGGAAAAACCATTGCCAGACAAGCTCCGTCGCGGCTCTTGGATACTTCTTTTCCAGCTGGTCGTCGAGAAACACCCCGGCGAAACCCGCTGCCAGGTCCTCGTCATGACGTCTTTTCACTGCTTCTAATTGTGTCTGCAGCTCCGGCACGATCACTTGGGGTATGGGCACGGTGCGGGTCTTTTCACCCTTTCCGCGGACCGTGAGAATTCCGGCGTCAAAATTGAAGTCCTTTACCCGCAGCTTAACGCCTTCATTGATACGAAGCCCGCAGCCGTACTGGAGTTGGGCGACAAGCTTGTAGGGATGTCCGAGGTGTTCCAATACGGCGTCGATCGCCGGCCGGGAAAGAACCACGGGGATATAGTTCGATTTCTTCGCGCGGGGAATGTCTTTGTGAGTTCCAAAATCTTTTTTGAGAACATGCCGGTACAGAAACAGCAAGGCGTTGAACGCCTGGTTCTGATGACTTGAGGACACCTTGCAGGTCACCGCCAGATAGGTAAGGTACTCTTTCACCTCCGCCGGAGACAATGCCTCGGTTGGTCTGTTTTTCAGGTAGCTTTGGAACTTGCGGGTCCAGTCCGCATAAGCCTTCAACGTTTTACGCGAGTAGTGCCGTACCTTGATCTCCGCCGCAAGACCTTCAATGATCTTGTCCCAGGCAGGAGAATCGGTTTTTTTCAGGCATCGCCATTCGTCATAGTGTTTGCCGCCTCGAAGACAAGGAGGGTGAACCAAGGATGATGCCGGCGGTTCGCATACCATGTTGCTTGCATTCGTCGTTACGCGCGCATTCTCTTGTGGTGCGCTTTGCGGCAAAGATGCGCCGGCAGCCATCTCCTTGGCGGCATCTGAAAAAATTGCTTTATTCCCCTTCTGCGAAGCAAAGAAGAGCGACACGGCATCAGCCGCCTGCACCTGTTGCTTCATAGCCTGATTCTTTGACCGCAACTTTTCGGCGAATAGCCGCACCTGATCGGACCGGGAATCGGGAGGGGAGTGTTTTTCGCGAAAGTCCAGAAAATATCTCAGCCATTTCCGGTAGTCGTTGTGGGCCTCTACGGGGATATTTCGCTGTTTCAGAATTGCGTCGAATTGAACCAATATATTTTCTGGAATGGGCTGCATCTCGTGACCTCCGCACTAAGCTGTACCCTGTTTTGTCTTGCCGCACTTGGCTGTTTATGCTACAGTCGACTATCGA
>CAYPOT010000046.1:0-30662 GCA_964412455.1 uncultured Nitrospiraceae bacterium | reverse complement strand
GTACGTACGGTGGTGTGGGAGGACGGCGGGGGCGACCCCGCCTCCTACCCGATTCGATGGCTGAAATGAACCCGTTGTAAAACGGTATCCGCAGGCCAGATCAATGTGTGGGTGCAAATGCTGGTACGGGAATGAGAAAACGGAAAGGGGTGCGATTCCCCTGCTGTCGCGCAACTGTGATGGAAACGAAAGCCGATTGTGCCACTGCCCGGCAAGGGCGGGAAGGCCGGCAAGTAGGTTGTCCTGAGCCAGGAGACGTCTCATTCAAAACTACCGCGTGGAAGGAGAAACACATGGCAGGAAAAATACCAGCGTTGCCGTAGACAAAGGAAGAACACCACTTGGCGGCGGAAGGGCCGCGATCTTCTCGATAGCGCTATAAGATAAGCGTCGTCGGACGAACAAGAGAAAACAGCATGCCCTGCATGCCCCGGTCGTACGTTGACCGTGGGACAGTGAACAGGGCACCATTGAGGAAATTATTGAAATGGAACACATAGGTAGCAGAATTTCCCGGGTAGACAGTGCACTCTTCGCGGAGGCTCAGAAGAGGCTCGATAACCTTACGAAGCCGCAGGGGAGCCTTGGGAAACTTGAAGAGTTTGCCCGCAGGGTCGTGGCGATCACCGGGGACAAAATGCCCGTGCTTGACAAGAAAGTCATTTTTACTTTTGCCGGAGATCATGGCATCGCCAACGAGGGCGTGTCCGCGTATCCGAAAGAGGTGACCCCGCAGATGGTGTTCAATTTTCTGCGCGGCGGCGCGGGTATCAATGTGCTCGCGCGGCACGCTGGCGCCGACGTGGTCGTCATCGACATTGGCGTGGATCATGACTTCGGAGACGTACCCGGCCTCGTTTCGCGAAAAGTCGTGAGAGGCACCGCGAATATGTCCAAAGGGCCGGCAATGTCCAGGCAGCAGGCCGAGCAGTGCCTCGGGGTGGGGATCGACCTCGCCCGCGAGTATGCGAAAAAGGGGTACCGCATCTTTGGCACCGGAGACATGGGGATCGGCAACACCACACCATCCAGCGCGATCGCATCGGTGCTTACGGGGACGCCTATTAAGGATGTGACCGGCAGGGGCACGGGAATTACCGACGAATCGCTTCGGCGCAAGATCACGGTCATCGGAGACTGCATACTGAAAAACCGGCCCGACCCGAAAGACCCCATCGACGTGCTGGCCAAGGTGGGCGGCGCGGAGATCGGAGGCATTGCCGGGATCATCCTGGGGGCGGCTTCCGAGCGCATCCCCGTGGTCGTGGACGGGTTCATATCAACCGCAGGAGCGATGATTGCATACGGTATCGAGCCGAAAACAGCGGATTATATGTTCGCCGGCCATTCTTCGGTCGAAATCGGCCAGAAGGTAATGCTCAGGCATATGGGTCTTGAACCTATCCTTGATTTGAACCTCAGGCTCGGGGAAGGCACGGGCGCTGCGCTCGCGATGTTGATGATCGAGGCGGGAACCAAGATTTACCGTGAGATGGCGACCTTCGGCGAGGCCGGCGTTTCAGACGAGATCATCAATTGATGTTCACTGGCAGGAAGGCGACGGGGACCCGAATCCGGTGGGATGAACGGAATTTTTCGTGAGTCTACGACATAAGCACGAACAACACGCAATCGAAGAGGAACCGATGGCTGTCCGTAAAGGAACAATAAAAAAAGGAGCCACTCAATGACTACGCAAATAGAGAACGCCCGCAAAGGGCTCATTACATCGCAGATGGAAACCGTTGCTGCTTCGGAAGATGTTTCAACTGAGTATGTTCGGACAATGGTAGCAGAGGGAAAGATCGTTATTCCCGGAAACAGCATGAGAAGCCCGAAAGCGGTCGGCGTCGGCAAAGGGCTTCGCACGAAGGTGAATGCCTCCATCGGCACGTCGTCGGACATCGTCGATTATGCCGCTGAGGTACGGAAAGCGAAAATTGCCGAAGCGGCAGGCGCTGATACGCTCATGGAACTTTCGGTGGGCGGCGACCTTGACCGCGTGCGGCGCGAAGTGATCGCGGCTGTCGATCTTCCGGTCGGGAACGTACCTTTGTACCAGGCTTTTTGCGAAGCAGGCAGGAAGTACGGCGATCCGAACAAGCTTGACGAGGAAATGCTGTTCGACCTGATCGAACAGCAGTGTGTTGACGGCATCGCATTTATGGCGATCCATTGCGGCATCAACCTCTATACCATCGAGCGACTCAGAAAACAGGGATACCGCTATGGCGGGCTGGTGAGCAAGGGCGGGGTCAGCATGGTCGCCTGGATGCTGGCCAACAACCGGGAGAATCCACTCTATGAGAAATTCGACCGCGTTGTCTCGATATTGAAAAAATACGATGTGGTCCTGTCGCTCGGGAACGGGCTTCGTGCAGGGGCGATACACGATTCTTCCGATCGCGCGCAGGTACAGGAATTGATCATCAACTGCGAACTCGCGGAGCTCGGAAGGGAAATGGGATGTCAGATGCTGGTCGAAGGTCCGGGTCACGTGCCTTTGGATGAGATTGAGGGGAACATCCAGCTCCAGAAACGGATGAGCGGCGGCGCTCCTTATTATATGCTCGGCCCCATATCGACAGACGTCGCGCCTGGCTTCGACCATATCACGGCAGCCATCGGCGCAGCGCAATCGAGCCGCTTCGGCGCTGACCTGATCTGCTATATAACGCCTGCCGAGCATCTTGCTTTGCCGAATGAGGACGACGTCAAACAGGGAGTGCAGGCGGCAAAGATCGCGGCTTATATCGGCGATATGAACAAATACCCTGAAAAGGGAAGGGTACGCGACAAGGAAATGAGTAAGGCGCGCCGCGACCTCGACTGGGAGAGGCAATTCAAGCTCGCGCTTTATCCTGAAGAAGCACGGGCGATCCGCAAGAGCCGCATGCCGGAACATGAAGATTCCTGCACCATGTGTGGAAGCTTCTGCGCGGCAAAAGGGGCTGCAAAGCTTTTTTCCGCGGATCTGCAGTTGAGCGGAAAATTGTAAACTGATCACCGTCCCTCCCATCCTTTCTGGATGAGGGGGGACGGCATTGTTGCGCGTACAGCGAAGGATAGCCATTGGCCAAAGCATTAATGATACAGGGAACGGGGTCAGGCGCGGGCAAGAGCCTGGTAGCGGCCGCGTTCTGCCGGATATTCAGCGATCAGGGGATCAAGGTCGCGCCGTTCAAAGCGCAGAACATGGCGCTGAACTCCTTCATTACCGCCGAAGGCGGGGAGATCGGGAGGGCGCAGGCGCTTCAGGCACGGGCGGCGCGGGTCGATTCCCTGAACGACATGAATCCCGTGCTGCTCAAGGTGTCCGGCAACGGCGGGTCGCAGGTCATCATTCACGGAAAGGTCCACGCCGTGATGAAGGCGCGGGAATACTACGCGTTTCGCGACCAGGCATGGAAGGCGGTGACCGCGTCCTACGCCCGGCTCGCGGAACAGCACGACCTGATAGTTCTCGAAGGCGCGGGCAGCCCGGCGGAGATCAACCTCCTGGATGTGGACATCGTGAATATGGCCATGGCGAAGCATGCAAAGGCGCCGGTCCTGCTCGTGGCGGACATCGACAAGGGCGGCGTCTTCGCGTCGCTCTACGGCACGGTCAAACTGCTCGGCCGGGACAGCAGGCATATCAAGGCGTTCATCATCAACAAGTTTCGGGGCGACAAGACCATCCTTGACCCCGGCCTCGACATGATCAAGAAGAAAGCGGGCAGGCCCGTGATCGGCGTGCTGCCTTATGTTTCGGACCTGGGACTTCCGGAGGAGGATGGACTTGCGCTCCCGCAGCGGACCGTTCAGCGCCAGGGCTGCTCCCGCGCAAACGCAGTGAAGATCGTTATCGTTCGTTTGCAGTATATCTCCAATTTCACCGATTTCGACCCACTTGCGCTTGAACCGGATACGGAGGTGGTCTATTCGGACAGTCCTTCGGAGATCGAGAGCGCGGACCTGGTCATCCTGCCGGGATCGAAGAACACGGTCACCGATCTGCTCCTCCTGAAGGAGAAGGGACTCGTTGACTCCATCCGAAGGGCCTATGACCGGGGAACGGAGATCATCGGCATCTGCGGCGGTTATCAGATGCTCGGCAGACGGATTGAAGATCCCCATGGGACCGAGAGCGGCCATCGGAGCATTGAGGGCATCGGACTCCTGAATATCGACACCCTGTTCGGAAGTGAAAAGAAGACCTGCCGCGTTGAGGCGGAGATCGTGGGAAGTGCTGAGTGCGGAGTGCGGAGTGCGGAATGGAAAGGCAATGAAATACTAAAAGGCTATGAGATCCACATGGGTACCAGCACCGGCGATATCGGTCTGTTCAAAGTGAGAATGTCGGCTGTTGATTCCGCACTCCGCGTTGAAAAAGCCCCCTCTCCCTTTTTCCCTCTCCCTCCAGGGGAGAGGGGCAGGGGTGAGGGTCATGTCTACCCGCACTCCGAATTCTACCTTGACGGTTCGATGAACAAGAACTGCTGGGGCACCTACCTTCATGGGATCTTCGACAACGATCAGTTTCGGCGGGACATCATCGATCACGTCAGAAGCAAGAATGGCCTGCCTTCCGGTGAGAGCGGCTTGCAGTTCCAGCAGTATCAGGAGCGGGCACTGGACCGGTTGGCCACGGTCGTGCGGGAACATGTGGATATGGAATTTGTCCGGGAGATGCTGAAATTATGATCAGCGCAACGGTACTGCTGCTGGCGTTCGCGCTTGATCTCCTGATCGGGGATCCCCGCTGGCTGCCCCATCCCGTCAGGCTCATCGGCAGCGCCATCAGTGCGATGGAGCGGCTCCTCCGGCGCGCAGCCGCATCTCCTGCGGCTGAGCGGGCAGCGGGCGTCGTGCTGGTCCTGGTGATCGTGGTGCCGGTTTATTTTCTTACTGATTTTGTTGTGCTGATGCTGAACCGTTTTTCGGATCAGGTGTCCGTCCTTGCCGGGACCGCAGGGCTGGTCGTGCTCACGGCGACAACGATCGCCTCGCGTGGCCTTCTTCAGTCGGCCGGTCTCGTGATATCATCGATCAGGGAGGGAAGCCTTGAGTCGGCACGGAAGCACGTGAGCATGATCGTGGGCCGCGACACTGCAGAACTATCGGAGCAGGATGTGCTCAGGGCAACGATCGAGACTCTGGCGGAGAACCTGTCGGACGGGGTCGTTGCGCCGCTTTTCTACCTTGCGCTCGGCGGGCTTCCGCTTGCCATGGCCTACAAAGCGATCAACACCCTTGATTCCATGGTGGGGTACAAGAACGACCGCTATCGCTATTTCGGCTGGGCCGCGGCCCGGGTCGATGATGTCGCGAACTACCTGCCTGCCCGGATCACGGGCCTGATCATCGCGGTGGCCGCATTCCTGAACGCTTGCATGAAGGACGCGGCGAAGGGCGTTGCGGCTTTGCGCAGGGCGCTGGCGATCATGGTTCGGGACGGCAGGAAGCATTCAAGCCCGAACAGCGGCGTGCCCGAGGCGTCCATGGCCGGAGCGATTGGCGTGACCCTCGGTGGTCCGAACTATTACAACGGCCTCTTGAGCGAAAAACCCGTGATCGGTGATTCCCACAGGGAGGACTATCTTCCTGCGTCGGACGAAGCGATGGCGCTGGTGAAGGTCTCCGCAGTGATCGCGGCTGCCCTGGCCGGGGCGGCGGTCGCGGCGCGGGGGATGTCATGACGGTACATGGCGGTAATGTCTTCCAGGCGTCGGCTGAGACCGGCATCCCGGTGGGCGAGCTGTTGGACTTCAGCGCTTCGATCAATCCCCTCGGCGTGCCGGAATCCGTCGCCGCGGTTATCCGGGAGAACATCGGATTGCTCGTCCATTATCCGGACCCCTTTGCCGACGGCATCAGCCGGGACCTGTCGCAGCACCTGGGTGTGCCCGCGCAAAGCCTCCTCTGCGGCAACGGCAGCACGGAACTGATCTATCTCGCTGTTCGGGCTTTGCGGCCGCGGTGCGTGTTGATACCCGCGCCTACCTTCTCGGAATATGAGCGCGCCTGTCACTTGAACGATGGCACGTCCTGTACCCGCTACGAACTGTCTTCGCAGGACGGATTTGCGATCGATCCCGGAAAGTTCATCGCAGCGATGGCGGGGTGCAATATGGCATTCCTGTGCAACCCGAACAATCCCACGGGAAGGCTGCTGGAGCGGGCGGCGGTGCTCGACCTTGTCCGGGCGGCGAAGCGCGCAGACTGCCTCCTCGTGCTGGACGAGGCATTCATTGATTTCACGCCGGACCAGTCTCTGGCAAGAGACGTGGAGGGAAATTCCCACTTGATCGTGCTGCGGTCTCTCACGAAGTTCTATGCGCTCTCGGGCCTCAGGATAGGATACGGCATTTTTCCGGACCAGGTCATTCAGCGGATCAGGGCCCACAAGGAGCCCTGGACCGTCAACACGCTGGCACAATTGGCCGCTGCGACGGCGATCAGGGACCGGGCATATCAGGAGCGGACGATGGCGATGGTCTCCGCGGAGAAAGGGTACCTCGAACAGGGCTTCCGGGACCTTGGCATCGAATATTTCCCGTCGTCAGCAAATTATTATTTGCTCAGGACCTCCAACGGAAACAAGGTCGCATCATCGCTCAGGAAAAGGGGGGTCCTGGTGAGGGACTGCTCTAACTTTGTCGGTCTCGACGGGTCCTATTTGCGAGTCGCTGTCCGGTCGAGGAACGAGAACAGCAGGCTTTTGCAGGAGCTGGGGGAACTATGCGTGGGATAGTCATCGCGGGGACCCACAGCGGATGCGGCAAGACGACCGTGACGCTCGGTATCATGGCGGCGCTCAAGAAGAAGGGGCTGGAGGTACAGCCGTTCAAGGCCGGGCCGGACTTCATCGATGCGGGACTGCATCGGCTTGCCGCGGACAGGCCGTCCAGAAATCTGGATCTGTGGATGTGCGGACGGGACTATGTAAGCCGGTGTTTCAGAAAACATGCATCTGGCGCCGATGTCGCCGTGATCGAAGGCGTCATGGGGCTGCATGACGGTGACCGAAGCACGGCGTCATTGGCATCGCTTCTGGAGGTTCATGTCGTGCTTGTTGTCGATGCCTACGGCATGGCCGAGAGCGCAGGGGCAATGGTGAAGGGATTTGTCGAATTCGGAGTTCGGAGTGAGGAATGCGGAGTTAAACGCGAGGAGATCAGATTCGCAGGTGTGGTTTTCAACCGCGTTGCTTCGGAAAGTCATTTTGCGAGGCTGAGAGACAGCGTTCGTGATGTGCCGGTGCTCGGATATCTCCCGAGGGAGATGGACTTCGAGATTCCCCACCGGCATCTCGGGCTGACCACGGCCGAGGAGAACCCTCTTGCCGGAAAGGATATTGACAGACTCGCAGAGACGGTCCTTGCGTATATCGATGTCGACCGGCTTCTCCAGAATGCCCGGATCGAAGATGCGGATACGGATCATGTAACGACGGACAGCGATCATCAGCCTGCGAAGAGACGCAAACGCTTCAAACTGGCGGTAGCCTACGACAAGGCCTTCAGTTTTTACTATGAAGACAACTTGGATTTGCTTCGTGATGCAGGCGCGGAGATTGTGAGGTTCAGCCCGCTTGCCGATCCGGCCATCCCCGGCGTCGCCGACGCAGTGTATATTGGCGGCGGGTATCCCGAGCTTCATGCAGCCGCACTGTCCGGCAACAGCTCCATGCGTGAGTCGATGCGCGCATGGGTCGATGCTGGCAAACCCCTGTACGCGGAATGCGGCGGATTGATGTATCTTTCGCAAGGCATTCGCGACTTTGACAACAGTCTCTTTGCCATGGCAGGCGTGTTCCCCTTCGAGACGCGGATGATGAAGAAGCCGCGCCTGGGCTACCGCGAGATTGCATTGAACGAGGACTGTATCCTGGGAAGCAGGGGGGAGAAGTACCGCGGGCACGAATTCCACTATTCGGAGATCGTGGGCGAGGCCGCAGGGACCGTCTATAGGATGAGCGACAGTCGGAACAAGCTTCTCCCTCCTGAAGGGTTTCAGATGAAGAACGCCCTGGCAAGCTATGTTCATGTTCATTTCGGCAGCAACCAACGCGTGGCGAATCATTTTGCGGGCTTTATCAAAGGAGAAAATACGGCATGAAGGAAAGCATTATGCTTCTCGGGCATGGGAGCCCGAAAAAGGACGCAAATAAACTGGACCACGTAGCAAGGATGCTGCACGGCATTCTGCACGCGGGCTGCACGAATGACTGCGTCAAGGTAGCCTATCTCCAGTTCGCGGAACCGGGCATCATGGATGCTATTGGGGAATGCGTGCGGCAGGGGGCGAAGAAGATCATCCTGCAGCCGTTTTTCCTGAGCGCGGGGATGCATGTGACCAAGGATATCCCAGAAATGATCGAAGAGGCGCGGGGGCTATATCTCGGGGTGGAGTTTATCTACACAGAGCCGCTCGGCAGCCACGAAAAGCTGGCTCAGGTCGCGATGGAGCGCATCAGCGCCGCTGAGGTCCTGGCGCCCGCTGCCATAGAAAAGAGAAGCTTCGATATTCTTTCAGCGGAGACCGACCTGAGCGGCATCCCCGCTGATCGTCTGCCTATCGTGCAGCGCGTTATCCATGCAACGGCGGATTTCGATTTCAAGGACACACTGACATTCCACCCGGGCGCGGTCGCGGCGGGGCTTGCCGCGATCAGGGCGGGGAAGGACATCCTGACGGACGTTGAGATGGTGCGAACAGGCATCAACAAGAAGCTCCTGGGCAACTGGGGCGGAATTGTCGTCTGTAAAATACAGGAGACAGGAGACAGCAGTCAGCAGTCAGGAGTTAAAACCAGAGCAGAGCAAGGCATTGAAAAGGCGCTCCAGGAAAAGAACAACATCGGCATCATTGCCATCGGGAACGCGCCCACTGCCCTGCTGAAGGTGATAGAGTTGTTCAACTCACCAGCCTTTTCCGGTCGGCAGCTGCCCCTGGTGGTCGGCGTCCCCGTGGGGTTCGTGAAGGCCGTTGAGTCCAAGGCGCTGCTTGCTTCCCGGCAATTCCCCTTTATCACCGCGGCAGGGAGGAAAGGCGGTACGCCCGTGGCGGTGGCGATCGTGAATGCTCTTTTGAAAATGGCTAAAGGAGGTGATTGATATGAGATAGCGGGATCGAGTCAGGCATAGGGTAAAATATAGGCACCGGGAATGATGAAGCGGAAAGGGGTGAAACGCCCCTGCTGTCACGCAGCCGTAAAGGGAACGAAAACCCAGCAATAAAGCCACTGTCATGGCGCCACCATGATGGGAAGGCGGGTGAGTAGGAAGCCCTGAGCCGGAAGACCTCTCATTCCCACAACCTCGATGGAGGGAGAACAATATATGTACAGAAGTGTCCGCACGATGGTCATGGTATTGCTGTGGCCATGCATTGCTTTTGCATCCCATCCGCTCATTACGGATGATGCGGGAACGCAGGGAAAAGGCAAGTCTCAGGTTGAAGTGAACGGGCAGTATGATTCCGACAAGGAGACGGTGGGCGGCGTATCGGTGCATTCGACGGGCGGACAGGCTGGAGCAACGCTGTCCTATGGCGTCATCGAAAATGCCGACCTGGTCTTTAACCTGCCTTATGTGTGTGGCAACGTCGTGGAAGATGGCGTTTCCGTGTATGACGAAAAGGGACTTTCGGACATCTCCTTTGAGGTCAAGTGGCGGTTCTTCGAAAAAGAGGGGCTCAGTTTCGGTCTGAAGCCCGGCATCAGTTTGCCGACCGGTAATGACGAAAAAGGGCTCGGGACGGGAAAAACCGGCTACCATGCATTCCTGATCGGCTCGAAAGAGGCCGCTCCCTGGGCCTTTCATGCGAATCTCGGCTATATCAGGAACGAGAATAAGTTTGACGAAAAAAAGAACCTTTGGCACGCGTCGTTTGCATCGACCTGTGAAGTTGTTAAGAACCTGAAGCTTGTCGGGAATGTCGGTATAGAAAGAAACCCCGATAAAGCGGCTGACCATGCCCCCGCTTTTCTCATCGCGGGCGTCATCTACTCGTTTGCCGAAAATCTTGATATCGACTTCGGCGTGAAGGCCGGGCTCAATAAGTCCGAAACAGACTATTCCATGCTTGCCGGGTTTACGTACCGGCTTTAGGGGAAAATAATGAAAGACTATAACTCTAAAAAATCGCTTTTTGTTCTCACGTGGATGGGTTGTTTCCTGTCCGCCGGCAATGCTCATGCCATGCACATCTCGGAAGGCATATTGCCCTGGAACTGGGCGGCAATATGGTTTGTCGTTGCAATGCCGTTTGTCGGATATGGACTGTACCGGATGAGGAAGATGTCCGAGACCGACCTGTCGTTCAAGCCCCTCGTCGGCCTCATGGCGGCTGTCGTATTCATCATATCCTGCATGCCCGTACCCGTTCCGACCGCCGGAACGTGCTCGCATCCATGCGGGACCGGTATATCGGGTATTCTGCTTGGGCCCGCCATCAGCATAGTGGTCTCGGCAGCGGCACTGCTGATCCAGGCGCTCTTTCTCGCTCACGGGGGTTTGAGCACCTGGGGCGCGGATATCGTATCCATGGGCGTCGTGGGTTCATTCGCGGGTTATCTCACGTTTAAGGCCCTGCGCTCCATGAACGTGAATATGGCGGTCTCCGGATTCATGGCGGGCCTGTTCGCGGACTGGGCGACCTATATCACAACCTCCGTAGTGCTTGCCTCAGGAATACGGGGAGAATCGGCGTTCATGCCGCTTTTCTGGAAGATCCTTATTGCTTTCGTTCCCACACAACTTCCCCTGGGGATCCTTGAAGGAGCAATGACGGCGGGAATGGTCGTTTTGTTATATAAAAAGCGACCCGACCTTCTGGTAAAGATGCGGGTGATCAAGGCGGAGGAGGCAATATGAAATTGCGGATTTGCTCGATACTACTACTACTATTATTTATTGTTGTTAGCCACTCGTCGCTCGTTGTTGCCGCTGAGAAATGGCCGGGCGTTGATGAGTCGGTCGTCGAAAAATACGCCAAAGAACACGGCAGAGAAGCGCATGAGCCGCTGATCAACACGGACCAGGGAGACCTTCTGCTTTTCGTCTTTCTCCTTGCCGGCGCACTCGGCGGTTTTGTCGCGGGGTATTCCTGGCGGATACTTATGGTTGAAAAAGCGACTGCAACGACAAGAGAAGAAAAACCAGCAACCTGACGATCCGGTGGATGCGCGGCCTGCTTTTCCCGGCAGCTCGCGCATCCGCCTCTATTAAGGAAATCTGAATGCGCATTATTTCTGAATATTTTAAAAAAGACCAGGTCCTTTCACGAATCGACGCGCGGGTCAAGCTACTCGTTGCACTGGTCCTTTTGGCAATGGTACTCAGTTACCACGGATTCGTCTTCCCCGTGGCCACGATGATCCTTTGCCTATTTTTGTGTATGATCATAAAAGTGCCCTTGCGGGTATTGATTCTAAGGTTTTCGGAACCCCTGTTCATTGTCGTCGTCGTGATATTGTTGAAATTCTTTTTCTCCGGACGGGATGCGCTCTTTTCCCTGAACATCTTCGGCGCTGAGCTCGTGGGTCACCGGGACGGTCTTCGTGAAGGGCTGCTCATCGGGGCCAGGATCATCGGTGCTGTATCCATCATTGCCGTGCTGGGATTCTCCACTCCCTTTACCGAATTTATGGCGAGTCTTTCATGGTTTCGGGTGCCGAAGGGCTTTATCGAAATATTGATGTTCGCCTATCGATATATCTTTGTGCTTTTTGAGGATGCTCAGGTCATCTATCAGGCGCAGAAAAACAGGCTCGGCTATTCAACTGTCAGGCGGGGCTTGAGCTCTTTCGGAACGCTGGCCGGCTCACTTACGATCAAGGCTTTTGACAACAGCCAGAACACTACTGTTGCCATGGTGCAGCGGGGGTACGACGGCAATATGCCGATGCTCATGCACAAGTCCTTTAACGCATCGGAGATTTATGCATCAGCGCTCTTTCTGCTGGTTATGGGAGTAGTATGGAAAATGTGAAGAGAAATCACGAGAGAGAGGTCGGGAGTCGAAAAAGTACCGATATCCGATTGTCCGTGGATCTTTTGGCGTTTGAGTATTCCGACACAACTGTGGCATTGACCGATATTCATATTGCAATCGGTCGGGGCGAGTTCATCGGCATTCTGGGATCGAACGGCTCCGGAAAAACGACCCTCCTGAAGGTCATGGACGGGCTGGTGCGGGAGTACCGGGGGACGGTCCTGCTGGATGGGAAGGAAATCAGGAAGCTTTCACCAAAAGAGATCTACGCAAAGGTGGGATTGGTGTTCCAGAACCCGGACGAACAGCTCTTTGCTCCTACGGTGGCCGAGGATGTTGCTTTCGGACCAATGAACATGGGTTTTGGTCAGGAAGAGATCGCCAGGCGCGTGAACAACGCCCTGAAGGCTGTGGAGATGGACGGCCTCGCGCGAAAGTCGATCCACCATCTGAGCTTCGGACAGAAAAAGCGGATCTGCATTGCCGGTCTTCTTGCCATGGGACACGAGATCCTGCTGCTCGATGAACCGACGGCGGGCCTGGACCCCATGGGCGAATACAAAATGATGGACCTGCTGACCAAATTGAACCGGGAGCAGGGGGTGACCATCGTGATGGCGACGCACAGCGTGGACCTGGTCCCCTTGTTCCTCGACCGGCTGTACATCCTGAGCAAAGGGCGTATCGTCCGCGGCGGACCGCCGTCCGAGGTGTTTACTGCGCCTGATGATATGGCGCAGGTGAAGCTCAGGCTCCCCCATATCGCGGAGCTGATCTACCGGCTCAAGAACGAAGACGGCGTTCCTTTTGAGAAGATCCCGCTCACCGTCGGGGAGGCACGGCGGGAGATTCTCAAGACAATGAAGGACACTCATGCGTAGAGGATATGTCCAGGTCTATACCGGGAACGGTAAAGGCAAGACCACGGCCGCACTGGGGCTCGCCGTCCGTGCCGAAGGCGCCGGGCTCAGGGTGTTCATCGCGCAGTTCATAAAAAAGAGAAGATGCGGCGAGCATGCAGCCCTCGAAGCGTTCGGCGGGAGGATAACCATCCGGCAGTTCGGGGGCGGTCTTCTCCTGGGTAGGAATCCTTCCCCGGCCGATGTCAGGGCGGCTCAAAAGGGGATCGAGAGCGCCCGCAAAGCGATCGTTTCCGCGGAGTATGACCTGGTTATCCTCGACGAGGCGAACGTAGCGGCGCATTATGGGCTGATCCTGGTGCAGGACCTGCTTGACCTGATCGAGGAGAAGCCGACGGGCATCGAACTGGTGCTCACGGGCCGTTATGCGGACAAGAAGGTGATGGGCGCGGCAGACCTCGTAACGGAGATGCGGGAGATCAAACATTACGGGAAACAGGGAGTGAAGGCGCGGCGTGGAATCGAAAAGTAAAAAGCTCCGGTCCGGATATACCACCGGCGCATGCGCCGCAGCAGCTTCAAAGGCGGCGACCTGCATTCTCCTGCGAAATGGTGCGACCAGTGAAACGGTGGAGATCCCCTTTCCCGACGGCAGCCGTGTTACGTTCAAAGTTCTGAATCCAGGGTTCAGGCTACAGGAGGGAAAAGGCCTCGCAACTGCTTCGATCGTGAAGGATGCAGGCGACGATCCCGATATCACGAACGGCGCGGAGATCTCAGCCTCTGTGCGGAGAACGGAAGATTCCGGAATAGTGATAAAGGGCGGCATTGGTGTCGGCAGGATCACGAAGCCAGGTCTTGCAATACCGGTAGGCGAACCTGCGATCAATCCCGTGCCGAGGAGAATGATCCGCGATGCAGTGCAGGAAGCCGTTCGCGAATGCGGTTCGGCTATTCCGCATGTAGAGGTCACTATTTCGGTACCTGCCGGAGAAGAGCTGGCGAAAAAGACGCTGAATCACCGGCTCGGCATCGTTGGCGGCATTTCGATCCTCGGCACCACCGGCATTGTGAGGCCGCTTTCCGAGTCGGCCTGGACGGCAACCGTTACGGCGTCCTTCGATGTGGCGAAGGCCATCGGCCTGGGCGAGGTTGTGATATCCACCGGCAGGACATCGGAGAAGGCCCATCAGCAGAAGTACGGTCTGCCCGTGGAGGCCTATGCCATGATGGGCGACTATACGGAATACTCGCTTCGCGACGCTGCGAAACACGGGTTCAGCAGGGTACACCTTTGCGCCCAGTGGGCCAAGATGATCAAGATCGCCATGGGCACGCCCCAGACCCATGTGCGCCACGGGGCGCTGGAGGCGGAATCTGCGAGGGACTTTCTGGTCAGTCTCGGGATAGACCTGCCGCGAAGCGCGGCGTATAATACCTCTCGGGAGATCCTTGAATTCATTCGTGCCGAACTTCCCGATCCGCGAGCGGCAATGACCGCGGTATGCGATGCGGCGAGGAGCTACTGTCAACGGGAAGCGCAGGGGACTCCCGTCTCTGTCCATCTCGTGTCCTATGAAGGAGACATCATTGCAGAAAGCGAATAAGCTCACCCTCGTCGGGATCGGCTATCGTCCGTTGAACGCGCGCGCGCAAGTGATCGTGAAGAGCGCAAAGGTCCTGCTCACTTCTTCGCGGCTTCTTGATGTCTTCAAACGCTATAATGAGTATGAAGCGGTCAAGAACCGCATCAAGGTCATCAGCAGCGTGCCGGAAACCATTGTGTATGTCAAAAAATGGTTTTCACACTCCGCACTCCGCAACCCTCGGCCTGAGCTCGGGTCGAAGGCTCCGCATTCCGCACTCGATTCTCTCGTGCTACTCGCCTCGGGTGATCCCTTCTTCTTCGGCATCGGCAGGAGAATGGTCGAGGAATTCGGAAATGAGCGGATCGAGATCATTCCCGACCTGTCGAGCATGCAGGAGGCCTTTGCCCGGATCAACGCACCCTGGGATGACGCGTTCTGCATCAGCGTCCATGGCGGGCCGGATATCGCGAAGCGCCGCGCGCTGCCCTATGAGGTCGGGGACATCCCGCAACTGGTTGAGCGATACGGAAAACTTGCGGTGTTGACGGACCGGGAAAACAATCCAAACGTTATAGCGCAGGTTCTCAAATCCGCAATCCGAAATCCGCAATCTGAAATCGTCCTGCGTGTCTGCGAACGACTCGGATATCCTGACGAGCGCGTATGGACGGGAACGGTCGGCGTGGCCGCGGGCATGACCTTCGCAGACCCGAACGTGGTGATCATCCTAAAGACAGGAGACAGGAGTCAGGAGTCAGAAGTCAGGGGTAAAACAACGGAAGCAATATTCGGACTGCGGGAAGAAGAACTGGCGCATCGCGACGGCATGATTACGAAGGATGAGGTCCGTGCCGTGTCCATCCATAAGTTGAGGCTTCCGGCGAGAGGCCTCTTGTGGGACATCGGCGCGGGCTCGGGCTCCGTGGCGATCGAGGCGGCAAGGATCGCGCCTGGCCTCACGGTTATTGCCGTGGAGCGCGATGAGGAGCAGGTGGCCCGCATAAGGTCCAACACGATGAAGCTCGATGTGCGAAACCTGCAAATTGTATCGGGTCCGGCCCCGGAAGCACTGGCGGACCTTCCCGCACCGGACCGGGTCTTCATCGGCGGCAGCGGGGGGAACCTGGGCGATATCGTGAAGCTTGTGAAAGAAAAAATGTCAACCGGTATCATGGTGATCAATGCAGTGACTCTGGAAACGCTCAATGATTCCCTGACCAGCCTGGAGAGAAACGGTTTTTCTGTCGAGGTCTCAGAGGTCTCGGTATCGAGATCGAAGATCGTTGGAGGCAAACGGCTCATGAACGCGTTAAATCCTGTATTCATCGTGACAGGCAGGAAAGGTTAAAATGACGGGCAAACTGTATGTCGTCGGCATCGGACCGGGGGACCCTGAACTCATGACCCTCAAGGCAATGAGGATCTTGAAAGAGGTCCCCTGCATCATCGTGCCAAAGGGGCGGGAGGAAGGGAGCAGTCTTGCTCTTTCGATCGTACGGAAGGCTCTTTCGCTTGACGGGAAAGAGATCGTGGAGGCCTATTTCCCCATGAAGAAAACAGTTCGGAGTGCGGAGTTCGAAGTGCGGAGTGGGGAGGACCACGAGGATCTCGATACGAAATGGAACGAGACAACTGAGGCTGTTCTGGACAAGCTGGACAGAGGCATTGACGCGGCATTCATCACGATCGGCGACCCCGGGATATACAGCACGTTCTTCTATCTCTATGACCGGCTGCTTGAGCGCAAGCCCGCGCTTGTTGTTGAGATCGTCCCCGGCATCTCTTCCATAAATGCAGCCGCTGCACAGGCCGGGATGTATCTGGGACTTGGCAATGAACGAATCGCCATTCTGCCTGCAAATTACCTGGACAGCCTCGAAGAAACGCTGGAGAAGTTCGATACTGTGGTTCTTATGAAGGTGAGCAAAGTGTTCACTACGGTCAGAGATCTCCTGAACAGGATGAACCGTGCGGCACAGGCGACCTATGTGGTGCGGGCAGGCATGGACGATGAACGGGTGTACAAGGACATTGGTCAGGTAAACGAGGAGGAAACGAATTATTTCTCCCTTATGATTGTGAGGAAACGATGAACGCAATGATCATGTTTGTAGGTGCAGGACCGGGAGACCCGGAGCTGATAACCGTGAAGGGCAGAAAGGCGCTCGACAGCGCCGACGTGGTGATCTACGCGGGCAGCCTGGTGAACCCGGAGCTTCTCTCGGGGATCAGGGCGGACATCTTTGATTCTGCCGCTATGGACCTCGATGGGATCATCAGCATCATGAAGACCGCTGTGGCGGGAGGAAAGACCGTTGTCCGGCTCCATACCGGGGACACGTCGTTCTACAGCGCCATATCGGAACAGATCGAACGGCTCCGTGAGCTGAGTATTTCGTATGAGGTAGTTCCCGGCGTGTCATCGGCCATGGCAGGCGCCGCGATCCTCGGCCAGGAACTGACCATCCCCGAGATCAGCCAGACCGTCATTTTTACCCGGATGGAGGGCAGGACCCCGGTCCCTGCATCCGAGCGGCTGGGTTCTTTGGCTTCGCATAGCGCGACCATGGTGATCTTCCTGAGTGTCGGCATGATCGAGAAGGTGCGTGACGAGCTGCTGCAGGGATATCCCGGGGATACACCGGTTGTAATCATCGAGAAGGCAACCTGGCCCGACCAGAAGGTCATCAGGGGCGAGCTGAAGGACATTGCTTCTCTGGTGAAGGACGCAGGTATTAATAAAACGGCGCTGATCTACGTGGGCGAGTCGCTGCGCGCGTCCGAGGCATCGCTCGGAAAAGAGTCGAAGCTGTACGATAAGGATTTTAAGCATGAGTACCGTAAATAAGAGAAGTGCGGAGTTGCGAGTGCGGAGTGCGGAGTGAAGCGAACTGCGATCGTCTATATTACCGACAATGGTCTCAAGGTGGCGAAGCGGCTGAAGTCATGGTCGCCCGACGCGGAGATCGCGAAATACTCTTCGGCTATTGTCGAAGACCTGTGGCGGAAGAACGAGGCCCTGGTGTTCATTATGGCATCCGGCATCGTTGTGCGGACCATTGCGCCGTTGCTCAAGGACAAACGGACCGATCCCGCTGTCGTCGTGCTCGATGAGGCGGGTAAGCACGCAATCAGCCTTGCGGGCGGTCACCTCGGCGGCGCGAACGATCTGGCGCGCGAGCTTGCGGCGTTCCTGGGTGGCGAGGCGGTCATCACCACGGCGTCGGATGTGAACGGTCTGCCGTCGCTCGATCTTTGGGCCAGGGACCATGATCTGGTCATCGAGGACTGGGGAACGCTCCCGATGATCGGAACGCGGTTCGTGAACAACGGCGCGCTGCGGGTCTATGCTGACGGTGCCCTCGATCTCCCTGACGAGTTCCTGCGGGTGGCGGAGCCGCGGTTCGCGGACGTGATCATCTCGAACCGGCAGAATGCTTACGAAGGGTCTTCAGCAGCTGTCGCGAGTGACGACTGCTCTGTCGAAACCTGCCGCGTGAAAGGCCAGCTCTACCTCAGGCCTCGGAACCTGGTCATCGGCATTGGCTGTAACAGCGGCACGTCGCAGGACGAGATCGCGATCGCAGTGCGGCAGACGCTCGACGAGCACAATCTGTCCTTCCGGTCAATCTGTTCGATCGCGACCATTGACATCAAGGGCAACGAGCCGGGCCTTCGGGCCTTTGCGGAAAAATATACGTTCGCCTTCCGCACCTTCGGGGCTGATGAGCTGAACCGCGTAGAAGGACTCGAGCGATCGGATGTCGTATTCAAAGCAACAGGTGCTCATGGCGTCGCGGAACCTGCAGCACTTGTCGCAGCCGGGACGTACAGGCTGCTCGTATCAAAACAGAAGAAAGGAAATGTCACCGTGGCTGTCGCAGAAAAGAACGTTCGGAGCGAAAAAGGGCCAAGAGGCATGATCTACATCGTCGGCACCGGGCCGGGAAGCCTGGAGCATATCACGCCTGCTGCGCGGGACGCCATCGGAAGGTCCGACGTCGTTGTGGGTTATGGCACCTATCTTGAGCTCATCAAAGTGCTTCTCAAGGACAAGGATGTCGTCTCTACCGGAATGACGCAGGAAGTCGACCGGTGCCGGAAGGCGATAGATATCGCGCGGGAAGGTAAAACGGTTGCGATCATCAGCGGCGGCGATCCCGGCGTTTATGCCATGGCCGGACTCGTGTTCGAACTTCTTCGCTCGGAGGAGGAAAAGGGCGGGAACCTGCCTGTCGTCGAGGTCATCCCGGGAATTTCCGCGCTGAATGCTGCAGCCTCGCGGCTTGGCGCTCCCCTGATGCATGATTTTGCCTGCATCAGCCTGTCGGATCGACTGACGCCTTGGGACGTGATCGAGAAGCGTCTTGAGGCGGCAGCAGCAGCGGACTTCGTCATTGTCCTCTATAATCCCAGGAGCAAAGGCCGAGCAGGCCATCTCAGCCGGGCGCGGGAGCTCGTCCTGAAGCACCGCGCTGCGAAAACGGCCGTGGGCATCGTGAAAGGCGCAATGCGGGAGCAGGAGACGGTCATTATAACGGATCTTGCGAACATGCAGGATGCTGACGTCGATATGCAGACGACCGTAATCATCGGCAGTTCAAAAACATTTGTATGGAACAACCTATTGATAACGCCGAGAGGATATGAGAACAAATTCACGATCTGATTCGCGGGACGGGTGTGTTGCCTTCCTTTGGGATGAATCATTCCTGTGGGGAGTGATGGCATACAAGGCCCTTAAGGCGGCCGGGCTTCCCTTTGAGCTGGTCCGTGCGGAGGACATAAGGAACGGCGCTCTCGCGGACTATGGGACCCTCTTCGTTCCCGGCGGATGGGCATCGAACAAAGCAAAGGCCCTGGGGGAAGAAGGGATAAACGCTATCCGGAAGTTCGTTGATCATGGGGGGAATTATATCGGTTTCTGCGGAGGCGCGGGGCTCGCCACGCAGGACGGCATTGGGCTCGTGCCGGTCATGAGAAGGCCGACGAAAGATCGGGTGCCGAGTTTCAGTGGGCGGATCCGTCTGTCCCTGTCGGACAGCCCGCTGTGGAAGGGGATCACCGAACCGGTGTTCCATGCATGGTGGCCGTCTCAGTTCTTGGTGGATGAAAACGTAAAGGTGCTCGCGACCTACGGCGAAGCGCTCCCCGATGCCTTTACGTCCGACGTCAATGTCGGGGACGGGACGTCGACCGGAAGCTGGAATGACCTGGAGGCGGTCTATCAGATCAACCTTGATCCGAAGCGTTTAGCCGGCGAATCGGCCGTCATCGAGGGAACGTACGGCAAGGGAACGGTGCTGCTGTCGCTGGTACATTTTGACACACCGGAAGACGGGAACGGGGCTGCTGTGCTCAGGAACATCTGGAGATACTTAGGTTGTGTCTGGAACACCCAGGATGCGAGCGAACACAGTCTTCAACAAGGGAGCAATTTCATTCCTGCGTTGGATAACGGGATAGTCAATATAAAACAGGCGACTGATGGGTTGATCGAACTCGGTCTCAGGAATTTTCTCTGGTTCTGGCGAAATCCCATGCTCCTGCAGTGGCGCCGGGGCGTACGAGGCCTGGAGTATTGCACGCTGTCGGTCATGGTGCATGAGGTTGCGGCTCTTCTGGAGAGAAGTGCCGGCTTGCCGACATCACCGGATGTGGCCTGTCGCATCCAGCGGGTCCGGGACCTTGCGCGGCCTTTTGCCGATAAGGCGGGAGAATTGCTTTTGCGGGAACGCTTTGCCATGCAGAATGAACATATTACCTATGAACGATGCCAGGACCAGAAAATCGCATCGCTCCGGGACGAGCTGTTCTCGAGATCGAAAAGCCACGGCGGCGTCTTCAAGGAGTTGATTGACGAGATCGATCACCTGCTCTATCAGCTATTGACGGGGGAACGTTTGTAAATGTCGTATCTTGAGGTGATAGCGCTCAAGGACTTCTAAATCAGGCCATGTGTGCATAAGTAGACACGTATTGAGGTGAAACGTTCGGAGAACGGGAAAGTCTATATCGTTCATGACCGGTTCTGACAAAGGAGGTGATCGCGCGTCAAGAGATGATTTTCTCGGCATAATGAGCTGTTGATGGGAAAAACACACGGGAATGATGAAGCGGAAAGGGGTGTAATTCCCCTGCTGTCGCGCAACTGTGATGGAAACGAAAGCCGGGCTGGCCACTGTCCACTGAAGGATGGGAAGGCAGGCGAGTAGGATGTCCTAAGCCAGGAAACCTCACATTCCCACAACCTCGATGAAGGAGAAAGAATAGAATGAAGAGAACAATTGCTATTATTGTCGCAGTCGTATTGATCACCGCTGTCGGGAGCAGAGTTTCCGCACAGGAACGAAACGTCAAATTGAACGAAGTAGTGGTGATCGCCACAAAGACGGAGAAAGAGCTCAAGGATGTAACGCAGTCGGTGACGGTCGTGACCGCAGCGGAGCTGCGGAATTCAGGCGCCACGACCGCCGCGGAGGCCTTGCGGACCGTGACCGGCGTTGCCATTACGGACCAGGGCACGCGGGGCGGCCTCGCAACGCTGAGCATACGGGGCGCCAGCTATTCCCAGGTGCTTGTGCTCCTGGACGGGGTGCGGATGAACTCGCCCCGCGACGCCGGCGTGGACCTGTCCGCCCTCCCGGTGGCCCTTGACGACATTGAGAGGATCGAGATCGTCCGGGGGCCGTCATCGTCCCTGTACGGCGCCGATGCCGTGGGCGGCGTGGTGAACATCATTACGAAGAAGCCGGTGAGCACGGTCTCGCGGATAGGCGGAGCTGCCGGCAGTCATGGGTATGATTCCCTGCAACTGAGTACGTCATCACGCTCAGGTGCCGGATATTATTCCGTGACGGGGACCCGTGAGACCTCGGACGGTTACCGGCTGAACAGCGACCTTGAACAGTGGATCGTGAATGGACGGGTGGGGTACGATGTTTCGAAGGATACGTCGATCGACCTGACAGCGAACTACATCGGGAAGGAGAACGGCACACCGGGTTCGCTTCTCTTCTATTCCACTCCCCATGGACGGCAATATCAAAGGGAACTGGTGACGAGCATTGCATTCCGGAGCAAGATCAGCAAGTCACTCGACTTCAAGGCATCTGTATTTCGGAACGAAGACCAGTTGAGAGCTCAGGATCCGGACACACATTTAGTAACATTCGGATCTTTCACTTATTTAGTTCCTCCCGTTGATAGTCTTCATAAAAGCACTTCCCGGGGCGGCGAGGCCCAGGTCAACTGGCTGGCAGGCTCGTGGAACCTTTTCTCTCTCGGCTATGAGCAGCGGAAGAACAGCCTGACCAGTACGGACTCCGGGGAGCATGAGACGACCAACGATGCATGGTTCCTGCAGGACGAGATGTCACTGGGAGATTCGTTGATCGTTGTGTTCGGCGGACGGAAGGACAAACACTCGGTGTATGGCGACCGGTTCAGCCCGCGAACGAGCGCAAGGTATCTCGTCGCGAGCTCAGGGACGATCATACGGGCCTCCTATGGGAAGAGTTTCCGGGCGCCGACATTTAACGATCTGTATTGGAACGCGCCTGATGCAGTAGGGAACTCGAATTTGAAGCCGGAGTCTTCCAAGGAGTATGAAGCAGGGATCGAGCAGCCGCTTGGGCCGGGAAACCGCATAAAACTGACGGGATTCGAGCGGAAGGTGACGGACCTGATCAACTGGCAGGAGTATGCGCCCTTCCAGTACACGCCGGTGAACATCGGGAAGGCGGATATCAGGGGAGTGGAGGCGGAAGCCGCGTTCCGGCTTTCGGCCGTCATGAGCCTGGGCGCGAACTATACCTATCTCAAGGCCCTCGACGTCATAACCGGCGATAAAATATACAGCACGCTCTATCCAAAGAATCAGGTCAAGGGACACCTCGACATCATCCTCGACACGGACGTGCATCTCTACACCGAGGCGCGCATGGTGGAAAATTACGTGCTGCCGGGCGATCCCGTATGGCGCTACACCGTGGTGGACGCCAAGCTGGCGCAGAAGTTCGGACGCCGCGCTGACGCGCAGGGTGAGATCTATTTCGCCGTGACCAACATCTTCGACCGGAAGTACGAGGCCGTGCAGGGCTATCCGATGCCGCCGAAGGAGATCCGCGGCGGGATCACGATCCCGTTCTAACTGCGCGGTCTGTCGCGCGGGATATCTATGCAGCAGTGCGGAACGACATACAGCAAGGCGCTCCTCCTGTCCGTGATGGTCCATGTCGCGGTCGTGGGGAGCGCCATTGCGTTCGCCCAGTACGGAGGGACCTATTTCGACGGGAATATGCGTTCGATCACCGTGTCCTTGCTCGGGAGCACTGTTCCGGGGCGTCCGGGAATCGTGCGGCAAGCACATAAAAAGCAAGGCGTGTCAGTTCCTTCTCCGGATGCGCCGGATCAGGACTTGAAAAAGGACCTTCCGAAAGACGTCGACCTCCTTCACGAGGCGCCTCCTGCGACCGGCGGTGAAGAACAAGAAGAAGGGACGGCAGAAGCGGGACCGCGGTCACTGACTTCCGTCAGAGAAGTTCCTGGACAAACAGGCGAGATCTCTCTTGGACAGTGGCAGCTTGTCCATGCAGCGCTTGAAAAGGCAAAGACCTATCCCCGGATGGCGCGTGAACGCGGCGTCGAAGGGGTTGTCCTGGTCAGGTTCAAGGTCCTGCCGACCGGTGAGATCGAGAAGGTGGATATCATAAGGAGCTCAGGCTCGGATGTCCTGGACACGGCGACGGTCCGCACGGTGTACCGTGCAGCGCCCA
The DNA here is from genome assembly GCA_964412455.1 of uncultured Nitrospiraceae bacterium. Classification (GTDB taxonomy): domain Bacteria; phylum Nitrospirota; class UBA9217; order UBA9217; family UBA9217; genus JAAXXJ01. The sequence goes on along the minus strand of CAYPOT010000046.1, from coordinate 7,454 downwards.
TGCCCTATGTGAACGGATGGGTTGAGGTCCCGATGAGCTATGTTCTAAAATAAGGGTGCGGAGTACAGAATGGAAGATCGAAAAGTGCAATGTCCGTCATGCAAAAAGAATACGGTCTGGAAGGACAATCTTTTCAGACCGTTCTGCTCCGACCGCTGCCGTTTAATGGACCTTGGCAAGTGGGCGTCGGAAGAATACCGGATCGCCGGGGAAAAGAAGGTATCTGGGGCCGAAGAAGGGGACGAAATATAATAGTACAGACAAGTAGAAATATTTATTAAAATATATTACAATACGGTCTGATAAAGGTCGTGACCTTTCGGGCAGCTCTTCGGCTCGCACGCCAGTCCTTTCGATCCAATCGATCAGGAGGCCATACCGCATGGATATCCGGTGCCCCAGTTGCAGAAAGCTTTTCCGCGTTGCCGATGAAAAGATCTCCGGTAATGGCATCCGGTTCAAATGCTCCAAATGCGCGGAGACCATCACCATAACCAAAGATGACTTTGAGATGGACCTGCTCGCCCGCGAGGACGAAGCTACGGAGCCGGTCCCTCAGCAACCGCCCGCACCCGCAACAAGGCCGTCGCCCCCGACCGCGCCTGGACCGTCGATCAAACCTGTTTCCCCACAACCAAAGCCCTCTCCCGAATCACAGGCGCGGGAATATCAGCCACCGCAGGAGCAGGATGTTCCCCCGGCAGCGTTGGATGATTTCGATTTCAGTGAGCCTCATGCCGCTGCTGCATCGGCCGCTCATCCCGAAGAAGGTTTTGGAGGACAGGATTTCAGCTTCGGTGGAGAACCGGAGCAGGACGCAGTGCCGGAGATCGAGCTCTCATCTGAAGCCGCGGCAGAGGCCGAGGCGGCATTACAGTTCCCTGATGATCTCATTTCGGAACCGACACGAAAGCCTGTGTTCGGGACACCATCAGCGAGTGAACCTGTGGCTGATGAGGAATCGGAACAGGAACAGGAACAGGAACAGGAGCCAAAACCGAAACCAGAGACGAAACCCCATTCCTCGGTCTATCCCGGGGAAATGCCGAAGACCGGACCTGTGTTCACACCGCCGCTGAGACCCAAACAGGCTCCGGAAACGCGGGCCGAAGAGGAACCCGACCTCGGAGCAGCGTTGCGTATTCCGCAGGACGCTTCATCTGATCACGTGTCGTTTGATGACTCGAAGGGCTCGACCTCGTCAGCATCATCGATGGATCATGCAACGATGAGGACCGGTACCAGGGGAGATATTCATCCTTTCGCGGCCGGAAACGCGACGGGTGCCGTTGCGGGTCTTTGTTGCGCTCTGACGCTGGTCGCCCTGATGATGTTTGACATAGGTATGTTGGCGAAGTTCCTCCCGGTCTATGCCGGGCTGCCGCTCTGGCAGCTCGCCGCGATCGCCGGAACGGGCGCTGTCAGCATGGGTGTCGTGATCGGCATCATGCTATCCGTTGTGCAGGCGAGCGCCGGGAAAAAGCTCTTTTTTCTTCTCAACATCCTGATCGGTTCGTTGTTCGGAGCCGGCTTCGGTGCCGCTGGATCGGCCATCAAATCCCTGGTGACGGGAACCGCTCTGAACAACCCGCAGATCGTCGCCGGTGCCGCTGTCATGGGGTCATTCGCTTTTGTGCTCAGCATCCTCGTGGTGATCGCCCGGCGCCTATTAGTGTTCTCGAAGGAAGAAACCTTCGCAGCTCCCATGAGCGGTCTGCAGAAGGCCGGTCTTGCAGTGTCCCTTATGGTCTTCCTGGCCGCTGTATACGCGGTCCTGACCTTTTCCGTGAAGATGGAACAGCCGGGAAAAGAGACCCTGCAACAGCCCTCGAATGCCGAAAAACACGCGCTGGTCAGCCCGGAAGGGCTTCAGGTCATGAATGCCCATGGCTATAAAGATCCCGCCACCGGCGATCTGCTGATCACGGGAACCGTCCAGAACACCACCGACAAACCGAAGTCGGGCTGGTACCTGGTGACCGAGGTGCGCGATTCGAAGGAAACCGTGCTGGCTATGGTAAAAATGATGAATGGGGTCCAGCTCTTTTCGATGGCAGACTATGATGTGCTGGTCAAGCGCGGGGCGAAGATCGAGGAGCTCAGGAAAAAGATATCTTCGCTCGGAGAGGGAATGATACCGGCGAAGGGGAACGTGCATTTTGAAGTGCGGATCATGAACCCGCCCGCCGAAAGCGCGGGTTTCCTTCCCGTGCTCCGGGCTTACGATCCTGCCATGCTGACAGAGGTCATGCAGGAAGGCATGGGGCGTAAATAAAGCGTAAATTAAGCACGGCGCGGTCATCGAATGATCCTTGTGCGGCGTTTTGCAGCATATTTCTTTTTTGGTCATAATTGATGAGTTCGTAAGAACTCGTCATACCCGCGAAAGCGGGTATCCAGGAAGCAACTATCATCTTGAAAAGACTGGATTCCCGTTTGCACGGGAATGACGTAATAAGCAAGATTTCGACTTTTTACGAATGCGTCATAATTGTCAGGTCCATTATTCAGATAATTTCAGAGCCAAAAGGCAGCTCGTCATAGTTGCTTTTGCTGTTGCATGGTCCGGGTTTATCTGTGGCTGTATGTTTTTGCAGGTTCCGCAGGTCCCAGGAAGACCCCTCCGTAACAGCGATAGCGCGTCCCTCTGCGGTTCTATCATTCATCACGCCGGTTGGGGTGCGCCCCAGGGGAACCACAAGATTTTGTGCTTGAGGAGTAATTTGCTATTGACAAAAACCGTGATTGTGCTATAAATGCAGGGCTTTTTCCATATTACACGTGGTGCATTGGCTGGGAGGAGAACAGATGAGCAGTATTCATAAGAATTATCTCTTTACTTCTGAATCGGTTACCGAAGGGCATCCGGATAAAATAGCCGACCAGATATCGGACGCTGTTCTTGACGCATTTCTCTCGCAGGACCCCATGAGCCGCGTTGCCTGCGAGACGCTCTTGACGACCGGGCTGATCGTGGTCGCCGGAGAGATCACTTCGAAGGGCCGGGTGGAGATCGACGAGCTTGCCCGCAAGACCGTCGCGGAGATCGGCTATACCCGCGCCAAGTTCGGGTTCGACGCCGAGACCTGTGGTGTCATTACCGCGGTCCACCGGCAGTCGCCTGACATCTCCATGGGCGTGGATACGGGCGGAGCCGGCGATCAGGGACTGATGTTCGGCTATGCCTGCGACGAGACCCCGGAACTCATGCCCCTCACCATCAGCCTTGCGCACAAGATCACCCGTCAGCTTTCCGAGGTGCGGAAAAAAGGCATTCTGCCGTATCTGCGGCCTGACGGCAAGTCCCAGGTAACCGTTGAATACAAGCAGGGCAAACCCCACAGGATCCACGCGGTGGTGGTATCGAGCCAGCACAGCGCCGATGTGGAGCAGAAGCAGATCCGGGCGGATATTATCGAGAAGGTGATCAAACCGGTCCTGCCGAAGGAGCTTCTTGACGAGAAATCGATCATCTATCATATCAATCCCACCGGCCAGTTCGTGGTCGGCGGTCCGATGGGCGACACGGGCCTGACGGGCCGCAAGATCATCGTGGACACCTATGGCGGCGTGGGCAGCCACGGCGGCGGCGCCTTCTCGGGCAAGGACCCCTCGAAAGTGGACCGGTCGGCGGCCTACATGGTCCGATATATCGCCAAGAACATTGTTGCCGCGGGGATCGCGACAGAGTGCGAAGTGCAGCTCGCCTACGCCATCGGCGTTCCCGATCCGGTCTCTATCCACGTGGACGATTTCGGGACGGGGAAGGTGCCGCATGACAAACTTGTCGACCTGATCAGGAAGAACTTCGACATGACCCCCAAGGGGATCATCCAGACCCTGGACCTGCGGAGGCCGATCTACCGGAAGACAGCGGCATACGGCCATTTCGGCAGGACCGAGCCGGAGTTCACCTGGGAGAAAACGGACAAGGCGGCAACCCTCAAGAAGGAAGCAGGGCTCTAGCAAATCCGGATTTCGGAATGCTGAACTAAAGGCAAATCAGATACGCATCACACCCCATCGAGGGGCGCTGCAGCAGTCACCGCAAGGTGGGTCTGTCAGGCTCGATGGTGTGCTTCAATATAATGTAGCAACGGCGCCCATTCATTAACCTGAATGGAGAGCTTTATGCCTACTAAAGACTACGTAATCGCCGACATCAATCTGGCCTCTTGGGGCCGCAAAGAGATCGCCATCGCCGAAACTGAAATGCCCGGCCTGATGGCGATCCGTGAGGAGTTCGCCAAGACCCAGCCGCTGAAAGGCGCGCGCATTACCGGGTCGCTGCACATGACCATCCAGACCGCCGTGCTGATCGAGACACTGAAGGCGCTCGGCGCGGAAGTGCGCTGGGCTTCATGCAACATCTTCTCGACCCAGGATCACGCTGCCGCTGCTATCGCTGCGGGTGGCACGCCGGTGTTCGCGGTCAAGGGCGAAACGCTGACCGAGTACTGGGACTATACGCACCGCATCTTTGAATGGGCGGCTGGCGGTTTGACCAACATGATCCTGGACGACGGCGGCGATGCCACGCTGCTGCTGCACCTGGGCGCACGCGCTGAAAAAGACGCATCGGTGATCAGCAAGCCGACTTCCGAAGAAGAGACCATCTTGTTCGCTTCGATCAAGGCCAAGCTGGCCACCGACAAGACCTGGTATTCCAAGCGTCTCGCCGCAATCAAGGGCGTGACCGAAGAAACCACCACTGGCGTGCATCGCCTGTATCAAATGCATGAACGTGGCGAACTGAAATTCCCCGGCATCAACGTCAACGACTCCGTCACCAAGTCCAAGTTCGACAACCTGTACGGCTGCCGCGAATCGCTGGTGGACGGTATCAAACGCGCCACCGATGTGATGATCGCGGGCAAGATCGCGCTTATTTGCGGTTACGGCGATGTGGGCAAGGGTTCGGCACAAGCCATGCGCGCGCTGTCGGCACAGGTTTGGGTGACCGAGGTTGACCCGATCTGCGCACTGCAAGCCGCGATGGAAGGCTTTCGCGTGGTCACCATGGAATACGCCGCCGACAAGGCCGATATTTTTGTGACCTGCACCGGCAACTTCCACGTCATCACCCACAACCACATGGTGAAGATGAAGAACAACGCCATTGTGTGCAACATCGGTCACTTCGACAACGAGATCGATGTCGCCTCGCTGGAAAAATACCAGTGGGAAGAGATCAAGCCGCAGGTCGATCACATCATTTTCCCTGACAACAAGCGCATCATCCTGCTGGCCAAGGGGCGTCTGGTGAACCTGGGTTGCGGCACCGGCCATCCTTCCTACGTGATGAGCTCTTCTTTCGCCAACCAGACCATCGCGCAGATCGAGCTGTGGACGGAATCGGTGAAGGGCTCCAACAAGTATCCGGTCGGTGTGTATACGCTGCCCAAGCACCTCGACGAAAAAGTCGCGCGTTTGCAACTGAAGACGCTGAACGCGCAACTGTCCGAGCTGACCGACCAGCAGGCCGCTTATATCAACGTGCCGAAGCAAGGTCCCTACAAGTCGGAGCACTACCGCTACTAAGGGGCTGTCGCTTAGCAAGGAGCACTTCCGGGTCATGAAGGACGGCGCCATCGTATTCAATACTGGCCACTGGAGATCTAGGTCGACAAGCTCACTCCCGATCAGAAGAAATACGTCGCTTCATGGGAGATGGGGACCTAATTTACATCTGATCATTTAATCGCTCTCGATGCGGAATGAAGGATGGCGTATGAGCACGCTTCCCATTCCGCATTTTTTTTTAATCCAATATATCATGATAGTGATCCGATACCATGCAGACAAACCCTTTTGGTTCCGAGCCACTCAGAGTAAACGGTTGACCCAAGACCCTATGATGATGAGTGCGGTAGAACATAAAAAATCAAAGATCCTATGAACAACCATCTCAAAATAGTGGCGGCCATGCTCATCTGGAGCACCTGGGGGATCATGATACGATGGCTCTCCCTGCCTCCCGTCGTTGTCCTGTTCTATACCGCGCTCATAGCCAGTGTAGCCGTACCGCTCGTCCTGAAGGCGAGAGGGGAGTTTGCGCTGGGAGGGGTTTCGACCGTGTGGCCGCTGTTCAGCGCCCTCGCCATTTTCTCGATCATCAATAATCTTACCTATTTCTATGCTCTTGCTCACACGACCGTGTCGAACGCCGTCTTTACGCATTATACGGCTCCGGTTTTCGTAGCGGTCCTCGCGCCGATCCTGATAGCGGAACGTCTCCAGAAAGTAACCCTGGTTTCGCTTCCTCTGGCGGTCGCCGGAATGGTATTGATCGTTCTGGGGGGAGACGGTCTCCAACTCGGAGAGGAGCATAGGTGGGGCATTGTTGCAGGTACGGCGTCGGGCGTTGCTTATGCGGTCCTGATCATCGTATCCCGAAAGCTCAGCCAGATGATGATGCACCATAAGGCGGTCGTTGTCCTGCTCTGGATCACTGCCGCTGTGACCGCGCCGGCAGCCTTCCTCATTGATCATCAACTGACAACGCGGACCGTCATCCTCCTGGTGACCGGCGGGCTGGTGCACTCCACGATAGCGCCGCTGCTGTATTTCAGCGCGATGCGGCAGGTCATTGCGCAGCACGCGGCGATCCTTGGATATATTGAACCGCTTGCGGCCGTGCCGCTTGCATTCCTGTTCTTGTCCGAACTTCCACCGGCCGCTTCCATATGCGGCGGTATTCTCATTCTCGTCTCCGGATATCTTGTCGTGCATGCCGCCGCCGGAAAACGGCAGCGCGTTTAAGAACCTTTTTCCCACCTTTGTTCGCCCGCTTATCCGCTATGCTTTTTGACCTTCTCTGTTTGCTGATCCAGTCCGGATAAAATATTGTTCACGTCACGGGGTCTTGAGCTATTTCTATGCTATACTTTTTCCCAGTTGTCATGTAACAGGTCCAGATTGAAATCTTCTCGAAAGAAAGGGGCTATTGAAATGAAAAACAGCGGTCTTGCAGCGATCCTGTTCCTTGCGACAATTGCCGTAGTTGGTTCAACCGGGCTGAATAGTCTGGAAGCCGCTGAAAAAACAGGTGAACAGTTGTTCAATGAGCACTGTTCCGTGTGCCACCCTGATGGCGGTAATATCATCAATCCTAAAAAGACCCTCCTGAAAAAAGACCTCGAAGCTAATAAAATTAAAACTGCGAAAGAGGTCATCGGGACCATGAGAAAACCCGGGCCGGGTATGACGGCTTTCGACAAGAAGTCAGTCTCCGACAAGGATGCACGGAAGATTGCCGATTACCTGTTAAAGAAATTCAATAAGTGACTCGTAACTTCTTACTAAGTGATGCAACAAGTTAATTATTTGACCAATAAATGTAACAAAATGTTACTGAAAGGATGCCGAATATTGTCATTCGTAATTAATTGACTTGCTCATATTTCGTTAATTCAATTAGTTATTTATGGCACGGTTTGTGCTTATGTTTATAT
>CAYPOT010000045.1:0-31187 GCA_964412455.1 uncultured Nitrospiraceae bacterium | reverse complement strand
CCACATCTGATCAGCCTGCACCAGAGTGCAGAGTGTCATGCCTGGCATACCAAAAGAAAAAGGCCTGTCCTCAGGGACAGGCCTTTTGAGATTTCCTTTCATGTCGTTGACCTACACGTTGAACCGGAACAGCATGATGTCGCCGTCCTTGACCACGTACTCCTTGCCTTCGGACCGCAGCAGCCCCGCAGCCTTCACCGCCTGTTCGGTCTTTAACTTCATCAGGTCATCGTAGTGGAACACCTCGGCACGGATGAACCCCTTCTCGAAGTCTGTGTGGATCTTGCCCGCCGCCTGGGGCGCCTTGGTGCCCTTGGTGATGGTCCAGGCGCGGACCTCCTTCTCACCTGCCGTGAGGTACGTGATGAGACCCAGGAGGTCGTATCCAGCGCGGATCATCCGGTCGAGGCCCGACTCCTTGAGCCCCATGCCGGACAGATATTCCTTCCGTTCTTCCAGCGGGAGTTGGGCGATCTCGCCTTCCACCTGGCCGGAGATGACCACGACGCCCGCGCCTTCTTCAGCCGCGATCTTCCTCACCGCGTCCACAGAGGGGTTCGGCTTGTCCACCATATCCTCGGCCACGTTCGCCACGTAAAGCACCGGTTTGGATGAAAGCAGGGCATAGCTCCGGAGCCAGACCTGCTCTTCGTCGGAATGCGCCCCCCTCCGGATCGGTTCGCCTTTCGCCAGCATGTCCTTCAGCCGCCTCATGAATTCCACTTCCTCGGCGGTCTTCTTGTCCCCGGTCTTGACCATCTTCTCGGCCTTGAACAACCGCTTCTCGATGGCGTCGAGGTCCGCAAGCATAAGTTCGGCCTCAATGACCTCGATGTCGGCCTTCGGGTCGACCTTTCCCGCGACATGGATCACGTTGGGGTCCTCGAAGCAGCGCACCACGTGGGCGATGGCGTCAACCTCGCGAATGTTTGCCAGGAACTTGTTGCCCAGTCCCTCGCCCTGCGAGGCGCCCTTCACGAGACCGGCGATGTCCACGAACTCCATAATCGTGGGCGTCAGCTTCTTGGGCTGGTAGATCGCGGCAAGTTTGGCGAGACGCTCGTCAGGCATGTCCACCACACCCACATTGGGGTCGATGGTGGTAAAGGGATAGTTCGACGCCTGCGCGCCGGCCGAGGTCAGCGCGTTGAAGATGGTGGACTTGCCGACGTTCGGCAGCCCGACGATACCGCAGTTAAAACCCATGGGAGCTCCTTCATGAATGCCACGAATACACCAAAGACACGAAGAAAAGCCGTACCTGTCATCCTTTGTGCCTTCGTGCCTTAGTGGCGGACGTGGTCTTTTAAATAAAAAACCCGGAGCATTGTTTCCGCCGCGCTCCGGGCTTGACGTCACAATTACTTCTTATTAAAGGCGTTCATGGCTTTGGTCAGACCGTCCCGCACGATGGTCTGGACCGCATCCGCCGCCTTCGCCATGGCCTCCGCCGCTGTCTGCTGTTCTTCCGGGAGGAAGGGGCTCAAGACATAGTCGGCGGAATCGCGACCGGGCTCCGGCCTGCCGACACCGACGCGGACCCGGATGAACTCCGGCGACCCCAAGTGGTCGATGATCGAGCGGAGCCCGTTGTGGCCGCCGTGGCCGCCGCCGGTCTTGACCCGGACCGTCCCGAGGGGAAGGTCCAGTTCATCATGTACCACGATGAGATCGGATATCTCTGCCGTCGTATACCGGAGGGCCGCACCAACAGAGCGGCCGCTCTCGTTCATGTAGGTCTGGGGCTTCGCGAGAAGCGCTTCCTCGCCGTCGATCCTGCCCCTGCCTGTGAAGGCTTGATATTTCTCCCCGGACAAATCAAAACGCAGGCGCCTGGCGAGTTCATCGACCGCCATGAAGCCTGCGTTGTGACGGGTGCGTTCATACTTTCTGCCCGGGTTGCCGAGCCCAATGACGATCTTCATGCAGGGTCCCCGGTCCTACGCGGCGAAGCTACTTCTTGGGAGCGGCCTCTTTCTTGGCAGCATCCTTCCCGGCTTCCTTCTTGGGAGCAGCATCCTTCCCGGCTTCCTTGCCTTTGGCGCCGGCTGCAGGAGCGGCCTCTGCCTCCCCTTCCTTCTTCTTGCCCACGACCTCAGGCTCGCCAGCCTCTGTCTCAGACGGCGCAACCGCCAGCATCTGCTCGAGCTTCTCTGCCGAGATCGGCGGCTGGATGGTCGCCACGGTAGCATCACCGTCGGTCAGGATGCGGACGCCCTCAGGCGCCGTGATGTCCCGTACGTGGAGCGACTCGTTCACCTTGAGGTCGGTGATGATGACCTCGATGTTGTCGGGGATATGGGTCGGCAGACACTCAACCTCGAGCGTTCTCTGTCCGTACTGGAAGATGCCGCCTTCCTTGACGCCGATGGAGTTGCCCGAGATGTGCACGGCCACCTGGATCTTCACCTTCTCGTTCATGGCCACTTCCATGAGGTCGAGGTGCATCAGAGCGCCGCTTCGCGGGTCCACCTGGTAGTCCTTGATGAGGGCCATGCGCTCGCCGGATTCCTTCGCCCCTTCGAGCGTGAGGTTGATGAGGGCGTGCTCGCCACCCTCGATATTGAGGATCTTCGTCACGTCCTTGTTCACCATCGAAATGGGCATGGACTTGCCATGGCTGTACAGGACCGCCGGCACCATTTTCTCCCGCCTGAGCCCCCGCGCCACACCCTTGCCCGCCTTTTCCCTTACCTGTGCTGTCAATGCTACGCGTTCCATGTTTCCTCCAGTACTGTTTCAGCTGATTATTTTATGATACCCATGAAGCACGGTGCTGCATTACTCCGCATTCCGCACTCCGCACTCCGCAATGTTTTATCGTTACACGAACAGCGAACTAAGCGATGTCTCTTCGTGGATCCGGTTCATCGCCTCGGAAAGGAGCGGCGCGACGGAGAGGACCGTCAGTTTCTTGCACTCCTTCCGTTTGCTGTCAAGAGCAATGGTGTTCGTGACAATGACCTCGTCGAGCGCCGAATCGTTGATCCGCTGGATGGCCGGCCCGGACAGCACCGCGTGGGAGCAGGCAGCCATGATCGCTCCCGCCCCTGCGTTCTTGAGCGCCGCCACACCCTCGGTCAGGGTGCCCGCCGTGTCCACCATGTCGTCAAGGAGCAGGCAGTCATGCCCTTTCACGTCGCCGATAATATGCATCACCTGCGCGACGTTCGCCTTTTCCCGCCGCTTGTCGATGATCGCAAGCGAAGCGTTCAATCGCTTGGCGAAAGCCCGGGTCCGCTCCACGCCGCCCGCGTCGGGAGATACCAGGGTCAGGTCCTTGAACGGCTTGGTGCGCAGATAGTCCAGGAGCACCGACGCGGCAAACAGGTTGTCCACGGGGATATTGAAGAATCCCTGGATCTGCCCCGCATGGAGATCGATGGTCAGCACGCGGTTCGCCCCGGCCGTAGTGATCAGGTCCGCCACAAGCTTGGCGGTGATCGGTACCCGGGGCTGGACCTTCCGGTCCTGCCGGCTGTACCCGTAATAGGGCAGCACCGCCGTGATCCGGGCCGCCGAGGCCCGCTTGAGAGCGTCGATCATGATGAGGAGTTCCATCAGGTTCCGGTTCACCGGGGCGGCGGTGGGCTGGACCACGAATACGTCGGAGCCGCGCACGTTGTCCAGGATCTGGACATTGATCTCCCCGTCGCTGAAGCGGGTCACGTCGGCTTTCGCGAGAGGGATGTTCATCAGTTCGCAGATCTCACCGGCCAGGCCGGGATTGGCGTTGCCGGTGAAGATATTCATGCCATGCTTTGTTTTGACCATCGTTCCCTTTCGACGCGTCCCGCGTCACGGCTGTTTCAGTGGTTCGGGGACAGGGAGTCGAACCCCGATTCAAGGCTTCAAAGGCCTCTGTCCTACCATTAGACGATCCCCGAATGTTACGGAGAAAAAATGAAAAGGATAGGCAGGAGGCCTATCCTCTCAGGTCTGATCTGATGCAGAATCGGCAGATCGCTTGGCGGCGTTACCCCTGGCTGATCTCGGCTGCGCCCTCCGGCCGCTCCGGCCGTTTGGTCGGGTTTACCAGCTCGCGCTCGTACTCGGCCAGGACCTTTTTCTCGATCATCTGACGTGTCTCGCTGTTCAGCGGATGGGCAATATCCTTGAATGTTCCATCCTTCATCTTCCGGCTCGGCATGGCGACAAAAAGTCCGGTATTGCCGTTGATAACGCGGAGGTCCCTGATCAGGAAGACGCTATCGATCGTGATGGTGGCATAGGCCTTCAAGCGCTCTTCGTTGGTAACCGGAAATACCCTGACTTCCGTGATCTCCATACGCGCTCACCCACAGCATGATCGATAGTACGTGGTCTATCTCCGGGGTCGCCCGGTCAGGGCTGATCTCAGGTGTTCCTCATAAAGCGATCCGATCAGGATTTCTGCCGGATAGAGGTGCCACCCTTTCGTATGAAGTGCCTTTTCCGCCGCTCGGCAGGCCGTCTCGGCCTCAAATATTCCGAACACCGTAGGCCCGCTGCCGCTCATGCATACACCCAATGCCCCGGTGTCGAGCAGGGACCGTTCCATTTCCCCGATAACCGGGTGGGCCGCGGCCGTAACCGTTTGAAGGTCGTTATGGAGCGAACAGGCAATCTGACTGACTTTTAGCCCTGCAATATTAGTACAATCGACTTTTTTTGTCAACCCATAATTCAGGTTTTTATAGACCCAGGCGGTGGAGGTCTCGAACCCGGGATTCGCCAGTAAAACCCAGAACTTAGGCGGCGAAAGAAGGCTGGTCAGGAGCTCTCCCCGCCCCTTCGCCAGGGCGGTTGGGCCATAGAAAAAAAAAGGCACATCCATGCCGAGCCGCGTGCCAACCTCGGCGAGACGCTCCCTGCCGAGTCCGGCCCCCAGAAGCCTGTTGCAGGCAACCAGCACGGCGGCCGCGTCGCTGCTCCCGCCGCCCAGTCCGGCTGCCACAGGAATGTTTTTTTTGATATCAATGGCTATGCCGGTCTGCCTCCCGGTCAGGTCCAGCATTTCCCGGGCGGCCCGGTAGGCGATGTTCTCCTCGCCAACGGGAATGGCGGTATTGTCACAAGTAACCGTGATGCCGGACGCCGCGAGTCGGACCGTAACCTGGTCGTACAGGCCCACGGCCTGCATCACCATCTCGACGTCGTGGTACCCGTCGGGCCTTTTCCCCAGCACCGACAGGCAGAGGTTGATCTTGGCCGGTGTCCGCAGGATCAGTTCGTTCATCTGTCTGCCCCCTCGCCGCCCAGAACGAAGGCGCCGTCCTCGACAGGGACGTTCATGTCAGCATCCTCATAGGCCACCGTGACGGACATATCCCGATCCGGACTTTCGATACGTATCACTGTTGGATTCAGAAATACCTGGTTGACGCCTTCCCTAAAATAGGCAAATGCGCTGCGAAAAACGACTCGTTCTCCGCGGTACAGTTCTATTGCATCGATCCGTACATCACCGTTCGCCCCGCCGTTGGGTTCGATCTTGACCCTCCAGTGCTGGTCCTCATGACGGAGATCAACGAAACACCATCCAGCCTCGGCGCAACGCACGCTGGCCCCGGCGTTATCCGGAATATTCGGTATGTTGCCCGACAGGATCGAGCACAGGTCAGCCGGCGACAGAGGGACGCCCATGATCCGCTCCAGGCCGAACTGCCCCACTTTCACCGGTTCGGACTCTCCGGCCTTCCGGACAAGCACGTCCTTCCCGTCCCAGACGAGGGCGAAGAGCGATTCACCCATCGGGCCATATCCTTCGACCCGAAGCTTATCGAACCGTTGCTGAAGAATGGCAACGCTCTCATAGGCGCGCTTCCTGCCCTTGCGCTCCGTCTCCACGCGGGCAACGGCCTTCATGCCCGTGAACGATCGGCGGCGTTGTTGTAATGCGGTAACGACGGGCTCGGCAGGACCTTCGTGCAGGGGAATTTCCGGTGGAGCGACGAAGCACGCGGACAGGAGCGGGAAAATTATTATACAGAGGAGAACGCGGGTCTTCACGGCTTCTCTTTTTTCTCTTTTTTCTTTTCTTTCTTGTCTTTCTTCGCCGGCTGGTCGGGCTTCACCACGGCATCGGGGTCGCCGAAACCCGCCTTCCGATACCGGTCGCGAAGCTTCTGGTTCCTGGGGTCGAGCTCGAGCGATCTGATCCACTGTTCCTTTGCCTTGTCATTTTTTCCGAGCTTCAGGAGGATGTCACCATAATGCTCGCGCATGACCGGGTCGTCGTCGGCCTTGCTGAGAGCCTTGACCATGACCTCGTTCGCTTCTTTGAGCATGCCCTTCTGGTAATAGGCCCAGGCCAGGCTGTCCAAGATATAGCCGTTATCCATCTTGATCAGAAGCGCCCGTTTGATGAGGCTGATCGCCTCATCGAGGTGCTCCCCGGCCTCGGCATAGGTGTAACCAAGGTAGTTCAGCGCATCGGCATGGTCAGGCTTGAGCTCAATGGCCTTCTTGAGGGACGCGATCATCTCGTCCCGCTTCCCCTGCTTTTCGTGCGCCACGGCCAGGGTGAAGTACAGGTCCTCCCGGTCCGGCGCCATCTCGATGCCCTTCCTGAGAACGACGGCCGCATCGGCGTATTGCTCGAGCTCCAGGTGAGCGTTCGCGAGATACAGATAGAGTTCCGCCTTTCCCGGCTGCTCGTTGACCGCCTTCTTGAGCAGCGGCACCGCTTCTTTCACCCGTCCCTGCAGGGAATAGATATAGGCGACCTGGAGAATGGAGTCCGTGTCGTCCGGAGCGAGTTTCAGGACCTCGGCGTATTCTTTGAGCGCCTCATCGTACTGCTCCAGGGAGATGAACACGGTCCCCAGGTACTGGCGGACCCTGATATTCTCCGGCATGGCGAGGGAGGCGATGCGAAATGCTTCGACGGCCTCGGTGTACCGCTGCTTCTCAACGTAGATGAGGCCCATCTTGACGTAGGCGTCATAGTTCTGCGCATCGGCGGCGACCAGTTTCTGGAACTGTTCCAGCGCCTCGTCGAGTGAATTTTCCTGGATATACAGCTGGGCCACGCGCTGACGGAGCTCGGCATTATGGGGATTCAGCGCAAGGGACTTCTTGTAAGCATCGATCGCGTCCCTGGGCCTTCCCGTGATCTCATAGACCACGCCGAGCCCCGTATGGGACGGCTCGAAATCGTCCCGTATCGAGATCGCCCGTTTGAACTCCGTCACGGCCTCGGGGTACATTTTCCGCTCGGTGAAGATGCGGCCCAGGTAGTACGGGGCCATGAGCGAACCGGGATGTTTCTTTTCCAGCGCCCGGAACGTTTCGACCGCTTCGTCGAAACGCTTCATGGAAGCATAGAGCGAGCCGAGATAGAGATAGGCGTCCTCTACTGCCGGGTCGAGGACGATGACCTTTTTGTAAAGTTCGAGGGCCGCCTCGAACTTCTTCTTTCCGCTGTTGATCCCCGCCAGCAGCATCAGGGTCTCGGTCCTGTCCGGATCGAGGTCCGCCGCCTTCTGCGCGTACAACGCCGCATCATCCGCCTTTCCCCGGCGCAGGAAGAGCGATGCCAGGGCGAGGGCGATATCAGCGGACCGCGGATCCAGCCGGAACGCTGCTTCATATTCCTTCGAGGCGGGGTCCAGTGCCCCCTCCTGCTCGAGCATCCCGCCGTTCATAAAATGATAATAGGCGTCGGCCTGTTTTTGTGATTCCTCGCTGATGCTGCCCATAGATACTTCCGGCATCCTTGCCGCCGGAGAAACGCAGGAGCTGGCAACAAGCGCAACGATAGGGATAATAAGTAATATTTTCATGATAGTAGTCTAAAGCACGGAGCAGGCTGTGTCAACCCCGTTGTTGCAGAAACTCATATGCCTGGAAGCGAGCCAATCGCATGAGCCCAATGAGCTGCCGCAGATCACGCTAAAAGGCTTTGTCAGCTTTGGTTGGCGCTATAACAGGCCAATCCCTTCCACAAAATTATGCGACAACGGGGTCAAGGCAAAGGTGGAATGGTCAAGAGTAATGGGTCTTTCGTATTTTTGTTGAAAGAAGCTGTTCAAACCGGAAACCGAGAACAACTAAGATTCGTCCGCAGATTCCAAAAGTAGGCGCTTCTAAGCGACGTAGATTAAATAGATTCAAAAAGACCGTCCTGAATCTTGTTTTTAAAGACGAGATTAAATCTGCGTAATCTGCGTAATCTGTGGATAAGTTTTTCCTCCGAGCCTTTGTTTCTGTGGTCATACCTTGCCTTTTCAACTTTATTACGAATGAACCATAGTAACGAATGGCCGATTATCTCCGGTCTCTCATCTATTCTGTCGTCTGTTCTCTATGCTCCGCCCATCAAGAACTCCCTGACCTTCTCAAGGCTCGGCTCGATATCTTCCACATCGTGGGCCTCGATGGTATAGACCGGTTTTGAGCCGCTCTGCCGCATGAGCTGAAAGAATCGGGGGAAGTCGATGGTGCCCTTGCCCAGGGCCCAGTGGGAATCAGCGGTGCCTTTGTTGTCGTGCAGATGCACCTCGACCAGGTGCTTCCCCAGGCGTTCGAACCACGCTTCCATGGTCACGGTGGAAAAAAGATTGAAATGGCCCGTATCGAAACAGAACCCGAAATTCGGATGAGCGACCCGTTCGATGAGCAAGGCAAGCGCCTCAGGGTCCTCGTCAAAGACGTTCTCGACGGCCACGCGCATGCCGTCGATCTTTCCGGCGATCTCCATCACGCGGGGCCAGGTTTGCATGCTGTTCTCGAGCCAGAGGTCCTTCTTTCCGGCATACCGCCACCGGTCGTAAGCCGCGTGGAACACCACCGCGCGGGGCTTGAGCACCGACGCGATGGCCAGGATCTGCTTGAAGCGCACCTGCGTCGCGGACCGGACCATGGGGTCCACTGCCCCGGGGTTCAGGTCCATGAACGGAGCATGGAGCGTCAGGGCGGGATTCCAGTCCAGGTTGTCCAGCAGCACCTCGAGATCGGCACGTTCAAGCTGGCCCAGGACCGTCGCGGGCATATAGATCTCGAGATCGTACTTCCGCTTCCGGACAAGGGCAAGATAATCGCGCAGGTGCCCGTAAGGGATATGGATATGGACGGATTCCATCAGGTATCAGCTCTTTGCAGGACAGGCGCCGGAGGGACATCCTCCGGAGGGGCAGGCAGGAGCGGCGGTCTCCGGCTTCGATGCGGGCTTCTCCGAATCAGCCGCGCTCTTCCGGTCAGCGGAGGGATAATCGGACGTATACCACCCGCCGCCCTTCAGAACGAACGCCGTCGGAGAAAGGACCTTTCTGACGCCGGTCGCGTTGCACAGCGTGCATTCGGTCAACTGCGGATCGCTGAACTTCCGGATGACCTCAAAGCGGCCCCCGCAGGAGCCGCACTCATATTCATACACTGGCATGGACCATAACCTCCTCAACGGTACACAGTATTTCAGGGTGTGTATATTAAACAAAAGTCGGAAGAAAAACAAGCAGTTTCTGACCCGAAGCGCCGGCGAACAATTAGAGGAGGAGTGACAAGCGGCACGGTTTATGCTACATTACTACCAGTTGTTCATCATCCTACCAACAAGGGGATCGTTATGCTGACCGGAAAAGAAGACCTGCTCCAGGCCCTCGTGGAAGCCTATATCATGGAAAAGGGCACGAAAGAGTTCTACGCCCAGGCCGCGTCAAAATCGAGCGCTGCAGAGGCAAAAAAGACCTTCGAGGACCTGGCCGTATGGGAAAACAAGCACATGACCTACATCCAGTCCCTCTATCAATCGATCCTTGATGACCGGGAACTGGAAGAGTTCAAAGCGTTCAGCGCGAAGGCCCCGACAACGGTTTCCGAGGGCGGGATGCCGGTGAAGGATCTCGAGAAGAAGATAGAAAAATTCGAGGTCAAGAGCGAATCGGACGCTCTTTCCCTCGCCCTCGGTATCGAAGCGAAGGCTTATAATTTTTATAAAGGCCTTGCCGCAAAAGCGCAGGACGACCAGACAAAGGTCATTTTCGAGGAAATGATGGCGCAGGAAACCATCCACATGGACCAGCTGAACGTCATGAAGAAAAAGATCGCCCCGAAGTAGCCCCTCCGGGTCCCCGAACCGAACGCTCAACACGCCGGCACGCAGGGTACGCATGCCGGCGTCATCATTTCCATGATATCTTCCTGTTCGAAAATCATAGGAGCACTGGGCCTTGCGGCCGTCATTGCCGGCGTTCCCGTCTGCACGCCAAGCCGCGCGGATACGCAGGCCGGGCCGGTCGTGGTCTCGACCGTGTTCGACGGCGACACCATCGTCGTCGTGCGGGGCGGACGGGAGGTCACGGTCCGTCTCATCGGCGTTGACACGCCCGAGACCGGAAGGCCGGACACCCCTGTTCAGTTCTACGGCCCCGAGGCCTCGGACTTTACGCGCCGCGCCCTCCTGGGCAAACAGGTGCGGCTGGAGTTCGAGGCGCCCGACCGCCCCGGCGGCGCAACGGACAAGTACGGCAGGACCCTCGCCTATGTCATTACCGGGGAGGGGACGAACTTCAATCTGGAGTTGGTGCGGCTGGGCTATGGACGGGCCTATACGAAGTATCCCTTCCGATACCAGCGCGCTTTTGTGAAGGCGGATAGGGACGCCCGCAAGGCCGGCGTCGGCATGTGGAACAAGAACGAGCGGGCTGCGTGGTCGGATCCTGCCCGGCGGGGAACGGTCATCGGGAACATCAAGTCCCACATCTACCACCTTCCCGGCCAGACGGGGTATGACAGGGTACGGGAAAAGAACCGGATCTATTTCCCGACAGAAGAAGAGGCGCTGAAGGCGGGATTCCGGAAGGCGAAGAACTGACGGACAGGGATATGCGGAAACGGAAAAAGATATACAGACCAGAAACCGAGAAAGGCTTAGATTCGTCCGCAAATTTCGCAGATTAACGCAGATTTAATATTTTAAACACGAATCAGGACGGTCGTTTTTTAATCTGTGTAATCTGCGGACAAGCTTTTCATCCGAGCCTTTGCTTTTGTGGACATGCCTTGCCTTTCAACTTTAGTACGAATGAACCAACTACCATGATCGACCTTAAAGAACTTACCCCAGACGACATCGACCGGCTCTGCGTTGACCAGCTCCGGCAGAAACCCGGACAGGGTCACCGCGTCGCGATACAGCTCTTCAGGAAGCGCGTGGAAGACCTCGACGCGATGACGGCTCTGAACAGGCCTTTCCGGGAGCTCCTGGAAGGACACTGCGCGATCTCTAGGCTCACCATAGAACGAAGCGACAGCGCCGACGACGGTACCACGAAGCTGCTCTACCGGCTGGGTGACGGAAACTCCATTGAAGGGGTACTCATCCCCGGGCCGGGCCGTCTCACCCTCTGCGTCTCGACCCAGGTCGGTTGCGCATCAGGCTGCGGGTTCTGCCTTACCGGGAGCGGCGGATTGGTGCGAAACCTGACGCCCGGGGAGATGGTGAACCAGTTCTTTGCGGCGGCACGGTTCTCCGGAGAACAGCCGGTCACCAACATCGTGCTGATGGGCACGGGCGAACCGCTCAGCAATTATGACGCCGTGAAGAAGTTCATCGCCACGTCAACCGACCGCCACGGGTTCGCTTTTTCGCCTAAGAAGGTGACCCTGTCCACCTGCGGCCTGGCGCCCATGATCGAACGGCTGGCCGATGACGGCGTCAACGTAAGCCTCGCGGTATCGCTGAACGCGACGACCGACGCGATACGGGACCGGATCATGCCGGTGAACAAGGCATATCCCATCGGGCGGCTCATGGAAGCCGTGAGGTATTACGGTCAGAAGACCGGACGGTCCGTAACGATCGAGTATGTTCTGTTCAAAGGTATAAATGATTCCGACGGGGACGCGGCCAGGCTCGGAGAACTGCTTCAGGGGGTGGCGTGCATGGTCAACATCCTGCTGTTCAACCCCTTCCCCGGCAGCGACTTCGAACGTCCTGACGAGGAGCGGGCCTACGCGTTCCGGAACCTGTTGCTCAGGAACGGCCACGTGGCCGTGGTCAGGAACAGCATGGGCAGGGACATCCTCGCCGCCTGCGGTCAGCTCAGGGCGAAATCGGGATAGGGGGGAGCCTCTCGGCTCCTCCCCTCCCACACCACCGTGCGTACGGGTCCGTACACGGCGGTTCGGCTGGTTAAGCGATAGTTTCTCGCCGTGCTTTTGGGTATGCAGTGCTTCGCAAACGTTTCGGTCCTTGTCGGCGTCCCTTGGGGCTTCACCCCTACTTACACCGTTAAGGCCAGCCATCCTGGGTTTTCTACCGCACTACACTTGCGAATTCCGCATCCTACTTGCCACTCCAACCGTTTGGGCCTTCAGAGTACCGTTTCCGGTTCGTGCGAGCCCTGCTGTTTCTCCCCTTTCGGGCGAGTGTCTCAATCGAGTGAACCGACTGCGTAGTCTTACTATGCCCGCTGCTGACTTCTGCGCCACGATCAGAAAACCTCACGGCTTTCTCAGTCCCGATTCCGGGACATGGCGCAGATCTCCCGAGGTAAGTTCGACCGCCTTCCACGCACAACCGCCGGATTTACGCTTTGCGCCCTTGATGGAAGAGGACTTCGCGGTCAGTTGCCCGCTCGTCCGGCACTCACGCCTCATATCCGGTTTTTGTTCATCGGCTCGCGTGTTTGCTACACGCTTCTTTCAGACCCCATCTCACGATGACGCCCTTGCGCTTCGCTAACCCTTCGCCTCCATCAGGCTGGGTAGAGGACTTGCACCTCCAAGCTGTCGAACATGCTCGGCACACAGCAAAATAAAAGGCGGCCCAATGGCCGCCTAAAAGAAGTTCTTGTTATCCGTTCAGGATCAATAATCCGGGACCTTCCCTCCGGCGTCGGTGATCTCCTTGAGCAGATCGGCCCGTCGGAGAATAAAGGCGGTCTTGTTCCAACTCAGCACATACCGGTCGATCGAGGTTTGTTCCGAAGCATCGCCTTGGGCGGTAAAGGTGAGACGCTTGCACTCCCCGTTCAGGCAGAGGTCCATTTCCAATTTGCTGGTCCCCTCCGGCGTCACACCGGTAAAAACGGTCTCTTTCCAGCGGATCAGGAACGCATCGCGCTTTCCGCGCTCATCTATATAGAAGAACCGCCCGTTCCAGTCCCGGTAGCAGGACCCCGTTTCGCACAGCAGAAAATTCTGTTTGGAGCGATAGAGCTTGCCGGTGATGTTCTTGCTGTCGTTAAAGTTCGTTACGGTCTTCGTGCTTATCTTCCGGGTGACCTTCATATCAGTGGCCCCGACGTCCTCAACGTTGACACGGATGATGCTCAGGTACACTTCGCGCCGCTCATCCTCGGGACTGGTATGAGGCTTCGGGACTGCAACGACGGTCTTCTTCTGCTCAGGCTTCTTTTTTTCTTCGGTCCTGGCATGGGGAACGTCTTCCTTCTTCTTCCGCTCCGCTTCAGTCTTGCGCTCCGCCTCGGCCCGTTTCGCGGCCTCTTCCCGGGCAACAACCTTGAGGTCGACAATGCGGTCCTCATCGAACCGCGCTTCCAGCATCATGGTCTCGTTCGACCGGAGGATGAACTGGCCGCTCACGGTCTGTCCGCCCTGGCGCACGGTTATGGCGTGTTCACCGGGCTTCACGTCCTCGATAAAGATATCCGCGTCACCCTTGTACTCATTATCAATATAGACGCGACCGCCAACCAGTGAACTCCGCACGTCGATGTTGCCGGGACCGCCCTTCTCCTGGGCCACGGCAAGCCCGGCCGACAGCAGTGTCAGCACCAGCGCTATGACCAGTTCCCTAAATTGCATCATTTCCCCCTGACCGATCATGAAACATATAGTTGTTAATTGAAAATATAGCAGGTAAGAAAATAAAATCAAGATGAATTCACGCTTTTTTTGGCGGGAAAATACGGCCACTGACAGGTGCATACTTGTGAATTTAGCGCTAAAAAGAACTGATAGAACGGCGCAACGGGAAGACGGTGCTGAAGCTCATGAAAACGCTGTCAATTATCTAGTCATCGGTCATCTGGAGGTAGTCGCCGGGGCTCTGGGGAATCGGAAGAAATTGTATCCCGGCCCGGAATCCGCTGTCATCCTTTCTGCTCCACACGATCATGCCCCCCTTATGCTTGTGCAATGGGTCCCGGAACCAGACAAAGCCTGGCGAAAGCGGGATGTCCGCGATGATCCCCAGGCCGCCGTCGCTGATGTCAACACACCGCACGGTCAGGTCCATCCTTTCCAGTTTACCGAATTGAATGATGGTAACAGGAATTTCGGGAATCTCATTATATGTATGTCGGGGATACCTTCTCGTGCTCTCCATGAATATTCCTGCCCATGACGCAAGTTATTGATATAATTACGCATTCAAATGATCAGCCTGCTCTAAGGCTGTGAATTGTCTGCACTGACAGGCATGCGCTGCTATGCATTGATAGTATTATAATATATTTTTGTTCATCTTGGTGGGGTATTTTAAGGGTATGCCAATAAATCGTGGGAAGCCGGGTTTCGAAGAGCTGCCGTCACGCTCCTCATCGCAGGCGATCAATGGCCTCCACCATGTCCGGAGGAGGCGGGGCAATGAAGGTCAGGGGAGTTCCGGTCACGGGATGGAGCAGCGAAAGCGATTCGGCATGAAGCATCTGGCGGGAGAAAGAGAGAGAGCCAAGCGTTGCCGCCCTGGCGCCGCCATATACCCGGTCGCCCAGGACGGGGTATCCCAGATGCGCCATGTGCACGCGGATCTGGTGGGTCCGTCCTGTTTTGATCTCCACTTCAACGAGGGTCGCTTTTTTGAAACGCTCCTTGACCTTGAAGAGAGA
Organism: uncultured Nitrospiraceae bacterium; assembly: GCA_964412455.1. Classification (GTDB taxonomy): domain Bacteria; phylum Nitrospirota; class UBA9217; order UBA9217; family UBA9217; genus JAAXXJ01. The sequence goes on along the minus strand of CAYPOT010000045.1, from coordinate 16,410 downwards.
AACGGCCTCGCGCGGCGATGCCGTGTGAACGCTGATCTTTTTCCGCTCTTTTACGTGCCTGCCGATGGCCGCCTCGATGGTTCCCGAGCCCTTTTTGATAACGCCGCTGACCAGCGCGACATACTTCTTCTGCACCACCCGGTCTTTGAACTGCTTCGAAAGCGCTTTGAGCGCCTGCTCCGTTCTCGCCACGACCATGACGCCCGAGGTGTCCTTGTCAAGGCGATGAACGATGCCCGCGCGCTCCCGTTCGCTCCCCGCGCCTTCCGCGGTCCCCTTCCCCGATGAGGGAAGACTTCCGTAGTGATAGAGCAAGGCGTTCACGAGCGTGCCGGTGTAGTTTCCGGGCGCGGGATGGACGACCAGGCCCGGCGGCTTGTTCAACACCACCATGTGGTCGTCTTCGAACACGATATGAAGCGGTATGTTCTCGGGCAGTACCTCGCGGACCTTCCGTTCGGGAAGTTCGAGCGTCACCGTGTCGCCTGCCCTGACCTTGTAGCTGGGCTTCTCAGGCTTCCCGTTGACCAGGGCAAGGCCGTCCTTGATAAAGGTCTGGATGCGGTTCCGCGAGCTGTACGCCTCGTGATGCTGAATGAACATATCGAGGCGCTTGCCGGTGTGGTTGTCGGTGACGATGAGGGTCTTCAGGGGCATGGGAAATAAAACACTCGGCGCCCAGAGATTAAACGTGGCGCTTTCCTTCTCAAGTCGGAACATCGGAGGAGTCGATAATCGACGAGGCTGGGCTTGATGCTCGCCGCAACGCGCCCCGAGAACGAATATCCCCGAAGTTTCACTCTTTTGTTATTTTAAAGTGGCTACAAATTCTTCAGGCGTCAGCGCAGTGCCGAGCTTCCTGGCGATCTCAATGAAGTCGTCATCGCGTGATATCAGAGTAACAGGCTCCAGGCCCACGCAGAGAGACAGGTGGATCGCATCGAAAGGATCCAGGGGATGATCAGCTTGAAGGGTATTGGCCTTGAGCAGGCTTATTTCATCGGGGATGATGACATCTATTACAGACGTGATCGAGTTGAGATCGTCTTCTACCTGGCGGGTCGAGAAAGACTTTTTCCTGCGCAAAAGAAACCGGATCTCCAAAAGGGTCGTGAGTGAGATAAGCGCCCTCAGCTTCCCGGCCTCCGCGCGCCGCACGATTTCATGGGGCGCCTTCCAGAGCTCTTTCGCGGATACTGTCTCCAACTCCTGCACCAGCCAGTTGATCACGACATCCGTATCCAGGAGGACTTTGGGAGTATCCATGCTATTTTTTTACTTTGCCGTAAGCCGATGCTCGCTGTTCCCGGATGAACTCCGCTGACGTTTTTCCATCCGGAACAATACCCGCATACTTGCCCAACAGCCCGTCTGAGACGTTCCCTTTCGGCTTTTGTTCGGGCTGAACGGTTTTAATGGACATCACGGCATCTTTGAGAGTAGAAAGCATCTGTTTTCACCTCGCTACAATTTATAGTAGCATAGCATGAATGATACCGTCAACTGGTTTATATGAGATGCGTCTCTGACGAGATCGGCATTGCAGCCCCGAAGGCTTTTTTTATCTGAACCCAACTCCTTTTGAAACCGCGCAATGGCAGCTAACCGGGACTTATATAAAATTCTGTCAATGCTTTGAGCGGTCCTTCTTAACCCCAGCCTCAACCTTTGCCCTCTTTATTGCCACAACCTCGACCTTGTCCCGTTGTTTATTGCCCAGTCGCCACAACATGAACAGGGAGACGCAGAGCATCATGATCGAGACGATCTGGGACGTGGAGATGACGCCTCCGAAATAGACGCCCCTCGCCGTGTCGCCGCGGAAGAACTCGACGACAAAGCGAAGAATGGAGTACAGAACAGGGTAAAGCCAGAATATTTGGCCGTCGAACTTCCTGACACGGTACAGAGTGAACAGGATAACGAAGTTCACGAACTCGCCGCCCGCCTCGAACAGCTGGGTCGGATGGAGAGCGACGCCGAGCGGCGCCAGGGAATGACTGTCCGTGAAGGTGATGCACAGATCGCCGGAGCAGGGCGCACCGTAGCAGCAGCCGGCAAAGAAACATCCGAACCGTCCGAACATGTGCCCCAATGCGATGTAGGGCGCGACCACGTCAGCGGTCTTCCAGAGCGGGAGATCGTGCTTCCGCACATACCACATTCCCACGGCGACCGCGCCGATCAGCCCGCCGTAGAAGACAAGCCCGCCCTTCCAGATGGCGAAGATATCGAGCCAGTTTCTCTGGAACTCCTGGAGATTGACCAGCACGTAAAACAGCCGGGAACCGACGATGGCCGCGAGCAGGAGATAGACGCCCATGTCCATGATGCGGTCGGGGTCGATGCCTTCCTTCTTCGCCTGCCGCGAGGCGAGCCAGATGCTGACCAGGAAACCGATGCCGATCATCAAGCCGTAGAGCCGGATGGGAATGGGCCCGAGCGCCCAGCTGCCAAGCTCGATTTTCGGTATTTCAAAAAGGATGGGATGCATGCGCGTAAGCTCCAAAAACCAAATTACAAATTACTTAAAAATTGATGGTTTCGTTAGAACTCGTCATACCCGCGAAAGCGGGTATCCAGGGGGCACCTGTGATCTTGAAAAGACTGGATTCCCGTTTGCACGGGAATGACGGAATAGATAAGATTTACAATTTTTTTACGAGTTCATCAAATTTACTGCTTGGGATTTATGTGTCATTTGGCTCTTGAATATTGGCGCTCGGTTCTTTTTTCACAAACAGCATCTCGATCGCCAGGAGCCCCACGCCGAGAGTGATGGCCGAATCAGCGATGTTGAACGTGGGCCAATGGTAGGTACGATAATACCAATCGATGAAATCCACCACTTCGCCGAACCGCACCCGGTCGATGAGGTTCCCCACCGCACCGCCAGCGATGAGAGAAAACGCCACGAGCGGCAGGCGATCGCGGGTCTGGCGGACCAATGCGATGATCACCGCCAGGGCGACGATCGAAACGGTGATGAAAAATATGCTCCGCCACACCCCCGGGGCGCCGGCCAGAAAGCCAAAAGCGGCGCCGGGGTTCCGGACGTAGGTGAGATCAAAAAAACCGGGGATGACCCGCACGCTTTCGTGCAGTTTGAACCGCTGTACGACCACGTATTTCGTTAGCTGGTCCAGGAACATGACCGCGGCAGCGATGGCAGAAAACCAGGCGTATTTGTTCTTCATACGTTAACTCCGCACTCCACACTCCGCACTCCGCACTGCATCATGCCAGGTTCCCCGCGCATCTCCCGCAGATTTGAGGGTGTTCCTTCACCGTTCCGATGGTCGTGCTGTACATCCAGCAGCGGCCGCACTTCTCGCCCTTCGCCGGGGCCGCCGTGATCTTCAGGCCTTTGACCGTTTCGCTGGTGAAGGCGTTGGCAGGGGCCTCGGATTCCTTCGCCAGTTCCGCGGACGATACAATGAAGATGAAGGGAAGGTCGTTGCGGTATCTGTTCAGGAGTTCGTGGAGGCCCGGCTCCGCGTAGAGCGTCACGCCCGCATCAAGGGAATGGCCGATCGTCTTGTCCTTCCGGAGCCCTTCCAGCACCTTTGCTGCCTCGCCGCGCACCGCGAGGAGTCTGTCCCACCGTGCTTCGAGGCCGTCGTCGACGTACCGGTCCTCGGGCTTCGGAAAGTCAGAGAGGAACACACTGGGAATCTTCTTCTCTCCGGGCATATAGGCCCAAACCTCGTCGGCGGTGAACGAAAGCACCGGCGCCATAAGCCGCACCAGCGTCGAGAGCATCTTGTACATGACCGTCTGGCCTGAACGCCGCTCAGGGGACGAGGCCTTCGCCGTGTACAGCCGGTCCTTCAGGATGTCGAGGTAGAATGCGCTCATATCCACGGCGCAGAAGTTATGGATCGAATGAAAGACGATATGGAACTCGAAATCGTCGTAGGCCTTGCCCACCCGCTGCGTGAGCTTCTGCAGCCGGTGCAGAGCCCAGCGGTCGATCTCAAGGAGCTTGTCGTCAGCGACCGATTCCTTCGCGGGATCAAAGTCCGAGAGGTTGCCCAGAAGGTACCGGCTGGTATTCCGGATCCTGCGATAGGCCTCGGCGAGGTGCGCCAGGATCTCGGGTGAGATGCGGATGTCGTCGCGATAGTCGGCGGCCGAGACCCAGAGCCGGAGCACCTCCGCCCCGTACTTGTCGATGACCTCCTGGGGTGCCACCACGTTGCCCGAGGACTTGCTCATCTTCTTGCCCGAACCGTCCACCGTGAAGCCATGGGTCAGCACGGTGCGGTACGGCGCTTTGCCCGTGGTGCCTACCGAGGCGAGGAGCGACGACTGGAACCATCCCCGGTGCTGATCGCTCCCTTCGAGGTACAGGTCCGCGGGCCAGGAAAGCTCCTTGCGCTCTTTGAGCACAGCGGCCTGGCTCACGCCCGAATCGAACCAGACGTCGAGGATGTCCATCTCCTTCTCGAATTCCTTTTTCCCGCATTTGTTGCAGGAGGTCCCGGAAGGCATCAGTTCGGCAGGCGACTTGGTGAACCAGGCATCGGCGCCTTCCTGCGCGACGATGTCGGCCACATGATCGACGATCTTCTTGTCGAGAAGAAGCGTGTGGCAGTCCTTACACTTACAGGTGAACGCAACGATGGGGACGCCCCACGCCCGCTGGCGCGAGATGCACCAGTCAGGACGGTCCTGGACCATCGAGAGGAACCGGTCCTTGCCCCATCCGGGCACCCAGGTCACTGCGCTGGCGTTCTCGATGACCTTTTTCAGAAGGTCGTTCGTCTTCATGGAGATGAACCACTGCTCCGTGGCCCGGAAGATCACCGGGTTCTTGCACCGCCAGCAATGAGGGTAGGAGTGAGAAAGCTTCTCGTTGGCAAGCAGGACGCCCTTTTCCTGAAGGAGGCTGATGACCCCCTTGTTCGCCTTGTGCACGTGCTCGCCCACGAAAACGCCGGCCTCTTTGGTGAACCGTGCCTTATGGTCGACCGGCGCATAGACGTCCAGCCCGTACTTGAGACCGACCTCATAGTCTTCCTGGCCGTGGCCCGGCGCGGTATGCACGACGCCCGTGCCCGCTTCGAGGGTCACATGCTCACCGAGGATCACCAGGGACTCCCGGTCAATGAAGGGATGGCGGGCCTTGAGCCCTTCAAGCGTCTTCCCCTTGAACTTCTCCAGGACCGTGTGTGACGTGACCCCGAACTTCTGGAGCGACGAGGCAAGCAGCGCCTCGGCAACGATCAGCACTTCATTTGTTCCGATATCGACCGCGACATAGTCGAACTGGGGATGGAGCGCCACGGCCAGGTTGGACACGAGCGTCCAGGGCGTGGTGGTCCAGATCACGATGCTGACGTTCTTTCCGGAAAGCGACGGAAGCGCCTTCTCCGCGCCGGACAGGGAGAACTTGACCGAGATGGACGGCGATTCGTGATCGCCGTATTCCACCTCGGCCTCGGCAAGCGCTGTCTCGCAGGACCCGCACCAGTACACCGGCTTCTTGCCCTTGTAGACGCCTCCGGTGCCCACGAACTTGCCGAGTTCGCGCACGATGGCCGCCTCATAGGGATAGTTCATGGTGAGGTAGGGGTTGTCCCAGTCTCCGAACACGCCGAGCCGCTTGAATTCCTCGCGCTGGATATCTATGAACTTTTCGGCATATTCGCGGCAGAGCTTGCGGATCTCCGCCTGCGACATCGAATCCTTCTTCGACCCCAGGTTCTTGAGCACCTGGTGCTCGATGGGAAGGCCGTGGCAGTCCCAGCCGGGGACGTAAGGCGACGAGAACCCGCACAGCGACTTGTATTTGACGATGATGTCCTTGAGGGTCTTGTTCAGCGCGTGGCCGATGTGGATGTGGCCGTTGGCGTAGGGCGGCCCGTCATGGAGGATGTAGCTCTGCTTGCCCTTGTTCCGTTCCTGGATCAGGCGATAGGTCCCCTGTTCCTGCCACCGGCTGATGGTGCGGGGCTCGAGGTCCTTCAGGTTCGCCTTCATGGGAAAGTCGGTCTTCGGCAGGTTGAGCGTGGTCTTATAATCCATAGTTGTCTTTCTTTAATCGTATTGTAGGGGTAACCCTGTGTGGTTACCCCCGTCCGGAACCGGGCGGCCACGCAGGGCCGCCCCTACCCGATCAGTCCTCGGCCTCTTCGGCCTTCTTTTTCTTCATGAGCAGAAAGTCGCCCTCGCCCTGGTCGAGCATGTAGAACTGTCCCGCCTTGGGCCCGTCCTTGGTCTCGGCGTATTGCGTGGGCTCGGTGCCCTTGCGGAACACATCGGGAATGGCATCGACCGCGCCTTCCCGGGCGAGCAAGCCCGACTCGGGGTCGATATTCGTCAACACCACGTCCTCGGGCACCGGGAACTCCTCGACCGGTTTGTTCGCCAGTGCTTTGGCCATCACGCCAACCCAGATGGGAAGCGCGGACCGCGAACCGGTCTCTCTATCTCCCAGGGATGCCTGGGCATTGTCGTAGCCCACCCAGACGCCGACCACGATGCTCGGGCTGTACCCCACGAACCAGGCGTCCACGTAATTGTTGGTGGTCCCGGTCTTGCCGGCGAGCGGTTTGTTCAATACTTTTGCGCCCCTCCCGGTCCCGTCGTCCACCACGCTCTTGAGCAGGCTCGTAACCAGATAGGCCGTGACCCGGTCTATGGACTCCTCTGGCTTCGGATCATATCCCTCGAGGACGACGCCCCTGCCGTCGATGATGCTCTTGATCAGGATCGGCTCGGACCGGATGCCCTGCGCGGCGAAGGTCGCGTAGGCGGAGGTGAGTTCAAGGGGTGTCACGACCGAAGATCCCAGCGCGGAGGTATAGTCCTCGTTGATGGGGCTCGTGATGCCGGCCTTCCGCGCGAAGCTCACGGCCCGCGACAGGCCGATGTCCTCCAGCAGCCGCACCGTGACCGCGTTCCTCGACAGGGCCAGCGCCGTTCTCATGCGCATGGGGCCGAGGAACCGTTCATCGTAATTAGTCGGCTTCCATCCCTTCTTGTCCTGTTCCGTCTGATCATGGATGACGGGAAGGTCGAAGACGATCGTTGCAGGAGTATACCGATACTGCTCCCCGTCCTTCGTATCGAGCGCTGCTCCGTAAATGAAGGGTTTGAAGGCGGAACCGGGCTGGCGCCTGGCGTCCGTCGCGTGATTAAACCCGCCTTCGACGAAATCATACCCGCCGACCATGGCGCGGACATAGCCGGTGTAGGGCTCGAGCACGACCACGGCCCCTTCCACCAGGGGCGCCTGCTCCAGCAGGAACGTGGCGGTCTGTTTCTTTTTGTCGTAGTCCTTGAACCGGACCTTGATGATGTCGCCGGGCTGAATGATCTCGGACGGGGCTTTGAACTCGTCCGGATCGTCCTTGTGCTTCTTGGGCTTGATGATCGCCCAGGCCATGTCATCCTTCATGATGAATCCCACCATCCCGCGGCCCTTCACCGTGAGGTAGTCGTCGCCCACGGCGAGCACATGGGCGTTGAACACCTCGCCGGGCTTCACCACCACCCGGAGCGCGCCCAACTGGACCGGCATGGGTTTCACTTCTTTGAAGCCGACACGGCCGCGGAAACCCTGCCGCTTGTCCAGCGCCCGGAGTCCGTCCTTGAGCGAGGCCATCGCGGCGCGCTGCAGGTCGTAGTCGATGGAGAGATAGACCTTGATCCCGCCGTGGTAGAGCATCTCCTCGCCGTACTTGTTCAGGACGTACTTGCGGATATGGTCAATGACATGCGGGGCCAGTTCCTCCTTCGATCTCAGGTTCTCGAGGTTCAGGGGCTGGATGTAGACCTGTGCCGCCTGGGCCTCGTTGAGATAGCCCTCGTCCACCATCCGCTTGAGGACCTGGGACTGCCGCAGCTTCGTCAGGTCGATATCGCTGTAGGGCGAGTAGACCATGGGCGATTTCGGCAGGCCCGCCAGGAGCGCCGCCTCCGCCTGGTTGACGCCCGAGATGTCCTTGCCGAAATAGGTCTTTGCGGCCATCTGCACGCCGTAGGCGCCGTGGCCGAAGTATATCTTGTTGAGGTAGAGTTCGAGGATCTCGTCCTTCGAGATCTCCTTCTCGAGCCGCCGGGCCAGGATGATCTCCCGGATCTTCCTGACGAAGCTCCGTTCCGGCGAGAGGAAGACCACCTTGGTAAGCTGCTGGGTGATGGTGCTGCCGCCCTGCCGCACCCGCACGGACATGATGTTCTTCAAGGCGGCGCGCAGGATGCCGCGGTAATCGATGCCCGCATGCGTGTAGAAGCGGGGATCCTCGGTGGCAAGGATCGCGTTCTTCATGTGCTGCGGAATTCTGGAGAGAGGGACGTACACGCCCTTCTCGATCCTGACCTGACCCAGCACCCGGCCGTCCTCGGCATAGATGGTCGTGCCCGGCGACGGCTTGTAGTCCTTGAGCGACTCCACCGTGGGAAGGTTGAAGGACAGGATGAAGAAGACCAGCACGACGAACAGGACCCCCGCGACGAAACAGGCGACAAGGATCATCATCGCCTTCCTGAACGTGAGCGCCTTCAGCCACGGCAGGACATGGTTCTGCCACAGGGCAAGCGAAAAAACCCGGAGTGCACGGAAGAGGTCAAGAAGTCTCTGTTTCATATGATGCCTTTATCCCTTATTTCCCATTGTAGTGATTGTGACCCGGGAAGAGCGCGGAACGCCTGATTTCAATGGCGTTTTTTCTCGAAAAGATGAAGCGTATAATAACATCGAACCAGCGGAAAATCAAACGAAAAGTATGTTCCACGGCACTTCCCCGTTACGCGCCGTTCCGTCAGACAAAAACATGGGATTCTGGTATTATAATGGTCGTCACAGCCATGATGCTTCGCGTATGCGAAATCCGGCAGGCATGGCAGCGGAAGAGACCATGGATAAGGTTTGGGAGATAAAAGACCCTGAATCGTACCGGCGGGTGAAGAAGACCCCCACCGGTCCGCGACCCGCCCCGGCTGAGCAGAAGGACCCGGCCAGGGCCTACAACCTCTCGATGTTCTGCTGGGGCGGCGGCCAGTTGTATAACGACCAGCTCGTCAAGGGCACGGCATTCCTGGTGTCCCTGGTCCTGGTTGTGGCAGGCATCGCGCTGTTCGCGATCTACGACGAGGACCTGCTCCACTTCCTCCGGGCGCGCGGGACCTCTCTTTCCGCCGCGTTCCTTGGCGGTGAGGTCCTGCTGTTCTGCATTCTCCTGTTCTGGGTCTCGAACGCTATCGACGCCTACCGCACGTCCGCGCGGACCCGGAAGACGCTTTTCCGCGGCGTGCCCAGCCGCGTCACCCCATTCCTCGGCTCCCTTGCGGTGCCCGGCTGGGGGCAGTTCCTGAACGGACAGCCCATCAAAGGCAGCATATTCTCGGTCCTTGCCGTCATCAGCGTCTTTTCTGTCCTTGCCGTCGTCCTCACGTTCCTGGCCTGGCCCCTGCTCGACGCAACCGATACCCGGTTCCTCGTTGAAGGGATCTCCGCGGTCTGTCTGTTCATCGTGCCGCTGACGCCGCTGCTCTGGGCCCTCGGCGCCTATGACGCCCTCAAGGTGAGCCGTGATGACCTGCTCAAGGAACCGCTCTGGGAGCGGATCAAGGCCGCCTACTACCGCGCCAGGACCCAGGGGATCGTGCGCGGACTCTTCCCGCAGATCAAGGGGACCTTCCTGCTCGTCCTCTTCCTCGCCTTCTTCGTGCTTGTGGTGAACTATTGGTTCCCGGCGGAGTTCTACGCCGGGCTTTTCGCATCGGTGCAGACGCTGCTGCGGGACCGCGGCATGACCATCGTACCGGAACTGATCGACAGGCTGCTGGCGGTGATGGCTGCGATGGGGAGATGAACCGGGCTGTCTCGGTCGACGAAACAAAGAGAAAGGGCCGGCAGATCTTTTTGCCGGCCCTTCTTTTGTGCTCAATCAGGATGTCCCTGATCTCCGCCTTTCGGTGCGCGGAGGCCGGCAATACCTGCGCCGCGACAGTTCCCTGTTCGGACGGCGCCCTGCACGTTTCCCGGGCAAAACTGGACGCCTCATGCTGCCGTTACCGAGTTGTTTTTTCCTCCCACCAGTCGGGAAACGCGGCGACCACGTCACCGGATCTATAGAGCGCATTGGCGGTATTCAGCGCCTCAAGACCCGTGCCGGTCCTGATGAGGTAAATATTGGGACCGATCTCCAGTTTCCTGACGATCTCGAGCTGGTGTTTGCCTGCCCATGCGTTGACAGCCTCGCTATTCCAGGCGGGGTCAAGATACACAATGATATTACCCGGTAATGCGCGCATGCGACCCTGGGAAGAGGGACTGTCATGCAGCACCGGCGAATACTTGCCGGGCTGGCTGACGGCGCTTAATTTGCTGATCGCGGCATCGGAACTGGTCCCCTCCCCCAGGCGCCAGATGCTCACGACCCCGTAGCGTTTCGGCATCCGGACGGCATCGGCATAGACGCTCTTCACCGAACTCTGGGCCGCGTTGACTTCGCCGGCATTGAACTCAGCGACGAGGCCGGGATCAAGCCAGACCTGACGTTCATGGTCTCCGTCATACCAGACGTACGCTTGCTGCAGCGCGGCCGCTTTGCTCTGGACATCCTTCGCGCCTGCCATGGCATGTCCGAGACAAGGGAAGCTTAATGTCAATATGAGAAGTGCCGCTATCTTTCCTTTTGATAGGTTCATGGTTTGTCTCCTTTCGATTATATGCCGTAGAACTTGAGTTTCCAGGACTGGAAGGTTCCTATATCTAGCGCGCCCAGATCCTTCACCGTTAAGGTCCAGTTGCCGTCGGCGGCCTCGCCCAGTTGGTTGGCGCTGCCGAAAACCCAGCCGCTGTAAGCAGTACAGATGTCGCCGGCACAGGCATGGGTCTCCGCCAGTTTACTACTATACGTACCAGCCGGACTCGTAAGTGTGACCTCCAAGTCGCCGGAATAGGTGTGGTTCGCCGCGCTGAAGGTAATCTCGACAAACTCTACTTCAGTGATGCCGCTGCCGCTCACCGTAATGGTGTTGCTGACGCCGGTGATGATGTTGTCAGGGATGGCGAGATTCGGAGAAGATAGCGAAGTTGTATAGGTCTTCTCCGCCGGAAGATAGGTAGTATAGGTTTGAGCGGTCGTGACAGCGGTGCTGGCGTTGACCACACCGAAGCCGTAGTTGGGGTTGATATGAAACAGGGCGCCATTTACCGCCCACTCAGCGTTGGCGGGATCGTTCTTTCGCGCGGTCGCAGCCAGGATCACACGCACGTCGCGCCAGCCCAGGTTGGGATTGGCCTGCAGCACCAGCGCCGAGACCCCGGCGACCATGGGGGTGGCCGAGGACGTGCCATTCATGCATTTTGTATAATTCGTTTCGGGATAATCCGTAGCGCCTGCGGTCGCTGCTGTATTAGACCCCAGCCCGCCGGTGCGATCCACGGTGGTGATGGTATGGGTAGTACAGAACTCCCCACCCGGCGCGCTCACCCAGAGGTTGGCGCCGCGCTCGGAATAAGATGACTTCGTGCCTTGGTCATTGACCGCACCCACGGCCATAACGCCGCGGTAGTTGGCCTGTCCATCATAATTGGAATTATCGACGTTACCCGTACCGCCGTTGCCGGCCGCCCAGGTGTATACAATGCCGAGACCGCCGCGTCCATTCGCGAGGCCATTATTAATCGCTGTACGCCAAGCCAGACCGGATGGCGACAGGTTGCCTGTGCCGTCCGTCGCGCCCCAGCTGTTGGTATTGACGCCCACGGCAGCCGCACCGCGGGTCATGGCGTCGGTCACATTGCTCGTGGTGGGATACTGCAGCAGATTGTACCCAACCAGATTGGCGCGCGGCGCCACACCCCGCACCCCGAGTCCGTTGAGGTCGCGAGCCCCTACGATGCCTGCGACGCTTGTGCCGTGGCCGGATGTCGCATCGGTCGTCGCGTTTGTGGGATCGTTGCTCCCGGTGACATAGTTGTAACTTAATCCCGTGGCAATGTTGGCGAAGAGATCTTCATGCGCTATTTCGAGACCGTCATCGACCACGGCGATGCGCACGCCCTCGCCCCGGCAGGTGTTAGCCGCACCGCAGGCTGTCCACACCGGCTCGACATTGATGTCCTGGCCGGCAACACCGGGACTGCCGGCTCCGGACTGGCCTGTGTTATTAAGGTGCCATTGGTCTCCATAAAGAGTGTCGCCAGCTACCACGCCATTGACCGGCGTTGCCGAAGCCGGTAATGATGCCGCGCTTTCGCCGCCGGCATTGGCGGCAGTGAGCACATAATAGTATGCGTTGCCGTTCACCAGGCCGCCGTGATTCAGGGGTGAAGTCACCCCGGTCACTTTGGTCCCGGTGGTTGTGGTCACACCGCTTGTGAGAGACCAGTAGAGGTTGTACGATGCCGCTCCGCTCACGGCACTCCAGCTCAAGATTACATACCCATCCCTGGCGGTGGCTGCGGATATGCTGGGGGCGCTGGGCGTGGCAGGAGGAGGCGCACTGCCGCCGCCTCCGCCGCCTCCACAGGACAGTAATACGGACAACAAAGACAGCGTGACCAGTACCCGAACAGATGAACGAAGCCTTCTCATATCAACCTCCCCGATTTTACCAAGGTGTAAGATAAAAACCATCAACGGCCGCCATTGTGCCGGTTACTCGAAGAACGGTTATATCCGGTAAGTAGCTAAGTATAGAACACAGTTCTTTTCGAGTCAATCTTTCAAGTGGAGTATTTTTAGACATAAGGAGGGGAGCACGGGCACCTAAGTTCCCCACGGGAGAACGTACGCCTGCCGACCATCGCCACCGGGATCGATGCCGCCTGAATGAACGAAAACTGATCGTCGAACACATTCTTATGGGTGAAAAGGGCTGTCAACAGAGAAATCCGGCAAAGAACCAAATAAAATTGGCAGCAAATGCCTCTATGCGACGGCCTGTCGCTCGCCGGCGGGAATGCCGGAGCATGCCGAAACTTGCATCGTAGTCGAGCGCCACGACACAGTGTCCGCTGAACATCTTCGGCGACCCAGGATGAACCCGCGACAATCCCGGTTTTTCAAACGGTCATATACTACGGAACTGCTTAGTTGCGCTCACAAAGACGCATTTCTCGACGTCTTACGCGATTATCGATTTTAAGGCAACGTAAAGCTTTTGACTGGTCTTGAGGTAAGCCCTCCGCCATAATACAGGAACGTTGTGCCTGACATTATCCGCTCATCAACGTAATACATGCTGGAGGAAAACATGGGCTCGATGATATACCAGCCGGTCCTGAGCGGATCGGCAGAGATGAAATCTCCGTCGCCCAGCATAATGTCGTCGATGTGGTAATTTCCGGGATCGAGCGGCATGTAGGTATTCGTGGTCCCGGTCCAACGCTTCGTGCCGGGGGTCTTGACGAGATCAAGATGGGTGAAGTTCGATCCGTCCGTTTCGTGGAGGATCCAGAGGCCTGCGAACATCACCCCGATCGGGCCATCCGCTTCGAGCGTGACGGTAACATCATACGTCCCCGCAACGGTAGGGCTGCTCCGGAAAGTAACGGACGGTCCGCTGACCAGATAGGGCACCTTACCGCTGATGCCGCTTCCCAGGCCGTCATTGCCGCCCCCGCCGCCTCCCCCGCACGAGGCGAGCAGCGCAAGGGACAGAACCATCACCATCCACTTCACCCGACCAGCGTTCATCGTCATTTTAACCTCCACTTTTTTCCCAGGATTTTGAGTGGCGCCCAGCGGGAAGGCGCCCTATGAAACTTACATAGCCGGGCCGCGCAGGGCGACCACTTTCGCGGCTGCCAATATTTTCCATTCACCGCTCCTGGAGCGAAAAACGACCCCGCCCGAACAGTGCATCTATTCCCCTTGCGGCTAAGGCCGCGATATGATGTACCCCTGCTTTCCTACGGCCACTGCCCGAGTCGGCGATACCGACACCTTCGTAGATGTGAGTGGTTCTATTTGTATCACAACTATGCAACCCAGGCAAGAAAGATTACCCTTCGGTGAGCGGGAAAAGGGGGTATTTATGGGGTGTTTTGTAAATAATATGAAACATACTGCATCTTCGTAGGAAACAATCGACAGAGGGAAAGTTATAGAAGAAGCATCAAGGAACAGAGGCTGAAGTATTGGATGTGAGCGGGAAAAACAGGAATGAGGACCGCGGGTTCAGGACTGATCGTTCAATTACCGCACGATGCTGATCAGTTGGATATGGTCATCCGGGGTAGGCGAGATCTCCTGCTTCAGGATCTTGAGCGCCTCGTCCGGAGTACGGGCCGAGGTCACAACGAGAGGGACATTCCCATAGTACCAGCTGTATCCCTCATTATGGTCCCGCTGCCTGAGATCCAGTTCATGAATGATGCCGTCTTTGTCCGACACGACCGCGCGAAGCACCGACATGGAAACTCCTTCCCTCCCGGGTAATTTTCACCTTCGCAAAGCACCACGGAATACCATTTCCTTAGTCTTCTTCTATCATCATTCCTGTCAGCGAGTCAAGTTCGATAATACGTCGGACAGAAAATTGCAGACAGCTTTTCAAAACAATATGTTTTGTTTTTGGTGCGACCTGCGGTCGTATGTATCTTCATCTAATACGAACGCAATTGGATTTGTTACGGCTTTGCCCCTCACCTTTATCCTCTCCCCATTGGGGGAGAGGGTTGGGAGAAGGGGGACGTGCCGGGATGGAACATTATTTATTTCGTTCGTACTAATAAGTAATGATTCATGCCCGCTTGCCGAAGGGGCATGCGGCGATGCAGACGCCGCAGAACGTATAACCGATCTCCGGCCGCTCCTTGAACTGGAGAAGCTTCGCGTGGCATTTGAGAAGTTCCACGGCTGCCTCCCTGCTCTCATAGTGATGGGTTGTGGACACGTTCCGGATCGCCGCTGCCGGGCAGGCGTTCGTGCACGCCTTGCAGGTCCCGCAGCGGTTCCTGACCGGCGCCCCGGCCTCGAGCGGCATGTCCGTCAGGACCGTGGCAAGCCGCACGCGCGGGCCGAACCGCGGCGTCACGAGCAGGAGGCTCTTGCCCTGCCAGCCGAGCCCGGCCGTGATGGCCACGGCCTTGTGCGAGATGTTCCCGAGCAGCCGCTCGGCGTCCACTGACTGTGACGCGGGGATGGCACGGGCGGCAAACCCCCGCTGGATTATCCATTCCACGACGCCTGCGGTCAACTGATTCAGCCTCCCGTTCAGGTCCTTGCAGTGGTCAGCGTACTCCTGCGTGGGGCCGTCGGTGATGACATTGATGATATTGCCGGTAAGCCGCATCCCCACTGATACACCGAAACGGTAAGGGTCGAGCAGATCAGCAGGAAGCACCGGCAGCCCTTGTTTCAGCGGACCAAGGTCGGCGACACCGGCGATGTCCGCGCCCGAGGCGAGGATAAAGGAAAGCAGGTCAGGAGTGAAGGACATGGAATAGTGTACCACAAACCGTTGTATGGGACGGCAGGTTTTCTGCGCGCAGACTATTGGGGACTATAAATCAAATTCTACTCAAAGAAGGCAAGAATATTTTGCCACGAAGGCACGACCAAAAGTAGGCGCTTCTAAGCGAGACACAAAGTACGGCCTTAATCTAATCATTAAAACAGTACCTTAAGCAGTTCTCGCTGTTCTTCGTGACTTAGAGTCTTCGTGGCAAATTTTGGTTCCGGTTTGTCCGGGTTAGGCAACGTAGTCTTTAGAGGGATGAGATAAGAGGAACCTTCTACCATACGGTCCTGACGGGATATCGGGAGATGTGCGGGTCGGGGGTAAGGAGCACAAGGCTGTTGGCGATCGCCTGGCAAATGATGATCCTGTCGAAGGGGTCCTTGTGGTATTCCGGCAGGCGGGAAAGCTGAAGCACGGAGGCCTCATCGATAGGCAGCGTGTCAATATGGTGTTTCGTGCGCCACGTGTGGATGAATGTGTGCGGTGCTTCCGGAAGCGGCAGTTGCCCCAGTCCGTGTTTCACGATGATCTCCCAGGCGGATGCCGCACTCAAGTAGACATCGTTTTCGGGCGCCGAGAACAGACGGCGCGCCGTGTCAGAAAGCTCGGGGCTGTCCGATACGATCCACAGGAACGCACAGGTGTCCAGAAGAATGTTCACGACTGTTCGCCACGGAACCGGGCAATGGTTTCCTCGGGCAATTCATCGAAGAACGATGCCGGCACCGTGAATTTCCCTTTCGCCAGTCCGATCGAACGGGGTTTGGTTTCGCGGGAGGGCAGCGGACGGAGCTCGGCAACCGGCTGGTTTCTTCGGCAGAGGACGATGGTCTCACCGTGCTCCACTTCTTCAAGATAGTGCGAAAGATGGGTTTTAGCCTCATGGACATTTATTTTTTTCATGACCATATAGTAGACTATATAGTGTCTGTATTTTAATGCGGAATTCAGATCGAACGAGCGCATAGTGAAACGCCATGG
>CAYPOT010000044.1:0-32553 GCA_964412455.1 uncultured Nitrospiraceae bacterium | reverse complement strand
CCAAAAGCTGTGGAATAGCCAGAAGCACCGTTGACGAGTATACAAAACGCGCAAGACATGCCAGACTGTCATGGCCCTTGCCGACAGAGCTGGACGACACAGCACTGGAACATCTGCTCTACCCTCCTGCCATCGTATTAGATGCCCCACGCCCACTTCCTGTCTGGGCAGACATCCACCGGGAGCTTGCGCGGAAGAGCGTTACCTTGATGCTGCTCTGGGACGAATACAAAGCGCAATATCCAGACGGTTTTCAATACAGCCACTTCGCGGACCTCTATCGCGCATACGCAAAAAAGCTCGACATTTCCATGCGCCAAGTTCACCTCGCTGGAGAGAAGCTGTTTGTTGATTACTGTGGCCAGACGGTTCCGGTCATTGATCAGTCTACCGGTGAGGTCCACGCGTGCCAGGTCTTCGTGGCCGTCCTGGGCGCCAGCAACTTCACCTATGCCGAGGCAACGTATACCCAGAGCCTTCCAGACTGGATTGGCTCCCATGTCCGGGCACTTGAGTTCATCGGCGGTGTGCCCGAGATCCTGGTCCCTGACAATTTACTGAGCGGCATAACAAAGGCCTGTCGCTATGAGCCAGGCGTCAATCGCACGTATCAGGAGCTGGCGGTTCACTATGGGACCGCGGTCATTCCCGCCCGTGTCAGAAAACCCAAAGACAAGGCAAAGGTAGAAGCCGGCGTCCAACTCGTACAGCGGTGGATTCTGGCGGCTCTCAGGAACCGCACTTTTTTCAGCCTCGCAGAGCTCAACGCGGCAATCCGGGAACTGCTGGACAAGCTCAATAACAAGCCGTTCAAGAAGCTCTCCGGCAGCCGTATGAGCAGGTTTCTCGATATCGATAAACCAGCATTACGGGCGCTCTCTGCGATAGCGTTCGAGTACGCGGAATGGCAAATAAAAAAACGGTCCGGGATCGATTACCACCTCGAAGTTTATGACCACTATTACAGCGTCCCGTACCAACTCCGCAGAGAATATCTGGACGTACGGCTCACGGGGTCCATTGCAGAGGTCTTCTTTCACAACAAGCGTATCGCCTCACATATCCGGTCCTATGCCAAGGGACGATATACGACGCTCGCCGAGCACATGCCGAAGTCCCATAGGGACTATGCGGACTGGACCCCGGAGCGGCTGATACGCTGGGCGTCGGAAACCGGCATAGCAGCAGCTGCGCTGGTTACGGCCATTCTCGAAAAGAAGCTTCACCCGCAACAGGGCTTCCGCTCCTGCATGGGAATCGTCACGCTTACCAAAAAGTTTGACAAAGAACGTGTCGAGGCCGCATGCAAGCGGGCGCTCGCCATTGGCGGCACCAGCTACAAAAGCGTCAAGTCCATCCTCGAAACCGGTCTGGACAAAAATCCCTTGCCGGCGCAAAGGACGGTATCACAGCCGATCACGCACAGCAACATCCGGGGCAGCGAATACTATCACTAACATTCAAACCAAAGGAGACCACCATGTTAATGCATCCAACACTCGACAAGATCGAACAGCTCCGATTGTTCGGCATGGCAAAAGCCCTGCGAGAACAATTTCAGAATCAAGCAGCAACTACTTTAAGCTTCGAGGAGCGGCTTGGGCTCCTCATTGACCGCGAGATGAGTGAACGAGAGAACAAGCGACTTGTTACGCGCTTAAGGACCGCAAAACTGAGAGTCTCGGCCGCCATCGAAGACATCGATTTCCGTCAGCCCCGGGGACTGGACAAATCGCTCATTCTGTCGCTTGCTTCGAACCAGTGGATTACCGAACATCACAATCTGCTCATCATCGGGCCGACCGGCGTGGGCAAGAGCTATCTTGCCTGCGCCTTATCCCACAAGGCCTGCCGTGATGGTCATGTCGTTCTGTATCAGCGGCTGCCGCGGCTCCTTGAAGAGCTGGCCCTTTCGCATCACGACGGACGGTATCGCAAGCTGATGAAGTCACTGCTCAAGGCGGACCTTCTGATTCTCGACGACTTCGGCCTCGCGCCCCTCACGACAGAACAACAAAGGGACCTTCTTGAAATCATCGACGACCGTTATGATCGGAGATCCACCCTTGTGACGAGCCAACTGCCGGTAAAGCACTGGCATGACATCCTCGCCGATCCGACCTTGGCCGACGCAATCCTGGATCGGCTGGTGCACAATGCTTATAAACTCGAACTGAAAGGAGAATCCATGAGAAAGAGCAAATCAAAGATCAATCGTTGACAAGTAAAAATCGCTGTGAGATAGTGGCTTCAACCTAGCGTTCGGTTATCCCGTAGGAGGGTGCCCGAATTGAATCGGAACGCTGGCCTGAAATGAAAAGGAATGCCCGCCTGAATTCAGCGGAATACGCAGTTCCAACTCACGATGATGTCGCACTCCGTAACGGTCGCCAAGGCAACATGTAATGCATCATCATACCACTTTTTCGTCAAAATGTTCTCAGCCAAGTAGGCCTCCTGCAAGGCAAGCGCTGCCGGCTCTATCTCCAGCAGGCGACAATGGGGAAGCATTTCCTGAAACAGGTTTTTCACTTCAGCGGGAGCGTCGGCAAGCTCCTGATGAACGATTTCCGACATACAAAGCGTGAACGTTCCGGACCTTACCAGAATAAACTTCCTCGCCGCAAGCAGCGAGGTATTAAGAACCGTATCAAAACCTATTACGCCGCAAGCGGCGGGGAATTCAACCCGGAGAACCGATTAAACAATTGCAGTTGATTTAGCTCGTGGAATTTCTGTCGGTTTGATATTATTTCATCGAATAGATTGTTTTCTTAATTCCACTTCTCAGCCAACCAATGCAGGTTTGCAAATCGTCCGTCCACACTTCATTCGGTTCCGGGGCGACCGGTTGAAATTTCAAGATCAAGCTTTTCTTTTTCGGCATGGGTATAAGCCAGCGCGCGACGGCATAGCGAAAGGACTTCCAATCGTTGGTCGAAGGATGCAGCGACACGGCGAGAATATCAAATTCACCGAATCTATAGGGCCGCGTGTTCTCGCCGGTGCGGAGGTCCTTGCCGCCCCTGGTTCGCTGCGTTTCCACGACATAGCTGCCGGCAGGAAGGATTTCCAACGCCTTGTTCGCCATCATCGGACGGTGCTCTTTCTGGCGCTGCATCTTGACCTGGATGGTCACCGGCCCCTTGGAAGAAATCAATTTGCTATTAGATATTGACAGTAATAATCAAATCCGTATAATTGAGCTATTCATCTACTTGATCACCCACGCATTTACAAATGCCGTTGGCTCAGTCAGACAACATCGTCCGTGTCGAGAAAAACTGCGACTGATTGCGGTTCTCTCCTCAAATGAGGTCAATAAATATGAGGAAGATATCTGTTGTCATGGAAAACGTCGAAGAGGTAGGTTATTATGCCGTCCCGACAGTGCGTTCTCTCGAGGAGAACAAAAAACGGTTGAGAAAGATGATCGCTTTCGGCTGGTATGGCGGGAAATTCAGTCACCTCGACTGGCTTCTCCCCCTTCTGCCCTCCTGCCATCACTACTGCGAGCCGTTCGGCGGTTCGGCCGCGGTGCTCATCAACCGGCTGCCATCACCGGTAGAAACCTACAACGACATGGACGGGGAGGTCGTCAATTTTTTCCGGGTCCTCAGGGAGAAAAAGGACGAACTTCTGTACCAAATCGGCATGACTCCCTTTTCGCGCGAAGAATTTTTGATGGCCATTCGGACGAATGGAAACGGTAAATATCTATCCGATATGGAGCGCGCCCGGCGTTTTTATGTGCTGGCGCGGCAGGTACGCACGGGTTTGGCACAGACCGCTTCAGCCGGGAGATGGGCAAACTGCCTCAACACGAGCCGCGCAGGGATGGCCGGGGCCGTTTCACGGTGGCTCGGCAGCGTGGCAGGCATGGAGTTCATTGCCTCCCGTCTCCTGCGCGTACAGATCGAGAACGATACCGCCCTCAATGTGCTCCGGCGCTATGACAGTAAAGAAACGCTATTCTATTGCGACCCGCCTTATCCGCACGAGTCCCGCGGTGATTCCAAAGCGTATTCCTACGAAATGAATGACAAAGAACATGTCGAGTTGAGCAAAGCCTTGCATAGCGTTAAAGGAAAGGTCGCCATTTCCGGCTATGATTGCGAGCTCATGCAAAAGCTATACAAGGACTGGCATAGTCACCGGGAAAGGCCCAAAAAAGCCATGTCGATCAAAAAAGAAAGACAAGAGGTCCTCTGGACAAACTATAAATTATGACGAACCAGGAAAAAAGCTTCACGGAGCAATGCCGGGAATACCTGAACAAAAGATGGAAACAAGTCTCAACCGCTATCGAAGCAGGCAGTTTTACCGACCCTCTGCTTCCGGACTATGCCGCACTGAAAGAACACATCGTTGCCTGTCTGACCAGTACAACGAAGACGTATCACTATGTCCTGCCCACCCAGATCTTGTGCAAATGCGTTGACCGCCATCTGGACAGCCACTCTATCCAAGCAGCCTATAATAAACCCGGCGCTTTCGACGCGCGAACCATCGCCCACGGCGTCATTGTCCCGTTTGACCAGGCCAACCATCGGGTCCTGGGCGGTTCCGCTGAGCCGTACGTGAATAATCCACTGCGGTGCCCTGCCGTAATCAAACGCTACCGCACCCAGCAAAAAAATAAACAGGATTGGGACAAACTGATAGCCGTTTTCGACGCAGTGGAGGAGACCAAGTCATCGGACTTCACGCAAAAGATTTTCGATCAGATCCTCGCTGAGCTTTACCGGCTGCTTTCCGATGTTGAAGTAGTTTATCCGACACCGAACAGGGTGAGCTTCAAACAGACGATTGAGCTGGTGAACAGTTTCACGGCTGGTAAATCCGGGGGCGACCGGATTGAAGCCGTATGCGCCGCCCTGTTTCGGGCGATTGCCTCGGAATTCGGACTCTTCGATGATATCCGCAGACAAAAGGTGAATGCCGCGGACTCGGTGTCCGGCATGGGCGCGGACATCGAATGCCGGTACAAGGGCAAGATCGCCCTGCTCGTGGAAGTGAAGGACCGATCATTGACACTCACTCAGCTCAATGTCAAACTGGACACGGCTCGGGTCAAGAAAATCTCCGAAATCCTCCTTCTTGCGGAGCGAGGGCTCGCACAGGCCGATCAGGCGCAAGTGGAAGAACGCGTCAAAAGCGAGTTCTCCAGCGGGCAGAACATCTATATCTCGAACTTTTTGGACTTCTCGACGGGGATTCTTATCTTGCTGGGAGAAAAAGGCAGGGTTGTTTTCCTCGGGCTGGTAGGCCACGAACTCGACAATGCAAATTCCTCCATCGTCCATCGCCGCGCGTGGTCACAGCTTCTCAAATCAATATAGACAGCGCAAAACAAGACGTTGCGCTGCTGCTCCCTACCCCTATGACTTGCTCAGGTTTTCAATTCAATTATTCAATGTACTCCCAATCCGCAATCTGCAATCTAAAACCTGCCCCGGCAAGCCGTAAGCCGGGGTCCGCAATCGTATGGCCCGCTTCCCCGCCGCCCTGCCCGAGTTTTTCCAACACAATGGTTTTTCACCAAAGCTCCTCTCCCTTGACGGGAGAGGAATTCAAAGGAGAGGGTGATGATCGAAAAGCCGATCAACGTCGATGTTCATTGCCCGCTGTAAACGCTGATGAGGGAAGATATTCCCGGTTCAAACACCACCGGCTTCGTCGCGGAGGCGCTTCATCGCAGATGGATTGCAATGGAAAGTGTTGAAGACTACCTCACAGCGAGCAGGTTCCGGTTTGACTCGTTGAAGGATTAATGATACTGTCAGCCTCTGAGACGCTAGTTTTCGCCGTGGAAAACTATACACGATTTAACCGACTCCGCACTCAATATTATCTACTGTTCCGAAACGCCCTCTTTGCACCAAACATACCCGTGCCGCTTACCAAACATCACGACGAAGTACTAAGTAAAACTGCGCGACACTGCAATGTGAGCAACAACGTTACTCTTATTTCTTGTTCATTTATGCATCGCACAACATTTTAGTTAGTTTTCCTCGATATTGATTGTGCTTTCTTCTATTACAAAGCAAGACCAACGAATCGGCAGCATTTTCATCTTCTGTTATTTTAGAATTTATTAAATTTTTAAGATCATTTAAAGTATTATCGTCATTGAGAACTCGATCAATCAAACTATCAGCGACTTCAATTAAACCGCTAAGCGCCTCAAGATTAAAAGGACATTTCCGCCAAGCTGTCCATAAGATGTTTTTTACTTTTTCGACTCTATCTTTCGTGCACAGATATAAAAGTATACCTTTTTTTGGAGCAAAAAATATGTGGGAAAGTTCTTTTGCGGCGCCCTTATCTTCTGGCATTGTTGTCAGTACATAGGAAAATGCTTCGATTACCTCGTCCATTTTTTGCAAAATATTATCTCTTTGAAGAGAATCAATTTCATCTAAAACGCGTGTGTGCAGATTATGTCCAAGCCTTTGGGTAAGTTCAGATCGTTTCTGCACATCATATGATGGTAAAACCTGGAGAGCGCGCTGAAGAGCTCCAATAATACTATCCATTGCTTGATTTTTTTGTGTTTGAAAGAGAAAGTTTGCATAGAACACATAGAGATTGTAAGCCTCTGGCCAGCAATAATTCAGCGATTCAAATTTATCGATTGTCTCTTCATAGTTTTTTTGAGCAGAAACAGTATCCCCCAATCGCATCCATTTAAATCCTGCATAAGCTATCTGCGCTTCCAACATATGTTTTGCCACTTGTGCTGAATTCAAGTTTTGTCTTGGTAATCCTGAAAATGCTTTTTGAAAATGAAAATCCGCCTTATGAATAAGATTTTCGCTGCTTTCATCGGGATGAACTCCAGAATCACTCCAACGCAGGTATACGTCTTTAAGTGCAACATGTGTAATCACATCTTGAAATGTTTTTTTATCGTCATCGCTTCTTTCTGGCTCAGGGGATTCGAAGGCACCTTGAAGAATATCAATCGCCTCAGAAAAGGCAGGTCTTTGCTTTCCTTCTAAAGAGCAATATGTTTTGCTGCTTATCAATAACCCCAAAATATGATAAGTAATCCGTTTCGATCTCGCTTCAAATTCATCATCATTTATAATTTCTGTAATATATTTTTCGGCTTCGCCAAGCCAGTCCTCATAAGATTTCTCTTTAAACGTCAATCCATGCGTCATAAGTAATCGCGCGTAATCATTCCACGAATGAGGATGAATGATTCCTGTCTGTCTACAATATGCAATACATTCTTCATAAAGTCTCTTTGCCTCGGGAATATTGCCCTCATTTCGCTTGAGCTTGGCCCACGCATTCATGAGCACTTCATAGCCTATTACTTTCTTGTTTGCAAAGAGTTCTTTTGCTTCCTTCAGATAGACTTCAGGGGATTCATTGGGTTCATAGGATAAATTATGATGCCTTGAAAGAAAGTCGGCATAGTGTTGTAAACAATTCAAGAGTGTTTGAGGGTTTTTGTCTGCACTCGGCCTAGCACTTTCTATTGATTGTTTAAAGCATTCTTTTGCTTCTGAAAGCCGCCCTAAAAATTCTAAAATGTCTCCTTTTTTTTGCCACAAGGGGGCATCTATTAAAACATCTATCAATGATTTTTCAATCGTATCAAGCGCCTGTTCATATTGGCCTATGTCAGCCAACGTCTCTGACAATTTGTGAGTGACTCTTCGAATCATTGATGGTTCGGCTTTTTCAGCAATAAATTTTGATAATATTTTTTGAAATAGTGGTATAGCCAGTTCCCTATCCTTTTTGTTGGGCATATCGGCTAATCCCATCGCCAACGAAACTGGTGTTCTCATATTTTCTGCGGTCGTTAGTTCTTCTGGTATCTTCACCAAATTAACAGCTTTTATATAAAGACGGCTTGCTATTTCTTTTTTGCCGAGGCTCACCATTGTCGCAGCCCAGGCCACGAGAGAATCTGCAACATCAAGACCATTTATGCATAACTCCAAGGTTTGTTTCGAGGATTCCAATAGATGTGCGGCAAATGATTTACCGTGAATATCGAAGATTTGATTGTGCCATCCAGAAGCTAACCGTTCCAGAATAAGCCTAACATAATGGGCTTTCTGGACCTCAGACAGTGATGGGCTATGAAGAAATAAACTAACAAGCTTTAAGTAAGCAGTTGAGAGGTTATCAAAATTATTTATAGCATATTTTTCGGTTAGCAGCCATTTAGCGAGAAATGGTCCCCCCATGTGATATATGTAAGTATCACCGTTATTTTGCTCTCTCCTTACCAACCCACATAGGCCACTCTGCAAACGCTGAAATGATTCTGGAAACGACACCTGCAATACGGGCTCAAGGAGACTAATATCCAGTATTTGGCAGAGAGCTATCATTTGTAATGCTATTTTTTCTTTTTCTGATAGGGTGGTAAAATGCTGCTCGAAATCTTTAATGAAGGCTGACTTAAAGATTGCCTCATGCCCAGACTCTGCGAGTACCGAACTTAAGAAGGCAAATAGTTGCTTCTTATATAAATATTTTTTAGATGAATTGTTAAGGAAATTATCTGCAAATTCTCTTAAGATTATTTTCTGCTGCACGAGTTTATCAAGAATGCATTCTGCGTCAACTTTTGTTAATTTAAGTTTGAGTAAATCATCTGTTTCTTCAATAGCTATTTCTTGTGAGGAAGAGGTTGTAATGATACTTATTCTCTCCCTCATTAATGAACGCAAATAAACTTGAATGGCACTTTGCTCAATGATGTTAGAAGGCTCCTGAATCTCAGGTCTAAAAATATCATCAACAAAAACTACCATCGGTTTTTTTGAAAAGAGCATATATTTTCGAGGAGAAAAAAACTTGTAATATTCAGCAAGAAGATCAACATTTAGGGGATTACTCCCCTGAAGATTGCGGCGAAAAGGTGTATTTTTATCTTTCTTGCACCAAAGAACGTGATATTTCCTCCCAAACATTTTCAGATTCTTTTGATGTGAAAGATTATATGCCACTCTTGCCATAAAAATCGTTTTACCTTGCTTTCGATCGCCATATACTGAAATGTGAAACCATTCCGTCATCTTTTTCTTATTAATCTCGGCAATTAATTTACTGGTAGTGGGTCGTTTTGCATCCAAATCCAAACCTATGTAAACAGATGGATCATGAGACGTATTACCAGCATAGAAACAATCTCGATGATTTCCCTCTGCCATTATTTCCTCAGGGGCAATTCACCAAGGGAGTATATCAAAAGATTGTTTGATCTCTCTTTTCACCTGCCATTTTGTTGCTTTGGCAACCTGCAAAATTGCAAAATATAAACCACTTAAAATGGCTATGAATATGCTTGCTAATTGTAAATAGTCTCCTCTACTCCATTGCTTTATGTCTTGAGCCACAGCCATCATAGAAATTTCGCCATACTGTTTTTTTTGAGACTGTAACTTTATGATAGATTCCCGTAATGCTCGCTTTTGACCGGATGAATTATCATTTTCCGTCACGTTCATGTTCGAAATTGTTTTTTGCCCATGGCTATTTATTTTTTTCGCAGAATTCGTTCGTTGAATGTTATTGGGAACAGCATCGTGTGCGTTCGTGATAATACCGTCAGATGCTGATACTTCTGCCTTAGCGGAGATAGTTTTAATGGTGTAGCCATTACACAATAGAATTATAATGCCGATAATAATGGCAATGAAACAGCTTAATTTGTTTGATATCATCGTCGCAGACGAAGAAAGGGCGTCTCTTATCACCGTGCTGTTAATCATCGTCTAAATACCCAGCCCTCTCTACGAATAAGACCCAGTAAATTATCGCACTCGAGTCCGTAAGCAGAACAGACATCTGGTATATGAGGTCGTTGGGGTTTGCCTGTCGGTAATTCATCAGTTAAAACTATACACGAATTCTGTTGTTGTCTCGCAAGAGCTATGACGAAAGGGTCTGCGCTTGATCTATTCCTTCGACTATCAATTAGCGTACGATGAGTTGAGAGAGTTGAGAGGATTTTTGAAACATCCGTCTGAATGCCCTCATCTATTGGAATGAACAATTCAGGTCTTTCCTTGGCCCATTCATAAACTTCATCATCCTTTCGATCAAGTTCATAAAGAATTTCTTCCGTCGCACGAAGATCGCCGGCCTTAATCAATTCGTCAAGTCCATCCCAAAGGCCTGGCACCACGTCAGGAGGAAATTGACGTCTCCATCCCTCTATTAGAATTGAGGCATCGACGCTGTATCTCATAGTAAAGTCCTTCTGCTAAAAGAAGACTCTAAAAGACTAAGATGTTTAAGACGTAAATTAAGATACTCTGCGACATCTGCCGCAGTTATATGATGCTGTTGGTAACTTCGTAGGACGAGGTCTGTAAATGTAGTTCCTGCAGAACTTAATGCAAGCGTGTGAGGGGGCGCAAACCCAGGAGGCGAACTAAACTTCTCAGCTTCATACTCAGCTCTTTTTAATTCATAAAACTGCTGTGTGATTTTATTTGAAATAAGCAAACGTCGAAGAATCACTTCCCTGCTTACACGAAAACGTCGTGCTATATTACGTATGTTCGCCTCGTCGAGGGCTTCGCCCTTACGATGTTCAGCAAGATTTCTATCTGCAAGAAGGTCTGTTAATGGAACCAACACAGCGCCAGCTACTCGATTACAAAATATTTCGACGTGCTGCTCCTCGTATCGACTATTTTGACGCTCGACGAAATCACATAGCCCACCTTGGTTAAGAGTTAAGTGGATTAATTCGTGTATTAATGAGAAGATTCGCGCTTGGGGCAATTCGGATCGATTAATTGAAATTACTGGCAATGGCAAATCAGCCAGCGAAAAACCGCGCGCTTCAACCCGACTAACATCGCCAAATTGCAAGACTATGATACCCTTTGACTCAATAGCATTACGCCAAAAGTTCAACGCCTCATAGGGCGAGGACCATTGACCGTCGGTTGCAGCATCATAACCAAGATGTTTTCTAATTAACAAAGATAAAGATTCTGGATCAGCATCGAGATTTAATTCTGGTAGTTGTGTGTCGGCTGTTTCTCCTAATTCCTCTAAGAGCTCTAAGGCGATAGACCTCCTATCATGAGCTTCACGAATTGCAAGGAGAAGTTCGGGAGATTCAGGTTTTGGCTCTGCTCCTGCGAGTCGTCGAAAATCTCGCATAGCATCAAAGTCATTTGGTGGTTCTGGCAGGTAAAAAAATGCAAGGGGCCGTCGAACAATACGACCGAATCGTCGTAGTTGGTTGACAGTTGGTTTTGAATCGCCACTTTCCCATGCAGCAACACGTTCTGAGGTAACCTGGAGTTTTCTGGCAACCTGATCCAGTGATAAACCAGCTTTGAGGCGAGCCCACTGGATGAGTGGGGCGGTTGCTAAAGCCGAGACACTAGAACTCATATTACCTCTTCGATTAACCTCGTTAGGCTACAACTCTATATTGCCGGTGCTCAGCGACACCACGCTTTAAACAGTACTGCTCTGTCGGGCATTGATAACATTTCGGTGAACGAGCAAGACAGTATTCTCTTCCCAACGAGACCATATTGACGTGCAAAGACAGCCGCAATTTCGGCGGTACCATATCCTGCAAAATATCCATGTCCTTTGAGGTACAAAACTTGTGGTTGCTATTCGTTTTTATCCAACCCAATCTTTTCGAAACACGCCAACAGTGCGTATCAACGGGAAAGACCTTAATGCCAAGGGAATACAACATTACACAGCGGGCGACTTTCTTCCCGACCCCGGGCAGCGAGCAGAGAAACTCTTCGCATTCTTCTTCCCTCTTCTTCCGTAACGGCGCCAATGATAACTTTCCGAACTGCCCGGTTATCGCCGTAATCATTTTTTTTAAAGAGCGCGCCTTTTGATTCTGCAAGCCGCCCCACTCTATCCGTTTAGTAAGCTCCTTTACGGAGGCCTGATTAAGTTTCTTGAAAGTAGGGAACGCCTGCTTCAGCGATTTAAAAGCCCGAAGATAAACTTTTTCTCCGCGTTTTACACTGCAGAGAATAAGCAGCAACTCGTCAAGAGGGTTCTTCCTATTATAATGGCCAAAGTCCTTATAACTTTTTCTCAGTTCTCTCGTGATCGGAAGTATATTCGCAATAGGTCTTCTTTGCATTTCAACCGAAATAAATCCAAGCAAATTCTGAGGCCTGGCCGCGAGTCACTTCGTCATCCTTGCTATCATATTGTTCTTAAGTTCTAATTAGCTGGGAAGGCGATTCTTTAGCGAGCGTTTCTGGCCGATTATAGAACACGTCCTGTTTTTGTCAAGGAGTATGAACAGGCCTTATGGGTGGAAGAGAGGGCGGGCGATTACAACGCTTCGGTGGTTGACTCTATTTCAGGTTCCTGTCGAAAAAGTCCCCTACCCTCTTGTTGTATTCGGTTCCCGCAGAGGCAACGGTGCCGCCATGGCCTCCGACCGGGAGGACCCAGAGTTCCTTCGGCTCCCGCGCCGCCCGGAAGAGTTTCCTTCCGTTCTCGGCAGGGATCATGTCGTCACCCTCGCCGGCTATGATAAGAACGGGAGCCGGAGAGATCGTACCAATGACGGACTCTGGTTCGATGTTTCCAACCTTCGTCAGAAAATAGAGCTCGTAGCCCAGGACCGAAAGACTGACAAAGGGGAACGCGGGCAGATGATAGAAGCCGGTTATCGCCTGACGAGCCTGGTCCCGAAGGCTGGTGAAAGCACTGTCGGCCGCGACGGCCCTGAATTTCCGCGTTTCGGCGGCGGCCAGGATTGCCGTGGAACCACCGAGCGAGAACCCGAAGATGCCGATGCGGTCCTGGTCTACCTCGGACCGCGAAGAAAGATACTGGAGCGCGGCGCTCACATCTTTCTGCTCGTGATATCCCAGTGATGTCCTGGACCCTTCACTGTCCCCGTGTGCGCGAAAATCGAATGCAAGGACAAGATAACCCCGCCGCGCCAGAAAAACGGCAAGATCGGTAAAGTCCGACTTGTTCGCCCCGAGACCGTGACAAATGACAATAGCGGGCGTTTTTTTACCTGAGCGGTCCGGTGTTATCAGCCAGCCCGCCAGCGTCAGCCCGTCCTTGGTGATAAAGGAGACCTCTTCATATTCCGCCTGGTAGTCGGACGGTGGTACGTGTAAAGGATAACGCGGAGGATGGGTATTGGCGTAAACGAGGATGAAGGACAATGCGATGACGAGGAGGACTATTCCGAGAAGGATATTCAAGGCGGTTTTCATGCTTCACGATGTCAACTGTATAAGGAGCATCATAGATTAATGCGAATCACAATGGATGAATTGTTCCTTGACCCTTGACCCTTGACCCTGATTCTTTACACTCCGCACTCAGCACTCGACACTGCCGTACTAGTCCCACCACAGCGAAAAACCATTGGTTCGCTCCATGGTGTCCACAAGCCTCTCCATACTCCTTTTGTTCTCGGCAAGCACATCAGGCGAAAACGCTGCGACCTTTCTGGCGAAGGCCTTCATGTTCTTCGGCGGCTTGATGAAACGAGCCTCCAGCCAGTCAGACCCGGCACCGATTATGACAAAGGACGCCAACTTCTGCTGCTCCTTGAGCCATTTGATGATCTTTTTCGTGTCCAGATGATGTCGGGGCGCCTCGGTCCTCTGGACCAGAAGGATATCATAGGAATTATTGCCCTTGACCACCGTGACCACATCGGGGACGTTTCCGAAGTTCTGCTGGCTTCTAAAAATGAGGAATCCCTTCTTCCGGAAGGAAGGGGAAAGGTCCATGATGATCTGATCGGTGATCGTCGAACGGACGCTGAAACCCGACAGCCGTGCGGTCGCGATCATGACATCGCCCTTCAGGTTCGAGGAGCGGATCATCACTTCATCAAAGAACGGTTCTGCCTGAGCGCTTCCCGCGGTCTCCACCTGGGCGATAATATCCGGGGGAAACCCCAGTTTTGTCCTCTGCTCCGCGGTCAGCACCCTGGGTTTGGGCCTCAGAATGACCGTGGGTGCGGCCTTCCTGTCCGTCACTGATGTCTTCTCCCCGTTCGAGCAGGATACAGCGGCGAGAAGAACCATAACGATTATGATGAGTTGTCTACCTGCCATAGCGGATATCGAATCGGCTGAGCTCGTTTCTATAGGGCTCCCAGGCAATTTCCACCTTGCTCACCTTCGCGCCCGAGGGGCCCCGATGGCACCACCCGACGATCTCTTCGACCTTCTTCTTGTCCCCTTCGAACACCGCTTCCACGGACCCGTCTTGCAGGTTCCTCACCCAGCCGCTGACGCCGATTCGGTCCGCCTCATCCTTGGTGCTTGCGCGGAACCAGACGCCCTGAACAAGGCCGTGAACGATGACATGTGCGCGAAGATGTTCCCGGCTGCTTGTCATAGCGGAAAATGTTAAGTTCGTAAATTACGATCTGCGGCCGCCACTGCCACGGGGCTTCGACGGCCGCGGCCCGGAAGGACGCGATCCAGGCCTTTTCTGGCCTGTCGGCTTAAAGCCCGGAGTCCTGGCCGGCCCCTGCTTCCGTGTACCGTACACCTTACCCGGTAACGCCGGACGCCACGTACGTTTTTCGTCCTGTCCCGGTTCCCTTCCGACTGCCCTCGTCCCCTGCTCTTCCATCCGGGAAATGCGATGATCCGTCGCCCCAGCTCCGGGTGTTCGCGGTCTTTCTCCGGACGGCCGTCGCGGTCCCGTTGACGGACCGCGCTGCTCGTTCCACGAAGGCTTCGCTGCTGGTCGTTTTCCGTCGAACACCGGCCGCCGGTCACCCGCGCTGGCCGGGCGACCCTTTGCAATTACGCCACGAGCCCTGCTGTCTTTTTCTTTTCCCGGCCACACGGTTCTCTGTCCAACCGTTGCACCGCCCGGGCGTTCTCTGCCGCTTCCTTGTGTTCCTGCCGCGCTACCGCGGGGTGCATGGACGCGGGACCTTCGCTTTTCCTCACTTCCCGGTTCCCTTCCGACTGCCCTCGTCACCTGCTCTTCCTGCCGGGGAACCCGATGGTCCGTCGCCGGCGCAGACGATGGTCTCGGTCTTTCTCCGGACGGCCGTCGCGGTCCTGTTGATGGACCGCGCTGCTCGTTCCACGAAGGCTTCGCTGCTGGTCGTTTTCCGTCGAACACCGGCCGCCGGTCACCCGCGCTGGCCGGGCGACCCTTTGCAATTACGCCACGAGCCCTGCTGTCTTTTTCTTTTCCCGGCCACACGGTTCTCTGTCCAACCGTTGCACCGCCCGGGCGTTCTCTGCCGCTTCCTTGTGTTCCTGCCGCGCTACCGCGGGGTGCATGGACGCGGGACCTTCGCTTTTCCTCACCGCGGCCCCATATCTCCCCCTCTGCCTCATCGCGCTGTACGGTCCTGACCTGCGCCGGTTCGCTCTTCTTCTTCGCAATGAACTTCGGCGCGGGCCGTTTCGCTTCCTCCTGCGTCGCCATGTCGCGCAGTCCCCGCACCTCGTCAAGTGTCAGGTGACGATAGGCGCCCATTAGAAGGTCCCCGAGATTCAGGTTGCCGACCTTGGTCCGCTTGAGCTTGATCACAGAATGGCCGGTGTAGTCGATCATGCGCCGTACCTGGCGTTTTCTGCCTTCGTGGATCGTGATCTCGACCCAGGAGTTGGATTCTTCCTTGCGAAGCTTTCTCACCCTGGCGGGCGCCGTCTTGCCATCCTTCAGGAAAACACCCTGTTCCAGACTTGCGACGTGCCGGTCCTCCAACGCTCCCTTGACCTTCACCAGGTAGGTCTTCGGAAGTTCGTGCCGGGGATGGGTCACCAGGTGTGCAAAATCCCCGTCGTTCGTCAGCAGGAGCAGGCCCTCGGTGTCGTAATCGAGCCTGCCCACGGGATAGACGCGGACCCTTACGCCTTTCAGAAGATTCGCAACGATCGGGCGGCCCTCAGGGTCAGACATGGTCGTAACAAAACCCGCCGGCTTGTTCAGCATGATGTAGGTCTTGGGCTGCTTCGGGTTGATCAGTTTCCCGTCGACCTTGACGTGATCTTTGTCCGGATCCGCCTTGGCCCCGAGTTCGGTCACGACCTTGCCGTTGACCCGCACCCGTCCCTCGAGGATGATGTCCTCCGCCGCCCTGCGCGACGAGATGCCCGCTGCCGATAGTATCTTCTGTAACCGTTCTTCCATACGTTCACCTCACGGGACGCGGCATCCGCTCCCCCGTTATCCTTCCTGATTCACGATCCTCGTTTTGCCAGCCGCTCTTTGAGCCGAGGGCATTTGTTCTTCGCGCGGCTGTCCTGGCAGTCCCCGCAGATGGTCATGTCCGGACTGCAGGGCTGGAAGCCTTCGCGGTGCAATGCCGTTCCGGCCTTCTTCTTTCTCGTCTCGCGCGCCTTGATGATGCTGGTGACCTTGGACATTGTTCCTGACCACGCAGGCGAAAGCCCGCGACCACTATTGATAGAACGGGCGGCCACACAGGGCCGCCCCTACAAAAAAATCCGCATTCCGCAATTCGCAATTAGTCGAGCCGGTAATTCGGCGCTTCCTTTGTGATCACCACATCGTGCACATGGGACTCGCGCAGACCCGCGCTCGAGATCTTTATGAACTGTGCATTCGCCCTGAGCGCCTTAAGGTTCTCACAGCCGCAATATCCCATGCCCGCCTTGACGCCGCCCATGAGCTGATGAACGCTCGCAGCAAGGGGGCCCTTGGACGGAACGCGGCCTTCAACACCCTCCGGCACGAGCTTGGACTTTTCCATCTCATGGGACTGGAAATACCGGTCCTTGCTTCCCCGTTCCATTGCGCCGATGGAACCCATGCCGCGGTACATCTTATAGGTACGTCCCTGAAAGAGTATCGTCTCGCCCGGGCTTTCGTCCGTGCCCGCGAACAGGCCGCCGATCATGACGCAGGACGCTCCTGCCGCCAGCGCCTTGGTGATGTCACCCGAGAACTTGATGCCCCCGTCAGCGATGACCGGGATCTTTGCCTTCTCCGCCACGCCGAAGCAGTCAAGAACGGCAGTGATCTGCGGCACGCCCGCCCCGGATACGACCCGGGTCGTGCAAATGGAACCGGGCCCGATGCCGACCTTCACGGCGTCCGCGCCGGCGCGAATCAGGTCCCGTGTCGCTTCAGCCGTCGCGATGTTCCCGGCAATGACGTCGAGGTCGGGGTATTTCTGTTTGATCCCCTTTACCGCGTCGATCACACCCTGGGAATGGCCGTGGGCCGTGTCAACCACAATGATATCAACGCCGGCCTTCAGGAGTTCCGGTACCCGTTCGCTGTAGTCTCCTACACCGACGGCAGCTCCCACTCTGAGCCTCCCGTGCTTGTCCTTGCAGGCAAGGGGATACTTGATCTTCTTTTCGATGTCCTTGATGGTGATGAGCCCCCTGAGGCTGAAGTCCTTGTCCACGATCAGGAGCTTTTCGATCTTATACTTTTGGAGGATCACCATGGCCTTTTCGAGCGTGGTCCCGAGGGGCGCGGTGATCAGTTTGTCCTTCGTCATCACATCGGAGACCTTGAGGGTCATGCGCTTCTCGAACCGCAGGTCGCGGTTGGTAAGGATACCGACGAGCTTGTGCCCTTTCGTGACCGGAACGCCCGAGATACGATACTTCTTCATGACGTCCAGGGCGTCGGAGATCTTGGCGTCCGGCGAAATGGTAATGGGGTCGATGATCATGCCGCTCTCGGATTTTTTCACCTTGTCCACTTCCTCGGCCTGCAGCTCGATGGGCAGGGCCTTGTGGATGAACCCGAGCCCCCCTTCCTGGGCGAGGGCAATGGCCATCTTCGCCTCGGTCACCGTGTCCATGGCCGCGCTGACAAGCGGGATGTTCAGCGTGATCTTTTTGGTCAGCTGCGTCGAAATATCGGTGTCCTTGGGCAGAACATCGGACTTCGCCGGCAGGAGCAGAACGTCATCGAATGTCAGGGCTTCACGAATGGGACCAACGACCATGGGAATCTCCTTCAGGTTGACGAATTGACCGATGAATCAGGAGCAAGCGCTTTCCCCGTAGATTGCTGCGGGGATCTTCAATGTGAGTTTCGTACTTTACCACACTTGCCCGAAAACCTCAAGTATTCCGTTCTTAGAACCCCGATCGGGCGTTCAGGTAGGGATTCTCCCGGCGTTCCTCGCCGATGGTGGACTGCGGGCCGTGGCCGGAGAGCACGACGGTATCGTCCGGCAGGGTCATCAAGTGCTCTTTAATAGCCGTGATAAGCGTCGTGAGATCTCCGCCCATGAGGTCGGTCCTGCCGATGGACCCGGCAAAGAGCGCGTCCCCGGTAAAGACAACGCCATCCCCCGCTAGAGAGATCCCTCCCGCCGAATGGCCGGGGGTATGGAGGACCTTGAGCGAGACGGCACCGGCCTGTATGACATCACCGTGTTTCACGAACCGGTCCGCCTTGGGTGATGACGGCGCGGTCATGCCGAACATCCTGGCCTGGTTCGCCGTGGCCCCCAGAAGCTTGCTGTCTCCTTCGTGAACAAGCAGTTCGGCGCCGGTGGCTTCCTTGAGCTGCTTATTCGCGCCCACATGGTCAAAATGGGCATGGGTATTGATGAGGTACTTGACCTTGAGCCCCTTGTCGTTGACCAGATGGAGGATATTCTGGGCATCGTCTCCCGGATCAATGACGATGGCCTCGTTGGTCTTCTCGTCATAGACAATGTAGCAATTCACTTGCAGCGGCCCTACGACCAGTCTTGCTAATTGCATTGTGTTTTTTCCTTCAGAAGAATGAGAAATTAAGAACCAGGTTAACCACAGAGACACAGAGAGCACAGAGAACGACAGTATGAAATATTGTATTCCGCGGCGACCCGTTTTAGCGTTGGTTCCGGTCATGTCGTTCCAGTGCCAGCAACTTCTTCTTCAGTCCCAAACCACCTGAGAACCCGCCCAGCGTACCTGCCGAGCTGATGACCCGGTGTCAGGGTATCAGGATCGGGACCGGGTTGGCTCCCAGGGCCTGGCCGACTGCCCGGGCCGCGTTCGGTCTTCCGATCTTTTTCGCGATCCATGCATAGGACCGCGTCTCGCCATAGGGGATCGTTGCCGCAGCCTTCCAGACCGCCCGCTGGAAGGGCGTATAATAACTCAGGTCGAGCGGCAGGTCAAATGATTCGCGTCTGCCTGAAAAGTACTGCTGAAGAAGTTTTACCGTTTTCTTCATGTCACGGTCAGATGATCGAGACGCTGCAGCCTTTGATATTTTGCGTTGCATGTTTGTCAGTTCGCTCTTAGCCGTCTTCTGAGAACCCCGGGGCAGAACGATCCTGCATAGTCCCTTCTCAATAATACCCGCTCCAGCCCATCCAAGGGGGGTGGAGAATATTGCCTTTTTCATTTCGCTCTCCTTCGTCGTTCTTTGTCGGCCTATCCCCCTGCCCGGTCTTTACCGTCCCTGACTTTTAATCCGCAATCCGAAATGGTTCGACGTTGCTCACCATCATGAGCCTGTCGAATGATCCGCAATCTACAATTATGAAGTCTCCCCGTCACCGCGCCCGCCTTTTCTCCTGATCATGCCCCACAGAAACGCGAGTTCCTCGCTCCGCATGACCCACATGGCGAGAACATAGAAAGCCACGCTCGCGGCCATGCCGCCCGCAAGCCATTCTATCTTGTACGGGATGTTCCCCGGTAAATCCCACACTGGGTTCCTGCTGACCCACCAGCCGATGGCGCCCATGACGATCGACGCGGGAACGATCTTGAGGAGCGATGCGAATATCCGCCTGCCGTCCATGCGGCCGATCTTCTTGCGTAGGCGTTTCGTAAGAAGAACGGTGTTCAGCATGGCAGCGAGTGATGTGGCAAGCGCAAGCCCTCCGTGCTGCAGCGGCGTCTGCATGAAAAGGACGCTGAGAATGATGTTCGTGGCCAACGCGAGTATCGCGATCTTGACCGGGGTCTTCGTGTCCTGAAGAGAGTAGAACGCCTGCGACAGCACCCGTACCCCGGCGAACGCCCAAAGCCCGACGGCATAATAGAGGAGCGCCGAAGCCGTGCCGAGCGTGGATAAGCGGCTAAACTCGCCGTGCTCGAGCAAAAGGTTCACAATGGGGATCCGGAGCATGATAAGGCCCGCCATGGCCGGGAACATGATAAAGAACACCAGCCGGAGACCCAGGGACAGGGTCTCACGGAAATTCTCCATCTCCTGCCTCGCCGCCTGGGCGGACAGCGTCGGAAGCACGGCAGTGGCGATGGCCACGCCGAAGATCCCCAGCGGAAAATGGATGAATCGCATGCCGTAGAACAGGAAGGTGATGCTCCCGGTGGCCAGGAACGACGCCAGGATGGTGCTGATGAAGATATTGAGCTGGGTCACCGAGGAACTGAAGAACACCGGGAGCGCCAGCCTCCCGATCTTCCGTACCCCGGGATGGCTCGGTGTGAACTGGGGCTTCAGCATCATCCCCTGCATCTGAAGGCCGGGAAGCTGAATGAGGAACTGGCATATTCCGCCCAGCACAACGCCGATGGCGGCCCCCATTATCGGCTCCGGCATCCTGGGTGCCAGGAAGACTACCCCGCTGATGGTCATGACGTTCAGCATGACCGGCGACAGCGCAGGTGTAAGGAAGGCTCGGAGAGAATTGAGCATTCCCATGGCCAGCGCCGCGAGGCCGATGAACAGGAGGTACGGGAACATCATCTGTGTGAGCGAGGATGCGAGCAGGAACGTTTCGCGATGGTCCTTGATCTTCCAGCCCCATGCGATGGTCTTCACGATATAGGGCGCGAAGATGATCCCGATGCCGGTGACGATCACCAGGATGACCAGGAGCCGTGCGAATACGGCATTGGCCAAATGGCGCGCTTCTTTCTTCGTCCCCTTCGTCAGCGTCTCGGTGAAGACCGGGATGAAGGCCGCCGACATGGACCCCTCGGCCAGCAGTTCCCTGAGCATGTTCGGAATGCGGTACGCCACATAGAAAGCGTCGGCGGCGGCGCTGGTGCCGAAGGACCATGACATCACCATGTCCCGCACATACCCCATGATGCGGGAAAGGAGCGTCGCAGCCCCCACCACCCCCGCTGCTTTTGCCACCTTGATGTTCTCAGACATGGCCGGTCACCGGCAATCCTGAAAGAGAACATGCATTACGCGAACCTACCCCTGTCATAACACTTTTCTCCTGTCCCTCTTCATGAAAATCGTCCTGCGGAGCGACATTCTTGTCTGGGGTCGCCTGTTGTCGCTCCATGCATCAGCCTGAAACACACTCTAACAAAATTTCTCCGCGCTGAAAAGGCTTAGTTTCAGAGACCTTCCCGTTTTTTCCCTTGACAGTAAGCTGTTGTTTATGTTAAAAAGACAACCTGTTTAATTATTCCAAGGAGGAGTACCGTGGCATCACACAAGTCAGCTATCAAGAGACAGAAGCAGGATATAAAGAAGCAGGAGAGGAACAAGTCCGTAAAATCCTTGCTCAAGACCCTGTCCAAGAAGGTCGAGCAGGCAGTTGAAACAAAGAGCGCAGATACAGCGAAGACCGCGCTGGTCAAGGCCATGAAGGCCTATGACAAGGCCGCATCCGCCGGCATCGTCCATCGGACCACCGCTTCCCGCAAGATATCCCGCCTTTCCACCAAGGTCGGCAAGATCGGCGCTGCGTAGTTAACAACCAGAAGGTATGAGGGTAGGAAAGTTGGGAAGGTAGGAATAGAACCTTCTTGCTTCTTGCCTTCTTACCATCTTACCCTCTCACCTTCATCTTTTCCCTAAACCCCGCATAGCCTCATGATCATCCTCTCCAGCACCAGCCTTCCGCCGATACCGCTTGATTTCATCGCCTTGTCCGCGGTGATCAGAACATCGAAAACACCCTGGAGTTCCCTGAGCGTGTAGCTCCGCATCTGTTCCTGGAACGACGCGGACTGATGGAAGATAATGTTCATTTTTTTCTTGATATCATCGTACCCGGAGCCGGCCGCCTCCATGGACTTCGCGCGCATGATCCTCCGGAAGTTCCAGGAGATGGAGGCAAGTATCCCCACGGGCTGTTCCCCCTCCTGGATGAGCCGGGACAGGATCAGGAACGCCTTCTCGCGGCTCTTTTTGCCCAGAGCGTCGGCAAGATCAAAGGGCGTGTAATCCCGGAAGTCCCCCACCACGAGCTTCACATCTTCGAAGGTGATGTTCTTCCGGTCCTTGATATAGATGGTCGCTTTCTGGAGCTCGTTCGTGATGGCCTGGAGATCATTGCCCAGTATCTGCCACACATACTGCGCGGCATCGCGCTGGATCGACAGTCCACGCTGTCGTGCCCAGTTGTCGATCCACGCCAGGACATCCCGGTCGAGTATCGAATAGACCCGGACGACGGCCCCGTTTGCCTCGACGGGCACGGTAACCGATTTTTTGTCATACCGGGGCTGGTTCGCGATCATAAGCAGGCAGGTGGTGGGAGACGGCGATCTCAAATAGGCGACGAGTTCCTCAAGATCGGCCGCCTTGAGGGCCTCGATCTCCCTGGCGATCACCAGACGCCGCTCGGACATGAACGGGAAGGTCTGGGCGAGGTTCACGATCTCGTTGCCTGACGACCCCTTGCAGTAGACCGTATTGAAGTTGAAGTCCCGGGCGCCGGGATCGACCGCCTTGCTGATGATCAGGTCGACGGCCTCCTGGATCAGGAACTCTTCTTCGCCGTAGAACAGGTAGAGGGGAAGCATCTTCCCCTGCTTCAAGCTCTTGATCAGGTCTTCATACTTCGTCATCGGTCAAAATCCTTCCAGCACCCTGCTTCTGAGCGTCCAGGCGATGTCCTGGCCCGCCTTTTTCAAGGCTGATTCCTTCGCGATCTTGGTGAGACGAATGTCGCCGATGGTCACCGGATAATCAGAGATGAATACGGCCTCGATATTATTCTCTGTCCACAAGGTCTTTTTTGCCCTGAGGTCCTCGAGGCTTGCGTTCACCACGATCCTCACCCTGTACTGCTGCACAAAGGCGTTCGCCGTGAAGGAAAGCGCCGTCACTTCATATTTCACGACAACCCCCCGGAGCGCGAGGTCGGCAGCCTCCACGTCCATGATCCGGAGCCTGCCGTCCGCGATGAACTCGTCCACGACCGCCTTGGTCACTTCCAGATCGACATAGGGCTCATTGGTAGTATTGATGAACGCGGGAACAGCGATGGTCATTGCCCCCTCGGGCACCAGTGATCCCTTCCCGGAAAGCCGGTACCCGCAGGCGTGCACGCCAAGGATTGACGTCAGCAGCACGATTATGATGATCTTATTTCTCATTCCGCACTCCGCATTCCGCACTGGATTAGACGACCACGTTCACAAGCTTCCCCTGCACGACAATGACCTTCTTCGGCGTTTTGCCGGCAAGGTGCTCTCTGACCTTCCCCTCGGCGAGTGCCGCCGCCTCAATGTCCTTGTCGGAGAGACCGGCGGGCAGCGTGAGCTTGCTCCTCACCTTTCCGTTCACCTGAACGACCACGGTCACCTCGGTGGCAACGAGCGCCCCGGCGTCAAAGGACGGCCAGGCCCTGTTGGCGACCGTAGTGGTGTTGCCGAGCGACGCCCAGAGCTCCTCGGCAACGTGAGGGGCAAAAGGCGCTAGAAGCACTATGAGCGCCTCGATGGCGGTGCGAAGCACCGGCAGTTTGTCCCCGGAAACGCCTTTCGCGGTATACTCGTACAACTCATTCACCATCTCCATGAGCGCCGCTATGGCCGTATTGAAGTGAAATTCACGCTCGATGTCCTCGGTCACTTTTTTGATCGTGAGATGGGTCTTGCGGTAGAGCGGATCGCCCGTCGCTTCCTTTCCCGCCGGCTTAACGGTTCCGATCTGGCCATGATACTTGTACACGACCGCCCAGACCCGGTGAAGGAACCGGTAGGCGCCCTCAACACCCTGGTCGTTCCACTCGAGGTCGCGCTCCGGCGGCGCGGCAAAGAGTGAGAAGAGCCGTGCTGTGTCCGCGCCGTACTTGGAGATGATAAAATCCGGGTCCACCACATTGCCCTTGGACTTGCTCATCTTGGCGCCGTCCTTGATCACCATGCCCTGGGTCAGAAGGTTCTGGAACGGCTCATCTCCGTCGAACAGGCCGAGGTCCCTGATCACCTTGGTGAAGAACCGGGCGTAGAGCAGGTGCAGGACCGCATGCTCGATGCCGCCGATATACTGGTCGACGCTCATCCAGTAGCCTGCGGCTTTCTTGTCGAAGGGCGCCTCGGCATGCTTCGGCGAGCAGTAGCGCAGGAAATACCACGAAGAATCCACGAAGGTATCCATCGTGTCGGTCTCGCGACGTGCGCTTCCGCCGCATTTTGGACAGGTCGTGTCCCGGAATGACGCGTACTCGGCAAGCGGTGAACCGCCCTTGCCGGTGAGCTCAACACCGGTCGGAAGGATAACCGGAAGGTCCTTCTCGGACACCGGCACGGTCCCGCACCGGTCGCAGTAGATGATCGGGATCGGCGTTCCCCAGTAGCGCTGGCGCGAGATGCCCCAATCGCGGAGCCGCCAGTTCACCGTACGCTTGCCAAAGCCCTTCTGCTCGACGTATTCGGCGACCTTCTCTTTGCCCTGTACGTTCGGGGTCCCGTCAAAGGGTTTCGAGTTGACCATGGGACCCTCGCCTGCATACGCCTGCTTCATGGTGGACGCGTCCAGGTCCTGTTCCGCGTTCTGGATCACCACGCGAATGGGGAGGCTGTACTTCTTCGCGAACTCAAAGTCCCGCTGGTCATGGGACGGAACAGACATGATGGCGCCGGTCCCGTAATCCATCAATACGAAGTTGCCTACCCAAACGGGGACCTTTTCGTTATTGAGCGGATTGACAGCAAAGGCGCCGGTAAAAATGCCTTCTTTCTCCTGACTATCGTCGGTTCGCGCGGCCTTATCCTCGCCCATGATCCGCTGGCAAAAGGCCCGGACCGCATCGGCCTGCTGTTTTCCCTTGATAAGCGCCTCCACCATGGGGTGTTCCGGTGCGATGCTCATGAAGGTGACGCCATAGAGCGTGTCCGGACGGGTGGTGAAGATCGTGAGCTTCTCACCGGTTCCCTCGACGATGAAATCCACTTCGACGCCGGTGGACTTGCCGATCCAGTTCCGCTGCATGGTAAGGACCCGTTCCGGCCAGCCGGTGAGCTTGTCCATGGACGCAAGCAGTTCTTCGGCATAGGCCGTGATCCTGAAGAACCATTGTTCCAGTTCCCGGAACGTCACGACCGAACTGCAGCGCCAGCAGTTGCCTTCCT
Organism: uncultured Nitrospiraceae bacterium; assembly: GCA_964412455.1. Classification (GTDB taxonomy): domain Bacteria; phylum Nitrospirota; class UBA9217; order UBA9217; family UBA9217; genus JAAXXJ01. The sequence goes on along the minus strand of CAYPOT010000044.1, from coordinate 7,333 downwards.
CCACCTGCTCATTGGCAAGCACGGTGTTGCATGACGGGCACCAGTTCACGTACGAGCGCTTTTTGTACGCTATCCCCTTCTCGTACATCTTCAGGAAGAACCACTGATTCCAGCGATAGTAGTCATCGAGGCAGGTGGCCACCTCGCGGTCCCAGTCATAGGAAAGGCCCATGCGCTTGAGCTGTTTGTCGCGCATGAACGCGATGTTCTCCAACGTCCACTGCGAGGGATGGATGCCGTGTTTGATGGCCGCGTTCTCCGCCGGCAGGCCGAATGAGTCCCACCCCATGGGATGCAGCACGTTGTAGCCTCGCATCCGCTTGTACCGGGACACCACGTCGCCGATGGAATAGTTCCGCACATGGCCCATGTGGATCCTGCCCGATGGATAGGGAAACATTTCGAGACAGTAATACTTGGGCTTTGACTCGTCCTCGGTGACCTTGAAGGTCTTGTCAGCCGCCCACTGCTGCTGCCATCGCTCTTCTACATTCTTTGGGTTATAGCGTTCGTCCAAAGGTCCTCCAAAAGCATTGCAAAGTGCAAATTGGAAATTGCAAATATTAAATTTGAAATCTACTTCTGCTTCTTTGCAGTAACGACTGACTTTGCGATTATATTGCCCAACTGACGGGTGTCATCGATAGCACTTGCGACACTATGTTCCTTTAGGATCTGTGCTTTATCGATCAACCGTAGCCAAAACAATGACTCGCGCAATTCCTTCAGAACGATCTGAAGTTTATGGAGAAAATCCGCCCTGCTCTGAGCACCTAGCGCTTCTTCGTAATTCGCCCCTGACGAGGTGCCCGACCGCAATAATTGTCCGGCGATCTCCCGTCCTGTCGCAGTCTTTCTCAGCAGCGTAGATATCTTTACGACATCCACTGCATACATTAAAAAGCGCTCTGAAAGCTGATCCGCCTTGTTTTCCATTTACATTAGTCAGGTACGAATCAAATTCTAGTCAAAATGGAAAGGAAATTATCGCCACGAAGGCACGACCAAAAGTAGGCGCTTCTAAGCGAGACACAAAGAATATCTTTGAAAAATATCGATTTTACCAAACTTCAAAGACACTCATGCATCTCTTCGCGCCTTCGTGTCTTCGTGGCAAATTTGGTTCCGGCTTGTCCGGGTTAGGTTTGTCCTACATTTTGCACTTTGCAATTTACATTTTGCAATTTGCAATGCCATTGTAGTCGCCGTCAAGATCTAATCCTGTTTTTTACGTAGTGTTCAATGACAACAATCGATTTCGTGTCGAGGCCCAGGAACCTGGCCCCGTAGCGGAACCGGCCCGCATCGGTCCTGTCCACACGCATGATACAACATTGGGCGCTGACCTCCGCGTGAGCAATATTGAACGAGCAGGCTATCTGGTCGCCTTTGCTCAACTCTTCCTTGGTTTCCAGGAGCATGCCGGAAATGCTGACATTATACGACGTAGCAAAGAAGGAGGCGTCTTGCTGCCGGCCTGCCACGGAAATGCGCAGGAGCACCCGCATATCCTTCCGCTGAGGAATGGCGATCAGTTCGGATATTCTTGAGAACAGGTCGTATGCGTCAACCGGCATCTGGATGACGGCATTTGCGCCCGCATCCCTGCAGGCGGCCTGGTATACACGGTTGTCATCACAGTAGACAATGAGGGAAACATCCTTGAGGTCTGGCTCACTGCGAATGGAGGAACAGAGCCGAACACCTCCCATCACCGGAACAGAGAACTCCGTGATGATGAGGTCCGCCTTTATCTGGCGATGAAGATCCAGCATCTCTTCCGCGGACCGCGCCGGACAAAGATGAATGCTTCCCCTGCCGAACAAGGTGCTGTTCTGTTCGACAGCATCGAGGATGGTTTGAGCAATGATCACCTTTTTCATGCAGGTTGACGCTCCCTGCGGCAAGCTGCCGGGGATCTTCGGTCCTCAAAGCAACAATAGTTATTCTGATCGCTCGTGCCTGGATTCAAGTCGTCGCGTCCCTGCCCGGCCAGCTACCGGACCCAGCCGGGGTAGGCATCGGCCTTCCTTGCCTCCTCGGGGAGTTCCACCTCGAGCTCATGCTGAAGACGCGCGATCTTTTTTTCGATCTTCGTCTTTTTCTTGTCACGCGATGACCGGGCACTGCTCTTTTTGCTCTTCGATGACAGTTTTCTCGGATTTGCCTCTTCGTCCCGCTCCTGTTTCAGCAGAAGATCATAGTCGCCTTGCTGTTCCCGGAGTTGACGGCGCAGGTTCTCGGCCCGTTTGTTCCAGTATTGCTCGCCCCTGCCGTACCGGTCCTTGTGCTCGGCGCTTGAACCCGTTCTCTTTTCCGCGTCAACCGGCTGTTGTCCCACGCTCACCCGGTCATTACGGACCTCCACGGGCTTTGCCGTATGACGGTATGCAGCCGGTATCTTCTCTTTTTCATTCGTGATGAACTCTCTGCCGTCACGGTCCACCCACTTATAGAACTCCGCGCGCGCCTCCGACGATACCAGAACAGTCACCAGCAACATCAGCAGAATGAGCGATCTCAACACAGGCGCCTCCGGTCGTTTCCAGGGTGATGAGTGGTATAAATATCATAATTACCAGTGGTTCGCAAGGTTTTTTATTGAATTAACAGGGACATTAGTGCTATAGTATCTGCCCGTTCGCCACGGATGCACGGAGAAGAGAGAGCAAACAGCAAGAGACAGAGAAGGATAGCAGGATTGATAGACAAAGGAGATCCAAGTCCCAAACATTCAACGCAGATTTTCGCAGAAATTCTTTATGAAACTTTCATGAGCCTTCGGCGCATAGCGGAGCATGAAAATTACCTCCCCAACCCCTCCTTGGAAAGGAGGGGCTACATAGGGTACAACCTGCTAACATAGGTAACAAACGAACCTATGGACATGGGTAACACGTTTAACTCTGGGCAAGAAGGAGGACTATCCAATTATTCTTCCCCTTGCCAAGGGGAAGTTAGGTGGGGTGCATTTTCAGGTGAACTTTCATGAGCCTTCGGCGCATAACGGAGCATGAAAATTACCTCTCCTTGGATAGGAGGGGCTACCTATTCTTCCTCCCCTTGCCAAGGGGAGGTTAGGTGGGGTGCATTTTCAGGTGAAACGACATAGGTAAGTTCTAGATTTTACAGCGTCATTCATAGTTAGTTCATAGTCCTTTCAGCGTTGAATGTCATTTTTGATCCAGGAATACAGATAATCCTATGACCAAACCAGTCGTCGCCATCGTGGGCAGGCCGAATGTCGGCAAGTCCGCACTGTTCAACCGCATCCTCGGGAGAAAACTCGCCATCGTCGAGGACATGCCCGGCGTAACGCGGGACCGCAACTACGCCGACGCGGAGTGGGACGGCAAGCAGTTCCACCTCGTGGATACCGGCGGTTTCGAGCCCGAGTCCGCAGATCCCATGTTCATGAAGATCCGCGAGCAGACAACGCTTGCCATCGAGGAGGCCGACTACATCATTTTCCTCATGGACGGCCAGGAGGGCCTGCTGCCGGCCGATCTCGAGGTAGCCCAGCGGCTGCGCGCCGCGGGAAAGCCGGTCATCTACGCCATCAACAAGGTGGACGGACCCCGGCACGAGGGGCTCCTTCCGGATTTCTACCGTCTGGGCGTGGACACGCTCATTCCCATTTCCGCCCTCCATAGTTCGGGATTTTCGGACCTCATGGACGAACTGGCGAAGCTCCTACCGGTCACGCCGGTAGTCCCCGGGACCGAAGAAGGTACAGAACGGGTCCCTCCCCGGATCGCCATCATCGGCAGGCCCAACGTCGGCAAGTCCTCCTTCGTAAATGCTCTCATGGGCGAGGACCGGATGATCGTGAGCCCGGTTTCCGGGACCACGCGCGACGCCGTGGACAGCCTGTACAAGTATTACGGACGCGAATACGTCCTGGTGGACACGGCAGGCATCCGAAGCCGGGGCAGGATCAGCCAGGGTGTGGAGAAGTACAGCGTCATGCGGGCCATGAAGGGCGTTGATCGGTGCGATGTCGCCCTGGTCCTGCTTGACGCCGCGGAAGGCGTCACCGAGCAGGACGAGCGGATCGTTGGCATCGCCCACGAGGAAGGCAAAGGCATCATCATCATCCTGAACAAGTGGGACCTGGTGCAGGACAAGGAAGAGGCCTACAAGAAGTTCATTGAAGATGTTAAGCAGCGGCTCAAGTTCGCCGACTACGCGCCCGTGCTCACTCTGTCGGCGCTCACGCGCCAGCGGCTGACCAAGGTCTTCGACGAGATCGACAAGATCGTGGCCGAGCGTGAGAAGCGCGTGCCCACGGCCGAGTTGAACCGGGTGTTCGATCGCCTTACCTCGCGGCATGAACCGCCGATGTACCGCAGCAGACGGGTCAAGTACTTCTACGCCACCCAGGTGGCGGTGAAACCGCCGACCTTCGTCGTCTTCGTGAACTATCCCGAGGGAGTCCATTTCTCCTATATCCGGTACATCCAGAACAACCTGCGCCAGGCCTTCGGGTTCCACGGCTCGCCCATCCGGATCTACCCGAAGCGGCGGCGGGAAGAGCAGACAGCGGAGGAGCGGACGCGTCCGGGGAAAAAGAAAGCGAAGAAAAAGAAGAGCTAACCGAAAGCGTGGTGGCTTCGAACGGTACGATCGGAAAGAAAAGGCCGGCAGAACACTCTGCCGGCCTTGCACATTTATTGCTGCTGTCCACCCATCATGCCCGAACCCATAGGCCGTTGTTGTCCGGGACCGCGGTGCCTCTGCCCGCCCCTCGGCGGCACAGCCCGGCATTTCTTCAACTCTTCATGGTTCGCTGCCTTTTCAACGCAGGCACGCTCCTGCTCAAGCCTTATCTTCCGTTCATCCAGCATCTTCAATACACGCGCCTTGACTACCGGGAACTGCTCGGGCGCGAACTCCTTCGTCGCCCCCTCCCTCATTGCGGGGCCGGGACCACCTGCCGGGCCCTGCTGAGCATAGGCCGCGAAAGAACCTGCGGTTAGTACCAGTACAACAACGACCAGTAAAGCTGCGCTTCTCATGATGAACCTCCAGTTCGACAGATTGTGTTTCCTGGATGTGAGACAGCGGCGAACGGGAAAGGTTGAATTGAGGAGCAAACGCATTCCCCGGGGAGACGTATGGGGACATCGTATAGTCCCCCTGTCGAAGACTTAGAGGGAGTAGTCCTTGAGCCGGAAGATGTTGAGGCAGGCTTTGTCGCGGGTGGACGGTCACAACAACTCACAGGGAAATGTCAATATATCATGTCTGACTTTCTACGCTCCTTTAGCAATGATCGGGGAGAATGTCAATTTAATAGACCTGACCCTATAGGTTGGGCGTGAACTCCTTCGTCGCCCCCTCCCTCATTGCGGGGCCGGGACCACCTGCCGTGCCCTGCTGAGCATAGGCCGCGAAAGAACCTGCGGCCAGAACCAGTACAACAACGACCAGTAAAGCTGCGCTTCTCATGATGAACCTCCAGTTCGACGGATTGTGTTTCCTGGATATGAGACAGCGGCGAACGGGAAAGGTTGAATCCGGGAGGAAACGGGAGCGTCAAAGGTTCAGGTCTTTTATTTTGGTGCTGCGCCTTCCCTCTCACCAGATTGCTGATCGTTGAATCCAGGAGCGAGCGCATTCCCCGTAGCGTCTCGACTGAGCTCGCCGAAGTCTTGCTGCGAGGAACTTCAATAGCAGCAGATGTCATAAACTGATAATGCCTCTCATTTCTTTCCCTCTATTCGCTTAATCTCTTGATCAAAATCAGAGATGTACTCGGCATCCTGTTTCTTTCGATAGACTTCAAATTGCTGTTCGGCTTTAAGCTTGGCTTCGAGCGCAGTAACCTTGCCGCTGTCTTTCAGGATAGGATAATTGGACAATTCCAGAAAACCGTGAAGAAATCCGATCCAGTCCTCCATTTTCATGAGGATCTGACGTTCTGCGCGGTTCTCCGCGAGGTCCAGATAGGCGGAAACGATGCGGTTCAGCTCTTTGATATGCTTCCCGCTGAGATAGTTCTTGGCCACGACCACATCGGACTTCAATATTTTACCGCCGGGCGCGTGCTTCCAATTCGTCAGTCCCATATAAATCTTGGTTGCGTCGGCCGAGGTATAGAGGTATAAATGATTTCAGCGGCGGTTTTGCCGGTGATGGCCCAGTGTAATTTGTTCTGAACGGTGGAGAAAAAATCCTTGGTCAGGGGCGATTCCTTGTCGTAGTCCGCCGACAGCGCGTAGATATCCGTTATTTTCTGATAGAACCGCCGCTCGCTTGCGCGTATTTCCCGAATGCGTTCCAGCAGCTCGTCGAAATAATCCTTGCCGAAGACCGTCTTCCCCTGCTTGAGCCGCTCGTCATCCAGCACAAAACCTTTGATGATGAATTCCTTCAGCGTCCGCGTCGCCCAGATGCGGAATTGAGTCGCCTGATAGCTGTTGACCCGGTACCCGACAGCGATGATGGCATCGAGGTTGTAGTATTTCGTTCCATAAGCTTTCCCGTCCACGGCAGTATGTTCCAAAATGGAACTAACTGACTTTTCAGATAGTTCGTTGGTTTCAAAGATGTTTTTCAAATGCTTTGTGATTGCCGGGCGTTGAACGCCGAAAAGCTCGGCCAGTGCCTTCTGCGTCAGCCAGACGGTTTCTTCCTTATACAGAACCTCAACCTTTACGGCACCGTCATCCGCGGTGTAGAAAAGGAATTTGTCTTTATCGCTCATATCAGTTTCCCCAAAAGACTACAGCTTGGTTGTGCATCAAAACCTGCCTAAGTGTCAAACCTGCCTAAGTGTCAGGTCTTTTATTTTGGTGTTACGCCTTCCCCCTAACCAGATTGCTAATCGTAGAATAATGCATATTCAAATGAGCGGCTATCTGCTGCTGAGTATAACCATATTTCTGCACGGCATCAATGATCTTCTTATCTCGTTTTTTCTTGTCCAGGATCACATTTTTCGGGAATATCTTGTCGAGAGATGGTCTGTTCACATACCGATGACTCTTGGGTATTTCAGGAATATCCTGATGTTTTCTGATATGGGAGATGAGCCCTTCCACAAAATCGTCTTCGCCCAGGATGGACTGTCCTTTTACCTCTCTCCAGATAGTATCCTTGCCGATGCCCCATTTGACGAATTGCCGGTATTCCTGCTCGGCCTTAGCCCTTTTTCGGCTGAATTGTCCAAGGACCCAATCCGTGGTAAGACACGGCGACGGAGATTCCCTTCCCGCTGTGGCGCGGTAGCAGGACCATTTCCAGCTTTCCGGTCCTTCAACCATCTTCGCCCGGACGGGATTTAACACCACGTACCGGCATACTTCGAGAAGATGGCTGTCCTTCTGAA
>CAYPOT010000043.1:0-32796 GCA_964412455.1 uncultured Nitrospiraceae bacterium | reverse complement strand
CGTTCTCCCTGAGCTTGTCGAAGGGCTAACGGAGGGTATTTCAACAGCCTGTTAAGCTGTTCTCGCTGTTCTTCGTGATTTAGAGTCTTCGTGGCAAATATTGGTTCCGGCTTGTCCGGGTTAGGGAAGGATAAGCATCCGGGGAAAATGCTGATGAAAGGCAGAGCGTTCCGAATTCAGAGGCTGTGTCCTATCTTGCGGCGGAGCGTCTTGTTTTGGTGGTTTGAGGGATTGTCGGTGAGAAGGACCGTCCCATCAGCGCCGGTTCCGATGTAAATGGTGTAACGAGGCGCGAAGGTCTTGCCGGTCCCGTTGTAGATGAGCAGGATCTTTTTTACATAGTTTTGCGTCTCTTTGAAGGGGGGGATCGTACCCCATTTTTTTACGGCTGTTTCACCGGCGTTGTAAGCAGCCAGGGCAAGTGATATGTTGCCCTCGTACCGGTCAAGCAGGTAGCGTAGGTATTTCACGCCGCCCTCGACATTTTCATCGGGGCTGAAGGTGTTCCGGACGTTCATGGAAATGGCGGTCTGCGGCATAAGCTGCATGAGTCCCATGGCGCCCCTCCGCGAGATGGCGAAGGGATTGAAGTCTGATTCCACCTTCACGATGGCATGCACCAATGAGGGATCGACACCGAATCGACTGCACGCCGCATTGATGATGTTCAGATAGGAGACGGGCACCGTATCCCCGGAACCGTTCTGCTGTGCAGCAACGGCGGGATGTGCCATGGCTGCGGTAAGAGGGGACTGCTTTTTCTGTTCGGAATAGATCTTGATCGGATTTTTCTTGCTGCTGGTGGGGACATTCGTGAAATGGACGACGCCTTTGTCATCCACGTACTGGTAGATGTCAGCATGCGCTATATTCACCAGGCACGATAACGCTATGCCGACCAGTAAGAATGCTTTTATCATACGCTCTGCCATAATAATCAGTCAAGCTAACTAACCAGTTGATTTTCTTAAAAAATACCAGAAATAATCTCTTTTGTCAACAGGAATGGTCTTCCCCGCGTACTTATTGTAATCCAGAGTGACCATGTCTCTCATACGAAAAGTCGCCTTCCTCTCTTGACTGTTCGGTCGGGATAGATTATTATTGCCAAACAATCAGTTACAGTGAACCGTTCTCATTCTCCCCATGAATAAAATACTGATAATCGTCCCCGCATTCAACGAAGAAGAGAGTTTGCCCGGAGTTATCCGGGACCTCCGCGGTCATGTCTCGCAAGCGGATATCCTCGTTGTGGATGACGGCTCCTGCGACCGGACCGCGACCGTGGCGCGGCAGTCCGGTGTGAAACTGGTGAGCCTGCCGTTCAACCTGGGTATCGGCGGGGCCATGCAGACCGGCTTCCAGTACGCGCGGACGAAGGGCTACGACACCGTTATCCAATTCGATGGCGACGGCCAGCACCTTGCCGCCGAGATCGGGATCCTTCTGAATACGCTCCAGAAGGGCAAGGCGGATATTGTCATCGGCTCTCGCTTCCTGAAGCGGGGAGATTACCGGCCTTCTTTTTTCCGGAGGATCGGCATCTCGATCTTTTCAACGGTCCTTTCCGCTATCATCGGCATACCGGTCACCGACACAACATCAGGTTTTCGAGCGGGAAACCGCCGGGTGATCGAGTTCTTTGCCCGCGTCTATCCCGAGGATTACCCTGAGGTGGAAAGCCTGGTTCTTCTCCACCGAGCGGGGATGACCATTGCAGAGGCGCCCGTGCAGATGCGCGATCGTACCGGGGGGCGCTCCTCGATCACTCCCATTCGATCCGCATACTACATGGTCAAGGTCCTCCTGGCGGTATTCATCGACCTGTTGAAGAAGTGAGGTGACCTATGGATATAGTCAAAATATTGGCGATCGCCGGCAGTGCGACGCTCCTGGTTCTGGTCCTCGAGTTGATCCGGCGGGGCAGGTTGAAAGAGCGCTACTCGCTTCTCTGGCTGTTCTCAGGCATCGTGTTGCTCGTCCTGTCCTCATCGAGGAGCCTTCTGGAATATTTTTCCCGGCTGATCGGGATCTACTATCCTCCCTCACTGCTCTTCCTGATCGCATTCGTCTTTCTGTTGCTGATCACGCTGCATTTCTCGGCGGTGATCTCCGGACTCTCAGAAAAGAACAAGCGTCTGACCCAGGAGATCGCACTGCTTCACCAGGCGGTCGAGGAATTAAAGCAGTCATCGATTGAGCAGGTGAAGTCCCTTGATGCATAAGGAGGGGCAGGTTACGTTTGTTAACGCTCTTTACTTTCCGGAGTGTCCGTGGTAAATTTCAGGCCGATCCTTGGTGGGAGGTAATACGGTATCTATGAAGAAACTACAGGAATTCATTTCGAAGGTCTATGCCGGCAAGCGCTTCAATCTGATCGCCTTCGGCTTGATCGCGGTCATGGTCCTGATCGCTTATGCCAACACCTTCACGGCCAGTTTTCATTTTGATGACAATCCCTCGATCGTTGAAAATTCCACGATCCGTCATATCACGGGCGAGAACATACTCTCAATTCTGAAGGGTAGCCGTCCTGTCGTATACCTGTCGATCATGCTTAACTACGCACTCAGCGGACTCAATGTTGTCGGCTGGCATATCTTCAATATCGGGACCCACATCGTCAACAGCATCTTCGTCTACCTCCTGATATTATGGACGCTCACTCTTCCGACCTTCGGAAATTCTTTTACGGACAAGGCAAAGTGGATGGCGCTCTTTGGCGCGCTCCTCTTCGGTGTACATCCCATACAGACCGAGTCGGTGACGTATATTATCAGCCGAAGTGAACTGTTGGCTACGTGCTTTTACCTGGCGACCTTCCTGCTCTTCATCAAGGGAGCATCGAGCGGCAGTTTCGTGTATGTTATTGGCATGTTCGTCACCTCGCTCCTGTCCATGGGTTCCAAGGAATGGGCCGTAACACTGCCGGCGCTTCTGCTGCTCTATGATTACCTGTTTATAGCCGAGGGGAAGATCAAACCCGTACTGTCCCGCTGGTATGTATACCTTCTGATCGCGCTAACCTGGGTACAGGCCTTGAAGAACCTGGACCTCACGTCAAAGGGGGGGGCCGCTGGTGTCGGGTTCAATCTGGTCAGCAACACCGGCATTACGCCGTGGACGTATTTGCTCACTTCCCTGAACGTTATGTGGACCTATATTCGGCTTTTGCTCCTGCCGATCAACCAGAACCTCGACTACGATTATCCTATCGCCAAGACCCTCTTTGAGCTGCCGACCATCCTGTCCTTTGCCGGTCACTTGGCAATTGTGGTCGCGTCCTTCTGGCTGTACCGTAAGAAGGGGTGGCGGCTCATCCCGTTCGGCCTCGCTTGGTTTTATATTGGCCTATCGCCCGTACAGAGCATCGTCCCCGTCATCGATGTGATCTTCGAGCATCGTGCATACATGCCATCGGTCGGGTTCTTCCTTGCATTCATAGTTGCGTTCGATATGGCTTTTGATTGGCTGGAAACGTGGCGGGTGAAGCGAACTGCTGCGGAGAAAGCCGTCTGAGGGTTTACCGGCGGACGCGCCGGTTCGATAGGGAGTTCATACCGAGGTACGCGGCCGCGATCCCGAAGTAGCTCATTCTGTGCAAGCCGTTGAGCATCCATGAATCGGAATATCTTCTCGCCAGCTCCATTTCCCTCTTGAAGGTCGTCAAGAACAAACGGGATGTTTTCGACGTCCTATATACTCGGAACGCCGCAAGATACTCCTCCAGCACAACCAAAGGATACTTCTTTCCGATCCTCAGCCAGTAGTCGTAATCCATCACCAGGTGTTCGTTCTCGTCGAAAAGGCCGAATTCTTTCATGGCTTCCTGTCTCCAGAATGTCGCCGGCTGACTCACCGGATTCGTCACCAGCAGCAGAGAATAGCTGAAATGACGTAGGAGTAAGTTCTTGTATGCCGTGATAGCGCTCCGCATTTCACGGTCCTGCTCATCGATGATCCTGCACCTGCCCGTGACCCACATCGCTTCGGCGTGCTCCCGGAAGAACTCTCCCACATGTATTAGCGCTCCCGGCGAATAGACGTCGTCGGAGTTGAGATATGCAATGACGTCTCCCGTCGCCATCTGGATTCCCTTGTTGATCGCATCTGCCTGTCCCTTGTCTTTTTCCGAGGCCCATTTCAGCTGTCCACTGTACCTCTTCAGGATCTCTACAGTTCCGTCCGTTGAACCGCCATCCATAACAATATATTCGAGGTTGGGATACCCCTGGTCCAGGACGCTCCTGATGGTCCTCTCGATGAACGGTGCCTGGTTGAACGAGGGAGTGATAATGGATATTTTCGGGGATTGATTCATCTGTGTCTGCTCCTGTGGGCATGCACCGACTTCAAGAACTGCAGGGTCGTCCTCGCCGTTGATTCCCAGGTGAATTGCTTCGCGCGTTCAAGACCCTTTTGAATCAGTTTGTCCCGCAACGTTCGATCGGACAGCACTGCGAAGAGCCCCTCGGCGATCCTATCGGGAGAATAGGGATCTACGAAAAGCGCGGCGTCACCGGCAACTTCCGGAAGCGGTTCTATATTCGAACAAACGACAGGCACGCCGCAGGCAATGGCCTCAAGGACCGGCAGGCCGAATCCCTCGTGAAGCGTCGGAAAAACGAATGCTTCGCTGGCGCGGTAGATCGATGGAACGTCCTCGAAAGGGATCCACCCTAGCAGAAGGACATCCTTCTCGATCCCCATTGCTTGGATCTTGCGAATGAGCGTTGCTTCGCCTTTGTCACGGGCACCGGTCAGGACGAGCTTGAGTCTCGGCATGCGGTCCCGGACCTGCCGGAACGCCTGGAAGAGCCGTTCATGGTTCTTGTGGGGCAGCGATGAAGCAGCGTACAGGATGAACCGTTCCGGGAGGCCGTATCGCGCCTTCACGGTGTTTGTGTCGGGAGAACCATGGAGCATAAATGCATCATGATCAACGGCAAGATGGGTGATTTCGATCCGTTCGGGTGAAAGATTATAGGAACGGATGATGTCGTTTTTGACCTGACGCGAGAGCGTCAGCACGCCGTCGGCGCTCTTTGCACTACCGTAGATGATACTCCTCAGGAAAGGAAGGTAGTACCAGGGGAAATTGCCGGGCTGGTTGATGTGCTGGAGGTCGAAGAGCATGAGCACGGACGTTGCCGGGCACCGGAAGGGAGCGGTCATCCCTGCTGACAGGAGAATGTCGATCCCGCAGCGATGTACCTGGGAAGGAAGGGAGAACTGCTCCCAGAGGATCCTTCGAGGGCGGTTCGTCGCTCTGATCGGGCAGGGAACGAGCGTTACGCCGGGCGCCGGTGGATCGAAAACACCCCGGCTCTCCTCATTGATGAATACCAGGTATTCGTTCTCACGGTCAACGACCGGGAGCCATTTGATGAGGTTCCTGATATAAGTTTCCGACCCGCCGACCCGGCCGGGCAGAAGATAGAGGACGTTGATGCCGATCTTCACATGACCATCCCTGTTGCGATAAAATGATTAAAGTCTGGCACGGCGCAGAGGCACAAAGAAATCAGGCGTCGTGGGTCAAGAGGATTGCTCGTCCCTGATCGTCAGCCCTTCCTGCTGCTGTGCAGCTCCATTTCGCTCTCGACCATGGTGCGGACAATGTCCTTGAACGCCAGCGTCGGTTTCCAGTCCAGACTGGTTCGGGCCCGGGCGGGTTCTCCGCAGAGCCGCACCTTCTCCGATGGACGGAACAGCTGGGGGTCGGTCCTGACGTACTGCTGATAGTCGAGGCCGGTGATCGAGAACGCGGTCTCCACGAACTCCCGGACGCTGTGCGTCTCGCCGCTGGCGATCACATACTCACCGGGATCCTCGGCCTGGAGCATCAGCCACATGGCCTGCACGTAGTCAGGCGCATAGCCCCAGTCGCGCCAGGCGTCCAGGTTGCCGAGCAGCAAGTGGTCCTGCAGGCCCAGCTTGATCTTCACCGCGGCGGAGACGATCTTTCGCGTAACGAACTCGTAGCCGCGGCGGGGCGACTCGTGGTTGTACAGGATTCCCATGGAGGTGAACAGCCCGTACTGCGTACGGTAGTTCTTGGCGAGGTGAAATCCCGCGACCTTGGATATGCCGTAGATCGACCGGGGATTGAAGGGCGTTGCTTCGTTCTGCGGAGATTGGTCCACATTCCCGAACATTTCGCTGCTTCCGGCGAAATAGAAGCGGCAGCCGGGCGCGAACTCTTTGATGGCCGCCAAAAGGTAATGCGTGCTGTTCACGTTGTTGTTCAGGATCGAGATCTCATCGTCGAAGGAATAACTCACGAAACTTGATGACGCGAGGTGGTAGCATTCATCGGGCTGCACATCCCTGATCACCTTGATCAGCGACAGAACATTGTCAAGCGACCCGGCGTGCAGGACGATCCGTTCGAGCAGATGCACGATGTTCCGCAGCTTGTGTTCCGTGTCCTCGATGGCCACGCGCCGAACGATGCCATGTACCTCGTACCCCTTGGAAAGCAGCAGCTCCGCGAGGTAAGAGCCGTCCTGGCCGGCGATGCCGGTGATCATGGCTTTTTTTGGCATTGAACACACTCCCTGTGAATATTGAGCAGTTATCGAGGTCCGTTGATTGGCCCCTTCGCAGGCTAAAGCGACTTGACTGAGCTCGCCGAAGTCCTGTGGCAACCAGTATCCAGGGAATCGCCCTAACGAATGGTAGCCGCACTCTCCGTTGACGTCATCATCATTCGCGCGAGCTCGGCAAACCCAACTTTTGGCGACCAGCCGAGCGAAAGGATTGTTGCCGGATCGGAAACGAGCCGGGGATACTCAGGGATGAATCCCCCTTTCAAATGGAAATGGTCTTTCCAATCCTTGCCGATGATGCTAAAGCACTGATCCAGCCAATCCTTGATTGAGTGGTTCACGCCGGATCCGATGGCCGCCTCGAAAACAGCGTCCTGGCTCACCAGGGTGAGTATTGCCTCGGCAATGTCGCCCGCGAAGGTCCATTCCTTCTCCACGGTGATGTCGCCCAGTTCGAGCTTCTCGACGTTTCCCGCAGCGATCCGTTGTGCGGCAAGAGCGATCATTTTGCTGATATGGCCGGGCTTCCGCAATGGGCTCTCATGGTGAAAGAGATAGCCGACATACACGCGGAGGCCGAGGGTCCGGTAATACCGCGCCGCGTAAACAGACTGGATCCTCGCGACTGAGTAGGGGCTCGATGCCTCGAAGTGATCACGCTCGGAGATGGGCGTCCCGGCGTTCCTGAACTGGAGACCGCTGCCCGCCAGAAACACGCGCGTCTGTGGGCTGTGATTTTTCACGGACTCGAGGATGTTCAGTGTTCCCGTTGAGATGGTCTCATGGTTCTCGAACAGCGCGTCATGGCGGGTCGTTGAATTGGCCGCGAGATGGAAGATATATGTAGGGGTGTACTTCCTGATCAGCGCTTCGACATCAGCGTAACTACCCACATCACTTCGTATCCCGTTCCCGGTGCGCGAAATCCCAATGGGGGAAATGCCCTGTGCCTGACAGAGTTCTGTAAGATAGTGGCCGTCCTGGCCGTTGGCGCCGAAGATGAGTGCATTCATAGGTTAAAGTAAAACTGTTTCACCACCATGGCACGAAGGTCGCAAAGGTTTTCATGCGGCCAGTACGTCAGCCGTTTACTTTCTTCGCGTTAAATAATATCCATTTCTGTTTTTCATGCCGGGACCAGGCTATGTTTCGAGTTTTTGCCCGAAAAGAGCCTACTTCTTCTTGATCACCTCGATCGTCGGAAGGGGGAAGATCATGCCGATCCCCTTGTTCAATGTTTCCTTCTCCCGTTCGAGGAATTCCTTCTTGAAGTGCCAGGGCAGGACGAGATAATAGTCCGGATTCATAGCCCGCGACGCGGCTTCGTCAATAATGGGGATGTCAGTGCCGATCGTGCGCGCGCCGTTCTTGTCAGGATTCCGGTCGGCAGCATAGTCGATTATGAACCGGTCGATCCCGCACCACTGCAGGATCGTATTGCCCTTGGTCGATGCTCCGTAGAGATGGATCTTCTTTCCCTCAGCCTTAAACTTCTTGAGCAGAGACGCCAACTCGTCGCGGTGGACATTGATCCGTTCCTGGAAGTTCCGATAGGGCTTGTCCGTGTCCAGTTCCAGATCGAACTCCTCCTGGCGCAACGCGTCCAGGGAATGAGCGTAGTCCTTTTTTGTGAACCGGAAGTTCTCGCCATGCGTGGCGTAGCAGCGGATACTGCCCCCGTTGATGTCGTTCATCCCCACGCGCACCACCTTCATGCCGGAGCGCTCAAGGATCTCCTCGATCACGGCGAGGCTGTAGTACTCAAGGTGTTCGTGGCAGATCGTGTCATAGGAGTTCATCTTGAGCATCGTGGGCATGTAGGACATCTCGAAGATCCAGAGGCCGTCGGGGGAAAGCGACTGCTTGATGCTTTTCACGAAGGACACCGGGTCCTCAAGGTCGTAGAACATGGCGATCGACGTGATGATGTCGAACTGCGCGTGGCGCGCAGCCTGGTCGAGCTGCTCGGAAGGGAAGGTGTCCTGGACGACCTTGATGTCACCCTTGATCTCCTGCGCAACGTCCGAGGGATCGATGCCGAACTTGACGAAATCCTTGGGATAGGAGCTCAGGAGCGTACCGTCGTTGCACCCGATGTCCAGGACGCGGGCGTCCTTCTTCTCGATTATACCTGCGGCCTCATCGGCGATTCCCTTCAAGTGATCGCGCATGGTCTGGTTTGTGCCTGACCGGTACCAGTAGGACGAATAGAGGATCTTTGGCGGCACGGAATGCTCCATCTGCAGAAGGCCGCAGGCCTTCTCGTCCCGCGTGGGGTCGCAGCGCACCAGTACGCAGGGGATCTTCCGCATGGGCGGCAGCTCCTTGCCCGGCTTGACGAATGACCCCTGGAGATGCTGCTCTCCAAGGTCTATGACCTTGGTCAGTGCGGACGAACCGCAGACTCTGCAGGTGTTCCTGTGTGTCAGATGCATGATCCCTCCCTGAAGTCCTTGATAGTGGTGTCCTGCGCGGCGTTATGGAGAAAACGAGCGAAGCACTACATCCTGCAATCGCATTCGTGAGGCTTATGATACTGAACAAGTCGTCTAAGGTCAACAATCATCTTCATGGGTTACCCGCGATGCGGCGCCGCGCGTGATGCATACCGGGAGATCTTTGCCCGCATATGCGCTTTTTGCGCTTTGATCCGTTTGAGGACCATCCAAAGGAATCGAGCTGCCATCATGAAATAGTCAAGCGAGCCAAGTGACCGTACGATGATCAAACCGACCCGGGAATAACCATACTGCCGAAGCTTTCCTTCGAGATCATTCCACTGGTCAAGGCTGCCGATCTTGCTTTTCAGTTCTGTGAATACATACCATCGGTGTTCACGCCGCATAACGGCCAGAAAGGCCTGCCGCACATCAGCATCGGCGAACAGGGTGTTTGCCAGAAACAGATAACCGTCAATGTCGATCTGAAATCGACGCACGACACCCGATGTGGAAAAACTGTCATTGTCGCCCCTGCAGAGAACAAGCGGTTCGCGGATATATTTCAGCACGCCTCCGTGCTGCAGAAGGGAGAACAGCCTGGCTGCATGGGCGTAGTTGCTGCCTTCCATCTTCCCATCGTAGGGGACCGCATTCCACTTCTCACGCTTTACGACAATGGAGCTTATATAGCTGAAGAGGGCGCCGATGGACCGTGCGCTGTTTAAATATTTGATGAAGTCACGGCCTGTTGAAAAAGTAAAGATCTTATCCGGAACATCCTTCGCAAGCCAGGGATGGTCTCTCAAGGGAGTCAACGTGCCATCACACTCGGTCCTGTTGCACAGGCAGATATCATGTCCAGATTCGATCTCCTTCATCATCCGCTGGATCGCTCCGGTCTTTATGACGTCATCACTGGACATCAACCAGCAGTAATCCCCGCGAGCCAGGTTTACAGCAGTTGCCAGATCTTTGTCCACGCCGCCTTTTACCGGCAGCAGATGATAGGTGAGATTGGAAAAACGCTTCTGAAAATCCCGCACAACGTCCGCGGTGTTGTCCGTGGACGCGCCGTCGACAACAATGATTTCAACGTCCTTATCAGTCTGGTCAGTGATGCTTTTCAGGGTTTCTCCAATAAAGCCGCCGAAATTATACGTTGGAATGCATATGGACAGCCGAATGTTGCTCATCATGCCCTCAGGGACCGTGATTTGATGTAGGCGTACACTGGTTTCGCGACCCTGAGGAGCGGGATTGGAGCACAGCGATATACGAAGAGCATGAAACGGTTCGAAAGGAGAGGATAGCTGTACTGCGTCCGGGCAAGTTGATCAAGAATCGCCAGATCGTCGGTCAACCCCCGGTCATGACAGAGCAGCTTCGCGTCCAGCAGGCTCTTCAGGTTGTGCTCCGCCTTCATGGTGCGGCGGATGTGAAAGTCTTCGGTACTACCCGGAGCGAAGAACGCACGGGAAAGCCGATCGAACCCTTCGATGGTGATCCGGTAGCGGTTGACAAGCCCCTGGCCGAGGAACGAGTCGTTATCGCCACGCTTGGACAAGTGCGGTTCGGGCAGGTACTTGACCCGGATGCCGTAGGGGATCATCCGGAAGAACCTCGCCACATGGTCCCAGTGCGACCCCACGAACTGGTCGTCCACCGGAACGGAGTCCCATCGCGCTTTTTTAAAGACGAGAGAGCTGCAAAAGCTGAAGAACGCCGCGGTGTTCCTGGCCCGGCTGAAGTAGTCCGCCCGGACTGCAGGATCTCCCAGGTCAAAGACCTGCTCATGATTGGCAGCAAGGAGATTGTGCTTTCCGATGGGGGTCATGTCGGAACTGCAGAGGATTGATTCGCAGACATAGAGGTCATGCCCCTCTTGTATCTGTTTCAGGATGTCGGCCATGGCACCAGGGGCCATGATATCGTCGCCACCGAAGAGCCAGCAGTAATCGCCCTGCGCCAGCTCAACGGACCTCGCCATATCGCGGTCGATGCCGCCTTTCTTATCAAGGCGGTGATAGCGGAGCCGCGGGAATGACCGCTGGACGGACGCAATCACCTCGGCGGTATTGTCGGTCGAAGCCCCGTCGACGACCACGATCTCGACCTCATCCGTCGCCTGGGGGATGATGCTCGCCAGTGTCTCACCGATGAAGGCGGCGAAGTTATAGACCGGAATGCAGATGGAGAGTAGTGTTGTGCTCATTTTTATCTCGACAGATGATGGATTTAATTATCCATGCTGTGTTCAACTCTTCAGCAGTGAGGCATAGAGTTCTCCAAGCCGCACTGCCGTATTGCCATAGCTGTATTTATCAGCATATGTTTTTGACAATTGTTCGAGTTCAGCCTGCCTTAAGGCGTCGCCTGTCAGCGCGACCATTTTCGCCTGCAAGTCTCCCTTTTTATTTATCTGGAAAAGTTCCGCGCCGATTCCCCTTGACTGCAATTCTTTCATTTGCTCTATATCAGAACCGATAATGGCCTTGCTATAGGCCACGCCGAGGCTCAGGGAGCCTGAGCCGGGCATGTCACGGAAGGGGGCAAGGACGATATCTGTTGCTCCCATGACAGCCGGAATCTGTGATTCAGGCAGATAACCTAATATCATTGCTCTTTGCTCAAGCTTCATCTCCCGGATCTTATTTATGAGGCGTTCTGCATAGCCTGATTTGTCACCAGGAAACGGGCCACCGGCAATGAGAAAAATGCAGTCATCCAGGTCTTTTATGGCATCGAGGACGAGTTCATAGCCTTTTCTGCTATTGAGGAAGCCGAAGACAGTGAGTACCTGCTTGCCCTCAACTCCCAATAATTTTTTATAATGTTGCTTCGTGTTCCCGGGGGGAGTTAATTCAGGGATGGGATGCGGCATGAGAATTACTTTGTCGTTATGAACGCCGATTTCTATGATCATCTTTCGGTGCTTTTCCGTATGGACAGTGATGAGGTCCACCGAAGCAAATATTGTTTGGTAAAGGCGCAGGAATGGGAAACGGCTCAATTGGTCGCCCAAAGGCACCACTTCATGCATGGTAAGCACCTTTGGGATTTTTATCTGACGAAGGAAGAGGGAACAATTGACAAAAGAACGAAGCATAAAGGCATTGGCGAAAAAGGAGAACTCATGCTGGATATGGGCGATATCCGCGTCGTTCATCATTTTACCGAGGCGAATGAGGTCGAAGACGCCTTTTTTACGGCCCACAGGAACGATCGTTACGGCGGCTCCCGTTTTATCGAGCGCCGCCTTGAATTGGCAGGAGTAATCGGCAATGCCGCATTGCTTCTGCCAGCTAGTATAGAAGGATATCTTCATAAATAATCGTACAACGCGATAATGGATCGACTCTTAATACTTTAACATCAACACAGTAATTCGTATATCTATTGCTTTTTCGGTGGATTAATGATGTGCCAGAAATATCTGACAATGGGAAACACAGGCCGCGAGGCAACAATTCTCGCTATACGCAACTGCGTGCGTGTGTAACCGAAGTCTAGCAACTTATGTTCAAAAGCGCTCCAGTTAAAACCCGCAGGGGCCATGTTTTTCAAGGCGATAAAATGAGACCAATGAAAAATACGTTTCATGACCGCCAAGAAAGAACGTCTGACATCATGATCAGTAAATAATTGGGTGGACAGAAGGTGATACCCATTAAAGTCGATCATCATTCGTTTGAATATCCCTTGTTCCATGAAACTGTCGTTCTCCCCTCGGCACAATATCAGGGGATCCTTGATATACGAGAGAGTCCCGCCTTTTTGCATGATCGAGAAAAGTCTGAAGACATGGGCATAATTGCTCCCCGTGAACCTGTCATCATACCCAATTTCGTTCCACTGGCTGCGTTGGACGATGATAGCACTCATATAACTAAAGAGCGCGCCAATTGAGCGCGACTTATCGAAGTAATCCTTGAATTCATCCTTTGTATTCAAGATGAACTGGCGGTTCCCAATTTCTTCTGAAAGCCACGGGCGAAATATCAGTGGGACGAGGTCCTTGTCGCATTCGGTCCTGTTGCATAGATAAATATCATGTTCATGCTTTATTTCGTCCAGGACTCGTTGAATGGCTCCCGGTTTAAGTGCGTCGTCGCTTGATAATAACCAACAATACGTACCGCGCGCTTTGTCAATGGTACTCGCCAAGTCTTTATCGATCCCGCCTTTTTTGTCAGCCCGATGATAAACAATGTTGCTAAAACGTTCCTTATATTTCGACACCACATCAGCGGTGTTGTCTGTTGAGCCGCCGTCGAATATGACAATTTCGACATCATCGCTTGCTTGATCCGTGATGCTCTTGAGCGTGTCCCCGATAAAGGAACCAAAATTATAAGTCGGGATGCAGATCGATAATCGAATATCGCTCATTTCGCTTTTACCAACAGTGGCCGAATCCGTTTCCATATCGAGCTTGATACCCTATAGACTGAGAGTGGTAAGAATCTGTAAAGAAGTAAATAAATACGATTTGCCAAAAGTGGATCAGAATATGTCGTTTGGGCAAGACCGTTTAAGACAAGAATATCCGCAAACAGCTTTTTTTTGTGGCACTCTGATTTCATATAAAAAAAGAACAATTTTGGAAATTCGTTTCTAAGAACACGTCGGATATGAAAGGCTTCAATACTGTTTTTTCCGAAGAAGGTATTAGCCAACCTGTTATAGCCGTCGATGGCAATCTTAAATCGATGGACCAGCCCTTTGTCGAGAAATGAGTCATTATCGCCACGTTTGTAAAGAGATGGCTCGGGAAGATAGGTGACCTTTAGGCCATGGGGAATTATTTCAAAGAATCTTGCAACATGTGCCCAGCATGAACCGACGAACGATTCATTGATTTCGACTGAATCCCACACCGACTTTTTGAAAATGAGAGCACCACAAAAACTGAAAAAAGCTGCGGTGTTTAAGGCGCTCTCAAAATAGTGTGAGCGTTCCTCTTTGTTTGCCAAATCGAACGTATTTTCACAAGCCATGTTAAACAAATTGTGCTTTACAATTGGGTGCAAATGCAAGTCGCATAACATTGACTCGCTAAGGAATAGGTCTGTTCCCGTTGAGATTTTCGAGAGCATTCTCGGTAGAGCACCGGGCATCATAATATCGTCACCACCGAACAGCCAGCAGTACTCGCCGTGCGCAAATTCAACGGTCTTCGCCATGTCCCGGTCGATGCCGCCCCGTTTGTCGAGGCGATAGTAGTGTAATTCGGCAAACTTCTTCCTATAGCTTTCTATGACCTCACTGGTGTTGTCGGTGGAAGCGCCATCTACAACGACAACCTCTACATTGTTCGGCGCTTGTTGTATTATGCTGTCAAGCGTTTCTCCGATAAATGCGCCGAAGTTGTAGACGGGAATACAGATTGAAAGTAATATTTTACTCATATATTCTCCCTTCACGAAGAATATTGATTTTATTTTTTCTGAAAAACGAGTAGGCCGAAAGTATAGCCTATGTTCGGATCGGGCGAATAATAATTTGCATTTATAACTGGTTCTTCTAAAGACCAATCCACTTCTTGAACTAAGTAAAGGTTTTTGTTGTGTAACTCGTCTATCAAACTCAATATGTCATTCTTGTCAAGCAGATTCCATTTTTTGTCAAATATACTAAAATCAGTCTTTATTTTCGGCATCCAATAGTCAAACGTCAGATATAATTTGCCATTTTCTAATAATAGACGAGAGACTTCACTAGCAAATTTATTAAAACTTACTTCATGCTCAATCACGGAAAGGCAAGTAATATTTTGAAAGAACTTATCGGGGAAACGAGTATCTAATAAATCGCCAATTACATATTTTATTCCCTCGATGGCTACACTCGGTTTTTGCAGATCGATACCATGTTTTTCTCCATGAAGCTTTTTGATGACGGCATTTTTCAGGATGTAAGAGTCCCAACTCCCCATATCTAACAAATTACCATCAGATAAATCAGCAATGATATTTGCAATGTCCCAGTCTTTGCAACTAAGTCGATGAGATGCGTACCCATGTTTTCTTAAATATTGAGTGCAGTGATAAACCTCAGTTTTTGATTTAAGGAATTTACATAGAGACTTACGTCTCGGTATCGCGGGAGTATAGACGCGAGACATAAATGATTCCAATTGCCTTCTGAGCTTTTGTTCGTACGGCCCGGTTATATTCCTTAATATCCTCATATAGTATTTTGGTGACAGTTTGATCATTTGTTTTCCTTCCAAGAGATTTCGCAGTAGTATGTTTTTGTAATTGGGTAAATAGTTTGGCTGAATCCGTTTAAAGCCATAATAGGAGTCCTTTTATAATGAAATCCCATTGATTGATCTTAGTTTGACCAAGTCGACCTTACTTTTTCCAATTGAACGAATACCCATGTTCTCACGTGTGTTGTCACCAATGCTGCAGTCGCGAGTGCAACTAAAAGCACGGTCGACAGACTGGCTATTGCCTTCATCGAAGTCATCGGGCTTGCAATGAACCATTTCCCTAAACCGACCGTCAATACTGCGGCCAATGCGGGCGGGCCGACATCTTCGATGAACCAGCGCATCATTTCTCCCTGCAGCAGGCGATTGTGCGTGAGAGGAACGCCGATTATCATATAGATTCCATTCAAAACTACCCATACACTTGCCGCACCTATAGCGCCGTAATTGGTGGCCATAAAATAAATCGCCGGGACAAGCATGATAATAAAAAACGTATTTATGCGAAGCCCGATGCTCGTCCAGCCATGTGATATTTGCAGAGCATAGGGCAAATGCATGATAGCATTTAAGGCCATGCCGATCACGAGCACACTGACAATGGGAGAGGCGATTTCTGCTGTTTTTGTGTTACCCGTCCATAACAGCAAGATGTCAAAAGAAAAGAACGCCAGCACGGCAGCTACAGGCAAAACAAGCACCGCCATAAGCTGGGACCCTTGATGGTATAAGATATTGAGAGCAGGTTCATCTTGTATGGCCACGAGCGACGTGAAGCGCGGAAACAAAGCGTTGAATACCGGACCGACGAGTATGGCCGGCACGACGCTGCTCACCACGCCTGCAAGTGTATAATAGCCGAACATTTCCAAACTGAGCAGCTTGCTTAAGATCACTTTGTCGAGCTGTGTTAATATGATGGCGGAGAGCGTAATGCCACTCATTCCTGCGGCAAAGCGCCAGATATTCCGGAGAATGTTCGGATTAAAGACCGGGGGCCGATCTGCTGGCGGCAGGCTGCGCCAAAGTGCTATCGTAAAGAAGATTAATGAGAGAGAGCTTACAACTATTTGCCAGGTGAAAAAAGCTGTGATGGTTGGAGAAACTTTCCAGAGTATGAATACGGCTCCGAAACTGCTGAGCGTGGAAATACCGATTTTAATGCTGTTAGACAACACCTGCTTCTGCAGACCCATCAGGCCGCCATCATAAAAACTGAGCGGCCACTGGAAAGCGGCCACGACACCCATGATCATTACCGCGTGATGGATGGTTTTAACGGGGATAGTACCAGGTTTGATCCAGTATTCTGCAATGAACGGTGAAGCGGTGATTACCACGATGCTGATAACAAACCCTATTATCCAGTATCCTACTTCCAGGGTTCTCACTAGGTCACGAGCCTCACCGGCTTTATCAGGAATGGCGGAATAACGGGCCATTTCCCGATTCATGGTCTGGCTCAGGCCAAAGTCAAGTATCTGGAATGCGCCCTGCAGCATTGCAAAAAAACCGATCAAACCATAAGCTTCGATGCCAAGAAACTTGATATAAAGCGGAACAAAAGCCAGGCCCATCAACGCCGACCAACCTTGACCTGCAAAATTTGCGATAATATTACGTTTCAGAAGAGTCATGTCTTAACTTTCAATTGTTGGAGCTTATAAAACAAACTTCTCCGGGGTCAAAACTTCTCCGGGGTCAGGTCTTGAAACATCACATTCCCTGTTCACCGCCTCCGGGAATATCATTGGTCCAGTGCCGGACAAAGGGGTGCTGAATTGTGTCTGGCCATTTTCTATGTCCTCTTCTCAAGGAACTGATAAACTATATCGTAAATGCGGTTAGCAAAATCGGAGAACCGCTTGGCGTCATTTCGCGACGGCTTACCTGACGGCAGAAGACCAAGTTCTCCAGGATAGCGGGCATCGATATACAGTCGGTCAAGTGTCTCCACAAGCGTGTCATCGAGGGCCATGCTCAAGTAAGGCCTGGTAATTTCAACGAGACGAACCAGACTATGTATTTTCGTTATCTCAAGCCCATATTCCTCGATAACCGCCTTGAGCGATTTTTCCACCGCCTGCTGGGCGTGAAACGCCACGATGTTCGTCAGATGTTCATGATCGATGATTTTTGCGATGGTCTCAAGGTCGTCGGTCGCCGCTTTCAGCCAGTCCCTGGAAACCTCTTTCATAGAGTATTTTCCCCTTTCGCCCGATTTCTTTTGAGAACATGCTGCCAAGCTCCATGAATTTTTCATATGTCGGTCTTGTATAGACGATCAAATCAATAGGGACCTGTTTCATAATTTCCCTCAGCGTTGACGATATTCTGAGGTGAAGTTTAATTTTTTCCTCGTAACTCGCAATGATATAATCATCGTTCGTTACAACTATCAAATCAATATCGCTTGCCGGTGTCTGCCGTCCTTGTACCGAGCTGCCGAAAAGGATGACCTTATACGGATCCAGGGCCTTCAGTTTATCCACAATCGCTGATAGATAGTGCCTCAATTCCCGATCCGTCATATTATTGCTCCTTCACTGGAACCTAACCGCTGACCCTATCCGCACCTGTCCGGAGTCAGGTCTTGAAACTCTTGAAACATCATATTCCCTGTTCATATCATTGCTTCACGTTAAGCGATTGCCAACGCGCTTTCGTTTACTTTGTTTTCTCCAGGTACTATACCCTGCAATCCCTTTGTTCTCAAACCAGGAAGGTGCGAATTGATTCCTTATTAACATCCACATGTATAAGTCTTTCATACAGTTGCTTGCGTTTCAAATATGAGGTCACCACGATAGCGTCATAGTGCATGTCCTGTACGGATTGAACAGGTTGTACCTGCTTCCCGAAGAAGTTTTTGCCGGACATGTCGTCGTCCACAACATTGACGAGTTCAAGGCTCGTTTCCTGGAGACTAATGTACGCGATCTCCGCCACTTCATCGGCCCCGGCAAAGACGATCTTTTTTACGCCGCTTGCCTGCAGCTCGTGAAACAATTGCTTTAAATTTTTTCTCGCCTCGCGATATACCCGTGTGTAGTCGTGGAGAAGATCATAGGTGAGTTTCGTCTTTTCGTTAAATCCTTTTGGCGTAAGATAGTACGCGTAGCGCTTCGAAGGGATCGCTTTGACGGTGATATAGCCTTTCGCGATCAGGTTCTTGATGTAGGAGTTCACGAGGCCGAGGGCGATGCCGAGGCGGCTGCTCAGGTCGCGCTGAGTAAGGGAGTCATTGTTGGAAAGCTCATCGAGGATCTGCAGGGACTTTAAATGGTCGGCCCCGGAAGGTGATGGACGCTCGGCGTTCATAATATGAACGTACCACAGAAAGGAGAATCATGTCAAGGGTATTTTCACGATCACGTCAAAGTCGACCATAAACCCCTATAACGTCATTCCCGCAAGCGAAGCGCGTCGGGAATCCTTCTGAAAATACAGGAAAGATTCCGGACAAGCCGGAATGACGGCAAGAGACGTGAATGTGCGGGGAAAAGCTTATGTTATTGCACCATTGCATTAAACAATGACACGACCCTGGGGTATTTTCTGTCGGAATTTATGGCTCTTTCGTATTTTATCAGTGAAAAACCATTTTCTCGCAGAGACGCCTTTTAGTTTTTGCCTTTTGGTTCCTGCTCTGTTTTTCCTTTGGGGGCTTCTCATCCCCATCGTTATTAAAATCCCTTGACATTTGTCATCTATAAGTTACAATGTAAGACATGAAAATTATCATGGATGCGGATTGCCTCATTAAGCTGACGAAGGCCGGCATCAAGGAACGTGTTTGCCAGGCTTTTTCAATCTGTATCCCCCGTCGTGTCAAAGAAGAGGTCGTTGATGGCGGGAAAGCAAAGGCGCTTCCCGATGCGGTAATCATTGATGACAACATTGCGAATGGCCGCATCAAGGTCGTCGCTGCGCAGGGGTCGAAAAAAGTCGTGGGAGAGCAAGAGGCTGTAGCTTTATTTCAGGGTGGAGGTTTTGAAGCTATCGGCAGCGATGACAAACAATTCATCCGGCAGTTGAAACTGTTCGGTATTCCCTATCTGACGCCGGCTACCTGCATCGCGATCATGCATAAGCAAGGCATATTGAAATCAATGGACGCACTGAAGAGTCTTGAAGAACTTGCCTCACATATCAGTGAAAGCGAATACCATACGGTCAGATTATTCATCGAGAAGAGGGGTGCAACATGAAAACAAAGTCAATCCGAATGCCGGCTGAGCTCCTTGATGCCGTCGCCCTTGTTGAAAAAGAGGAAAAGATCGAGGAAACGACAGCGATACGAAAGTTGATCGCCATTGGCTTCGAAACCTATGTCGCTGAGAGATATCGTTCAGGCAAGGTATCTCTCGCCGTGGCATCGAGGCTTCTCGGCCTCAATCAGATAGAGACGCTGAATTTGTTTTCCGAGCACGGCATCAAAGGCAACCTTGGTACCGATGACATCATGCACTCGTTGAAGAGGTTTGCGGGAGCATAGTCCGGTTCATCGATGGAAATATTGTCACGTGCAAGCAGATCCTGGACGGAGCAACGTGATAGGCTGTTGAATAAAAGCGGTACACTGCACAAACTGGTGAATTCTCAGACGGAGGAGTTGATGGAACCGAAGGTCTGTCTGGCATTGGGAGGCGGGGCGGCGCGGGGCCTTGCCCATCTTGGCGTGCTCAAGGTGTTCGAGGACGCCAAGCTCCCCGTTGATATGATCGCGGGAACCAGTCTCGGCGCCCTCATGGGAGGACTGTATGCTTCCCAGCCGGATGCTGAGTACTGGATCGGCAGGGTGGACCAGTATCTTCGCAGTTTCCGCTCCCGGAAGACCCGCCTTGAGTTCATCCGTCGTTTGGAACAGCCCAGCAACGATCACGGTTTTTTCGCCGATATGGCGAATCTGATCCGGAAAGGGTATTTCTGGGGAGTTACCGCAACCAAGCCCGCCTTCATATCGGAAAAAGAGTACGAGGAGTTCCTGAACCCCATCATCCCCGATATCAATATCGAGGATACCAAGATCCCCTTCGCGTGCGTTGCCACCGATATCCGCAACGGCAAGCGTGTCGTCTATACGAGCGGCTCGATGCGGACCGCAGTCCGGGCAAGCTGCGCCCTGCCGGGAATCTTTCCGCCGGTGAAGGACGGCGACATGATGCTGGTTGATGGGGGATGGGTGGAGCGCGTCCCCGTGATCTGCGCTCAGAACATGGGCGCCGATGTGGTCATCGCCGTTGATGTCTCGAGCGAGATGGCCAAGTTCAGCGATACGTCGGGCCTGGACATTGTGCTCCGTGCCGATGCGGTCACCCGGGTGTATCTGAACGAACTTCTCCTCGAAGAGGCCGATGTATCGATCCATCCGGCCGTGGGCCATATTCACTGGGCGGATTTCAGCGACCCCAGCGATCTTATCCGGAAGGGGGAGCTTGCCACGCTCGAACGCATGGTGGCCATCCGGAGCGCCATCCATCGCGCCGCGGTTCCGCCGAAGAAGCTCGTGGACCAGATCAAGGTCATCAAGGACATCCTCCTGGAGAAGGTCGTGGGGCCGAAACAGTAAATCAGACAGCGCCAGCCGGTAGCCCATAGCTCATGGTTACGAACTGAGCTACGAGCTATGAGCTACGAACAATTGCATGCCTAAACCCCTTGTCATTGCCCATCGGGGAGACGCCTCACGCGCCCTGGAAAATTCCCTCGAGGCCTTCCGTCTTGCTCTTTCCATTCCGGTGGACATGATCGAATTCGACATCCGTAAAAGCCGCGATAACAACCTCTACGTGATGCATGATAAGGAAACCGGGAGAACCGCGGACGGCAACATCAATATCGAAGGTTCCCTGTCGGACGAGATCGCCAGGGTCAGGCTGAAGAACGGTGAGCAAATTCCGAACCTGAAAGATGTGCTTGCCCTTGTTGCGGGCAAGGTCGGGCTGAACATTGAGATCAAAAGCGAGGGTGCCGGCGCGTTGACCGCGGCTCATATCGTCGGAACGGGTTACCAGGGGAGGCTGATGATCTCGTCGTTCAAAGAACGGGAGGTCATCGAGGCGAAGAGGGTGCTGCCGAACGTGCCGGTGGCGGGCATTTTTGACGTCTTTGCACCGTCGGAAGTGGGCGTATACCGGGCAAAAGGATACCCTGTCATCAGCTTGAACAGGAAGACAGTTTCGCGGGAACTCATAACCTCATGTCATAGCGAGAACATCGAGGTCTATGTCTGGACCGTCGATAAAGAGAAGGAAGCAGAACAGCTTATCTCATGGGGTGTCGATGGGATCTACAGTAATGATCCTGGAATGCTAAGACGAATTGTGGGGTAATTAAATATTTAAAGTCTTTAATTTATAATAAAAGTGGGATAGATTGTCAATTAAATGTGATTAATTGTGTGTCTTGTGGGAAAAATTTAATTTACATTTTGCCGCATAGAATGCAGAGATCGCGAAGTATGCCTGACTGAATCTGCACGATCTTTCCTCTGTGTCCTCGGCGACCTCTGCGGTGAGATGCACTTATTGATTCTGGCAGTTGATCCAGATTCCTGTCTTTCTTTGCGAGCTTTGCGGCTTTACGAGAAATTATCCTTTGTTTTATCCTGATAGTTGATCCATTGATCCCGAAGCTTGCTGCGCGGAGCTTCATACTGGGCAGGAGGAGTATGGAACCTGATCGCGTTTTCGACCTCATCGTCATCGGCGGCGGGATAACCGGCGCGGGGGTGGCGCGGGATGCCGCGCTTCGCGGGCTCTCGACGCTGCTGTTGGAGAAACGCGACTACGCGTCCGGGGTGAGCTCGAAGACCACACGGCTCGTTCACGGAGGACTGCGGTATCTGGCGAACTTCGAGGTGGACCTCGTTGCCGAGGCGCTCAGGGAACGGGCCATTCTCCGCAGGCAGTGCCCGTACCTCATAACGCCCATGCCGATCCTGATCCCGATCTATCAGGGCGATCCGCACGGAAGGGCCGCCATATCCGTCGGCATCCATCTTTACGAACTCCTGTCCCGGGAGAAGGACATTCCGCATTACTTCACGTCCGGAACGGAAAAGACCCTTTCCCTGGAACCCCACCTGAACCGAACGGGGCTGAAGGGGAGCGCGCTGTTCTATGACCACCAGATCATCCTGCCTGAGCGGCTGGTGATTGAGAACATCGTCGCCGCCCGGGAGGCGGGCGCGACGGTGATGAACTACCGGGGGGCGGAGAAGATCGAGGAAACAGCCGACGGCATCGTCGTGACGGCCCGCGATACGCTATCGGGTTCTACCGGAACTTTCCGTTCCCGGGCGCTTATCAACGCAGGCGGGCCCTGGGTCGACCAGGTCCGCAAGGCCGGCGGGATCGACCGGAACAAGATCATTTATCCGACCAAGGGCATTCACCTGATCGTGCCGAAGCTGTCCGAACAGTCGCTCTTTGTGGCGTCCAAGGACGGCAGGATGTTCTTCATCATCCCGATGGACAGATGGTCCCTCATCGGCACGACGGACACGAAGTACGCCGGCGACCTGGACGAGGTGCATGCCGATACCGACGATGTCGACTATCTCCTGAACGAAAGCAGGCGCATCCTGCCGGGACTGAACCTCACGAAAGGGTCGATCCTCTACACCTACGCGGGCATACGTCCGCTGGCGTTCGCGGGTGAGCAGGAGAGCAGGATATCGCGCAAGCACCGGGTGGTCCCTGAGGGACGGACGGGGCGCATCATCACCATTGCCGGCGGGAAGTACACGACCTATCGCAACATGGCGGAGGACGTCGTTGATGAAGCGTGCAAAAAGCTCGGCAGAAAGGCATCGTGCGTAACGCAGAGGACGCCTCTTGCCGGGAGCCTTCCCGCAGGTCTGGACGAGTACGTGAAAGAGACCGTGCCGCGGCTGGCGGAACGTTTTGGCGTCGCACCCGGGACCGTGCGTCATCTCATTCATTTCTACGGATCTCGGGTGGAAAAGATATTGCAATATACAGGGGATGACCCGCGTCTCGCCGAGCCGATCTCTCCCGAAAGCATGGATATCCGCGCCCAGGTCCTGTACGGCATCCGCGAAGAAGGCGCGAAGACCATCTCCGACATCCTGCTCCGCAGGATGCATACGGGCATAACCGCCTCCCGCGGTGAGCCGCAGGCGCCGCAGATCGCAGGGATAGCGGCGAGGGAACTTGGATGGAATGCCGACGAGCAGGGCCACTGGGTTGAGAAGTTCAAGGAAGACCTGATGAAGGAAAAGAGGTTCTGATTCCTCCCCGGATCATTACGGCGGACCGCGTCACACCGCTTCCCGCCGATCGTGTCTCTGCACCGTCAATAAACCGGATAACCATTCAATTTCCCGATGGAATTCACTCCTGCATTTGGGATTTTATATTGACAAACGTTCCAAGGTGTTTTATTATCAGCCTTGCCCTCTTTTCCGGCACCGACAATCAAAATAATTACTTTAGAAACAAGAGGATATAAGGAAGTCCTTTCCCTGCTTGTTCTTACCACGGCGGAGCCCGGATCACAAGCATCAAACAACAAAAAAGCTTCAAAATATCGAAAGGCAGGAGTTCAAACGTTTGTACGATGGACCATCGGCATTTAGAAATAATTTGGGATTTGTTTTTTGGGATATGAGATTTGCGGAGAGGAAGAGCAGAAATGACATCGAAGAAATCCGTCAACATCGGCATCATCGGTTTCGGGACCGTGGGATCGGGGACCGCGTGCATCCTTATCGAGAACGCTGACATCATCAAGCGCAGGCTGGGCATTCCGGTGAAACTCAAGAAGATCGCCGACCTGGACATCAAGCGCGACCGGGGCGTCAAACTGGGCGATGTGCAGCTTACGAACGACGCAAAAGAGCTCATCACCGATCCCGACATCGACATCGTGGTGGAGCTCATGGGTGGTTACAAACCTGCCCGTGAGTTCATCCTTGAAGCGATCAAGAACAGGAAACACGTGGTGACGGCGAACAAGGCGCTCCTGGCCGTCCACGGCGAAGAGATCTATGCCGCCGCGCAAAAGGCCGGCGTGTCCGTGGGCTTCGAGGCGTCCGTGGCCGGGGGCATCCCCATCCTCAGGGCGCTCCGGGACGGACTCGCGGCGAACCAGATCGAATCCATGTACGGCATCGTGAACGGCACTTGCAACTACATCCTGACCCTCATGACGAACGAGGGACGGAAGTTCGACGAGGTGCTGAAAGAAGCCCAGGCGAAAGGGTATGCCGAAGCCGACCCGACGTTCGATATCGAGGGTACTGATTCAGCGCACAAGCTCGCGATCCTGACCATGCTGGCCTTTGGCACACCGGTGAAGTTCGAGGACATCTACACGGAGGGCATTTCGAAGATCACTCCGCTGGACATCGAATTCGCACACGACCTCGGCTACAAGATCAAGCTTCTTGCCATCACTAAACGGGCCGGCAACGAGGTCGAAGCGCGGGTGCATCCAACCATGCTTCCCCGGGATTTTTCCATCGCCACGGTGGACGGTGTTTTCAACGCTCTGAACGTCGTCGGAAACGCCGTGGGCTCAACGATGTTCTCCGGCAGGGGCGCTGGTGACATGCCCACGGGGAGCGCCGTGGTGAGCGACATCATGGACATCGGCAGGGACCTGGTGTCGGGCTGCGCGGGCAGAATGCCCGTGGCCGGGTTCCGTGAACGCGAAACGCTGAAGATCCGGAAAATGGACGACATTACGTCCTGCTACTATCTGCGGTTCACTGCCATGGACAAGCCGGGAGTCCTGTCACGCATCTCGGGAGTGCTCGGGAAGAACAACATCAGCATCGAGTCGGTGATCCAGAAAGGACGCGGCGCGGCTGAGGCCGTTCCCCTGGTCATGATGTCCCACGAAGCGGTGGAGCGCAACGTGCGGAGCGCATTGGCCGAGATCAACACGATGGATTGTGTTGCCGGTCCCACCATGGTGATACGGGTGGAAGAAGGGCAGAAGTAATCTGCAGGGGAGAGATAATGGCCGACGACATTAAAGTTGATAAGACGATCGACATCAGGGGTCAGGTATGTCCGTATACGTTCGTGCGCTCCAAGCTGGCGATCGAAAAGATGAACGTCGGAGAGGTGCTCGAGATCATCCTTGACCACAAGGCGGCCGTCGAGAACGTGCCCAGGAGCATGGAGAACGAGGGGCAAAAGGTCCTGGTGGTGGAACAGACCAGTGAAAAAGAATGGCGTATCGTTGTCCGCAAGGACAAGGAGAAAGTTAAGAAATAATTGCGGAATACGGATTGCGGAATGCGGATTCAGGAGAGACAAGCATTTCGTAATCTGAAATCCGAAATCCGCAATTCGAAATGGAAGATCATGGAATTTACCGAAGATCAGATACTGCGCTACAGCCGCCACATCCTTCTGCCCGAGGTCGGCGGCGAAGGACAGGAGCGGCTGCTGAACGCGAAGGTCGTGCTCGTGGGCGCCGGAGGCCTCGGCTCGCCGGTGGGGTACTACCTTGCCGCCGCCGGTGTGGGGACCATCGGCGTGATCGACAACGACCGCGTGGAGATATCGAACCTCCAGCGTCAGATCGCGCATAATACAAGCCGCATCGGTGTGCTCAAGGCCGATTCCGCGAAAGAGACCTACGAGACCCTGAACCACGACGTGAACGTCGTGACGCACAAGGAGCGGCTCACCTCGGCGAACATCAAGAACATCATCAAGGACTACGATATCGTTGTTGACGGGAGCGACAATTTCCCGACCCGGTATCTGGTGAACGATGCCTGCGTCATGCTCAAAAAAATTCTTATCAGCGCCGCGGTGTTCCGGTTCGAGGGGCAGTTGATGTCCATCTACCCGGGAGATGGACCCTGTTATCGGTGCCTGTTCGAGATACCGCCGCCGCCGGGCATGGTGCCTTCGTGCCAGGAGGCGGGCATTCTCGGAGCCGTGACCGGCGTCATCGGAACGCTCCAGGCCACCGAGGTCGTCAAGGCGATCCTCGGCATCGGCGAGCCGCTGAAAGGAAAACTGCTTCTCTGGAATGCCCTCGACATGAGCTTCCGCACCGTAAAAGTGCCGAAGAACCGCGAATGCCCGGTGTGCGGAGAAAATCCGACGATCAAGGAACTCATCGACTACGAGCACTTTTGCTCGATGAGCCATTAAAATGCGGAGTGCGGAGTGCGGAATTCGGAATGCTGGCTATTACCCGTATTCATCTCCAGCAGGTCATAACTCACTGTAACGACGGATATCCGAACGAGGCCTGCGGGATCCTGGGCGGCAGGGATGGCCGGGTGGAAAAAGTCTATCTCATGAACAATGCGAGGCCGGGACCGACCATCTATGAAATGGACCCGGAGGAGCAGTTCCGGGTGATGAAGGACCTGCGGGAAGCAGAACTTGCCATGGTGGGCATCTTCCATTCCCATCCGGGCGGCCATGCATATCCCTCAGGAGTGGATGTGGAAAAGGCGTACTGGCCTGGCACCGGCTTGCCCAACTATCCCAGCGCTGTGTATGTCATCGTTTCCCTCCTGGACCGCGCGAGTCCGGTCGCCAGGGGGTACGTGATCGAAGAGGGGATGGTAAGCGAGACACCGCTTGTTATTATTGATTAGCAGGAAGACCTTATCATTGATGCATTGATCCTTTGCCGGTTCTGTGTCTCATAATTCAGGAGGAGAAGACCCATGGGCGTAAAAGTGAGGATCCCGACGCCGCTGCAGAAACTGACGGATGGAAAGGCGGAGGTGGAATGCAGCGCTAAGAACATCACGGAACTGGTGGATGCCCTTGAGAAGGACTATCCCGGCATCAAGGAACGGTTGTCCGAAGGCGGCAAGGTCCGCCGTTTCATCAATATCTACGTGAATGATGAGGATATCCGTTTCGTTAACAAGGAAGATACGGTGCTGAAGGACGGCGACAACATTTCGATCGTGCCCGCTATCGCCGGCGGCAGGTAGAGACGGGAAAGTGAGAAGGAAGGAACGTAAGAAGGTAAGCATACGGCTGTAAAGCTGAAATCTTCCTACCTTCCTACCCTCCCACCTTCTTACCTTCTGTTGTCACCTAAGGAGGTCACATGGCTACGAAGAGGGTCAAACTGACATTCCCGCAAGACCTGATCAAAGAGCCCGTTATCTTCACGATGGCCAAGAAGTTCGATGTCATGCCGAACATCAGGCGTGCCAAGGTGTCCGAGAACGTCGGCGAGGTTGTGCTCGAACTTGAAGGATCCGAGAAAAAGCTTGATGAGGGCATAGCGTATTTAAAGGAACGGGGCGTCAAGGTTGAGCCTGTGGAGATTGATGACGCCGATTCATAGTGATCGACAGACAGACGAGAGGGCCGTTCGAGTTTTTTTTCTTGTTATGAAGTGAATTTATGAAATATATCATTTTACTCGGGGACGGAATGGCTGACTGGCCGCGTGCTGACCTCGGCGGCAGGACTTGCCTGCAGGCCGCGAAGACCCCGAACCTCGATCTGCTGGCGTCAGTGGGCCAGGTAGGCATGGTCAGCACGGTTCCCGATGGGTATGCTCCCGGAAGCGATGTGGCCAACCTGTCCGTATTGGGATATGACCCGCGGAAATACTATACAGGCCGGTCTCCGCTCGAGGCTGCGAGCATCGGAGTTTCCCTCGGGCCGGATGATGTCGCGTTCCGTTGCAACCTGGTGACGCTCAAGGCAACCGGCGGTGGGTCGACGGCCGGACGTCGCAGAACATTTTTGATGGAGGACTTCAGCGCCGGCCATATATCCACGAACGAGGCCCGCACGCTCATCGAGGAGATCGGCGACAAACTGGGGACCGAGCACATCCGTTTCTACCCCGGCGTGAGCTACCGTCACCTCATGATCTGGAAGGGGGGGAAGGACCGCATCGACTGCTCACCGCCCCATGACATCCAGGACAAGGATATTCAGGACTATCTGCCCCGCGGCGAGGGGGACGATATCGTCAACGAACTGATGGAGGCGTCCTACGACATCCTCACGAACCACCCGGTGAACAAGGGCAGGCTCGAGGCCGGCAAGCGCGCGGCCAACAGCATCTGGCTCTGGGGTCAGGGAAAACGGCCGAGCATGCCTACCTTCAGGGAGAAATACGGACTTGAGGGGGCGGTGATCTCCGCCGTGGACCTGACCAAGGGCCTGGGGGTCTATGCGGGGTTCGAGGTCATCAATGTGCCGGGGGCCACGGGCTGGATCGACACCAATTATGTGGGCAAGGCGGAGCACGCGCTCTTCGCCCTCAAGTCCAGGGACATCGTCTACCTGCACGTGGAGGCGCCGGATGAAGCAGGCCACACCGGTGACGTGAAGAACAAGGTCAAGGCCATCGAAGACTTCGACGAATTTATCGTGGGCAACGTCATGCACGGCATGCAGCAGTTTGACGAATACCGTATCCTCGCGCTGCCGGACCATCCCACGCCGCTCGAGATCCGGACGCACTCGGCCGAGCCGGTGCCCTTTGTGCTCTATGACAGCAGGTCGGAACGGAAGGGCGGGCCGGTGTCCTATGACGAGCGGATCGCGGACCGAAGCGATGCCCTGGTGTTCAAGGACGGCTATAAACTGATGGATTTTTTCTTGAAAAAGTAAAAGCGTTTTACCGCAGAGCTCGCAGAGATCGCTGAGAATAACGTTCAGGATATTATTAAAGTACAAGTTACTTATGCTTTTCTCTGCGTGCTCCGCGTTCTCTGCGGTAAAAGGGATTTGATTTTATAACGGAGGGAAGAAGTGCTTATCGTTCAGAAATACGGCGGAACATCCGTCGGGGATCCCGAGCGCATCAAGAACGTGGCAAAGCGCGTTGTCCGGACGAAAGAACAGGGACACGACGTGGTCGTGGTCGTCTCCGCGATGAGCGGAGAGACGGACAAGCTCATCAATCTCTCTTCCCAGGTCAGCGAGAATCCCGACCCGCGCGAGATGGATATGCTTCTCTCCACGGGTGAACGGGTGACCATCGCTCTTCTCGCCATGGCCATCCAGGCGCTTGGGCACAAGGCGCAGTCCTTCACCGGCAGACAGGCGGGGATCATCTCGGACTGCGTTCACACGAAAGCACGGATCGAAAAGATCTCGTGCGATCGGGTCATGCAGGCGCTGAAGGACGGCAAGATCGCGGTCGTGGCGGGTTTCCAGGGCATCACGGAGACCGACGACGTGACCACGCTGGGACGCGGCGGTTCGGACCTGTCAGCCGTGGCTGTGGCCGCGGCGCTGAAAGCCGATGTCTGCGATATCTATACGGACGTGGACGGCGTTTACACCACGGACCCGAACATGGTGCCGCAGGCACGAAAGCTGGATAAGATCTCCTATGATGAGATGCTTGAACTGGCGAGCCTGGGGGCCAAGGTGCTCCAGACCCGCTCGGTCGAGTTCGCGAAAAAATATGACGTTCCCGTGAGAGTGCTGTCCAGTTTCAATGATAATCCCGGCACCCTGGTGACCAAGGAGGATGCAGACATGGAGAAAGTTGTGGTGTCCGGCGTGGCATATGATAAGAACCAGGTGAAAGTGACGGTACAGGGCGTGCCGGACAAACCGGGAGTTGCGGCGAAGATATTTACTACCATCTCGGAGAACAATGTCGTGGTGGACATGATCATTCAGAACATCGGCGAGGGCGGTCTCACCGACATGACCTTTACCGTGCCGAAGACCGATGCCAAAAAGATCCTCGACGTCATGCAAAAGGTGGTGGCCGAGATCGGCGCCAAGGGAGTGAGCGTGAAGGAGGATATCGCCAAGGTCTCCATCGTCGGCGTGGGCATGCGGTCCCATTCCGGTGTGGCGGCAAGGATGTTCTCGGCCATGGCCAAAGAGGGCATCAACATCATGATGATCAGCACGTCGGAGATCAAGATCTCCATTGTGATCGAAGCCAAGTACACGGAACTTGCCGTCCGGGTGCTGCATGAGACCTTTGAGATGGACAAAGCGGCGTGATCGAATGCGGAGTGCGGAATCAGAGAATCTAAGCGGTCTATTACTCCGCATTCCGCACTCGCCACTCCGCACTGGGGTATGGCGGAAAAGCCAGAAACTGAGAACATAACATTATGAAACAGAAAGTACTTATATACGATACGACGCTCCGCGACGGGGCACAGGCCGAAGATCTGAACTTTTCCGTCGAAGACAAGATCCGCATCGCTCAGAAGCTTGATGCTTTCGGCGTCCATTACATCGAGGGCGGCTGGCCGGGCTCCAATCCCCGGGACGTGGATTTTTTCAAGGAGATGCGGCGCGTGAAACTCGGGAAGGCGAAGCTCGCGGCCTTTGGTTCGACGCGACGCGCCCGCCTCAAGGCCTCAGAGGACCCCAGTCTCAAGTCGCTGGCGGCCTCAGGGGCCCCGGTCGCGACGATCTTCGGCAAGACCTGGGACCTCCATGTGCTGAAGGCGCTCAAGACCACGCTGAACGAGAACCTCGCGATGATCGAGGATTCGGTGGCGTTCCTCAAGGAACACATGGACGAGGTGGTCTATGATGCCGAGCACTTCTTCGACGGGTACAAGGCGAATCCCGACTACGCCATCGAGACGTTGCTCGCGGCCGAAGCGGCCGGAGCGGACTGCCTGGTGCTGTGCGATACCAACGGCGGCGCCCTGCCCCACGAGGTGGAGGAGATCATCGTCCGGGTGAGCAAGATCATCGGGGTTCCCTTCGGGATCCACGCCCACAATGACGGGGAGGTTGCGGTCGCCAACTCCCTGGCGGCGGTCAGGCTCGGTGCGGTGATGGTCCACGGGACGATCAACGGCTACGGCGAACGATGCGGCAACGCGAACCTCTGCGCCATTATCCCCGACCTCAAGCTTAAAATGGGGATCGATTGCGTCACTGACGCGAGCCTCCGGAAACTTCGCGAGCTGTCGCGGTACGTTGACGAGCTCGCCAACCTGCCGCATCGGAAGTGGTCTCCCTTCGTGGGGGACAGCGCCTTCGCGCACAAGGCGGGCGTGCATGTGGACGCCGTCTCCAAGATGCCACGGACCTACGAACATATCATTCCCGAACAGGTGGGCAACCGGCGCCGGATCCTTGTCTCCGACCTTGCGGGGAAGAGCAACATCGTCCAGAAGGCGGCAGAGCTCGGCATCACGATCAAGAAGGACAGCCCCGAGCTTGCGGAGATCCTTAAAAGGATCAAACTGCTTGAGAACGAAGGCTACGAGTTCGAGGGGGCGGAAGGGTCGCTTGAGCTGCTCATGCTCAGGGCGCGCCACAGCTATCAATCGGTCTTTGCGATGTTCGACCGCATTGATTATCGCATCCTGACGGAAAAGCGGAAGCTCGATCCCCATCCGGTGAGCGAGGCCACCGTGACGGTCGAGGTCGGAGGCCAGGTCGAGCATACGGCTGCCTGGGGGAACGGACCCGTGAACGCGCTGGACAAAGCGCTCCGCAAGGTCCTTCCGAAGTATTTCCCGGGCAGGGGGCTGGAGAGCGTCAGGCTGCTGGACTACAAGGTCCGGGTCCTGACCGCGGCCGAGGGAACCGCTGCCCGCGTGCGGGTGCTCATCGAATCCGGCGACGGAAAGTCCAAATGGGGCACCGTCGGCGTTTCCGAGAATGTGCTCGAGGCTAGCTGGCAGGCGCTGGTTGACAGCATCGAGTACAAGCTCCTGCGGACGGATAAATCAAAAAAGCGCAAGACATAGGTCTTGCCACAAAGACACTGAGACACGAAGAAAGCAGAACCTTTGTGCCTTCGTGTCTTCGTGGCGGCATTGAGGTTATCTCATGATAGAAGAAGAAGGCATTGTCATCGAAACGACCGGCGGCCTGGCCAAGGTATCCATTCTCGCCAGGAGCTCCTGTGAAAAGTGCGCCTCGTCAGCGGTCTGTCATCCGCAGGGGGAGGACTCCACCATGGAGGCGTCCAATCCCCTGGGAGCGAAAAAGGGACAGAAAGTGAAGGTCGTGGTCGCGCCGCAGGTATATCTGAAGGCGTCGATCATCCTGTACGGCATTCCCATGACCGTTTTTATCACTGCAGCCATCATCGGAAAGAACCTTGCGCAAACGTTCTCCGGCGAGGCCAATTCAGATCTCTGGGCGTTCATCTCGGGGATGGCCCTTATGGCGGTATCTTTTTTCTTCCTTCGAGGCTATAATAAAAAAGTTGAAAAGACACAGGAGTACAAACCCGTGATCGTTGAGATCATCGGCTGATGCAGACTGCATCTGAAGGCGGTTATCGTTATGCGATCGATCTCCCGCAATGATGAAGCAAAGAGACTGGCGCGGACCATTCTCTCCGACATCCTTCTGTACAACCAGGCAAAGGTGAAAGAGGGCATCGAGAAGGACAGCCTCTTCGATGTCCTGTCGGAGGAGCTCGCCGAGGGAAGGAAGTACTACGAGACCATGGTGGATGTCACTCTGCGCCAGAACACGAATTTCTTCAATGAGGCGGTCATCGACGTGCTGCTCAAACAGGGAGGAAAGCACAAGTCCGATATCTGGTAAGATGAATAATTCTCTATGCTTGAATATCTTTCGGTTTTTCACGGAACCAGCTGCTTCATAATTAAATGTTACCGGAAGACAATATGTAGGTGTGGGTTCGG
>CAYPOT010000042.1:0-33494 GCA_964412455.1 uncultured Nitrospiraceae bacterium | reverse complement strand
ACCACATCTGATCAGCCTGCACCAGAGTGCAGAGTGTCATGCCTGGCATACCAAACAAAAAGTAATGCGGAAATTCCGCATCACTTTTTTCATTGATTCATCCGCTCCGAACGCTATTTGTTCTTCTTGTTTTTCTTCTCTTTCTTTTCTTTTTTGCCTTTTCCGCTGCCGCCGCCATCCAGGTCGTGGCCCCGCTTCAGGGCGTGGAATTCAGGCGATCCGGGCTTGATGCCCAGGCTCTTCGCCAGGATGCCCCAGCCTTGCCCCTTCGCCGACCGGTATCGATCCGTGACACGGTCTGTCGGCTGTCCCGACATCTCCCCGAGACGGAGCACCACATAGGCGTCTGCGGGCTTCTCCACATTGCCCAGCACCGCCGTGATCTGCGCGTCACCGATCTTGAATCGTGCGGCAAGGCTTGCCTTGAATCCCGACGGGTCCGCCTGCGCCTTGATGTTCAGGTCCTTGAGCCACTCAAAATCCGCTGCCACCGCCGACGACACGATGGACAGGACCATCATCGATACAACCAATACTCTCCGAAACGTTCTCATACTCTCCTCCTGGAATGATAATATACCTGCCGACACTGTTTCCAGCAAGCGGTGATCCGACAGTTCTGCTTCCCCTGTGCTATTTTCTCATTATCATGCCGGTCGCAAACAGCAGTGCTGCGGCCAGCCCGCCGGCCCAGAGAGCCTCGTCGTTCAGTCCGCCGAGCCGGAACAGGACGGCTGCGCCTCCAGCGCCCACCGTGAGGATGGCGACGATGAACCCTCTGCCTATGCGGCGGATGCCTTTTAGCTCCCGGACGATGTCCTGCGAAGTGATCTCCACCCGCGTCTCGCCCCGACGCGTGGTAATGAGAAACTCGGATAGCAGTTTCGGGAGCTTCACGAGCGAACGGCCCGTAACGGCCGCCTGCCGGAACACGCCCTGCGGCGTCATCTCCTCTGCCTGGATAAATCGCCGTGCATAGGGGGTGGAGATCTCGATGATGTTCGTTACCGGGTCCAGTTGTGATCCGAGGCCGTTCAGCATGCCCACGACGCGTCCGAAAAGGATGAAATCGTTGGGGATCTGGATGGAAGGGTTGAGCTGCACCGCCTGCTGGATGTCGCGGCCCATCTCTTCGATGTCCATGGCCTTGAACTCGCCGGGAGAGATGTCGCGATACTTCGAGAGCATCCGCTCCACGAACTGCACCAGCGGCTGGATGTCCTTGGTCAGCGGGATGAACCCCATGTCCACCATTGCCCGCACCAGCCCCAGGCTGTCGCGCTCCACGATGCCGATGAACGCCCGACGAAGCCCCTCCTTCTTCGAGGCCGAGATGCGGTCCACCATGCCGAAGTCCACGAGGATCACCTCGGGCCCCCGCCGGACGAAGATGTTGCCGGGGTGGGGATCGCCGTGAAAGAACCCGTCCACAAAGAACATCTGGGCATAGGCCTCGGCAAGGATGCGCGCCACTTCCTTCCGGTCGATGTCGCGCCGGTCGATCTCGTCAAAGTCGGTGATCTTGATGCCCTCGAGATGCTCAAGCGTCAGCACCTTGGAGGTGGTATACGGCCAGTACACGATGGGGATCTTGATCCGCTCGTTCTTCTCGAAGTTTCGGGCGAAGGTCTCGGCGTTCTTCCCTTCCAGCAGGTAATCCAGTTCCTCGGCGATGATGCGGGAGAACTCGGTAAATATGACGTCGAGGTTGATCTGCCGGTAGAGAAGCTGGAGGACCCGGACCACGAACCTGAGGGCCCGAATATCGGCGGCGATCACCTCTTCGATCCCGGGATACTGGACCTTGACCACGATGCAGTCTCCGTCCCGAAGGCAGGCCCGGTGCACCTGGCCCAGCGATGCCGAGGCAATGGGTGTTTCGTCGAACGACGAGAAGACCTCGTTCATCGGCCCCAGTTCTTCAGTGACGCGTTTCACAATATGGGAGAATGGCGCCGGCGGCACCTGGTCCTGGAGCTTGGAGAGCTCGGTCGTATATTCTTCGGGAAGAAGGTCGACGCGGGAGGAGAGGAATTGTCCGATCTTGATGAGGACCCCCCGCTGCACAAGCATGCGTTCGCGCAGAAGGCGGGCGTTCTTTCCATGCAGCAGTTTATACCGCTCTTGCCGCACAGCGGGCGACGTGAAAATGCTCCTGAGCGAGAAAAACTTATAGCTCAGAAGTACCCGAAGGAAGAGGCTGACGCCCCGTATGACACGACCGCGATACCGGAACAAGCGCATTGTTGATTATACCAGATTAACGCAGCTTCGCGCCAGGAATGAAAGGGCGGAATACCGCAACGGAAGATCTGAGCAGACCGGGATCCGATTCTTTAATGAATAATAAGAACTGCCGTCCTCTGCGTCCCCTGCGGTGAAAAGCAGTTGCATTCGCCTGCCGGGGAGAAGATCCCGGGGAAAATCGGCAGGGTCTACTTCACGATGTCGCCGTATTCCGCGGGCCTGCGGCGGCGGAGAAAACCCCAGGTCTCGGCGGCGGCGTCGCGGTCCTTGAGGTCGATGTCGGCAATGACAATTGCGTCCTTGCTCCCGGCGAGTTCGGAGACCATCTCCCCCCAGGGTCCTGCGCAGAAGCTCCTGCCGTAGAAGGAAAGGCCGTCCTCCTGACCCACGCGGTTGACCCGGAAGACGAAAAGGTTGTTGGCAAAGGCATTGGCTGTTACCGCCCGCTCCCACAGGGCGTGGGTGTTGAGCGCTGCCGCTGTCGGCGCAAATACCAGATCGGCCCCCTTCAGGGCCAGGATCCGGGTCCCTTCAGGAAAGAGATTGTCCCAGCAGATCTGGACGCCGATCTTGCCCCGCGAGGTCTCGAAGACGGGGAACCCGGTGTCGCCGGGAGAGAAGTAGAACTGTTCTTTATAGAGGGGGAGATCAGGAAGATGCACCTTGCGGTACAGGCCGGCGATCCTGCCGCAGTCAATGACGATGGCGCTGTTGAAGTAGCGGTCCGCGTCCTTCTCGAAGAACGGGAGGACGATGACGACCTGGTTCTTGATCGAGGCCTTCACAAAGGCGTTGATCGCCTCGCTGGATACCTCATGGGCAAGGGAGAACTGGGACCGGTCCTCCTGCCGCGGGAACCATGGCGTGAGGCAGAGCTCGGGAAGACCGATGACCCTGGCTCCCTTTTCCACGGCGACATTGACCATCTCCACGCCGCGGGCGACGTTCTTCTCAACGTCAGGTCCCGCGCTCATCTGTATGCCGGCGATCCTCATTGTGCTCTACCGTGTCCTCGGAAGGAATTTAGTGCCATCCTTGATATGCGGCACATTATAGCGGTGTAACAGCGAAATGTAAAAGGGAAATTCGGAAAAATAGGGACACGCTGGGTGACCCACATGACGTTTGCTTTTTACCAGTACGTCAAGCCCAGATAGACCCCTGCGACCACGAGCAACGCGCCGCTGAACCGTCTTGCATACAGGGAAATATCCTTAACGCCTTTCGAGCGCACCATGCTCTCGGTCAACCCGATGGAAAGACCGGCAATGAATATCAAAGCGCAATGACCCACGGCGTAGGCAAAGAGAAGCGACCCGCCGTACAGGATATCGCCCTGCGTGGAAACGTAAGCCAGGATCACGGCGAGCACGGAAGTTGCGCAGGGAGACGAGACGGTGCCGGTCAAGAGGCCGAATAGGAATGCGCCCCAGAGGCCACGGGACTTGACCTGCCGCGTTTTCTGAAACGGAAGCGGGATGGTGATGAAGCCCATGAGCTGGAGCCCCATGGCGGACGCGATCGCCGCAAGACCGATATACAGCCATGGGCCGGCAAAAGAAAGGAATTGGCCCATGGCCGATGCCGCGGCGCCAAGGAGCGTGAAGGTGATAGAAAGACCAAGGATGAACACGAGCGAATACACGGCCGCTTTCTTTTTGCTGCCTTCCGAATACCCGCCCACGTACCCGATGATCAACGGGATGGCGGCGAGCACACAGGGACTGGCCGCTGACAGGAGACCGCCGACAAACACGGCCAGGAACGCCAGACCATGATTGTTCTGGATGATCGTCTGAATGTTGCTCAGCATGGCTTCCATAATTTATGTTTCAACACTCTTATTTTCCGCTTCGCCCATATATCCATTCACCCTCTTTTATATCCCCGCCTTCTTCAGCATTGATCCGATCTCTTCAAAAGCGTAGAACCCGATGTGCCGATGAAACTCTTTCCCCTTCCTGTCCAGAAAAACCTGCACCGGGATCATGTACACGCCGAACCTGCGCGCCGCGGCATGGTCTTGTTTCACATCAATAAAGATGATGTCGAGCTTTCCTTTATAGGTATCGGACAGCCTGGTCATCACCGGCTTCATCTGTTCACAAGGTATGCAGCCGACGGAACCTAGTTCGAGCATGACGATCTTGCCATCTTGCTTCGCCTTTTCCAGTGCCGCGTCGATCGCGTCACCATGAGCATAGCCGGACAGGAGCAGGAGCCCCATACAAGCTGCGAGTGATGTTCTCCATAATATCATTTTCATTTCTCCCCGAAGGCGATTTTTTTATGAAGCCGCTGTTTCCTTTACGCTGCAATACTCGGCAGAAAAGTACCTTTTCTGAAAATACCGCGCTACACTGACCAGTCCGATCAGTACCGGCACTTCGACCAGCGGACCGATGACGGCGGCGAAGGCCACGCCGGAATTGATGCCGAACACGGCGATGGCCACCGCGATGGCGAGTTCAAAGTTGTTGCTTGCAGCGGTGAAAGCGAGCGTCGCGGTCTTCGGATAGTCCGCGCCGATCTTTTTCCCGAGAT
Organism: uncultured Nitrospiraceae bacterium; assembly: GCA_964412455.1. Classification (GTDB taxonomy): domain Bacteria; phylum Nitrospirota; class UBA9217; order UBA9217; family UBA9217; genus JAAXXJ01. Next base: position 28,703 of record CAYPOT010000042.1, on the reverse strand, counting down.
AGAACGATACCAGGAACATGACCACGAAGTAGATCAGCAGCGGTATGGCAATGCGCAGTACATCAAAGGGCAGTTTGACGATGTAGTTGCCCTTGAGCGAGAACATCACCACGATAGTGAACAAGAGCGAGATAAGCGTGATGGGGCTGATTTTCGGAATAAAGACCGTCTCGTACCAGTGGCGGTCCTTCAACTTAATGAGGGTGAAGCGGGTCGCCATGCCGGCGATAAAGGGTATTCCCAAGTAGATGAACACACTCTCTGCGATCTGGCCGATGGTGACATTGACGACCACCCCTTTAAGTCCGAACCAGACGGGAAGCGCGGTGATAAAGACATAGGCATAGACGGAGAAGAAGAGCACCTGGAAGATCGAGTTGAACGCCACGAGACCGGCGGCATATTCAGGATCGCCGCAGGCGAGGTCGTTCCAGACGATCACCATGGCGATGCACCGCGCAAGGCCGATAATGATGAGACCGACCATGTATTCGGGATAGGAGCGGAGGAAGATGATCGCGAGAGCGAACATCAGGATCGGGCCGATGACCCAATTCTGGATGAGCGAAAGGCCCAGGACCTTCTTGTTGCGGAAAACCTCGCCGAGTTCCTCATATCTGACCTTCGCAAGCGGCGGGTACATCATGAGGATCAGGCCGATGGCAATGGGGATATTGGTCGTCCCGACCTGGAAGCTGTTGATAAAGGTTTCCGTTCCCTGGATAAAATAGCCGAGGCCCACCCCGAAGGCCATTGCCGCGAATATCCAGAGCGTGAGAAAACGATCAACAAAAGACAGCTTTTTCTCCCCCGTGTCCTTCATATCGATCTCCCCTTTCAGCCAATGAGATGCGGTGAACTTCGCAATGGGTCAGTGTACCCGTCAGCCGCAGCAACTGGTTTTCGGTTTTAGAGCAGCCACCTTTCCGCACTGTTCCTTTTTGCCGAGAAAAGCATCCAATCGTTTACGGTCCCCTGATAAAGAACTCTCCTGCATCCGCTCACATGCGGAAAGGATCAGCATTCTCCTGAACAGGTCCTTTTCATTCAAACGGTAATGGACCCATTTCCCCTGCTTGCGGTCCTTGATGAGCCCCGCTTCCTTCAGCGTGCTGAGATGAAAGGACACCTTCGGCTGCACCATGTCCAGCGCGGCCGTTATGTCGCAGACGCACAGTTCGCCCTGCTCCAAAAGCTTTATGATGCGGAGTCTTGTCTCATCCGAAAGGGCTTTAAATACACTCAGAAGTTCTTCCATGGTTTTCGCTCCGAACTCATCACTCCGCACTCAACACTGATATTACGCTTCTCCCTTGATCAGGTCCTTTACCTTTTCCAGGTTCGGGAGCGGTTTGCCCGAATGCTTGATCTTTCCGTTCACGATAAGGCCCGGCGTTGAAAGTATTCCGTGCATTGCTATCTGGCCGATGTCGGTGATCTTCTCGATCTTCACCTCGATGCCAAGTTCCTTCACAGCGGTCTTCGCCAGTTCCTCCATCTTGTGACAGTTCGCACATCCAGGACCAAGAACCTTGATTTCCATTGCTATTCCTCCTAACCCGGATAAACCGGAACCAACTATGCCACGAAGACACGAAGGAACGAAAAGATGCCCACATGTCTTTGGGGTTTTATAACTCAATATTTTTCAGGACGTTCTTTGCGTCTCGCTTAGAAGCGCCTACTTTTGGTAGTGCCTTCGTGGCGATAATTTTCCTGCCATTTTTCGTAGAATTTTATTCGTAACTGACTAGAGGATTGCGTTGAAAAGATAACCCACGCCTATGATCGTGACCGTCATGATAGAAACGAACACGGCGAGGAGCTTTATTTTTAATACTTTGCGAAGAATGATCATTTCAGGAAGCGACAGCGCCGTGACCGCCATCATGAACGCCAGCACCGTCCCCATACTCATTCCCTTTTCCATAAGCGCATAGACGATCGGGATCACGCCGGCCGCATTGGAGTAAAGCGGCACGCCGAGAGCGACAGCGACCGGAACGCCAAAGGGGTTCTGCGGACCGGCGTACCGTACCAGGAAATCTTCAGGCACATACCCGTGGATCAATCCGCCAATACCGATGGCGACGACAACATAGGCCCAGACCTTTTTCAATATATCCGCCGTATTTTCCCGGGCGTACACAAGCCGGTCCTTGAATGTTTGTTTCGCGATGTCGGCGGCAGTACCCAGAGACTTGATCGTATAGGCATACTCCTCAACCCATTTTTCGAGCTTCAGTTTGCCGATGACCATGCCCGCGGCGATAGCAACCAGAAGACCGGTCCCCATATAGATCAGCGCGATCTTCCAGCCGAACAGGCCCCACAGGAGCACCACGGCGACCTCGTTCACCATGGGCGATGAAATAAGAAAGGAAAAGGTCACCCCGAGAGGCACTCCTGCTTCCACGAAACCGATAAAAAGCGGCACTGCGGAGCAGGAGCAGAACGGCGTGACGATTCCCAGAAGCGCGGCGAGGACATTACCTATAAACTCGCGTTTATGCGACAGGATGCGCTTCGTCCGCTCGGGCGGAAAGTAGGAACGAATGATGGAAACAGCGAAGATGATGACGGTAAGGAGCAGAAAGATCTTAATCGTGTCATAAATGAAGAATTCCAGGGCGCCGGAAAGCCGACCCTGTTCCATACCAAAGAGAGAATAAACAACGTACCTTGCAAATTCCTTGAGCATCCCCACACCTCATATATAAATATGTTTATATGATAGAGAACGAGCGGAATTTTGTCAACACTTTTTTGTCTCAAGGGGAATGTACTTCGGCGAAGGCTGTGGCGGAGCGTGTGTTCCCGCTATCCGCCTATCTGAGACATGGGAGACATGGCGGGATGGAGCAAAGAACCTTCGTGCAAAGCGTGGCGGGCGGGTTTGGACAAAACAGTATTGCGATAGAGGGTTTCCAGTTCGTCGTCCGATGCGCCGTTCCTGAGTGGAGTCTTGATGTCCACTGAAATTTCTGAAAATAGACAGGGTCTCAGCTTTCCGGTTGCCGTGAGCCGCAACCTGTTGCAGGAACCGCAAAAACAATCGCTGATAGGGCTGATGAAGCCGATCATGCCTTGTGCGCCCTCTATCCGGTAATTTCGTGAAGGTCCTCCCCCCTTGAATGGAAGCCGGACGAGCTTGCCCGCGGCAGTCACACGCTCCATGATCTCGTCTTTACTCAGATACGCATCAGGTTTCCATGCCCCATTGCTTCCGACGGGCATGAACTCGATAAAACGGACATGAACGTCCTTGTACAGGGTTAGGGCCGCAAACCTGGTCACTTCATCGTCATTGACGCCCCGGACCGGCACCATGTTGATCTTCACCGGCGAGAGCCCGGCCTTCTCGGCTTCAGCAACCGATTCCCATACGCGATCGATCTCGCCTCCTCTCGTTATGTCCCGGTAACGATCCGCAATAAGCGTATCGAGGCTGATGTTCACCCGATTGAGACCCGCCGTTTTAAGCTTCTGCGCCATGCCTGCCAAGCGCTGCCCGTTCGTGGTTATACTAAGATCTTTTATCCCGGCGCTCTTGATTCCCGTGATGAGCTGTAGGATATCATTACGCAGAAGCGGTTCGCCGCCGGTAAGGCGGACTTTTCTAACGCCGTATTTGCAAGCGATACGAATGATCCTGATGATTTCATCGTTCGTAAGAATATCGGACTGGGCGAAGTGTTTGAGTCCCTTTTCCGGCATGCAATAGATGCATTTCAAATTGCATTGGTCGGTTATGGAGACCCTGAGATAGTCAATCTGTCTGTTGAACGAATCCGTCAGCATTTCAACCGCTTTCTTTGATATTTGATCTGTATCTATTGTTGTTCTATCCTTGCTTCCCGAAAGGACAGACCGGATATCTGCACACGTCGCACTTCATACACAGCCCGCCATGGCCAAGCTCAGCGACCTCTTTTCTCCCTATCCGCTCTCCGGCAAGCACACGGGGAAGGAGCAGGTCAAAAATCGTGGTCTTGGCATACATACCGCAGGCGGGGATCCCGAGAATCGGGATCAGTTCGGAGTGCGGAGTTCGGAGTGCGGAGTTAATAATTTCGGACACTCCTTGACCCTTGACCCCTGACCCTTGACCCTCGTTTAAATAGGCTATTAAAAACATCGCCCCCGGCAGAACCGCCGAACCATAGGTGATGTCGCCCGCGCCCAATTCCCGGATTGCGAACCGCGTTACGTCATCGGGGTCCACGGACATGCCGCCCGTGGTGATGAGGAGGTCGGCCCCGGCATTCAGCAATTCCCGAAGCCTGTCCACGATAAAGGCATTGTCATCGGGCGCATAATATACGCCGACAAGCTCACCGCCAATTTCCTCGATCTTCTTCATAATGACCGGCGCAAAGGCGTCCTTGATCCTGCCGTGATAGACTTCATTACCAGTGATCACGACGCCGACTTTGGGTTTTCTGATTTCCTTGACTTCAACGACCCCCCCTCTATTCCCCCCCTTGGCAAGGGGGGGCTGGGGGGGTGCCGCAATTCGAACCGCTGCTTCAACGATGCTCTTCTTAACCACTAGCGGAATCGCACGCGTTCCCGCCACGGTCTGCCCTTTCTTCACGACCGTATTATCATGAAGCGTCGCAGCCATGACTTCGCCGAGCATGTTGAATTCCAGGAGAGCGTCACGGTCGATCTTCAGAAGGCCGTCACGCTCGGCTACGATGCTGATTTTTCCTTCTTTCGGTTCGCCTTTTATGGCCACCCCTTCACCCATGAGCGACTTGGCGATTGCGTATGCGGCATCGTTCTCATGCATTTCGTCATCGGCAACCTGAAGCACAAAGAGATGTTCCTTGCCGAGCCGCTGAAGATGACACACGTCCTCTTCCCGAATGACGTGGCCCTTCTTAAAGGCCCGGCCCTTGAATTCACCCGGCCTGATCTCGGTAATATCATGGGCAAGGACCGTGCCTACGGCCTCAGTTACCGCAATTGTTTTGTTTGATGGTTTGCTCTCTGCTCCAGATTCATGGATATCACACATAATCCCCTCCTACGCCCGCACGTATTTTCTTATCCCTGATAGACCGTAATGAATCGTCAAACCTGCAAGAAAGCCTATGGTTAGGTTGCTGAGAGTAAATCCCACTGTTCCGACAACAAACGCAATGAATGTCGCCGTTTTATCCTCGATGATGTCTCTTATGAACAATGCATGCTGTATTCCGACGTAACAGAGAAGAACGCCGAGAATCCCGGCGGGGAAAGCCGAAATGGCGGCAACGGCTGTGTGACCGAAGACAAGAGCAAAGACAATGAGCACGCCGCCGATAATAAGGCCCGACCGGCCGCTGGTTGCTCCGAACTTATTGTGGGCCGTAAGTCCGCCGCAGCCGTGGCACATGGGCGCTCCGCCGACAAGCCCTGAAGCGATATTGGCGATCCCCATGCTCAAAGGGATGCTCCTCAGGGTGAGTCTCTCCGCCTTCCCGCCATAGAGCAGTTTCCCTGTCGCTTCCGTCGCCACGATCGCGTTTCCGAAGGTCAGGGCGATCTGGGGCAAGACAAGAAGGACAAAACCCTTCCAGAGGCCGGCGGCGTCAGGCATTGCGAAATCCAGGCCCACGGGACCCATTACCTGCGCTTTCATTCCTTTCAATGATAAGGCAATGCCAAGCAATAAAAGGGGAATAAGCGGAGGAATCTTCTTTATCAGAACCATGTTTGCGGCAAGTACCACTCCGGCGATGATTGCCACGGTGAGATCAACGCGCATGAGAGCAAACGAGCTATTCACCAGCATGGCACCCAACCCAATCTGAATACCCCGGATGACGGATACCGGGAAAATTTCTCCAAGCCGAATGCTCAACCCCGTGACGGAGATAAGGATCAGAATAACGCCCATTGCAATGCCGGCCGCGTTGATGATCTCAAAACTCAATCCGGAGGCGATCGCTATGGCCGCCATTGCCTTCAGCGGCTGTACCGGCATGGTGATCCTGAAATACCATGCCGACGCTGCATAGAATACTCCTGCCATAAGAAACAGAGCGGTAGGATTGAAGCCGTTCTTTGCAATCAAAACAACGGCAAGCGGGAACAGGACGCCGATATCGCCGAAAGCGCCTGAGATGTCCCAAAGCATTTTTCTCATAGTACCTTCCTGAAAACTTTCCTAAATCGTTTATCCACGACCTCCTGTAGCCCTTTTTCCAGTGCTTCGTACTTCTTCAGAAACATTCTCGCTTCGTCCGTAAGGACCGCGCCTCCGCCGTTCTTTCCGCCAGTCTGCCGTTCGACCAGCTTCAAGCCGAGCCGCTCTTCCATGGCCTTGATATGGCACCATGCTTTACGGAAGGAGATATCAACTTCCTGTGCAGCCCGGTTTATCGAGCCATGAGAGTCTATGGCCTCCAGAAGAAAGCGCCTGCCTCTTCCGAACACGGGTTCACCGCCCGTCTCGATCCATATCTTTGACCTGATATCTAGACCGTTATGACTTTTCCGCATAACGCACCTCTAAAGAAGACGCTTTCACTTCGTAGTAGCCGCCTGATGCACAGGGAACGCACAGAACCCTGCCGTCCTGGCAAACTTCCCGCATGTCCTGAACATGCTCTCCGCAGGAGTCGCATTGTACTCTGCGCATAGGTCTCCCCGGCATGTCCTGAGGCGCGACATTAACAGTCACTTCAATGACGTCGAATAATTCTTTATCTGACATTATCTTGTACGCTTCAAGCTGTCCCGCATACTTGTTCTCAATTTCGGGAAAATGCTCCTTCGCCTTCTCCCGCGAATCCTCCCGCGCAAACACCCGCACCGCCTTGCCTGTCTTTAGGTTCAGGTACGTCGCAGCCATTTTGCCGTAGTCCAGGAACTTCATGCTCCGCTTTCCCAAGCTGCAGCCGGTCACTGACTGGACAGCATCAGTAGCGCACCGGTCCATTTCGACGAAAACGATAAGGCTCTTTCTGTCCGTACCTTTGGGGTCGCTGATGCCAATCTCCAGCAGCCCGAGCATAGACATGCGGACTCCCAGCACCTGGCCAGCACAGAGGTGACCGTGGATTTTCACTGACTCCCCGAGAAGTCTATCAAAATAACTGGATGAATCCGTCACTGTCTCACCGCCCTTGATATACCGCTTGCCCCGCGCCAGTTGCCGCCGCGGCGTCTGTCGCGGCGCATGAAGCATACACCCCGGGACTGCACATTTCATGTTCAAAGAATCCCTTGCCGACATACCCGTTTGATACCGAAACCGCCCGTGCCGGGCAAAAATCCCTGCACAAGGCGCATCCGTTGCACAAAGAGGAATTAAACAGAAGGCCCGCGCCGTCGGCGTCTTTTTTGTCCTTCAAAGCACCGGTGGGACACATGCCCACGCAGGCGGAACAATTCGTGCAGGACGGGCCGGCCTTCACCGTGAAAGCATAGTTGCTTAACATGGCCGTGGCTGGTGTGCCGTCGGACAGCTTCCTTATGACGGTATTCAGCAACTCCCGCTTTAAGGGTATTCTTTTTGCCGAATAAGACAGGGGCTTGTCCGCGTCATTTTCATCGAGCAGCCCGGCAACCTGCTTAAAGCTCATTGTCTTGAGCGCCTGAAAAAAACCCCTCCGGTCCAGGGAAACATCCTCAAAGACAAGGTCCGCCTTTGTTTCGGCCGCGATGATCTTTGCGCCGACATCGAGGGATGCTTTGGTTCGCACGTTGTGAATGCGCTCTTTGAGCCTTTCGACGATATAATAGTTCCTGCACGCGCCGCATGCGGTAAGGTTGAGATACAGCGGCTTATCGAGATATCCCGTTAACGCGATAAGATGCTCCTCCGATAGGAATCCCAGACAGCACGTTTTTACGTGAGCCTCCGTGTCCCGTGCAGCTTTGCAGCCGAGCACGCAGGTGGGAATGGAATTTTGCGTTTTGCGCAGTCTGGAAAGAAGAAAGGTAAAATCCTCGCCGACCGCGGAAAAACATCCCGAAGGGCACTCTGACACGCAGAGCATGCAGCCCGAGCATTTCGCGGCATCGATGGCGATTCCGCCGTCAATGGATATCGCGGCTGCTGCGCACTTCGCGGTGCATACCGAGCAGGTATTCCCGCTGAAGCGCATGCGCACGCATCGCGACCGGTCCGTTGCTACCGGCGACTCCGCGCCGCTCAGGGCTTTCGTAATGCTCTTGTCCTGCAGCATTGTTTATATCAAACTCGCGCCAGGTTTTCCTTCAACTCTTCCGGTATGGCATCGCTGCGGTTTGTTTTCGAGATAAAAACCGACAGGCAGTCGGCAAGGGCCTGGTAAAATCCGTTTTCCGTCCCCTCTTTGATCTTTTCGCAGAAGGGAATGACCCATCCATCCAAATACGTCCGCAGGAAGGCTTCCTGTCTATTCAGAAAATACACGGCCTTTTCCCTATCGTTCTTCTCAAGAGCTTCGACCTCATGGTATGCAAGATAATACATGAATTCCATTTCCGCCGTAATATGGTCCGGCAGATTATGAAATTGCTCGTCCATGGCCAGGCCTTCCGCTTTGTAGAATTCCGCGGCCCTTACCGTGGACTCGCCCATCACTTTTCCGCCCTCTTCCAGATATACTGAGCCGTACGGAGGAGCCAACAACTCATTGGGCCCCACAAAGAGCCGCGCGTACTCCACCAGCAGTTCCTCATCATTGTATTGCATTACCGACGTTGCCATTTTCTCGGAGAAACGGGCCGCGTCCGGACATACAAGGGTCAGCATATTGCCGAGGCCGGCAAATACGTTCTCTTCCATGTACAACTTTTTTTGCGGCTGATAAAAACAGGCCGCGAGCAATTTATAACAATCTCGCCGCGCACGCTCGAATTGAATGAATTGGTCGATATCCATACATACCCCTCTCAAATTTTCCTTCAGGTTTTCCAGGCCAGGGAGAAAAAACGGAACGATGGGGACCGGTCTTTAAACCGGCCTCCCATCACTCCGCAACGAAATCCCTATCTACGCTTTCCTGGCCTCAGGCTGGTAGCTCCTAACATAAAACACATTAGGCTTCGTGCTTTTTTCACCGGCTTTCAAAATCGCGCCCTTGCTGTTCTTGAGCTGGACCGCCTTGTGGTTCTTGAGCGCCTGACTGAGCTCGCTGTTCGGATCGTTCTGATCGCCGAAGATGCGGGCCTTTGCCGGGCAGGAAACCACACAGTACGGCTGCTCGCCCTTCTTTACCCGGTGTTCGCAGAAGATGCACTTCTCCGTAATGCCGCTCTTCCGGACACTTTCATATTCCGGGTGCTTGTAGAGCGTGCGGTGCGGAGGAGTGTCCCCGGCTGTTTTGGAGACTTCGGCGCCCGAAGAGGTGCAACCGGGAATGAGCTCCTTTGAGTCCCGGTAAAACGGATGCGTCGCCCCGCCGTGCGCGTTGAAGCTCAGAACGCTGTATGCGGCCTTGTCCTTGTCCACGTCCGTGGTGCTGTAGGGACAGGCCCGCTGGCAGTTCTGGCAGCCGATGCACCGTTCGTCGTTGTGCATGGTAATGCCGTCGGGCGTCTTGAACATGGCCTTGGGCGTGACTGGGCAGGCCGTTACGCAAGGGGCGTCGGTGCAGTGATTGCAGAGCACCGGCATTGAGCTAGCCTTTACGTTGGGGAATTTCCCTTCCTCTTTCAGGATGTAATCGGCCCAGTTGAACGTCTGCCCGTCAGTCCTGTCCTGGGTATTATTCTCTGTCTTACAGGCGAGGGCGCATGCGCCGCAACCCACGCATTTCTGCAGATCTATGACCATTCCGTATTTAGGCATTTATTATCTCCTCCTTTAATCATATCTTCTCGATCTTGACGCCGGTGAAGCCGCCGTTGCGGGCGGTGGATCCGCTCAAACGGTCGTAGTCGTCAACGAGCAGTTCGTTATTATTGCCGCCACGCGGCTGCGCCTTGGCGTAATCCTTTGCAGCCACGCGGCCGTAGGCCCAATGGCCCTGGCCGTAGCACTTGGCGATCGTGCCGGGACGCACCCCTTCCCACAACTTCGCCTTGGTGACGATGGCACCGGTGGTGGAGGTAAGGCGGATGGCATCGCCGTTCTTGATCCCCAGCTTTTTGGCGTCGCTCGGGTTGATCTTGGTAACGTCGTCCCCGCTCACGTCTCCCACGTCCATCTTCTTGAACTCGTGGTACCAGGTCGTGTTCTGGCTCCGGCCCTCCCGGTTGAGCCTCGACTTGTAGTCGATGAAGGTAAAAGGATATTCCTCGTTGCTACCGTGACGCTTAGGCGACTCGTAGTGGGGCACAAAAACCAGTTCGCCCTGGGCCTCGTAACCGCTTCCCTTCAGTACATCGTCAATACTGGTCTTATGTTTGGCGGCAAACAGGGTGAGGGTTTTCTTCAACGTTTCACTGTAAAACTCGAACTTCTTGGTTTCGGTCTTGAACTTACCTTCGAACTTTTTAGTCTCCGCATTGTCCTTACCCCAGTTCTTTTTGTAGGCGTAGGTTTCGGAGTTGTATATCCCCTTCTTCTTGAAGTCCTCCCATCCTGAGATCTGGTCGCCCTTCATCTTCTCCTTGCCGTTCCAGGCTTTCTGGCTGCTGATTTTAGCGGCGATTTCGGCAAACTCGGCGGCGTTAACCGGTTTCTTCTTGGTTTCAGGGTCTTCAAACGAGGCATAGTAGTCGTACAGATTGGCAAAGCCTTTGGTCTTCAACCTCTCTGCCAATAGCCACATGACCTCGGTCTCCTCGGACTTGGCCTGCCAGAGCGGCTTGATCACCGGTTGCTGGATGGACATATGGCCGTGCAGATTTGCCATGTTAGTGATAATGGAGAATTTCTCGGTCGGAGCAAAGGTGGCCGGCAGTACGATATCGGCGTATTGCGTCATTTCCGACGCATTGGTGACCATATCAACAAAGAAGGGTATCTTGGACAGAGCTTTTTCCCAGCGCTGGGCGCCAGTGCAGGAAAAAGCAAAATTGCTCCAGGAACTGAGAAACACCTTGATGGCCCCCGGGTCCTTCAGCAGGCCATTGGCCACGTTGTTGGTTACCACACCAGCCTTGGCGCTCTCCGTTACCTTGCCGTCCATGTCAGTTTTTTTCTCATAGCCGCCCATGATGGCCGGCATGTCCATGGCGCCGCGACCGTCGACCTTCTTCCCCTTGCCGGCCTTCTTGGCAAGCTCATCGACAAATATGTCGGCGATTTCCGGGAACTTTGTGGTTGGCGCGCCGGAACTCTGAAAGACGCCTCCTTCGGTCTCAATGGAGCCGAGGATGCCGTTCAGGGCATAGACCGCCATAGAGGCATAGGTGCCCCTTGGGCTCATGGCTACGCCGGGGCCCATATAGACCGCGCAGGAAGATCCGGCCTTGCCCATGGCACGGGCTACGCGGATGATCTGAGCTTTGGGGATTAGCGTCTTTTTGGCGGCCCAGGCCGGGGTCTTGTCCTTCAGTTCGATGTTCCACCATTTGACCACACCGTGGGTCTGCTTCTCAACAAAAGCGGCCTCGTCAACAGTCGCGCCGGCCTTAAAGAGGTTCTTGCCTTCTTTGAAGTCGCCGACGAACTCCTTGCTCCACTTCCCATCGGTCATGATGACATGAGCCAAAGCCGAGGCCAGGGCGCCGTCCTCACCGGGTTTGATGGGGAGCCACTCATTGGCCTTGGCCGCCGAGGTGGAGAGACGGGGATCAACCGCGATTACCGTACCGCGGTCGAAGATGTCGCCAATTTTGTTTATGGCATTGGGCACCTGGCGGTTGGAGCTGAGCGGGTCGCAGCCCCAGACTACCAGGCAGGTGGTCTTGGCCAGATCGTAATCGCGGTAGCCGAAGTAGCCCTGAGTGTAACCGGGGCCCATCTTCTCCGCTTCGGCGCAAATGGCGCTGTGGGAGAAGTAATTGGGAGTGCCGTAGATCTTTGGCAGTGTGCCGTAGAGCAGGTCCGTGGAAGTGGGGGAATATCGGCCCCGCATGTACATCAGCTTCTCCGGCTCGTTGGCCTTGCGCAGCTCCATCATCTTGTCTGCGATGGTGTCCAAAGCTTCGTCCCAGGTGATAGGGACGAACTTGGGATCGATACCGCGCCCCTTTTCGGGGTTGGTGCGCTTCATGGGGACCTTGATCCGGTCCGGATCGTAGACCTGCTGGAGCATCAGGTGACCTCGGGGACAGCAGTAACCGCTATTGGCCTTGCTGAGTTGGTTGCCACGCACTTTGACGACCCGTTCCTTCTGAACGAAGAACTCCACAGGACACCAGGCAGTGCAACCCTGACAGGTGGAGGGTATCCACTCGCCCGGCTCCGTTCCACCGATGGCCTTCTCCTGCTCCTTGCCGGCTGCGAAGGCATTGAGCTTCAGTCCTCCCAGCGCCGCCACCGCTCCTGCGGCCGCGCTTACCTTCAGAAAATCCCTTCTTTTAATCTGCATTATAACCTCCTTTTCAGAAATTGATAATCTCGTCTGATCCTCTTTTTCGGGACCTATCATCTCCCACACAATTTTAAATTGGATGCTAGCTGTCCGCCCTGCTGGCCTTTTTATCGACACCGCTCATCGCCTTCTTGAATCCCCCGATTGCCTCGCCGATACCCTTGCCGAGCCCCGGCAACCGCGATGGCCCGAAGAGCAGCAGCACGATCACGAGAATGATCATTATTTCGGGCATTCCCAATCCGAACATTGTTCACCCTCATTCTTCACGATTCTTGATTTTAATGTCGTGGATTTTTCCCGACCGTCTCCATCGCCTCGTGAACGGCGCTCTCCACCATCACAAGCGGAGATCCGATCTCACCGCCCCTGCCCGCATCGACATAATAATGCGGCGGCAAACGGTTGAGAGCAAGGGCGGTAATATCACTGATGCACTTTTCACAGCGACAGACAGCATATCGATCATCATGCAGATATCCGTCAAGAACGGACATTACCTTTTGGTAATTGGCATTCACGATGATCCGCTGGCGGGTTTCATCTCGTTCGCAACGGTTTTTCAAGGATACCACAGGAAGCGCTGGTTTGTCGGACGAAGAGCATAATTGCATGGCCTATGAAATACAAGTTCCATGCCTTTGCTAACACATTGATTAGCAATGATTTGCAGAGTACTGAATGTTACGACTTCGGAACACTGCGGCGTGAGAGCATCAATAACTGGCTAATATAATTGAACTTTATTTAATACGTATAAAGCAGGCACTGTTACAGTTTCGTAACGGTCGTTTAGATAGATAAAGATGGTATAGTTGCGGAAAGACAGTTAGTTCGGCAAGCGGTTGGAGCGCAAACGAGGTATGGTTCTATCGAATTATGCCTTAAGACCGTAAGTGTTCATCTTTTCCCAAAGGGTTTTTCGGCTGATGCCGAGCAGTTCCGCTGCCTTTGTTTTGTTTCCCTGCGCGGTTGCAAGGATGCGGATGATATGCTCCTTCTCTGCTCCGGCTGCAACTTCCGCCAGGGACACAGAACTATTGCTTTCTGCTTTCTTGAAAATCACGGAAGGTAAATCATCCTTCTCTATGACATCAGAGGCCGCCAGGGTAGCGCCCCGCTCCACGAGATTCTCCAGCTCTCTCACATTCCCCGGATAGTCATACTGAAGGAGCGCGTTCATGGCGTCCTTTGAGAAGCGAACAGTCTTCGCGCTTCTGTTCCGGCATTTGCTAAGGGCAAAATCAACGAGCGCGGGGATGTCTTCTCTTCGCTCCCGAAGCGGTGGGATCACTACGGGAATGACATTCAATCGGTAATACAGGTCCTCCCGAAAGCGCCCGGCCTTTACTTCTTCTTCAAGATTTCTATTCGTTGCAGTAAGGACCCGAACATCGATTTTCAAGGTATCGGTCCCACCCACTCGTTCGAATGTCTTCTCCTGTATCACCCGCAAAAGTCTTGTCTGCGTGGAGAGTGGCATGTCCCCGATTTCGTCAAGAAAGATCGTGCCGCCGTTCGCCAACTCGAACCTGCCCGGTTTTCGCCTGATCGCGCCGGTAAACGCGCCCTTCTCATGACCGAAGAGCTCGCTCTCAATCAGGGTCTCCGGCAGGGCAGCGCAGTTGATTTTGATAAGAGGCTTGTCCCTCCGGTTGCTCTGATAGTGAACGGTTGTCGCGATCAGCTCTTTGCCGGTCCCGCTCTCCCCGAGGATCAAGACCGTTGAGTCCGTTGCGGCAACCTTCTCGATCAGTGAAAATACCTTCTTCATGGCAGCGCTTTCGCCGATTATATTCGGAAAGCAGAAATAGCGGTTGATGTCCTGTCTCAGCCGGATGTTATCTTCCCGAAGCCTCTTCATCTCCAAGGCCCGTTCAATAAGCAATCGGAACTCGTCCAGGGAAAAGGGTTTTGTAATGTAGTCGAACGCGCCGAGCTTCATCGCCTCGACCGCATCTTTGATGGTACCGAACGCCGTCATGACGATCACGGAAACATCACTCAATGCGGTTATTTCCTTGAGGATTTCGAGTCCGTTCTTATCAGGAAGTCGAATGTCCGTCACCACCACATCGCAGGGACCGTTCTTGAATGCGGCAAGGCCGTCCGCGCCGCTCTCACAGGCAATGACACTGTAGCCCGACGCTTTGAGCGAGTCCTCAAGGGTCACCCGCATCAGTTTTTCGTCTTCGATAACAAGAACCGTTTCTTTCATCTTTACCCTTTCATTGACGCGGGAAAGATCATGGTGAACCTGCTCCCCTTCCCCTCTTCGCTTTCCACAGTGATCTCGCCGTTATAGTTATTCATAATCCCATAAGTGAGCCACAAACCGAGGCCTGTCCCCTCCCCGGTCGGTTTCGTAGTGAAGAAGGGATCGAATATCTTGCCAATATTCTCCGGTGCTATGCCGACGCCTGTGTCGATGATATCGATCTTTTGCGTGCCGTTATCCTGATGCCCTCTGATGCTAAGATGACCTCCGTCATGCATTGCGTGAACCGCGTTGATCATGAGGTTCAGGAGCACCTGCTGAAAATCGTGAAGATCCACGAGTACCTGCAGGTCGTCAGGTACGGCATTGACGAACACGATCCCGCTCTTGCTGAAACGGTATTCCAGGAATGCGTAGACGCCGTCCACGGCATTCCTAACATTAACTTCCACCGGCGCATGCTCGGACTTCCGGGACATCCAGAGCAGCTTGCTCACCGTGGTTTCAATCTTGTCGAGCCCCTCTTTTACCAGGGCAAGGTACCGCTCCCGGAATTCAGGGTTGTCGCCGTTCTGCTGCAGCATCTGGACACAGTTGAAAAGGCCTCCGAGAGGATTATTGATCTCATGGGCCACGCCTGAGGCGAGAATTCCGATGGATGCAAGCTTCTCGGACTGGATCATCTTCTCATTGGCCTTCCGAAGATCCTCATTGGCCTGCCGGATGCGCTCGATCATGCTGTTGAAGCGCTCACCGAGCACTGCAAGTTCATCATGACCTTTCACGTCCACTTTGAGGTCGAGGTAGTCGCCGCGCGCCTTTTCCATCGTGCTCGCGAGCTGCGTGATGGGATTGATGAACCTTCTGCTGAGAAGCAGGATAACGGCAAAACCGATCGCCACAAGGATCAGCGTCAACAAAACAATGTTGCCGATGGTGGAAATGATCTCATGTTCGACCTGTTGGAGTGAGATGCCGATCTTCAGGGTGCCCCACCGCTTCTTGCCGATGGACAGAGGAACGCCGATGTCCAGGGCGGCGTGTCCCTTGGTTGAAAAGCGCTGTATAACGGTAGTCTCCTCCGTGCGAGACTTTGTGGTCAGTGCATCGGAATAGATTTTGCCGTACTCCGTGATATCATTGTGGGAGATCACCCTGCCGTCCTCGTCGATGATCACCAGATACAGAAGGTCCAGGTCCCGACGGTTGAATATCTCCATGATGTAGTTGTCGAGGAGCCCGCCCTCCTCGACCAGACCGAGCCGTTCGTAAATGAGGTCGTTCAGAATGGGGATGGCGAGCGTCTCTCCGAGCAGCTTGCCCTGCCGTTCGATGTCGCTGTACAGGATGGTCTTTTCCCGCTCCACGGAAACGTAACCGATCACACCCATCAGGACGATGATGGCCGACGTGGTGATTAGGATGAATTTTGATTGCAGACGCAATCCGTCATAGGTGTTCCAAAGTCTCGTCATTCTCGTCAACTCACAGTTGAATCTTTGGATGGCACCCCAACCCGCAGGTTTGAGGCACGGCGTTTATCTTGGCGCGGATGTCCGCGTAATCGGCATCAGAAGCGTCCATAAAACCGCTCTTCAAATCGTCATCAAGCCTTTGCAGTATCTTCTTATGGTCCTGATCATCGGGATTCAAGGCCAGCAGCGCCCGTTTGATGTTCTCGATCACTGCATAAGGAGTCCCGGGCCCGGCCACGAGCGGGCCTGTTGGTATCGGTTCCGATGCCGCAATGATTTCGATGCCGAGCTTGCTGTATTTTCGCGCCACCGAATCCCTCACCGCTCCGGCATCCTGCTGTCCCTTCAGGACCGCCTTTACCACTGAATCATGATAGTCGTAGTTGGCATAGCGGCCGAGATCGCTGAGGTGCAGTCCGGAGTTTGCCAGGAGGTATCGGGGGATCAGGTTCCCTGAGGTGGATTTGGAAGCGGAAAACGCAACACTCTTGCCCTTCAATTCGGAGAGCTGTTTAAGCGCAGACCCTTTTTTCGTGATGATCACGGTCCGGTACCGCGAGTCCCCGTTCGCGCCTTTCGGCTTCAGGATGCTTATTGCGCCGTATTTTGCACGGGCCTCAAGGTAGGTCAAAGGCCCGAGCAAGGCCACATCCGTATCGCCGCTTCCCAGCGCATTGACGGTATCCTCGTAATTCTTTTTCAGCACCAGTTCATAAGTATACGGGGTCTTTTCCGCAAGGTAATCGAGGAGCGGCTGATATTTTTCATAGAGAATGCGTGGATTGTCCCTCGGGATGACGCCGAAATAGACGGTCTGTTTTCCCCTGGTCTTTCGCGCAACAACGATGTCCTCGTCCACGGCCCGCTCCATCTTTCGGATCGAATCATAAGCGTTGTCCGCTATCCGTACGAAGCCGTCGATCATCATCGCATCAAGGATCGCCTTCCCTTTTTCGCTCCTGTTCATGTTCAGGAATGCTTCCCGTATCCCATCGCGAAGCGCCGGGCTCACGTCCCTAGTCACCACGACGGGAGGGGTCCCATAGGGAGGTGATCGCTTTATGATCCGCGTCTGCCGCACATAGGGCGACCCGGTCTTGATCATATTTTCGTAGACGAGGCTCTCGACCGCTGCGCCGTCCACAACCCGTTTGGCCACCAGCTCGATGGACTTGTTGTGGCTGTAGCTGTACATGTGCCGCTTGAAATATTGCTCCGGTGTGGAATTCATGGTCCTGAGCAAATAGGTGGGGTAGAGCTTCCCCGTGTTCGATTTCGGGTCGGTAAACGCAAAGATTTTTCCTTTCAGGTCCGCAAAGGATTTGAAGGAACTGTCTTTATGAACAATGACGTAGGAGTGATAGATCGCCCTGCCGTTCACACTGGGGGCCACGAGGAGCTCAACGCCGAATTTTTCGCGGTTCTTAACGTACGGAGCAGAGCAGATAAACGCTACATTTACCTGCCCTTGCTCAAGCAAAGTATCCATCTCATCATACGTCCTCCGATGGACCATCTGGACGGGCCGATGGATCTGCTCGCCGATATAGTCGATAACCGCTTGATAGTATTTGACTGCGTCGACCGGCGTGATCATCGACGCAACTCCGATTTTTATGGGGGGCTCGGCGGCATGAGCGAACTGCGCAAAAATGACGAGGAGGGAAAATAGGATGATTACCAGCAGTGATGGAGAGCTGCTATCACGTTTTCTACAGCGGATAGGAATCACGCCCCTTTCAGATACTTTACCGCTGACATATTAGCACGATGTTTCGGATATTGTCTATGGCGTTTTTGTGCAATCATACTGTCTATATACAGAGGATCTATTGCAAATCATGGAAACAACTGAGCTAATTTTCTGCTTTCAGGATACCCTGAAAGCAGAAAAGGCGGTCCCGAGACTGCGGGACCGCCCAAACAGAGAGTTTTAATTCGATGCAGGAACTTACAATGTCGTCACTTCCCGTGGCACTTCTTGTACTTCTTCCCGCTCCCGCAGGGACACGGATCGTTGCGTCCGGCCTTTTTCTCGGCGTGGACCGGCTGGGGCGCAGCGGCCGCGTCGCCCGCGCCGACGAAGCTCAGTTGTGACATCTGGCGTTTCTGCCGCCGCTCGATCTCGCGATCGTCTTCCTTCGCCTGTTTGACCCGGAAGAGGCTTTCCACCGTCGTCTCGACAATGCGCAGCTTCATCTCCTCGAACATATCGAACCCCTCCCTCTTGTACTCAATGAGGGGGTCCTTTTGTCCATACCCGCGGAGGCCGACGCCTTCCTTCAGATGGTCCATGGCGAGAAGGTGGTCCTTCCACTGCTGGTCCACGGCCTGGAGCATGAAGATCTTCTCGAGGCGGCGCATGAGCTCCGATCCTATCTCCTGTTCCTTGTCCTGGTAGCTCTTCTCCAGCGCCTGCCAGATGGCGCTGCGGAATTCCTGCCGGTCGCGCGCGCCCTGGTCCGTGTCCGTGAGGCGGAAGGAGAACTTCGCGGCAAGGGCTTCTTTGAGGCCGGGAATGTCCCACGTCTCGGGATATGCGTTCTCAGGGCAGTAGAAGCCGAACAGGCCTTCGAACAGGTCCTCGGCCAGCCCCAGCACGTCTTCCTTCAGGTTCTCGCCGGACAGGATCTGGCGTCGCTGCTCGTAGATCACCTTCCGCTGCTGGTTCATCACGTCGTCGTACTCGAGAACGTGCTTCCGCATCTCGAAGTTGTGGGCCTCGACCCGTTTCTGGGCGGTCTCGATGGAGCGGGAGACCAGTCGATGCTCGATCGGCACATCCTCTTCCATGCCGAGCCGGTTCATAAGCCCCGTGATGCGGTCGGAGCCGAAGATCCGGAGCAGGTCGTCCTCCAGGGCGAGGTAGAACCGTGACGACCCCGGGTCGCCCTGGCGTCCCGACCGTCCGCGAAGCTGATTGTCGATCCGGCGCGACTCGTGCCGCTCGGTGCCCAGGATATGCAGCCCGCCGGCGTCAAGGACCTTCTGTTTCTCCACGGCGCACTGCTCGCGGCACTGTGCCAGCGTCTTCTCCCATTCCTCAGGCGTATGCTCCTTTCCCTTGAGCATCTGGCGCGCCAGGCCATCGGGGTTGCCGCCCAGAACGATATCGGTGCCGCGCCCGGCCATGTTCGTGGCTATGGTGACGCCGGCATGCCTGCCAGCCTGGGCCACGATCTCGGCCTCCATCTCATGGTACTTGGCGTTCAGGACCGTATGCTTTATGCCTTTTTTCTTGAGGAGCGCGGAAAGGACCTCGGATTTGACAATGGAAATGGTGCCGACGAGGACCGGCTGGCCATGCTTGTGCTTCTCCTCGATCTCCCGGACCACCGCGTTGAACTTGCCCTGTTCGTTCTTATATATGAAATCAGGATCGTCAGCCCGGATCATGGGCTGGTGGGTCGGTATCACCATCACATCGAGATTGTATATCTTTGCGAATTCCGGGGCCTCGGTCTCCGCCGTGCCCGTCATACCCGCCAGTTTGTTGTAGATGCGGAAGTAATTCTGGAAGGTGATACTTGCCAGGGTCTGGTTCTCGTTCTCGATCTTTACGTTTTCCTTTGCCTCGATGGCCTGGTGCAGGCCGTCGCTCCACCGCCTTCCGGGCATCAGCCTGCCCGTGAACTCGTCCACGATCATCACCTGGCCGTCCTTCACCACGTAGTCAACATCGACGGTGAACAGGGCATGGGCCTTCAGGCCCTGGTGCACGTGGTGCACGAGCTCGACGTTCGCGGGATCATAGAGGTTGCCGGCGTTCAGCAGCTTCTCGACCTTGACGTTGCCCTCCTCGGTGAGGGCAACGGTCTTGCTCTTCTCCTCTATGGTGTAATCCTCGTCCTTCCTGAGGCTCGGGATGATCCGGTTGATCTTGTAGTACTTGTCCGTGGACTCCTCGGCGGGACCGGAAATGATGAGCGGCGTCCGCGCCTCGTCGACCAGGATAGAGTCCACCTCGTCCACAATGGCGAAATTGAGCTCCCGCTGGGAGTAGTCCGCCAGGTCGAACTTCATGTTGTCACGAAGGTAGTCGAACCCGAACTCGTTGTTCGTTCCGTAGGTCACGTCCGAATTGTAGGACTCCTGCCGCTCGGTGTCGTCCAGTCCGTGGACAATGACGCCCACCGTGAGCCCCAGGAAGGTATAGATCGGGCCCATCCACTGCGCGTCGCGCCGGGCGAGGTAGTCGTTCACCGTCACCACGTGCACGCCTCTGCCCGTCAGGCTGTTCAGATACACCGGGAGGGTGGCCACCAGGGTCTTCCCTTCCCCGGTCCGCATCTCGGAGATCTTCCCCTCATGGAGCACGATGCCGCCGATGAGCTGCACATCGAAGTGGCGCATACCAAGGGTCCGCTTCGAGGTTTCCCGCACCACGGCAAAGGCCTCGGGCAGAAGCTCATCGAGGACCGTCTTTTCCATGATGCGCAGCTCGGCGGGTTCGCTTATGCCCTCGACGCGCTCCCGGATGATGCGGCGGAACTCGTCCGTCTTACTCCGGAGCTCCGCGTCCGTGAGCCGCGCGATGTCCGGCTCGAGCGCGTTGATCGCGTCGAGGCGCGGTTTGATGCGCTTGAGCTCACGCTCGTTATTGGTGCCAAAGACCTTTTTGAGGATCGTAACTATCATGAGCTGATTTTCTCCGCCTGTCTTAAAAAAAGCATCCGACATCATAATCATTTTTCTCTTTAAGTTCAAGGGAAATGTGGCCGGCAACAGCGACCTGCGCAGGTTGCACCAGAGAACCGCGCGGGCCCTTCGCGACCGAAGCAGCTCGGGGCTGAAGCATAACCTGGCGTGGTTCTGCCGGTGACCTCCTTCTTATCCGCGATCGACGTTATCGTTAGTCAGTTACGAATCAAATTCTACTCAAAACGGCAAGAATATTTTGCCACGAAGGCACGAAGACACAAAGTACGGCCTTAATCTAATCATTAAAACAGTACCTTAAGCAGTTCTCGCTGTTCTTCGTGACTTAGAGTCTTCGTGGCAAATTTTGGTTCCGGCTTGTCCGGGTTAGGAAAGGAGAATTATTGATTTAGCCCTTGACAATAGTTGCCAATTTGCGATAATGGCTTACTATGAAAACCACCATGAACGACAAATCCATATTTGAAATGCAGGCAGAGATCTGCAAGACCCTCACGAATCCCAAGCGCATCGAGATCCTGAGCGTCCTGAAGACCGACGAGCGGACCGTCACCGAACTCGTGAACGCCTTGGGGGCCTCCAAAGCGAACGTTTCCCAGCACCTCGCGGTCATGCGCCACAAGGGGATCCTGACCACCCGGCGGGAAGGGGTGAACATCTATTACCGCGTGGCAAACCCAAAGGTCATTGAGGCCTGCTCGTTGATGAAGGAAGTGTTGTTCGAACAGCACATGGCGAAAAAGAAAGCAGTCGCCGGGGTATAACCGTCTGTCGATGGGGATACCCCTCTTTTTTTGACCATATAGTTGCATTGTATCTAAACCATTAAACTATAGCGCGGCTACACTCTTTCGCAACGAATTGCACATCGTTTCAGTCCGTCTATCTATAAATTTGTTTTGGTCCTGTCCCCAGAAGGTGATGCAAGCAGCCATTTCAGCAGAGAAATGAACGTTTTCATGAAGTCAATCCACGCAGTACCCATATAAAAGGAGGAACGTGCAATGAAAAAGATGTTGGTAATGATGATGATTCTATCCCTGGCAGGCGCCGGCATGGCCGTGGCAGCAGAGGATGGAGGGATCGAGATCGGGCTCGACTACCGCTTCCGGATCGATTCGCTCAAGGGGACCGTGCATGACTATATACAGGCAGACGGCACACCGGCGGGTGATGCTACTCCCGGTTATACGGTCAAGAACGACACAATCTTCATGAACCGCTTCGGTATCAACCTGAAGACCATTCCGCTCGAGAACGTGTCCATGAAAGCACGGTTCGTGATGTACAAGGTGGCCGGACACCAGAGCGCAGACCCGGCCCTCGGAATGTTCTTTGCCGACCGGTACGGCGCAACGAACGACGGCACGGTGAGCCACGTCCCCGAGGACAGCGTGCTCCGCGCTGATTACGCCTATGCCACGGTCAGCAATATCATGGATCAGCCCCTCTGGTTCTCTGTTGGCCGCCGCCCTTCCACCGGCGGCATCCCGAGCAATATCCGCCAGAACAGCGAAAAGATGGGCACTGCCGGCATCCCGAGCCTCATGGTCAACTATGCCTTCGACGGCATGACCGTAGGCTACGCCCCGGATATCGAGGCCCTGCCCGGCGCCTATACCAAGCTCTGCTACGGACGCGGCTTTGACAGCGGTTTCCAGGTCAAGGGCGCCGCGACGCCCAAGGACACCGATTTCTACGGTCTTAACGCCGCCCTCTATGATACTGAAAAGCTCCATGTCGAGGTCCAGTATCAGATCGGCATGAATATATTCGACGCTCCCTCCGACGCCGGCGTGTCCGCCAACCTTGGCGATATCAGCTGGATCGGAGCTGTCGTGACCGGCAAGGTAGCAAACCTGAACCTCTTTGCCACTGCGGCTACAAGCAAGACAAATGCAAATGGGAATGCATCGGGGATGGGTCCGGGCCTGCTGAATGATATGCCGAGCACGGAAAACCACACGGGGTACGCAGCCTATGTCGGCGGCCGGTATGACATCGCGTCCACCGGCACCAAGATCGGTGCCGAGTACAATCACGGCTCAAAGAACTGGATCAGCATGGTGCCGGCCGAGGACGACATCTGGACCGGCAAGCTCGGAACCCGCGGTGACGTGTACGAAGTCTACATCATCCAGAGCCTGAACCGCAAGGCCATTGCCCCGAAGGGCGAAGCCTTTGTCCGGCTCGGCTATCAGCTCTACAAGATCGACTACACCAACAGCAACAACTGGGTAGGCGGTTCGCACAAGATCTCCGACCTGAACCTGACGAATACCATGCTGCAGCAGGGACTCGCACCGGTCGAGAAGGCCCAGGATATCTATCTTACCTTCGACGTCCGCTTCTGATCATTCACCCATCCGGGAGGGGCCACGCCCCTCCCGTTTTTTTTTCGAGGTCGCGCCATGAACAAGGTCCTGCTGAGCGTGCTGCTGCTTATATCTGCCGGATGCTCCTCCACTTTCCTGGTCGGAAAGGACGGGTGGGGATTCTTCCTGGGGAGCGGGGCCGCACCGCTGCATGCCTGGCTCTGCCCCACCGGCGATGCCACCAAGGTCCTTGCATCCACGGACCTTCCCGAAACGTCGCGCAGCGCGCTTTACTCCGCCTTATGTTCCTCGCAGCGCTCGGGCGATGCCGTGACCGGCATCTATCGTTCCCTTCCTGCCGACCAGCGGACCTCCCTGCAGCGCGCCTTCAACAGGCACGGCTACGACATCAACGTCGTGAGCTGAGACAAAGACCCTTGACGCCGGTCCGGCGCCAATAAAAAACCCCGAAGAGGGGGTTTCTTCGGGGTTTCAATCATTACCTTGGACTATTTGATCACGCGCCCGGCTGAACTGCCGTGGACCGTGATATCATGAAGTTGCGTTTCTGCCCTCAGGATGCCTTCGTTACGTTGGCCGCCTGCGGGCCTTTCTCGCCCTGCACAACATCAAAGGAGACCGGCTGGCCCTCCGACAGCGTCTTGAAGCCCTCGCCCTGGATCGCCGAATAATGCACGAACACATCCCGTCCGCCGCCGTCGGGCTCGATGAACCCGAAGCCTTTTGCCTCATTGAACCACTTCACTTTACCGTCCGACATAATGCTTGCTCCCTCCTTGCGTGTGCTTCCGCTCCATTCCCCTTTACTGTTTCCGAGCGAAATTACGGTATTGAACAACAGGGATGAGCCTGTTACATCCCCCGTGCTCGGGTCCCCGATCAGCAATACGTGTATGAAAGATGGAATTCACTGCCATAGGAAAGATGAACGTTGTGAAGGTCCCTGCTGATACCTCAGTATTAGTTCAGATATTTTGCCGGATTGACGGGAAGGCCGTTCAGGCGTACTTCATAATGGAGGTGAGGGCCGGTGCTGGAACCGGAATCGCCGGCATAAGCAATGACATCGCCCCGCCGGACGCGCTGGCCTGCCTTTACATTGATCCGGGAATTGTGCGCATAGAGCGTTTTTATGCCATATCCGTGGCTGATCTCAACCAGGTTGCCATATCCGGTGCCGAAGCCTGCCCTGACCACGACGCCGTCGGCCGAGGACACGACCGGCGTACCGGTCTGAGCGGCAATGTCCAGACCTTCATGGAACTTGAGAATGCCGCTGAACGGCGATGTGCGGGTGCCATACCGTGAGGTGACCCAGCCACGCACCGGCCAAACGGAAGGTGTCGAAGCGAACAGGGACCGTTTGTCCTCGAAATATTCGATCAGCATCTGGAGGCTGGCCTCCTGGCGGGATGCCGCTCCCTTGAGCTGGGTGAGCTCTTCGTTCATTTCCTTGAGCGCCTCGGCCTGTTTCTTCTCGCCAAGAGCGGTCAGGTTCTGAAGGCCGAGTTCGTCGGGGCCGCCGATGCCGAGCACCTGCTGGGCCTTGCCTCGGGGGCTGAGGCTCACGACCCGGCGAAGCTTGGTGTCGAGGTCCCTGAGCAGGAACATCTGGCGCTTGTAGTCCAAGAGGTTCAGGGCGAAGTTCTGTACCTGCGCCTTTTGCTGCATCAGCTCTTCGCGCACGGTCTGAAGTTCCCAGACCTTGTCCTTCACATCATTGTACTCATAGACCAGATAGAAGGAGAGGATGACGACACCGAGGAGCGATAACAGCGCGGACTTGATGGCGGACTTCGAGATGTGGACCGTGCGCACCCGGGAATTCGGACCGGGAACGAACATGATCGTAAAATATTCTTTTTTCTTGGTATTTCTCGACTTGCTTGCCCGCATCATCCCTCCACAGCAAAAAGGCGCACGAATCACCGCATAAACAGTAACATAGAGGACGCTTCATTGTCAAGGGTTTCTTTGAAAAGACAGCCCCTCTGCCACTATATCTTGGGGAAATCCGGGGAACCATTCAATATGTAGATCATATCGCTCTACCTCAGCGCTTTATCTTTCTTGTCAGACCATGAACGGTTCAAGGGGACAGCCGGGGCACCGTGGCGCGCTCTTTTTGCAGTGCGTCTTGCCCACCATTACCAGGAGCGCGTGATATTCATTGAACAACCCGGGATCGCCGGGCAGGCTGCGCATGAACAACTGCTGAACATCATCGTATCCGGCTTTCTCGGAAACCAGCCCGTGTCTGCTGAATATCCGTTTCGTGTAGGCGTCCACCACGAAAACCGGCTTTTCTGCCGCATAGAGAATAATGGAATCGGCCGTTTCCTTGCCGATCCCGTTCACCAGGAGGAGACCTTTGCGAAGCTCGCCCGGGTCATCCCGCAGCATCCGGGCAAGGCTCCCTCCGTAGCGGGCCGCCAGGAAGTCCATGAGATGGGCAAGGCGATCCGCCTTGATATTGAAGGTGCCGCTCGGCCGTATGAGCAGCGCAAGACGGCGCGGGAAGACCTTTCGAAGGCGAACAGGCGAAAGCAGACGCTCTCGCTTCAGGTTCTTGATGGCCTTTTCGACGTTAGTCCAGGCCGTATTCTGGGTCAGGATCGCCCCGACGATAACCTCGAAAGGGGTATCGCCGGGCCACCAGTGCTGAGGACCATAGGCCCTGAACAGGGCACGGTACATGGCCATGATCTGTTTTCTGGTCTTGTTGACCGGCATGGTAATTTCTTGTGAATCGCAGACGGGCGGCAGGATCCCTGGGTCCCGGAAAAAGCACTTAGACACAGAAGAAGCGGTTCAAGACCGGGATAACTGCGGAGAAATTCTAAAGCAAAGCATTTACCTGTTGGGTGAATTGCCTGTCAGGAAAAATCCGCCGGTATCCGACTCTTATCCGATTTGATCAGTGTCAAATGCCGGTGTCGGGTTGATCCGTGGTCATCTCATCACTTCGTCGAGTCGTTCACCCATGCAAGATAACCGGGCGACCCCCCCACGATCGGCAGGGCGATGATCTCCGGTACCGTGTAGGAGTGGAGCGATTTGACCCGTTCGATGACCTTGTCCAGGAGAGCCATCCTGCTCTTGCAGACCAGCAGCACCTCGGCGGCGTCCTGCGCCTTGCCTTCCCAGAAAAAGAATGACCGCACGCCGGGAATACTGTTGACGCAGGCAACCAGATGCTCCGCGACAAGCGTCTGCGCGATCTTCGCACCTTCCTCCGGGGAAGCCGCGGTGATCAGAATGACGACCTCTTCGGCCATCGCATCCTCCTTAGTAAAGCGATTCGACGATCTGCCCTGCATGCGCGGCACTCGGATCTGCCGTTTAATGCTCTGCCGGACAAGCTATCCTAGAATTTCGCTCCGCCCATCCCCTTGAGGTCGAGCATAACCAGGTACTGCGTCTCGCCCGGCTTGTTGATATAGGATAGCCCCAGTCCCCAACACTGAGAGGCATAGTGAGCGATAATTTCCCGCTGCGTCGTGACACGGTGTTCCACGTCCTGCCATACCTGGCCTTTCAGGTCCCATTTGCCTGCTTTGAACCCGAGCCCGGCGATCAGGAACTGGGTTTTTGGCTCCCGGAGATACTGGTGGGTCATATCGAACTGAACGCTCTCGCCTTTAACGGCAACGCTCTCGGAAGAAGAAGCAAGCCTGCTGGTATAGGTATTGTAGTTAGCATTGGCGGAAACGGCGAGCAGCTTCGGCGTCTTGACGGCAAGCTCGCCCCGCACCTCGGAGCGGGGCTGGGCATTCACCAGGTCCTTGTTCCGCGCCTGGTTCACATCGTAGGACTGGGACAAGCGGAACACCATGAGATCGAACGTCCTGACGCTGGCAGCGTCCTTGTACCGCGCGGTCAGGCGGTTGATGAGCGACAGGGTCACCACGTTTTCCTCGCTCACCTCGTCCACGGAATCCAGGCGGGGAATATCGCCCTGCTCGATCCGGGGGATATAGGAATAGCCGACTATCGGCTCGATGGAATGCCGGACCCGCCCTATGCCCGCCTCTTCATCCTTGCCGTAGACCCGCGAAAAGCGCGCGTTCAGGTCAGCGCCGGCATAGGTATACTTTCTTTCTGCGGGCTCCATGGTCGTCGCGCCCTGGTCATAGAAAGTTGCACGGGCCCCGACGCGGGGCGTCAGGCTCAGGGCGTTCCCGCTGAGCACGGCGGTAAGTTCCGGTTTGAGGTCCGCGCGCTGCACCGTCTTTCCTTCGGCCACGGAAAAATTTGCCGCTGATCCTTCGAGGCGGAGGTGCAGCAGGGGGCCGAGGGTCTCTCCGAAGATACTGTACCGGAGCTCGGGCACCTTCTGAATGGTCTTGTCGTTGGGTTGCGTCAGGTCCGTCGAATACTGGCCGAGCAGATAGAGTGAAGCCGTGTTCCAGCGCTCCACGTAGAAAGCGTTGGAATCGATATAGGGTCGCGACCGCGGCTCCAGTTTCTTCTCGAGGGCGCGGTAATAGTCCTGGTCGTTCACCAGGTTGATGTCGGCGCGGAACGAAAGGTCTTCGGCAAACTCCTCACGGTGCAGAAACTGAAATTCCCACCGGTTCTCGCCTGAATGGAAGGTATCAAAATAATTGTAATATGCCTTGCCCGCCGAATCCCGGGAATTCACATACCGGTACTCCATCCCCGTCCCATGTCCGGCGCGCGAGCGATAGTCGGAGATGAAGGTCATGTCCTGGTAGTCGGAGATGGCCCAGAAAACCGAGTTCTTCATAAGGAAGCCATCGGTGTTGCTGAATCCGACCACGGGGATGAGAAGACCGCTTTGCCTGCGCACCGGAAACAGAAGGTAGGGTGTATACACCACGGGCAGCCCTATCATGTTGAACGAGACCCCCCTGCCCGTGGCATAGCGGTCCAGGTCCACATCGAGTTCCCGCGCCTTGAGGTACCATTCCCCCTCATCGCAGGTGGTGAAGATCCCGTTCTGCACATGGTATACCGATTCGCCGCGACGCTCGATCAGGTCGCCCTTCAGATGAATGTTCTCCTTGCTCTTGTAGATCTGGCCCTTCGTGATGACACCGACCCGCGTGTTCATGTTCATCTCCACCCGGTCGGCCATCACCGTATCGCCCTTGTCCCGGAGATACACGTTGCCTTCGGCAACGGCTTCGCCGGTCCCGTTGTTCAGCATGATCCTGTCGGCTTCCAATCTGATGTCCTGCTGCTCGATCCTCACATGCCCTTCCGCGGTATAGATATCGTTCGTTCTGTCATGGTCAAGCTTGTCGGCGGTCACGGTGACCGGGACTTTTTTCGGTGGTTCTTCCGCGATCGCGGCAGAGAACATTCCGATGAGCCCCCCCCCGACGATGACCAGGAGGACGCGGAATAGGGTGCGCATGACCATAGTACGCTGTTCGCCTGCCCTTTCGTGTTTCGCGGTCCGCACCATAACGCTCATCCCTTCAATCCCCGCAGGGGACCGGACGCGCCGGGCCTCAGCACTGCCCGCGCATCGCCGACCGTATAGAGCGACCCGGTGATGAGAATGAGGTCATTTTCCGCCGCCCCCTGGCGCGCCAGTCCGATGGCCTCGGCAACGGTCTCCGCGGAATCCACCATGCGA
>CAYPOT010000041.1:0-34263 GCA_964412455.1 uncultured Nitrospiraceae bacterium | reverse complement strand
GCGATCTCTGCGGTAAAATATCCTTCGTTTTTTCATAGAACTTTTGACAGTACCCAAGCCGGAACCCAAGAGTTATTTTGCTTGGAAACAGCTGATTAATAATGGCATTTCTTCATACCTCAGTGTGTCCATAGAGTCTGTATTTTAATTGCTATTACAACAAAGTACGTCATTCCCGAGGAACTTGTCCCAGCAAGTTTTAAGAAGAGATAGGTAATCCAGTTTTTTCAATATCTTCTGGATGCAGGATCAAGTCCGGCATGTCGGCAAGGGTCGTTAAAATTAAGACCCTCTATAGCGATCTTTACAATAAACTGCAATTTTACCGTGAATATACATATTTTAGTTGACAATGCCAATTTTTGTTGTAGAATAAGGTTAGTCTGAGTAACGCGCTACCGCATGGTCCCGCATGGACCACCCCGCGGGACAACGCATCAGTGCGGCACCCTATGCACGGTACTATCTATGCGTTCACCTTCTTCCTCGAAATCTATCAGCGTTCTCGCCCTGCTCCTCATCGTCTGCGCAGCCGTCAGTTCAGCTGCATTGTCCGCATCATCCCCTGCATCGACCACCGATACCCTTGAGTGGAGCATGCTTGCGAACTACCTGCTCGCTGCCGCAGGATACGGCCTGCTGGTGCTCGTCGTGGTCATCGCCATCATGACCATCCGCCGGGAAACCCGCCGCTCCCGGGAGCTCGGTGAATCGCTGCAAGAACATAAATACCTCATCCAGATATTCACTGACGGCGTCGACCATTCCGCGGTCTTCATGCTCGATGCCGGGGGGAGGATCAGGAACTGGAACACCGGCGCGGAGCGGCTCCACGGGTACCAGGCCCGTGAGATCATCGGCAAACCCTACGCTTTCCTTTACCCGAAGGACGAGTCCCAGGCGGAAAAGGCGGAGACCGGGATCAAAATGGCGGCAGCGGAAGGCCGCCATGAATCCGCGGGGTGGCTTGTCCGTAAGAACGGGTCGACATTCCATGCTCACTCGGTCATCAGGTCCCTGAAAGACCCGCAGTGCGGTCACCGAGGGTTCTCCGTGGTAACTCGCGACATGACCGATATGAAGCAGGCAGAGGAACTGCTCAAGAAGCTCTCGCTGTCCGTGGAGCAGTCCGCTGACCTGGTGTTGATCACCGACCGGAACGGAAAGGTGGAGTACGTGAACAAGGCCGTCGAGGAAGTAACGGGCTATACCCGTCAGGACTTCATGTCACGCGGCATGGATATCCTGCAGTCCGAACACCACAGCCCAAAGGCCTACCGGGAGATGTGGAACACCGTGCTCTCGGGCTTCTCGTTCCAGGCGGAGCTTACCATCAGGAAAAAGAGCGGAGAGAAGGTGATCCTCGACGAGATCGTGACCCCTATCACCGATGCCCGGGGGGAGGTGACCCACGCGCTGTTCACCGCCAGCGACGTCACTCCCTTCAAGATCATGAAGGAAAAGCTCTCGTACCTCACCTCGTATGACGAGCTCACGGGACTGCCGAACCGGAGCCTCTTCGCCGAGCGGCTGAACCGGGACCGGACCCGGGCCTCGAAAGGCAACGGGACCATGGCCATCCTGGCCATGGACATCGACCGGTTCAAGTACATCAACGAGATCTACGGGATCGAGGCGGGAAACAAGGTGCTGAAGCAGGTGGCGGAAAGCCTTTCCGTTTCCGTGAGCAAGAGCGACACCGTGTGCAGGCTGGGAAGCGACGAGTTCGGTATCATCCTCCACGACATCCAGAAACCGTCCGACATCATCCTCTTCGTCAAGATGATCATGAAGAACGTCCCCCAGATCATCATGTCCGGCGGCGAAGAGATCTCGGTCACCATGGCCGTGGGCATCTCCATGTATCCCGACGACGGCAAGGATGCCCACACCCTCATGAAGAACGCCGACATCGCCCTCTCCAAAGCAAAGGCGATGGGCAGGAACAACTACCAGTTCTACACCCAGGACATGAACGTGGGCGTCACCGAGCTCGTGTTCATGGAGCGGCGGCTCGTGGACGCCCTGAAGAACAAGGAATACATCCTGACCTATCAGCCGTACTGCTATCTCTCATCGGGGCGCGTGGCGGGCACCGAGGCGCTGTTGAAATGGAAAAACGAGGAATTCGGGCTTGTCTCGCCGCTAAAATTCATCCCCCTGTTGGAAGAGACGGGGATGATCATCGATGTGGGCAAGTGGGTGCTGCGGACGGCCTGCGAGCAGATCAAGCTCTGGGACAATCCCACCTTTTCCCTCCCCATGTCCGTGAACCTGTCGGGTTCGCAATTCCGGCACGAGTTCCTGGCGGAGATGGTGGAAAGCACCATCAGGGAATTCGGCGTTGACCCGCGTCACCTGACGCTGGAGATCACCGAGAGCATCTTCATGAAAGACCAGGAATTCACGATCACGGTCCTGAAGCGGCTCAAGAGCATCGGCGTTGCCATCGCAATCGACGATTTCGGGACCGGCTACTCGTCCCTGAGTTATTTAAAAAAAATTCCCCGTGGACTTCGTCAAGATCGATCAGTCCTTCGTCAAGGACGTCGCCATGGACCCCGATGCGACCTCCCTGGTAACGGCCATCATCAACATGGCCCACAGCCTGAACCTCAAGACCATCGCCGAAGGCGTGGAGACCGAGGACCAGTGGAAGATCCTGCGCCTCCTCAAATGCGATATGGCCCAGGGATATTATTTCAGCCCCGCCCTGCCCCCCAAGGATGTCGAGAAGTTCCTGCACGACTAACGGTCGTGGATTTGCATGGATCCCTTTCCCATCCTGCGGCCAGACGCATTTCCCATTCGGATCATCAGTGAAAGAGCATTTTGACACTGAAGATGCCGATCAACTTCGCTTATGATAAAGGCGGATAACAATCAAATTATTCTTTCGCAAAGCCTGCCGCCAATGGGTGGCTTCCCCACTCACAAGAGATCCCGTTTCTTCTGATTCTTAGCCGCATTCGCATAGAAAAGCTTAATATATTTTGATTAATACAAACACGTAAGGTATTTAACTCTGCGTCCTCCGCGATCTCTGCAAGAGATGCCCTTTTGGTTCCGGCTTGCCCCGCTTTAGAGACATCCGCCTCTCACGGGGCTTGTCCGGGCCGGGAAGAGCCATCGTGAACGCCGCATTCTCGTCTCATACCCGATAAATACCCCGGTCGGGGGATTGCTATTGATCCGCATTTCAACGATATTTTGGTCATAAACAGTTTATCCTTGGTGCTTTTTGCTGCACAAGGCGACAGCGGGGAGGAGAGCATGACAGAGCTTATCGACAAAGGGGCCGTTCAGGACTATTGCTTTTACTGCAAGCTCTTCGGCGACATGATCACCCGGACCCCCTGCCTGCTGAGACGCAGAGAGCTCAATGGAAAGAGTGCTTTTTCCTGCGGAGGATGCAGCAAGGACACGATGATGAATAGCCGGCACAGCCGTCCCTGCGAACCGCAGGTGCAGGGCTGAACCGATCGGTTCCGTTCCCTGTACGACTGCGGTCAGGGAGCGAACAAACTGAAAAAGAAAAAGCGCCCCGGGGATCATATCCCTGGGGCGCTTTTTTGTTCAAATCAGGCAGCCGATCGGCTGCCGGCCGGAGGTGAAAGCCCGTACGATCAGAAATAGACCCCGATACTGAAAGTCACCTTGGAATAGCTCACGTCAATTACATCCTCGCCGTTATACTGCAAACCGCCGCTGTCTACGGTCGCCATGAACTCCATCAGGAAGTTCTTGTCCAGGATCACGCCTACACCAAAACCAAAATGGCCGCCTGGCGTGGTCGTAAGTCCACCCGTGAACTTGTCGTCGGCATTGAATATGGAAAAACCGAGTTGCATCGCCAGATAGGGAGTGAAATCGCTCATCTCGGGATGAAGCCGCATCAGCATATAGATCGGCACGAACTGAAACGACCCGCCTCCGGGGTACTGGGTCAGTTCGCGGTACGACTGGAACTCAATGCCCCCGCCGATATCAACATTAGGGCCCATCGCGCCATGACCCTCGAACGCAATGGACACGCCGCCATCAGCGTCATAGGTCTCGCTCACGCTTGTCCCGCTGGCGGTCACTTCCATTGTCCCGGCGGAATCAAACCCCAATTTGAGCACTCCCTCTGCCAGGGCACTCCCCGAGAACAGGACCAAAATACCTACTGCAAGAACTGTTGAACACATCATCTTCTTTATCATCTGCTTCATTGTCCGAGCCTCCTCATTCGAAGTAGAACAACTATGTGCGAACCGCCTGCACTTGGTGGGATAATAGCCTAACTTTTATATTTTGTCAAGTTTATTTTTTTTGGTATTTTCGATCATGAGAGGGGTGCTCTCCGTCCCTGTGCGCGGTTTGTTCCCTTCCTCGGTGTCCACGCCGGCTATTGTCGCCGGTATTTTCTGCTCAAGGACCCGGCCAGGAACGACAGGGCCGGCAGAGCGATGACCGCTATGACCGATACCAGCGCCTGCCCCTCTCCGACCCACTCTTCTGCGAAGAGCATCAGCAGGTTCTTTCGGTACGCGAATTCGTATCCCAGCGATATGAGGAACGGCAGGGCAACGATGAGGACGACCAGCGCGGGCCTGAAGCGGCGGCGGCCGTAAAAGCCGGCCAGGAACGGCAGTTGGATGAAGGCCACGGCAATGCTCAACAGGAAGGACAGGACGATGATGACCCGTGGCGCGAGGCTCCCATACTGCCAGACGATGACGCCGATCAGAACGATCGTCCCGGCCAGCTCAAAAACCTTTTTTTTGTTCTTACGCGTATTACTCAGCATCCAGCCCATGTCTATATAAGTTCTCCTCTCATGCTCCCTGCACCAGGCACTTCACGATCTCGCCGATGTACATCCGGTGGTAGTCCTTTTGGGGATACATATCGTCTATCTTCGGGTCCAGGAACCGCGAAGGGTCGATGTCCTGAACGTAGATCTTCCGGCAGGCCAGCACGAGGCGCGCCTCGCTGAAATAGACGAAGCCCCCCTCGTTCACCGGCGTGAGACCCGCTTCCCTGATCTTGTCCGTATTCCTCCCTGAGTGGGTGCCGCAGTAGGTCAGCGCCTTGCGGTACTGCTCCTCGAAGAAGGAAAGGGTGAAATAGGGCGCCCCCTCGGCAAACTCATAGGTAAACCTGGTCGGCCTGATGAAGCAGGTGGCCACCTTCCGTTCCCACAGGATACCCAGCCCGCCCCAGCTGGCGGTCATGGTGTTGAAGGAATCCGGCGTTCCGGCGGTGATCAGCATCCAGTCCGATCCGATAAGTTTGAACGGATTATCTGTCAGCAGTTCAGGCTTTGTCTCCTTGAATCCCATGTCGTGGTCCTCCTCGTATCGTGGTGCTTTCCTCTGCGTCTCCTGCGGCAAATGCCCTGTCTTCCAGATCATTGCCGCTCTATTTTAACTCTTTTTCCCTTACGATGGAATTGCATTGTTCCTCGCGTCCTCAGCCTGCGGGAGATCACGGAACATATTGAGCATTCCCTGAGCTGCCGTACTGTGTTAGAATATGAAAGTAGTGTGTGATGAATCCATGGCGGTCCGGAGCGTTCAATATCAATGATAACTCAGAGGCAAAGATACGGTACGGTGATCGGTCTAGGCTTGATGCTGCTGCTCATAGCAGGGGCCGGAGCGTACGAGGCGATCTTTATACTGCTGGACGCCATCAGTTCGCACCGCCCCGTCTATGACGTCCTCACCGCGCCGGTTACCCGCATGGCGATCATGGTCGGCGCCGGCTTTATCGCCGCGTTGATCATCGCGCTAGCCTCGATCATCTTCATGCGAAGAGAATTTGAGCGGAGGCGGCGTACCGAAGAGCGGCTGAGCAGGGTCCTCAAGACAGCGGAGCAGGCGGGAGATCTCATTACGATCGCCGAAAAAAGAGGCCGCATAGAATATGTCAACAAGGCCGTGGAGCAGATCACCGGCTATACGCAGAAGGAACTGTTGGGAAAACGCAGCAAACCCCTGTTCCCGTGGTACACAGATGAAAAGGTCGCCCAGAAGATGCGTGATGACGTGATTTCCGGCGATCCCTTCCGGGCGGTGCTCGCCTGCAGGACGAAGAGCGGAACACAGTTCTTCATCCAGGAGCATGTTACTCCCCTCAAGGACAGCCGGGGGAACATCACGAGAATGCTCTCAACGGCGCGGGAGATCACCTTCCAGAAGAACCTGGAAGACCGGCTCGACCACCTTCTGCGGCACGATTCGCTGACCGGGCTCGCGAACAGAAGGGAGTTCGTCGATCGGCTGCAGCAGGAACTTACCGCGGCCCGGAAAAGCAGCCGGTCCGTTTCCGTACTGATCATGGACATCGACCGGTTCAAGTACATTAACGACATTTTCGGCTATGAGATGGGCGACAAGGTCCTGACACAGGCCGCTATTCTTCTTCGCGCGGCGATCGGAGACCGGGACCATATGGCGCGCCTCGGAAGCGACGAATACGCCATCGCCCATACAAGCGACGCCCAGAGCGTTGACGCGGCCGTCGTCGCAAAGAAGGTTCGGGACACCATCGCGCGTGACATGAAGATCGGGAATCAGGAGATCGTCGTGACCGTCACGATCGGGGTGGCCGTATCGCCGCACAACGGCGATGACGCGGAGACCCTGTTGAAGAACGCCGACATGGCCCTCTCCCGAGCGAAGGCCCAGGGAAGGAACACGGTCCAATTCTTCAGCACCGACATCAGCGAGCGCATGTCTGATTTTTACTTTATGGAAAAACGTCTTTTCAGCGCGCTCAAGAATGACGAATATCTCGTGAACTACCAGCCCTTTTGCGATCTTTCCACGAAAAAGATCACCGGCGCCGAGGCGCTCATCAGATGGAAAAGCGGCGACCTCGGCATGGTGTCCCCCGCAAAGTTCATCCCGACGCTGGAGGACACGGGGTTGATCATCGACGTGGGTGAATGGGCCTTGCGGACTGCCTGCAGGCAGATCAAGGAGTGGAGCGGCAACGGGTGGATGTTCCCGGTCTCGGTAAACCTCTCGCTCATCCAGTTCCGTCACAAGTATCTCGTCGGCATGGTGTCCGACGCGATCCGCGAGTTCCGCCTCGATCCGCGCTACCTGACCCTCGAGGTCACGGAGGGCATCTGCATCCACGACATTGGCCTGACGATCGCAATTCTCAAAAAACTGAAGGACACGGGCGTTTCGATCTCCGTGGACGACTTCGGGACCGGCTATTCCTCGCTGAACTACATCAAGAAGCTGCCGGTGGACAACCTCAAGATCGACATGTCGTTCGTCAGTGACGTGGCGAAAGATCCCGATGCCGCCTCGATCATCTCGGCGATCACGGGCCTGGCACGGAACCTGAACCTCAAGACCATCGCGGAGGGTGTTGAGACCGAGGAGCAGCGGAACATCCTGCGCCTGCTCCGGTGCGATATGGGACAGGGATTTTACTTCAGCCCGGCCGTGCCGGCGGCGGAGTTCAAGAAGCTGCTCGGGTAGCATGACCTGGCGTGATCACCAGAGAATGGATTGCTGAATAGAGGAGCGGTGAGCTGAGCGTAGAGCACGATCTTCAGGAGGACGCGGGGATCGTAGGCCGGGGCGCCGGTATCGTCGTTCTACCGAAGGTCAAATACGGATAAATCAATTTCATTGTCGATAAGATAGTGGAGGGTGTGCTCGAAGGTGCCGGGGAGGATTTGTTTGTCGAAGCTGATCGGGATGAATTTGCCTTGGGAATAGTCGTACTCTTTGTATCTCGCCATACGCCTCCCGTAATGAGGGGTTTTGATGGTTCCTTACCGTGTTTCGATGGCGCTATTATAGCATGAAATGACTTTCCCTACAGGTTCAACAAAGAGTTGAGGGGCGGGCCATTTTTGGCCCGTCCCTCTCGACGGCTGTTTGGTCTGACTAATCTGGAAACGTTGCTCCAATTGGCGTCGAAAGCAGTTTATTACGCAATTCAGCCATTGCCGCTTCATAAGGTTTATGAAGCTGAGCGAGAAATGCTGGATCTCCATTATATTTTTCAACGCTTGCCAGCATAATGTTAGCCATGTGCTTACCATTTTCTTTCGTTGCTGAAGCATATAGAGTAAACCAATCTTTTTGCCCGCCGTCACCATAGTTTACAAAACAATAAAGTCTAAGGCAGGCCGTTTGAAATTCGCAACTAGCATATACGCCAAGCATAATTTCATCCGAGAACTCTTCACCAATTTTAGTAATTACCTTTCTTTCGTCATCTTTAAGTTCAAGTAGTGCCGAATTGAGAGAAGAGGAATCAAGCAAATCCATTATTGCGGATCGTAGTAAACGCAACGGTTCTGTAGAATTGTCGGCGCGGTGTTCGAGAGATAGAAGCTCTTGTTTAAGTTCTTCAATGGCTTGTACAGCAAGTCTCTTGTGTATTGTCGTGACTACCCATCTAAAATGGTCTGACGGGCTTCCCTTACCTGATAGCTGTTCGTCAATGATCTGAAGTATTCCGATTTTCTTTTTATCAGAATCCTTTTTTCTGAAAATCTTGGACAACCATGTCATGTTCTTCTCCTATTTGGGGAAAACCAACAGTGCTTTGTCGACGCTGAGTTGATTGGCTAGTCCCTTCATTGATCGTCGGCCTGGGTGCTTTCGGTACTCTCCGCGAGGCTTCCAGCCTCATCCTCCTTTGGCTTGGGAAGGTTACACCGCGATAGGAAATCAAGCATCGCCATTGTTTCTATCCACGCAATCACAGCGTTTATGAGAAATAGTACCCCTACAGCGAACATGGCTAATAACAAATATGGATGAGGAGCGATCTTGAGGAAACATACCGACAAGAATGCTAATATGATCGCCATAACTGAGTTCGCTGAAATATTGAATGCGCTCCACCTCCTCATTAACCACAGGTGTATACGTTTCGGAACGAGTGCATGATCAAAGGCGACTGCAGCATAGAACGCCTGACGGCGCCAGCCGAACGCGCGTGCTTCTATCGATTCCTTGATCTTCAACCTCGACCAAATCGCTTCTAAAGCTGCGCGAGACAGAACCGCTTCGTAGCGCCTACCGCCCGCAGCAAAGAAAGCCAGTCGAAGGAAGATAGTCGTAATTGTTCCGATCAATAATCCCATGACCAGCACGGCGAGGCCGCCACCCGCGACCACCGTTATGGCCTTCACAGCCATATTATCGGCTTTGAACCATGCCTTGAACGCTCCAGGATTATCTGCAAATAGCGCTGCCAGCACAAATGTTACGAAGAACAGAGGAGGGTAGAGGAAACGAATCTGACGGTCTTTATCCATCGGTATCCTTTCGTGTGTTTCGCTAATCGCCGGCGTTTAACGTGTGCCATAACCGGCAGCCAGAAGCAGAGCGACGCGGCGCATTTGGCTGCCCGCGTTGATGGCATTGCTATGCATTACTTGTGTAGGCGTC
Source organism: uncultured Nitrospiraceae bacterium (assembly GCA_964412455.1). GTDB lineage: Bacteria > Nitrospirota > UBA9217 > UBA9217 > UBA9217 > JAAXXJ01. The sequence continues at coordinate 24,844 of CAYPOT010000041.1, read as the reverse complement.
TTCGTGACGTCCAATAATATCGGTGGCCTTGATTGACGAGAAGACTCGATCGAATTCCGCAAGTATGTCACGAGCGAAGATGTTCGCCGAGTCAGGGTCATTCACAAGTATGTCTCGACGTGATATGGCCCAGCCCGCAGGACTTCGATTTGAAGTGACTGGAATCTTGACTCCAGGTTTCTCCATCTTCGCAGCGGGCATGCGAACCACGGAAAGAAGTTTCTTGAGTTTGTTCAGTTCATCCAGCGTTTGCTGAGTGAAGCAGGCTTTGGATTGGCACATAGTTCGGACGACTTCATAGGCACCAAGCATCCAAAGCCACATAAGAGACTCTGCACGTACTACTCGGCGACCATCAATGATTTGCCCGGAAAAACCGCCGTCAAGGTTCTCGGTAATTTCATCGGCTATAGCAAGAAGCACATGTACTCGACCAGATAAGTAGTGGGAGAACGCAATGAGCGGATCGCGCTCGACGATCTGCTCCCATGTCGGGTTGACGAGCACACTCTTGAAACGATCGCGCATTTTCATCTGTGATGCCTAATGTTCAACCAATTCTTGAGCAGACCTTGCCAATACGCTATTGAGCGCGTAATCCAACCTCTTACAGACAATACAACCAGCCCCGCCCTCTCTCGAAGGATTTTTCAACGTTCCTTCCACATCCACAAGTGCGTATTTTTCGCGATCCGAAGGGCCTTTTCCGCGTCCCCGGCGGACGGTTCGCCTCCGGGCATCATCCCCAGGCCAGCGGGGTACCGGGAACGGTAGACGCTGTTCAGGAATACGGCGTCTTCTTCGGAGAGGTCCGGGCGGACGTTGAGCGTTCGGAGAGCTGCGAGCAGATCAAGGACGTTATGGGTCCGGGGAATGTCGATCTCGCGATCGACCAGGAGGGCTTTCAGGCTCTTCTCAACCGACTGCTGGGCATGGTAGCAGACCATCCGAAAAAGCTTCTTCTCCGCAAGATACTCCGCGGACTGAAGCTCCTCTTCTGCGATCGCGCGCCATGCCTCAGCTTCTTTTCTCATACACGGTCTTTCCGGTCTTCAGGATGTCCAGGAGGAAGGTGTATTTTTCCTTCAGAAGGGCGTCGTATTCCTGCGGCGTGAAGATGAACAGGTCGATCCCCACGGCCGGGCGGCACAGCCGGAACACCTCGAGGTTCCGTTCTATCGGGCGCTTGTCCGTATCCTTGATGATCAGCAGGTCGATGTCGCTCCACTCATGGACGGCATCGTTCGCAAGGGATCCAAACAGGACGATCCTGTCCGGCCGGTATTCCCTTGCGATGACCTCGATGATGCGGTCGAGCTCGTCGTGCAGCGATCTTTTTCTCTCTTCTATGGTAAACAGTTTCATACGATCGTCTCTCGCCCCTGGTCAAATGGTCACTGAAATGAGTCTAACACAAGGATAGCATGCGTTCAAGCCAAATTCCGTGGATACTGATGGGTAAGGATAATGTCTGCATGGCTGTCTGAACGGACATCCTGTCGGCATCCACAAATGCTTTTATCTGGGATAAAAAATTCGATGGACAGGCTGGATTCCCGCTCAGAATCGCTGCGGGAATGACGGCTTATAGGACATGGCCACGATGTTACAATTTAACCAATGCTCACTGCTTCACCGCACCGAGGGCCATGCCGGAGATGATCCGGTCAAGGAAGAGCGTGTAGAGTATCGCGACGGGAATGCTCGCCAGCAGCGCCCCGCCCATCAACGCCCCCCAGTAGAACACGTCGCCCCTCACCAGTTCGGTGGTCATGCCGATGCCGATGGTCTTTATCGTCGAATCCTGGATAAAGGCCAGCGCGTAGATGTACTCATGGGCCACGAGCGTGAAGGAAAAGACAACGACCGTGATGATCCCCGGCACGGACAGGGGAAGCAGTATCTTTATCATCGCGCCGGCCCTGCTGCAACCGTCCACGAGAGCCTGCTCCTCGATGTCCTTGGGGATGGACTTGAAGAAGCTCATCATCAGCCACGTACAGAACGGCACCGTGAAGGTCGGGTATACAAGGACGAGGGCCCAGAGGGAGTTTTGGAGCCCCAGCAGGGACACGACCCGCGAGAGCGGGAGGAACAGCAGCGTCGGCGGCACGAGATAGGTGAGGAATATCCCGATGGCCACGCTCTCCCCCCACCTTCCCGCCAGGCGGGCAAGGCTGAGCGCTGCCGGCACCGCCAGCAGGACCGTGATGACCACGACCGCAAGGCCCACCAGGAACGTATTCAGCAGAAATTTCCCATAGAGGGTTTCGTTGAACAGCAGATCGAGATGCTCCAGCGTAGCCGGTTCGTTCAGCCAGAACGGGTTGTTGGTGGGACTGAACAGGTCGTGGCTCCTCTTGAACATGGTGATGAGCATCACGTAGAACGGCGCCGCGGAGAAGATGATGAACGGCGCGAGCGCGGCGTAGATCCGGCTTTGTGCCAGTATTTTTTTTATGTTATGCGTCATAGGCTCTACGATAGATTGGAACAGGAAGTTCCTGTCTGCTGTCTGTTGCCTTCCCCCTACGTCACCACCGCCTTCTTCGCTATCCGAAGCACGACCGCTGCCACACCCGCGAGCACCGGGAAGAAGAACAGGGCGATGGCCGCCCCCTGGGCAAGGTCTCCCCCCTGGATCCCCTTCAGGAACGCGAAGCTCGCCAGGACCTGGGTGCTGTGGTCCGGCGGACCGCCCCTGGTCAGGACCCAGACCACGGTCATGTCCGTGAAGGTGAACAAGGTCGAGAAGAGAATGGTCACGCTGATCACCGGCAGCAGAAGCGGCAAAACGATGTGGAAGAGCCTCCGATAGTATCCGGCGCCGTCCACCTGGGCCGCCTCAATGATCTCCCGCGGAATGGAGTTCATGCCTGCGATGCGGATCATCGTCGCCAGGGGCAGGAGCCGCCAGACATGCACCAGGATGACCGAAGCCATGGCCAGGCCCGGTTGACCGAGCCAGTACATGTTGCTCATGGGGCCCAGCAGTGCGTGGGGCTTCCCGAGCAGCCCCCAGGTCCGCAGGAGCCAGTCGAGCGGGCTGAAGACGGAATCCAGGAACCACAGGTAGCCGATGGTCCCCAGCGCGATCGGCGCGGTCCACGGCATCATGATCAGGAAGCGGATGAGCCACTTGGCGCTGAATTGCCGCGTCAGAAGCTCCGACAGTATGTTCGAGAGCACCAGCACTATGCCGATCGAAAGGAAGGTGAAGATGAAGGTGTTCAGGAGCGATTTCCGGAATATCGGGTCGGCGAGCACGGCGGTAAAGTTCCCGAACCCGGTCATGTGAAAATCCGGATTACCCACGGTCACGTTGCTGAAGCTGTAGACGAATGCCATGGCGAACGGAAAGCCCACCAGCAGGACCATGTACACCGCCACCGGGGTCAGCAGCAGAGGGGCGAGGAATGTCTCCCGCTCGAACAGCCTGCGCATGTTCATGGCCTGACCCTTTCGCCGGTCTTCCTGTCGTAGCGACTGATGTCCCGATTGCTCACGGCAAAGTCGCGTTCCTCCCCCTCGGCGATGGATGTGCGGAAGAACAGGTTCGCGATCACCTTCGTACCTCCAATGGTACCGTAGACGAGGCGGTGCGATCCCAGGTCCTCCACCCGTTCGACGCGGAACCGCAAGCGCATGCTGTCCTCCGCCTGGCTCGCCTCCGCGGGAAGCAGCGCCTCGGGCCGGAACCCGAGTACCACGCCGTCCCGCTCAAGAAAGTTCATCGGCGGTATGCCGACAAATCCCGCAACGAACGTGTTGGCTGGATCGTGGTAGATCGCCTCCGGCGTCCCGATCTGGCGGATCGTTCCATCGTGCATCACCGCGATCCTGTCGCCCAAACCCATGGCCTCGGCCTGGTCGTGGGTAACGTAGATGGTGGTCACGTTGATCTCCCGCTGGAAGAGCTTCAGCTCCTCGCGCGCAGTGTGGCGCACCTTGGCGTCGAGGTTGGACAGGGGCTCGTCCATCAGCAGCACCTTCGGACGACGCACGAGCGCCCGGGCGATTGCCACGCGCTGGCGCTCTCCGCCGGATATCTGCGAGGGCATGCGGTCAAGCAGGTGGCCTATGCCGAGCAGCCCCGCGGCCCACTCCGCCTTCTTCCGCATCTCGGCCTTGGGCATCTTCTCGACCGAAAGCGGGAAGGAGATGTTCCCGTAGACCGTCTTGTGCGGATAGAGAGCGTAGCTCTGGAACACCATGGCGATACCGCGTTCGCGCGGTGCCAGGTCGTTCACGACAACGCCGTCAATGACAATGCGCCCGCCCGTGGGCGCCTCGAGGCCCGCCACGAGCCTCATCAACGTGGTCTTGCCGCTCCCCGAAGGGCCGAGGAGCGCCAGAAACTCGCCGTCAGCGATCTCAAGGTCAATGCCGTCTACCGCTTTGACCCCGCCGAAATGCTTCTTGATGCCTTCCAGTCGTACGTTCGCCATGGAATTATAGATAAACTCCTTAGAATCGGGATATCGATGCTGAGGACACTGAGAAACACCCTTGACACGGAAACCAGAAGTAGGCGCCTCTAGGCGAAGGCGGATATACCTTCTGAAAATGCATGATCAAGCGTTTGTCGTATCATGCCTCTTCATAGCCTTTATCAGTGTAAATCAGTGTCAAAGGTTTTCTGTTCTTTCTCTGTGCCTCTGTGCCTCTGTGGTGATAGTGGTTTTCGCCTTCGGCTCTTAACCCTTGCGGATCAGCCCCTGGGCCCGCCACTTGTCGAAGACCTTCTTGCACTCGGCGGCCGCCTGCTTCACGGAATCCTCGGCGCTCTGCTTGCCCTGGGCGACCCGGGCGAACATGCCCGGCAGCACGAAGGTGCCGAAGATCTCGCCTTCGGCCGGGTTCGCCGTGCCCGGGTAGCCGACATTGGTGGTCCACTTTTCCGCGTCCTTGAGCGGTATGAGCTTGTCGGCCCGCTCGCCGGGAAGCGCGAAGGGGTCGTTGCTGAACCATGCGTTGTGCAGGTCCCGGAGGGACTTCGACTGCGCCACGGCCGGATAGCCGCGGTCGCCGCCCGGCACCGCGGTTCCGAAGAAGGCCGGCGAGTTGTAGAGTTTGCTCTCCCACATGGCCTGGTCGTAGTTCGCGCACCGGTCGAGCAGGAACTGTTTGGAAAGGTCCGCATTCTTTTCGGCGGACTTCGGAATGACGGCGATGTAGATCACGTGCTCGCAGGCTATGGCAGTTCCGCGCGGGCCCTTGAGGGCCGGCGTGAAGAAGACGTCCTTGGCGACCTCGGGGACGTCCTTCTGGGCGGACCGGTAGGCCGAGATGGAGTTCAGGATGTACGATGCCTTACCCGCGAGGAGCAGCTGGTTGTTCGACGCCGCGGTCCAGCCGAACACTTCCGGCGTCATGGTCTTGTGGTACAATTCGGTCATGAACTTAACGGCCTCGACGGTATTCTTGTTGTCCAGGACCACGTTCTCATGTTCGTCCTGGATCGAGGAGTCGAAGGACCACAGCAGCGTCCGCTCCGCCATGTTCGTGTCCAGTTCCTGGGAGAAGCCGATGCCCACCTGGACGCCCTGCTCGTTCTTGATCTTGGCGCCGTAGGTCAGCAGGTCCTGCCAGGTCTCCGGCCCGTTGGGCTTCCCCGCCTTCTCCCAGAGGGACTTGCGGTAATCACCGGGATCGATGGTCCACCCGTGGCAGAAACCGTAATATTTCTTCGTGTTGGGATTGTACGTGCTGCGCGTGGCGAATGGAGCCTGTTTGCCGAACCGTTTGACCGCCTCCTGGTTCAGGTCGGTCAGGTCCATGACGCTGGGTTCGAAATCGGACGGCGGATCGATGAACTCGACGATATCGTGGCCTTTCCTCGCCGCGACCTCGGCGGCGAAGGTGCTCTTGAGATCGGCAAGGCCGACATGGTCCACGATCACATCCACGTTGTTCTTCTCACCCCACTGCCTGGCGTACTGGTCGTACCATTTGTCGTGGCTCGGCACGAAATGGCTCCACTGGAGGATCCTGAGCGTCCTCTTCCCTGATGACTGTGCAAATACATTGTTGAGAAGTGCCGGGCCAGCTGCCAGGCTCGCTGCGCCAATGCCTGCATGTTTGAGAAAATCCCGCCGTGTGTAACGCTTTTTCATGACTGCCTCCTTTGCGTCGCGTGAGATGGGAAATAAATATCCTCTTTTAAGTGAAGATCTCGATCACTTTTCTCTGGTGCTGCCCGGATGCGTTCTCGATCGAAAGGGAAGTTCGGTTAAACGATGGAAGGGATATTGGCATGACGGGAAATGCTTTCACAGGAAAACCTCCCCAAGAGATTAAAGCCTACTACAAATATTCTCTCTTGGCAAGCGAAGGTTTTGGCCTAAAATCACAAATTGAGAGCTCCTGCGTTCAACCTGCCTTTAATGCCACTACCATGTTCTTTACGGCTATGCCTATGCCAGGCTCTTCGACACCACTTCATACACATCCTTAGACAGTTTGGGCGCAGCCAGGATGCGCTCCAGCTCCTTCTTCATCAGCGCCTGCCGCTTGGCATCGTACCGTTTCCATATCGTAAAGGAGGACACCAGCCGTGCCGCGATCTGGGGGTTCAGGGGATCGATGGCAAGGACGTGGTCGGCGATGAACGCGTACCCTGCCCCGGAGAGATCGTGGAATCGTACGGAATTGGATGAGAACGCGCCGACCAGCGCCCGCACCTTGTTCGGATTCCTGATCGTGAATGCCGGGTGTTTTGTCAGCGTTTTCACTATGTCCAGCGTCCCCGGCAGGCGCGAGGTCGCCTGGATCGCCAGCCATTTGTCCATCACCAGCGGATCGCTCTTCCACGTTTCATAGAACGAAGCCAGCGCCTCTTCCCGCTCCGGACACTCGTTGTTCGCGATGTTCACCAGCGCGGAGATCACATCGGTCATGTTCCCACCGGTCCGGTACTGGTCCATGCACAACAGTCGGACGTCCTCATCCTCCAGTTCCGAGAGATAACCGAGACAGGTGTTCTTGAGGCTCCGTTTGCCCATCGCTTCGTGGTCGACCCGATACGGACCCGCGTCCTGATTAGCCCGGTAGACGGTCAGGAAGCTCTCCTTCAGGCTCGCGGCAAGGATCTGTTGGACGAACGTCCTTGCCTCGTGGATGGCGTCAGGATCGATAACTTTTACGAAGTCAGCAAGGTACGTTTCCGCGGGAAGCGACAAAGCAAAGGCCTGGAACCCCTTGTCGTCCATGCCGCTCTCGAGCGTTTTCCGGAACGCGTCGATGTACAGGTTGTCCAGCAGGAGCGGCCTCCCCTCCTGGTAATCCTTCACCAGCTCGAGGATGAGCTTCACCGCAAGCTGCTGGCCCGCGTCCCAGCGGTTGAAGGGATCGTTGTCGTTCGCCATGAGGAACAACCGCTCGTCGTCGGACAGGTCGAGCTTCACCTTCACCGGCGCCGAGAATTCGCGGAGGATGGACGGTACGGGTTCATCGGGAATATCGGTGAAAACGAAGGTCTCTTCCGCCTTTCTCAAATGCAGTACTATTGTCCCCTCACGGCTCTCTGCCACCCCCCCTAAGCCCCCCCTTGGCAAGGGGGGGGATGGGAGGGTCGGTTGGCTCAGCATGATTTCCATCCCGTCCTTCCCCAAGAGACCAATCGCAACGGGAATATGGAACGGTTTTTTCACCGGCTGTTCGGGCGTGGCAGGGCAGAACTGCCTGAAAGTAAGCTCATAGCTCTTAGCTCGTGGATCATACTGTCGCGTCACGGTCAGCTCAGGCGTTCCTGCCTGGGTGTACCACAGCCTGAACTGCGTAAGGTCTGCCCCGTTCGCGTCCTCCATCGCCTTCACGAAATCATCGGTCGTGACCGCCTGTCCGTCGTGGCGCGAGAAGTAGAGGTCCGTGCCCTTCCGGAAGCCTTCGGGCCCCAGCAGGGTCCGCATCATGCGGATCACCTCGGCGCCCTTGTTGTACACCGTCATGGTGTAGAAATTGTTGATCTCAACGTAGGAATCGGGCCGCACTGCGTGCGCCATCGGCCCGGCATCCTCGCGGAACTGATGGGTGCGCAGGAGGTTCGCGTCGCCGATGCGCTCCACGCCCCGCGACATCATGTCCTCCATGAACTGCTGGTCCCGGAAGACCGTGAACCCTTCTTTGAGCGACAGCTGGAACCAGTCCCGGCAGGTGACCCGGTCGCCGGACCAGTTATGGAAATACTCGTGGGCAACGACGCCCATGATGCCCTGGAAATCGCTGTCCGTGGCCGTCCTTGCGTCCGCCAGGACGTACTTGGAGTTGAAGATGTTCAGGCCCTTGTTCTCCATGGCGCCCATGTTGAAATCGTCGGTCGCCACGATCATGAAGAGGTCCAGATCGTATTCCCTGCCGTATGCTTCCTCGTCCCACTTCATGGCCTTCTTGAGCGACTCCATGGCATGGCCGCACTTGTCGCGGTTGTGATGCTGCACGTAAATATGGAGGGTTACCTCCCTCCCCGACATGGTGGTAAAGCGGTCCTCGATGACTGACAGGTCTCCGCCCACAAGGGCGAAGAGATAGGCCGGCTTGGGGAACGGATCGTGCCAGGTGACGAAATGCCTGCCGTTCTGAGCATCACCGAGCCTGATCGGGTTCCCGTTCGACAGGAGAACAGGATACTTCTTCTTGTCGGCGATGATGGTGGTCATGAACCGCGCCAGAACGTCTGGCCGGTCGGGATAGAAAGTGATCTTGCGGAACCCTTCCGCCTCGCACTGGGTGCAGAACATGCCGCTTGCATGATAGAGACCGGAAAGCTCGGAGTTCCCGGCCGGATCACACTCCGTCTCGATCTCGAGCACGAACCGGTCGGGCACGGTTTGGATCGTGAGCGTCTCACCGTTGATCTTGTAGTCCGGTTCCGAGAGCGTCTGGCCGTCCAGTTTCAGGTTGAGCAGCTTAATGTCCTTGCCGAAGAGCACGAGCGGATGGATGCCTTCACACCGGTCGTGGTTGCAGACCATGGTGAGTAGCGACTTGACCGTTGTTCCCGATTCGTCGAGGTCGAATTGCAGATTGACGGTCTCGACGCGGTAATCCGGCGGACGGTAGTCCTTGAGATGGGTGGTCCTGGGTGCGCCGGCCGGTTCAAGATGGGTCATGTTATTCGCCTCGTTGAAAATGGATTGATCGGGAATGCCGCCCGGATGCTAATATAACAGGACGTCAAGCAGGGTAAAGAGGAAGATCGTGACGCTGATGTAGCCGTTCATGTTGAAGAAGGCGATGTTGAGTTTCGAAAGGTCGTCCTCCCTCACCAGGGAATGCTCATACACGATCAGCCCCAGCGCGATAAGAACGCCCAGGACATAGGGTATCCCGACCGGCAGGAGCCCGTAAATCCAGAAAAGACAAATCATGGTCACGAGATGCGCCAACCGGGAGATCAGAAGCGATGTTCTGACGCCGAAGCGCTGAGGTACCGAGTGCAGGCCGGCTTTCCGGTCGAACTCCATGTCCTGAAGCGCGTAGAGAATGTCGAAGCCCACGAGCCAGGACAGCACGGCAAGGCCGAGCACCAGCGCCGGGAACTCGAACCTTCCGGTCACGGCGATCCAGGCGCCCATGGGCGCGCCGGAAATGGCGAGGCCGAGAACAGCGTGCGAGAGAAAGGTGAAGCGCTTGGTGTAGGAATAGAAGAACACGCTTGCCAGCGCCAGGGGAGCAAGCGCGAACGACAGCGGGTTCAGCATGTACGCCGCCAATACCAAAAGAGCTGACGAAACGATGATAAAGGCGAGCACCTGCGCCGGCGTGACGAGGCCCAGGGGCAGCGCGCGTGTTTTGGTCCGCGGGTTCTCGGCGTCGATGTCCCGGTCGGCCCAGCGGTTGAAGCCCATGGCGGCTGAGCGCGCGCCGACCATTGCCACGACGATCCAGAACGACTGCCGCAGCGACGGCAATCCGCCCAGCGCCAGCAAGGCGCCGGTGAAGGCGAAGGGCAGCGCGAAGATGGTGTGTTCAAACTTGATCATCTCGAGGATGATCTTGATGCGGTCAAACATCGATGAACCCCTTTTCACCACGGAGGCACGGAGACACGGAGAACTTCAAAAGCTCTTATCACCTGCAAACGACAATACATTAGGAGAAAAATCACAAGACGAGCCTTTTGATGCCATCTTTAATATATGGCGCATGAAAATTGATGATGAGGCCTACCTTTAAACCGGACAGTTTCAAATACGTCATCAATTGCGCCTCATGGACTGGCATTATCTTGTCGACACACTTGATCTCGACGACTGCTTTCCGATCACCAACGACATCCATCCGATAGCCGCAATCCAGCTTGATACCCTTGTATTCCAGTGGCAGCGGTTTTTGCCTTTCCACGAGGACTTCTTGCAGCTTTAATTCGTGACAATAGCACTCTTCATATGCCGACTCTAGAAGCCCTGGTCCAAGATGACGATGAACTTCTATCGCAGCCGCTATTAATTTTTCTGTGAGCTCTTCATGATGAAGCATGCCTTTCTCCGTGACTCCGTGGTAAAAGTACTCGCCGTTGGCTCTATCCCGGAATCTGCCTCTCTCCGTGACTTCATGTCACGTGGTGAAAGTACTTGCCGTTAACTCTATTCCGGAATCTGCCGTTCTCCGTGTCTCCGTGCCTCCGTGGTGAAAGTACTTGCCGTTGACCCTATCCCGGAAACTGCCGTTCTCCGTGCCTCCGTGCCTCCGTGGTGAATGGATGTCGTTATTTCTGCGCCGCCCGCTTCCTCCCCCACTCCTCGATCTTCGCCTTGATCTCCGGCATCATCTTCTGCGTCGCCTCGATGCCGGCCATCATGCATCGTTTCTTCTGGCTGAAGTCCAGCATGCCCACGTCGCCGACCTTCGGAGAGATCAGGATGTCGGCCTCTTTTTTCTTGATCTTCGCGTTCTCCGCGCCCATGATCGTGATGGACTGGAGCATCACTTCCAGCAGATTGTTTATATTGAAGTTGAACACATTTTCGCTGATGTCCACGGCGATCACGATGTCTGCGCCCTTTTCCCGGGCGACGGAAATCGGGAGGTTGTCGATCACCCCGCCGTCGACGAGTGTCTTGTTCTGGTGGTCGACCGGCTGGAATACGCCCGGGATAGCACTGCTCGCCCGAACGGCCTTCGCGACCGATCCCTTGTCGAGAACAACGCGGGTTCCCCGGTTCAGGTCCGTAGCGACCGCCGCGAAAGGTATTTTGAGGTCCTCGATGTTCGCAGTCGGCACCTTGCTTTTGATGAACGCTTCGAGCTTGTCGCCTTTCGCCACTCCCAAGCTCGTGAATGCCATCATGAGGCCGTAGTCGAAGATGCTTTCCTTTTCCAGCGTGAACGCCGTCCACTCCAGCTCAAAGCTGTTCATATCGTAGGCGTAGATGGAGCCGATGAGACTGCCCACGCTGGTGCCTACGATCAGGTCGATAGGGATCTTCTCCTGCTCCAGCGCCCGGATGACGCCAACATGGGCGAAGCCCCGCGCCGCTCCCCCGCCGAGCACCAGTGCGACCTTCGGCTTCGGCAGTTCACCCGTCGGCAGGCCGGCCGGGCCCTCGACGGTCTGGCAGGATGCGAGCAGCAGGATGATACCGATGAACAAAACAGGTAATAGGTGTTTCATGCTGAAGCCTCCTCTAAACAGATACAACAAATCATGCAACGCTGATGTCGTCGAAAATAGCCGTCATACCCGCGAAAGCGGGTATCCAGGACGCCTGGATTTGACTGAAAAGACTGGATTCCCGTGTCCACGGGAATGACGGAAAAAAGCTTTTTACTTCTTACGAAACCCTCAACGCTGAACGCGTTGAATGATTTTTTGTCTGCTGTCTGTTGTCTGTTGTCTACTTCTCCAGCAGCCCCACCACTTCCCCATACAATTTCTTCGTGATCTCTTCGTAGGTCATGCTGCCCGGATAGAGAGGTTTTCCAAATGAAACACTAACCTTGCCGGGCCTCGGGAAAAGCTGGCCTGGCCGCATCATCTCAAATGTCCCGGTGATCGCGACGGGCACCAGCGGGAGGTTCAGTTCCTTCGCGATGATGGCCACACCCTTCTTGAAATCCTTGATCTTGCCGTCGCGCGACCGGCTTCCTTCGGGGAACACGCTCAGGACCTTCCCCTGCCGGAGCACGTAGGCCGAGAGCTGAAGCGCGTTGAAGAGCTTCGCCTCCATGTCCACGGGGATGACCTGGATGAACTGGGCCACCCGGGAGGAGATCGCCCCGCCGAAGAACTTGGTGTCTCCCATATAGAAGACCTGGCTCCCGATGGAGCCCGGCATTGCCGCGGTAAGCGCGAACGCATCGGCATTGCTCAGATGGTTCGGCGTGATCAGGTACGGCCCCTTCAGCGGAAGGTTTTCGACGCCCTTGAAGGTCAGGCCGGCGTAAAGACGGAGGAACAGCTTCAGGAACAGACGCGCGATCTTCCAGCCGAGAACGCACAATACGTTCCGCTCGGTCCGCACCAGGGCCCTCGCGTCCTCCGACGGCTCCTGCCCCAGGATGTCCGACCAGGACATACGCACATGCGTCCCGGCAGCCTGCGCGGTCCCCGATGCAAGCAGTTCCTGCATCTTGAGTACGACCTCCCGTACGGTGAACACATCGGACCCGAAGGTATCGGGGAGGCCGAGGCCAAAGGTCTGCTCGAGGGTGACCACAAGTTCGACCCGGGAGAGGGAGTCCAGCCCCAGGTCGATCTCCAGACTGTCATCGGGGACGATATGCTTCTTGACCGAGAACGGCGCAAGACAGCCAAGCACCTTCTTTCCCGTGTCGCTCGCCAGCAGTTCCGCGTCCGCATCCTGCACCGTCTTCTCCGCGCGTTCTCCGCCCGCAACATAGAGGTCCCTGACCATGGCGCGCTTCAGTTTCCCCAGGCGCGTGACCGGCAGGGAGTCTTTGAATATCTTAAGGCCCGATATGCGCTTGTAGGGTGCGAGGTCCCGTGCGAGGTCCTCGATTTCGAAGGCGATGGTCTCCCGCGCGTTCGCGATGTTCATCTTCCGGAGATAGTCGAAGTCCGGCACCACCGCGGCCTCGAGCCCCCGGTCCGTCTGGACCATGCAGATCTCCTTGATGGACGGCAGCTGTTTGTAGAACTTCTCAAGCTCGTCGGGGAATATCTTCTTGCCCGTGGACAGGACGATCATCTCCTTGGACCTGCCGGTGATGAAGAAGTATCCGTCCTTGTCCTTATATCCCAGGTCGCCGGTGTAGAACCAGCCGCCCCGAATGACCTCGGCCGTCGCGCTGGGTTTCTTGTAGTACCCCAGCATCACGTTCGGCCCTTTGATGGCGATCTCTCCCATCCCCGTTGCATCGGGGTCGGAGATCCGGACCTCGACGTCCGGTATGGGAACGCCGATGGACCCTGCCTTCTGCCTGCCGACGGGATTGAACGTGGCGGCCGGCGAGGTCTCGGTGAGTCCATATGCTTCGACCACCATGAACCCGAGGTTCGTCATGTCCGTATAGACATCCGGGTCGAGGCGGGCGCCGCCGCTGGCAAAGAGCCGGAACCGCGGACCGAACTTCGCGTGGACCTTGCCGAAGAGCGCCTTGCCGATGTTGACCCCGAAGGCCTTTCGGACAACGCCGCTCAGCCCGAGGAGCAGCTTTACCAGCAGCCTCATCGGCAGCGGGCTCTTCTCGATCTTTTCAAAGATGGCGCGCCGCAGGGCGTTCATAAGCTGCGGAACAGCCACCATGACGCTCACCCCGGACTCCTGCATGCAGGCGACGATATCCGGGCCTTTGATACTGTTCAGGATCGTCATCGTGGCGCCGAGAGAGAACGTCAGCAGCATGCAGGCCATGGCCGGGTAGGTATGGTGAAGCGGAAGCAGGCAGAGAAGGTTGTCCGTCTGATACACAATGTCGAGCTTGATGGCGCTGGCACAGTTCGCCGTCAGGTTGCCGTGCGAGAGCATCACACCCTTGGGGTCGCCTGTGGTGCCGGAAGTATAGAGGATCGCCGCAAGGTCATTATCCGCGGGCGGAGGCGGCAGCGGCGCTTCAGGATGGCCCTTCATCATGTCACTGAACAGGATACCGTCGCCGGCATCGAAGGAAATGATCGTGATAGCACTGCCCTGCGGGGCCTTCTGCCTCGTCGATGCGGACACGCACAGCGCCTTTGACTCTGAATTCCCGAGAAGGACGGCCACTTCCTTGTCCGTGAGCTGGGCGTCCATGGGCACCGCAACCGCCCCCAGCGAAGTGACGGCGAGGTACGCGAAGACCCACTCGGGACGGTTCTCGGAAAGGATCGCCACCCGGTCGCCCTTCGCGATGCCCTGCTGGGACAGGGCATGGGTAACGGACGCGACGGTCCGGATAAGTTCGGCGTAGGTGTGCTTCCGGTATTGATCCCCATCCTTGAACTGGATCGCGACACGATCGGGATAGGTCTTTGCCGATGCCTGTATCTTCGTGAGGATCATGGGTTGTCTCGCTTTATCAGGAGAAAAGAATTAGGGGCGTGGGAACAGGATACAATGGAGAGGAAGCCGTGTCAATTGCGGATTTCGAATTGCGGAGTTGAGAAGTGCGGAGTGGACGGCATAAAAGCATCAGAATCATGCCGTGTTACATCGATGCAGCATGATGTTATTCTCTTCTATTCCGCATTCCGCACTCGACACTCCGCACTCAAAGACTCCCCCACTCCTCCACCGCCGCCATAAGCCCCTCCACGACCTTTGCCATGCGGTTGTAGTCCAGGGTGTCCGGGAGGTCCGACGGTGAGTGGTAGTTCGGGTTCCGATAGAACGCCGTGTCCGTGACCATGAAGGCGGGGTAGCCGAATTTCCCGAAGGACCAGTGGTCGGAAAAGTCGATGCCCACGACGATCGCCGGAGCGTTCAGCGTGACCAGCAGCAGGTCCGTGGCCTTCCGGAAGCTGCCGGCGATCTTCATCGTGAACGCCTTCGATCTCCGGTTCCCTACCATGGCAATGTAGTTGCCGGTCTTCGGGAACCTGAGCTTCATGAACGGGATCGGGTAGTGTTGGGAACCCGGGCGGTCGCTGAAATACCCGATCATCTCAAGACAGACCATGCCTTCTATCTGTTCATGGTTCTTCTTCAGGCTTGCGGCGTAGTGATAGCTCCCCATGTTCTTCGTTCGGTACGCGGGCGGCTCCTCAAGGGCGAAGGCCACGAAGCGGACGGTCTTATCCTGCGGCCTGCCCGCCATCAGCTTCGCCAGCCCCAGCAGGCCCGCCACGCCGCTTGCGTTGTCATCGGCGCCCGGCGTGGTCCGCACCGTGTCGTAGTGCGCGCCGACCACAAGCACCTTTTCCGGGGACGTACGGCCCTTCAGTTCGGCGATGACGTTCTGGTAGGTATTCCCCGAGAATTTGAAGGACTGATGGCTCACCTGATAGCCGAACGAGGTGAGCTCTCCGGAAATATAATGTACCGTCTTGTCCAGCCGGTCGAGGTTCTGGTAGGACCTGACGCCGATGTCACGGGAGAGTTTATTGACGGCAAGACGAAGGTACGACGGCGTATCCATGACAAAAGCGTAACACAGATGGAGAGCTGATGTCAATTGCCATGCGAGCATTGCGCGCTTGACTCTTAAGGTACTGAAGCATAGAATCGGTCAAGCACAAAATCAAAGAGCTCTTTTGTCTCGCAAAGACGCAAAGTACGCAAAGGACGTCACCACCGATCAACAAAGGAACAGAGGAACAGCTTCTTGACTGGCTATGCTTTTCACCAGCATGGTCATGTTTTTATTAAAGCAAAGGGTCTTGATTTTCTTTGCGATCTTTGCGGCTTTGCGAGAGATGGTTTTGCTCTGGTTCTTCGATTATAGACTGACATGATTAATCATATCGTTTTCATCGGCGACTCCCTGACCGAATGGTTCGACTGGCAGGAACGCTTCCCCGCGTACCGCGTGATGAACCTCGGCATCTCGGGTGAAACAGTGGAAGAATTGCTCGACCGGCGCGACTATATCCGGGAGCGCGTCAAGGAACCGCATTTTATCTTTCTTATGACCGGCATCAACAACATCCTGTCGGAGCGGTATAACATCACGGCCCCCTATGGTGAGATCGTGCGCAATTTGACAACATGGTACAAGGGCGCGACGATCATGGTCCAGAGCCTCCTGCCGGTCGACATGCCCTGGATCAACAACAACACCATCAAGACCATCAACTACAGCCTTTCCCACATCGCCCGCGAGCATGATGCCGAGTATCTGGATGTCTACATCCATTTTGTCGACGAGAACGGAAAACCGAGGCCGGGGCTCCTGTCCGACGACGGTGTGCATCTCGCGAGCAAAGGTTATGAGGTGTGGGCAACGGTAGTGGAGGAATATCTTGGATCGCAAGATCAAAAAAAGAGGAGTCTTTTATGACACCCAATAGCATGGAGACCGCCCCGGACCTCCAGGCGCTGCTCGGCATCGCTGTGGACGCCGCAGTGGAAGCCGGGAAAGCGGTCCTCGAGGTCTATTCCTCCGATTTCAGCGTGGAGCAGAAGCAGGATTCCTCTCCCCTGACCCTGGCTGACAAGCGATCCCATGAGATCATCAGCCGGCGGCTGTCAGAACACGCTGCCGGGCTCCTCCCGCTCCTGAGCGAAGAAGGCCGCGACATCCCTTACGGGGAGCGCAAGGCCTGGGAACATTTCTGGCTTGTTGACCCGCTGGACGGGACAAAAGAGTTCGTCAAGCGGAACGGGGAGTTCACCGTCAATATCGCGCTGATCCGGAATACCGAGCCGGTCCTGGGCGTCATCTACGTCCCGGTCCGGGACATGCTCTACTACGCTGCCGCGGGACTGGGCGCGTACCGGCTGGACAGCGCTTCGACCCGTGCGAAGGATGCCGCTTCCCTGCTGGAGCGCGGGACGCGGCTGCCCGCTGCCCACGCGCCCAACCGTCCCTTCACCGTGGTCGCGAGCCGCTCCCATCTGTCGAAAGAAACCGAGGACTATCTGCGAGAGCTGCGGGAACAGCACGGGGACATGACCGTCATCTCCGCGGGCAGTTCGCTCAAGTTCTGCCTCATCGCAGAAGACCTCGCTGACGTCTATCCCCGCTTCGCGCCGACGATGGAATGGGACACCGGCGCGGGCCAGGCCATCGTCGAAGAAGCGGGCGGTGTCATCGTTGATGCAGATCAGCGAACGCGGAGGATGCGGTATAATAAGCAAGACCTCACGAACGGCTGGTTCATCGCCGCCCGAAAGGGCAGGGTAACGCTGTCATGATGAGCACAAGAAGTAGAATGGGAACTCATGAGGACCGTCGTCAAGCACTACCGCAACGGGTATACGACCATCCTCGACGACGGGGTGGAATACTCGCAGTGCAAGTAAGGGGAAGTTGCGCGACCATCTGATACGATACGAACCAGGACATTAATGTCCAGAGATGGCCGAAAAGCGATGAAATATGAATATTGCGGTGCTGGTCAACAAGTGCATTATAGATAAAAAGGCCTTTTCGTGATACCACAATTACAGGACCAAAGTATCTCAAACCTTCACAATGGATTATAACGAGCTACTTACAAACATACGCCAGATTCCTCTTGATCCGAAAGGCATTGCCGAAAATCTGGATCGACTCCTGAAGCACGCAAAGTATCTTGAGCAGAGAAATGACATCGCTGATCCGCTCGCAAGAGGTATTCTTGACAGTGCTCCATCATTTGTCAGGAAACAGATAGAACGTTTACAGCTACATCTTGCCGATGATGCAGATATCATTGCTTGGATTTCACGCAGTTTGATGGAGCTGCTTTTTATGCTTCGATACATGCATAGCTCACGTGATCGGTACGATGAGGTAGTTAAGGAGCAGCTCAAAGATTTAAAAGATATTGAAAAAATCATCTACCCGGAAGGAGCACCCTCAGATGATGCTTCGGAAGTGGTTAAATCTTTCTACTCAGATATGGAGAAGTTGTGGCAAGCCTTGCAAGGGTATGGAGTTGACCGGGACGAGTTGAAAAAGCCCAATCAGGCCTTCTACTATGCAAAGGGGGCTGGACTGGGTGATGACTACGAGCTCTCGTGGAAGATTCACTCAAAGTACGTTCACCCAACATCTTACCTATTGTTCGGGAAAAGGAACTTCGTATACGGTGATAGTGTCAGGCTGTTTTTTTGGGCACTTGCCCAGTATTATGGAGCTCGAAATCTGAGAGACATACACATGATGTTTGAAGCAATGCCATAACGTGAAAACAGCACACAACAATCGCTTCAAGTCGGACACATATTTAACCAATATCGATAATAGGTGCCAAAACCTAAAAGAGGTTACTTTATGCAGCCAAAGATGATACATTTCATAGGTGCCATAAATAGTTTAGTGATGAGTGCTAAAGAAAATGGCGATCTGCATGTAGATATTAATGCGGGCGCATTACACAGGAGAGTGGGCAACTATCCTGGACCTAATCACCGTATGGCAACATGCTGTGCTGCGATGAAACGATTTATGGAATTTCAGGATGAAATATTATCAAGCCCACAGAAAGGGGTTGGAGCGAGTCTCACAATTAGATATTATATATCGAAGAATCAAAAGAATGATGAGTTTATATTAGACAAAGAAAGATGTTGGGTTATGAAAATTGATAAAGTAAACCAGCAAATAATAATCAAGACGGCAGACTATCACCCAGAACCACTCATTATAGAAGGTGAAAAACTTATAAAAATACTGAAGTATCTTGGACTGCGATGAACATATCACCCACCACTTCAACAAAGAGTTAAGCGGCATTGAGTCAAGTTGTCTAAGGCTTGCGAGAAGAACCGATTTTCGATACGACACGAGGCCATGCTTATTAATGCTATTTTATATGAGTGTTATCCGCAGCTGTTCCGATTCGATTGCAGAATATTCTATGGGGCCTTTATAAACCAACATCAGCATGCGCATATGCATTTAGCAACTTGAAAAACTAATTTGCGGAGGCAATCGAATGATTAGAAAACATATTAAGTGTTTGGCAGTGTCCGCAATATTGCTCTTAAGTATTATGTATTATTTTGCTTCAGATGATAATAATTATTGGCTCAAGGACGTCCCCAAAAGCTCCACTAAAACGGGGCGTTCGTATGCGTATGCACTTTTTACAGGAGATGAAAATACTTTGTTATCAATGTCTCTTGACCCTGCCAAAGAAAAAATCAGCAAACTTACAGCAAAATCCATTAACATATTATTTTCTAAAAAAAGTGATCGAGAGAGACACGACCTACTCGATAAGTTTCCGGCACTATACCCAATTTTATCTGAAGAAATAAAGCCGGGGAATCTGGAGCTTATTTCATGGGAAAGATTAGGGTCTTTTGCTGTGATGACCTTCGCATATAAAGACTCGAACATACCCCTCTCAAATAAACCTGTTGAAATCCCCGGTAAAGGAAAGATGCTTGTTACAATTGTAGCTCGCCATTATCAACCAGCAGATCAACGATTATTACCAATAATGATAAGAAAAATGTCAAATATTTTTAACAACCTATATGCATTAGAGTCAGGTACTAAGGGAAGATGGATGGTAATTGATTTTAAGTATAACTTCAGTCTAAACGATTATTATGAGTGGGTAGTTAAGGAGGGAGATACTGTTGCACAACAACAGGCCGCTAAACGCTATGAATCTCATGCGCGACTATTGCGTTTTATTGAACAACGAGAAGAAAAATATGTTAAACAATCTAAGCCTCCGGTTAAAGAGCAAGAGGTTTTCGCGGAGTCTTTAATAAAATCAATGAGCGACTATCGACAATTGGCTCTCACAAACCTTAATGTTTTATATTCATGGGGCTCAATTGCAGGCGAACATCAGTATAACCGTGTCGAAGACACATATAGGACATTTGAGATAAGTGATTTTCGTACGCCTTTTTGGGGAGTTTTTATGAACAGTAACTGCGATTCCTTTCTCCCGCAAGCACAATAGGTTCTAACTATACTGGTAAGTCCAGAGTAGACAGAATAGGAGGACGCTGTGTATGACATTTTATAAACGGAGTAACGTCCTCCTTGTACCCTTCGCGTTCTTCTGAATAATCTGTCCCTTATGTTTGAGTCACGGATCATCACTATAACCATTGATCGCACTCCGGAAGAAATCTACGACTTCGTCTCGAACCCCGCCAACCTCCCCCGTTGGGCTTCCGGCCTCGGCACGTCCATCAAGAACGTCAACGGTGAATGGGTGGCCGATACCCCGAACGGTCCGGTAAAGGTCCGTTTCGCGCCGCGGAACGACCTCGGTGTCCTCGACCACTATGTCACTATTGCACCAGGCGTTGAAGTCTACGTGCCCATGCGGGTCGTCCCGAACGGCAGTGGAAGCGAGCTGATATTCACCCTCTTCCGGCAGCCGGACATGATAGACCAGAAGTTCAAAGAAGACGCCGAGTGGGTTCTGCGGGACCTCAAAAAATTAAAGGATATCCTGGGGAACGTGAAGAAACGCGGAAAAGTTGACAAGTCTGCTTCAGCAGCACAGCAGGAAGGCAGGTCATGATCATGTGGGACGAGAGATACAACACGGAAGAGTTCGTGCGCGGTCGTTCAAGTCATTGCAGTGAAGCCATAGCGGCATTGTGTGCCGCGTTCGCTAAAACTATCCAACCATCTCCGGTGCCACCATCCACGCCACCGCCCAATGACCGTCGTCGAACCGCTTGAGGCAAACGATCCCGGCATTCTTGAAGTCCACGATGTTCTTTGAAGCATCCCCGCCTGCTAATAATAAGGAAGCCAGTTTCGCCAGATAGGGAAGATGGCTCACCAGCATGATGTCCTCATGCATCTTGGACAAACGCTCTTCCCAGATCTTCGGGTCATCCATGGGCGCGAGCCAGTCAGCCTCAGACATGCCCTCTTTCGGATGCACCTGATCGACAAGTGCCTGCGCGGTCTGCTGCGCCCGTTTTATCCCGCTGTGATAGATCCTGCTCACCGCAACGCCCTGGTCATGGGCGAACAGGGCGGTCAGCGCTATGTCGCGGAAGCCCTTGTCCGTCAGGCCCCGTGTGGGGTCGTCCCCTTCCTTCTTTGCCTCTGCGTGCTGGACCAAATAGAGAAGCACGGCGTTCACCATCTTTCACCTGTAGGGGTAACCCGCAGCCTGTCCCGTATTTTTCTATACGGGATGGTTACCCCTGAAGTGGGCGGCCACGCATGGCCGCCCCTACAATATCAATCTTTTCCCCGCCTCGTACACGTCCTTCATCGCCGTGGGATGGTTCAGGATATCGCCCTTGGCGTCAACATTCAGAAAACTGACAGTCGCATGCTCGGGCACGCTGATGGTCCGGAAGAACGCCTTTGCCGTGGTCTCGGCGCAGTGTATGCCATCCTCCTTTTCCATGCCTCCTACCACGATCAAAAGTCCTTTTCTTCCGTGGGGACCGGCGGGAATGGTCTTTTTTAGAAGATACTTGTCGCACCAGAAGGACTGGCACCGGTCGATCATGGCCTTCGCCTGCGCGCTCAAGGCAAAGAAGAAGATGGGTGACGCGAGGATGACGCGGTCCGCGGACCGGATGGCGTCGTAGACCTCCTTCATCCCGTCGTCGATAATGCAGACACCGGTCTTATCGCAGCCACCGCAGTTCTGGCAGGGCTTGATGTTCATGAAGTTCAGTTTGAACAGAGTGATCTCATGCCCCGCTTCCCGCACGGGTTTGAGCGCCTCCTCGAGCAGGAGATCGGTGTTCCCGTGGATACGGGGGCTGCCGAAGAATGCCACGACGTTCATAAGATCGTCCTCTTTATACGAAAGGATAAAAAAACGGCCGGCACTCTCGCACCGGCCGTCGTCATTATACCATAGGTCAGGACGTTCTTATTCCACTTTCATGAACGCCTGTTTCTTCGACTTGCAGACCGGACATTCATCGGGGGCGTGGTCTTCTGCGGTATAGCCGCAGACCGAGCATACGTAATAATCAGTGTCCGCGCTCTTGCCGAGGCTGTCCATGGCTTTCTGGTAGAGCGCCGCGTGCACCTTCTCCACCTCGTTGGCGTAGTTGAAGCTCTTGAGCGCCCCGTCCCTGCCTTCCTCTTTCGCGTCGGAGATCATCTGCGGATACATCTTCTGGAACTCGTAGGACTCGCCGTTCACGGCGTCCATCAGGTTCTCCCTCGTGGATTTGACGAGCCCGAGCTCCCGCAAATGGTTGTGGGCATGGACGGTTTCCGCGGCTGCCGCAGCGCGGAACAGCTTTGCCGCCTGCTTGAAGCCTTCCTGCTCCGCCTTCTTCGAGTAGGCGAGGTATTTCCGGTTCGCCTGGGACTCGCCGGCGAATGAATCTTTCAGATTCTGTTCCGTCTTCGACATGATGCCTCCTTGACATATAATGGTATACCTATAACAGCGTAACGAAAGTCTTTTAAGCCTTTTTACCGCGAAGACGCGAAGAGCGCGAGGGAACCACAACCTTTCGTGAAAAACAAAAGACTTACGTGCCGGCTTTATACTGCCGTCCTCGCGTCCTTCGCGACCCTTGCGGTTCAATGCTTCGCTTCTCGATTCTTTTAATCAGATACGACTACCGCACCTTCTCGAACTCCGACTTCGGCGCATTGCAGACCGGACAGGTCCAATCGTCAGGCAGTTTCTCGAATGGCGTCCCTTCCTTTGCCTCGTCATATTCGTAACCGCACACAGTACATCGCCACATAGCATCTCCCTTCATGATCGTGATATTTATAACTGGTATTGTAGCAGATTATTACAACGGAGGTCGTCATGCCACCTGTTCGAAGGATTCCTTGCCCACGTTGCAGACCGGACACGTCCAGTCATCAGGCAGGCTTTCGAATGACTTTCCCTGGTCCTTTTCCTTGTAGAGCCAGCGGCAGGCGGCGCAGCGCCAGAGACCGAAATCCTCGCGGTCGCCGTCCTTCCTGACCAGTTCCCAGCCCTTTGCCAGAAAGTCCTCGAGCTTCGGCGGATAGAATCCTGAGAAGATCGTCTTGTCGCGGGCATCGTCGAAAAAGACCTCGACCTCGACCGACCCCTTCTTCACCGCATAGCCCCAGGTGAAGGTGTCCTTTGACTCGGGCCCCGATGCCTTGGCCGCGAAGGAGAACTTGTCTCCGCTCCGCTTCACTTTGGACCAGCTGTAGCAGCAGGGAAGCACCGCAGTACAGCCGCACTTGCCATTCTTGAGTTCCAGACCGTCGACGCTAAAGCCGCCGGGGATCTTCTCTATCCGTATGTCCATGCGTCCTCCCGCACTCAGTGATTGACCCGTTGTTCATTAAAGATGCTATGGTCGCATACAAAACAGCGCGTCTCTTCCTCGCCGGTCCAGATATCCACACCGGACCCGCAGGAAGGACAGGTCATGACCGTCATCAGCACCGGCACGGACACGAAGCAGTTCTCCTGCCGCTTATGCTGCGATTTGTGCTTTTCTCCAGCCTTCATTCTTCAGTTTCTCCATTCTCTCGACAGCCCATGTTCTGAGCTTCCGGATATATTCCCCGGGGTTCGTCTTCGCCAGGGCGATGATCTGCTCCCGCTCCCGGACGCTGTCGAGGTGATCGCCGGGATACACTCCGTTCCAGGAGCAGTACCCCTGGTCGAACAGCAGACCCGGCGTGATCTCGCCCTTGATATGCTTCTCACCCATGAATTTCGCCGCTTCCATGTCATAGCGGATGATCCAATCGTTGTCCGAAATCGTGCTCGATGGGTCCGGCGTCACCTCGCTCGAGCAGGTCGGGCAGTACACACCCTTGATCACCTGCTCGGTCATGATATTGTCCTTGAAATGGAACGATACGGATCGGGCGCCGCAGGAACACTTCATTTCATGTGCCATGCACATCGTATGTTTCCTCCTATGACGAAGAGTGCTGTTTAGTACAAGCGGGACACGTGCCGAAGAACTCGATATGGTTCCCTGTGATCTTGAACCCTGCCCGGTAGCGCTCCGCGACAGGCAGCCGGAACTCCACATGGACGTCCTCGATCCGACGACACCGAGTGCAGATCAGATGGTGGTGCGGACGGGGATCCGGGTCGAACCGCTTCTTAGCGGGATCACCCGTGAGTTCCTGCACCATCCCGCGTCCCTTGAGCGTTTCCAGTGTATTGTACACCGTTGCGAAGGACATGGTCGGGAATTTCCGGAGCACGGCCCGGTACACATCGTCGGCGGACGGGTGAGAAAAGTTCCCCTCGAGGAAGTCGAGGATCGCTATCCTTTGCGGGGTAAGCTTGAACCCCAGGTCCCGGTATTTTTCCCCGCTCGTCGACATAGTCTTATCAAGTGTAGAAATGATATCACTTAAGAACTATTATTGTCAATGAAATTTTCCATTTTTTGTTTTTTAAAGCGCTTAAGTTCAGTTGCTGTACTTTTCCCCTAACTTGTCGTATGATAAAGTCAATAATAATGAAAACCATGACCAAAGGAGGATCTCATGAAGAAATATCCGGGACAATATCAGATCATCACCAAGCGTTACAAGGGTGTCATCAAGGCGCTGGAGGGACTCGGGAAGGCGACCAAAGCTGCCGGCCCGCTGAACAAGAAGACCTCGGAGCTGATCCAGCTTGCCGCAGCGGCCGCAATCCGCGCTGAAGGTTCGGTGCACTCCCATGCGCGCCGGGCGCTGGAGGCGGGGGCCAAACCGTCCGAGATCCAGCACGCCCTGATCGTCCTGACCAGCACCATCGGCTTCCCAACGGTTTCCGCCGCGCTGTCCTGGGTGGATGATGTCCTGGCGAAACAAGGACGTAAATAGGTCCCCGGATATCTTCGAGGTAGTATTAGTAACTAAGGAATCAAAAGCTTCTCAAAATGGATAGAATATTTTACCGAAC
>CAYPOT010000040.1:21753-34490 GCA_964412455.1 uncultured Nitrospiraceae bacterium | reverse complement strand
AGAGAAAATTCAGAGGCGAGTGAAGTGCACCGCCGCGCAGCGGCTTAGTTCAACACGTCAATAAACGGTACAATTGGATTTGCCACGCTTACTGCCTTATGACGAACCATTACCACCTTCTTATTGAGACCCCGGAGGGAAACCTTTCTCTCGGCATGCGGCAATTGAACGGTGTCTATACACAACTTTTCAATAGATATCACGGCAGGACCGGGCATCTGTTCCAGGGCCGGTACAAGGCTATTCTCATCCAGAAAGACAGCCATCTGCTTGCAGTTTGCCGATATGTCTCTTTAAATCCGGTTCGGGCAAAGATGGTAGAAGTGCCGGAGGCATGGAAGTGGTCCAGCTACCTGGCGACTGCGGGGAAGGCTAAGCGCAATCCCTGTCTCACAACGGACTGGGTGCTCGGTCAATTCAGCGGGAAGCGGGAAAAAGCGGAAAAAGAATACAGACAGTTCGTTCATTGGGGGATCGGGGAGAAGACGATCTGGACTGAGGTGCGAGGCCAGGCACTTTTGGGCGAGGATGACTTCGTAGATACGTTGGTCGATCATCTCAAAAAGCACAAGGATGTACCTGAGATCCCTCGGAGTCAGCGGTATTCGACGCGTCCCTCGCTTGCGATCTTGCTTCCGGAGTCTCTCTTAAGAAAACGTCCAAAGCTCATGAAAAAAATGATTGAAGCAATTGAAAAATACGGCTATCATCAGAGTGAACTTGCCCGTCATTTGTCGGTTCACTATTCGACGATCAGTCGATGGATTCGTGAGTACGAGAATGCAACGAAAAAGACTTGACCCTAATGACCCCTAATGACCCCTAATGACCCCTAATGACCCCTGGAGCGAAGAAGAAGCGGCTGAGGCGCTACACCACGCCCGCACCGTACTCGGTCGGCTGAAACTGGAACTGAATGAAGAGAAGACCTCGACTCGGACGTTCAAGGAAGGGTTTGATTTTCTGGGGTTCCGTTTCACCAACCGGGGGAGACATATCGCAAGGAAATCTCTCTTAGCCCTGTACGGCAAGGCGCGAGAAATCACGAAACGCCAACAGGGGGACAATCCGGTAACAGCGGTGATAGAGGCACTCAATCCGCTTCTGCGGGGATGGGGGAACTATCATCGAGAAGGCCGGAATGTCGGAATGTTCGATCATCTGGACACATGGATTAGGAAACGTCTGCGTTCGTATATTTATAAGCGCTGGATCGTTTTCAAGTGGCCCAAAGTGAACAAACCGGACAGGGAAGATTTCAAGCGGATGGGTCTATTCTCGCTGCGCACTATACTTCGGCCTGATCAGCTTCAACTAAAGCTGTCTTCGGCTCCCCAATAAGGGGTAAGGCACGGGATCGCCGGATGCGGGAAAACTGCTTGTCCGGTGGTAACTGAGGGCTTGTCCCTGGTGACAGGGCATTCTATTCTCTACTTCAGAAGAAAGTTATCGAGCATGTTTTGATCAGTTGAGAAAACTGGAGGATAGTGCGAAACGACAAAAAATGTCATGGTTTTATGAACCGAAAGTGCAAAAAAATTTTTTGCAAGGTGTGGAACTTGGAAAACAACAATACGTAGCAATCGCATTTAATCTTTTGCCCTTAGTAGACGGAGCTTCTTCTGAAGATTTGGATATCAGCCTAGGTAAATCGATTACACGTGCGCCGCAGATTTTTTTATCGAATTTGCAGGTTCATTATAATAGTCGTGAAAGATTGGATAGTCTCATTGGTAATTTAGGCCCTGAATATGTAGACGAAACGGCGAAAAAGCTGACTGAGCTTAGGAAAAGATTGACAGCGATTGAAAAGGTAAATGATCCGCGGCTGACAAAAACTAAAGAAGTTGTAATTCGAGAACTTAAAACACAAATTGATGAATTGAATTAAACTGGTTGATCGGTTATACCACTACCACCTACACCCTCGGCCAAGTGGGAAGCAGCGGCAATCTCAAACCATCGGAAAAATAGGTGACGTTGATACCTGAAGTGCAAAAATATAATTGATCTAAAGCTTGACAGTCGTAAAAGGCTATCAAGCTTATTTTGTTCTTTGAAAAATTAGTCACTCACCCTTCTCCGACGGTATGAAGCGCATCATTCAGACCAAGAAGGACGCCGCGGTCGATGACGGCAGCGGAAGACCGCAAAACGGCATGATCGTGTCCGGGAGGGTCGAATTCGATGTGCTGGATCGCCAGAAGCAAACAATTGAAGGAGTACGTATAACGGCATCGGGAAAGCAAAAAAGGGAAGGAGCATTTGCTCCTTCCCTTTTTTTTATTTTACCGGATAGATAGCGTCAATCGTTCGTGCTTGCGATGAACTCCATGTCGGCAATGATGCCCGTTGCTTCCTCGATCGCATGCCCGTCATGTTCGGGGTCGCAGATGTAGGCTGCCATGATAGCGCGTGTCTTGTCAACAAGGTACCATATCCGCCAGTGAGCGGGTTCTTTGGAGTCTTTGTTGGTATAGTCAATGACCGCCTTGCCGATCTTGCCGCCGTTCTCGACCTTGATGGCTTCCCGGGGAAAGGGGATATCACGTTCCTCCAGCGTATCCTCGAGGTATATCCTGGCGGCTTCTGCTGGCGCGATCTTGGTCTCGGCCCGCTCAATAAAGGATATCTGGATCATGCCTGGCCAGTTGTCCTTTTCCAGCAGCACAAAGCCCATTTCCTCCCTTTCATGCCATCCATCAGGCAGAAAGAGGTTGATCCATCGCTCGTAGGTCACTTTTTTTCCCATAATTGAGAATCATTCTATCGGAAGGCGGGTGGACAGTCAAATGAGTTTCGCAAATAGGAAGGAAAAAACTCTTTATATCTCTCCAAGCTGCCTGAGCCGTCGAACTATGGCGTCAGCGCTGATTCGGGGGTCTTCGCGGCCATCCACGACAACATCTGGTTCGAGAGGCGGTTCATAAGGCGCCTGAGCGCCGGGAACGTTCATGGTTTTCCCCTGTTCCGCCGCCGCATAGATACCCTTCGGGTCCCGCTTTCGGCATAATTCAAGGGGGCACTCAACAAGAACCTCAAGGAAGGAAGATATCAGGGACCGGGCATGGTTCCGGTATTCCCGACGGTTCGCTGTTGCGTCGAAGACCACCGGTATCCCCTCATGGCTGAGCATTTCACCGATCTGGGCCATCTGGCGGTAGAACCGATCTCGCTCCTCTGTATCGTAGGTGGGCTCCGGCGTCAGGATCGATCGCAGTGCATCGGATTCCAGCACTGCCGGCGATATTCCCTGTTCGTTCAGTTTCCCGACCAACGCCCGGGTTATGCTGCTTTTCCCTGAAGCCGGGAGCCCTGTTATCCAGACAGCGAAACCCTGTTTCCCTTTCATTTCAGGTACCTGTTAACTGCAGTGTAATCGAACCGGTCATCGGCCAGAATATTGACGATGAAGTTAAAGACGGCCCTGCGCACGTCCAGCGGCAGACGGGGATACCAGACGGGGCTGGCGATCACGAGTCCGCGCCAGGCGTAGAATGGTGCCGCAACGTCCAGCAGTTCGACGTCATTCGTGCGTTGCAGGTAATTTTCCCAGAACAGCGTGAATATTTTTTCAAAGGGGCCTTCCAGCCTTCCGAACCGAAGCAGCGATGCGAACAAATAGTTGATGGTCATGCAGGTCACATCGTCCGCGGGCTCTCCCCATTCACCGCGCGACCGGTCGAGGAGCGTAAAATCGTCTCTTTCCCGGAACAGGATGTTCCAGGGATGAAAATCGCCATGGACCTGGCAGAGCCGGTGAACGCGGTCCTTGATCTTCCACCGCCATTCAAGGCAGGCGGATTCCACCTGTTTCAGCAGTCCCTGGTCAATGAACTCGTATCGGTCGGGGTAATTATCGATCAAGCCCATGATGCACTCGCCATGTCCCAGAAGGTCGCGGATGCGCCGCGTATACAACGCGGCTTCGTTATGTTTTCTGGCATGGATGTCGACCAGGTAATTGGAAAGGGCCATGGCCCTTACGAGGTCGGTTTCGTCGGCGCTGCCGTTTTCACGGATGCGGTCAAGGTCCTTGAAATAACCCTGTCCCGGCACGAATTCCGTGAGCAGAAAGAACTCGTCGGCATCGCCCGTGGATACGATCGCACCAGAACGCAGGAACGCGCCGCTGTCGAGAGAGCGCACATGGCGCGGAAGGCTATTGAAGGCGGAATGTTCCCAGAGGACGGATCCGGCGCGGTCGGAGAAATGGTCATGCCCGAATGGGGAGGGGGACATGGTCTCGAGAACAGCCTGGTTACGCTCACCGCCGGACTCGTATTCAATGAAGATCGGCGTCCCGTAGCCGAAAGCCTTGAGATCGCCGGCAAGTTCCCGTTGGTCATGCCTGCTCACCGACAGGATGCGTACCGGTTTTTCCAGAAGCCGTTCGAGATAACCTCTGATATTCTCAGTTGTCACTGTCGGCATACGTACCTCAAAGCGAGTAGAGCGGTGATCTAATCCTGTGTTTATATTATTGCACAGATCTGTGAACAACGGGGGGAGGAAGTGCGTTTTGGAAAGAGAAAAAAAGAGAAAGGCGCTTAATGTTCCGCGCCTATCTTTTTCAGGCCCATTGACTGGATCGGAAGGGGCTCGCCGGGATCGAAGATCTCGCTCCCGAAAGAGATGCGGCGGACCTGGCCTGGGATCTGTTTGCTGTAAGTGATGATCAGTCTGCCGATGGCCTGCTTTACCTCCGGGTCCGGCGTTCCAGAAAGAATGGCAACAGGTCCCGGGAATCCATGGGGCATGAAGAGGTGATATCCATGAGGAACCAGCGACATCAGAACATGGTTTTCACGGTTGTCGCGGCCAAGAACGATCCTGACGCCGTTATCGAATTTAAAATGACGGCCTACGGTCAGGAGCTGGACGTCGCGGGGAGTTATTGTTTTTTGTTCCCGGAAACTGTCACGGAGTTTCTCGGCGAAATTCTTGTCCGTGAGCAGACAGCCGCCTGCAGGGGTGGAAAAACCTTGAATGCCGTATCGCTCGGCCAGCTGAAGCTGGACCATACGGCTGCGCCCGCTGATGCCGAGGAGCTTTTCACGATTGATGAGACCGTCCTGTTCAGCGCGGGTTGGAGGGAGAAGTGTCGCGGAGAGCGGTCTGAGAATAAGGCCTTTGAGTCCCGAGTCCCGCTCGATGACATGGAGCGTGTCGCGCCGCTGGGACATGGGCCTCTGGCCCAGGACCTCGCCGGTAATCAAAAAAGGGGCTCCGACCTCATCCATAACGGCCCGAGACCGGGACAGCATGTGGATCTTGCAGTCGATGCAGGGGTTGACGTTCTTTCCATAGCCGTGCTTCGGGTCCCGGATCAGGTCGATGTAGTCCTGGCCCAGGTCCATGATCCGGAGGTCGATGCCGATGGTCTTGGAAACCACAGCGGCCGGAGTGAGCTTTTCCTTCCCGTAGGACTTGGAGAAGGCGGACGTAAAATACAGTCCGGTCACCTTGTAGCCCTGCTCCATAACGAGTCGTGCCGCGAGGACACTGTCAAGTCCGCCTGAAATAAGTGCAACTGCCTTCCTGATCAAAAAGCCCCCCAATGAAACTGCCAAGAGTGGTGAATCCAGAAACGAGCGATAAGAGTAACGATAACTACCTTCTCGAGAACCGAAGATTCCCAGCAGCTTGCCGCAGTGAGTATCAATAATACCCCTTGAACGAGATATAAGGCAAGAGTCAATATTTGCATATAGTTTAATTTGTCTTGACATAAGGCTTCCGCTGGTTTAATAATAATTAAACAGTTGTTTTAAAACAAGAGGGTGGCGACAATGAATAAAATATTTAGTATTATTATGGGCTTAACTCTGTTAGCACTACTTCTGAACCCTGTCGCTCTGGCGCAATACCTCGCCATTGGTGCTGAACAGGTCCAGAGCTGGATGGACGGGAAAAGGGATGTTGCACTCATTGATGTCCGCATGCCCGAGGAGTACCAGGCCGGCCACATTCCCGGGGCCATCAATATCCCCGCTGAAAGGATACGAACTGACCGGAACATGCTTCCGAAGGACAAAACCGCCCAACTCGTCTTCTACTGCCGCGGCGCAGGCTGAACGCTCAGCAATGCCGCCGCGGGATCGGCGGCAGAACTGGGCTATACGCATATTGCGGTCTTTCAGGGTGGAATGCCCGAGTGGTCCGGGAAGGGCTTGCCGGTCCAGAAAGGCCGCAAGCCGGGGACATTACCCAAGTCGCGCTGATCGCGTCAAAGGAGAATTCACCTGTCCATGAAGAGAGAAAAAGCGAATTACCTGATCCAGTCCGTGTCGCATGCGCTCGATATCCTGGAGTCATTCACCAAGACCGAGGACGAACTCGGTGTGACGGAACTGTCGAAGCGTCTTGGACTGCACAAGAACAATGTATTCCGCCTGCTCGCCACGCTCGAGCACCGCGGATATATCGAACAGAACCGGACGACGGAGAACTACCGCCTCGGTCCCAAGACCCTTCAGCTTGGTTCGATCTTCATCGAACAGCGCGAGTGCAAGCGGCAGGCGCGGCCCGTTCTGGAGGAGCTTATGGAGGGAACCGGTGAGACCGCGGTGGTGGCAGTATTGCGCGCGAACAAGGTCATCTATATGGACAGTGTCGAGTCGGGCCGAACGGTCAGGGCGGTTTCCCGGATAGGGGCGATGCTTCCCGCCCATTGCACCGCCGTGGGCCAGGTCCAGCTTTCCTTCCTGTCTTCCGCCGAGATCGAGCGGCTCTTTCCGGACCGTGAACTTTCGCAAAAAACCGCCCTCACGTTGCAGACCCGCGAGGCGCTCATGAACGCCCTTGCGGTAATACGTGAAAAGGGATACGCCATCGAGAACGAGGAGTGCGACCTGGAGGTGAAAAGCATCGCCGCACCGGTACGGGACTTTTCGAAGAACGTGATCGCCGCAATCGGCATTGTCGCGCCGGCAAACCGCCTGAGCGATGATCTTCTTGAGAAAAACGGTTTTATCGCTCAGGTCCAGGAGGCAGCGATGGCCCTTTCCGTGAAACTGGGGTATTTCCACGGAGCGGTGAAGCAATAGGGTCGCGGGCTGGGCTTTGAACACTCTCCGAGGGTGAGTCCTGTTACGACAGATCGTGATCGCTTTGGTTGTTCCTGCGAAACAAAGGTTTGCCGATGATTTAAGCCTGGATATCATTGATCGGCGGGGACGCAAGGACTTTATTGACACGTCCGTTCATGCTGTGTTATTATCGCCACAATGCAGATCGACCAAAAGTGGGACCACCTGCGGTCCCTGCTCAGCGAGATGCGAACCGTCATTCTCGCTTATTCCGGCGGTGTTGACAGCTCCGTTCTGCTGAGGGCCGCAGCCGAGACACTGGGGCAGAACCTGATCGCGGTCACGGCCGTTTCCGAAACCTATCCGGCAGAGGAACTCCATCTCGCGAAAGAATTCACCGCTTCGCTGGGCGTGCGGCATCGCATCCTTCAGACAGAGGAACTCCGCAGGGAAGAATTCTCCCGCAACGCTGAGGACCGTTGTTATTACTGTAAACAGGAGCTCTTCGGCAAACTCAGGCAGCTCGCAGAGGCAGAAGGGATCCCCTGGATACTGGACGGATCGAACACCGATGACCTGCGGGATTACCGGCCCGGCAGAAGGGCTGCCGGCGAGTTTTCCGTCCGCAGCCCTCTTGCGGAAACGGGTCTGTCAAAACAGGAGATCCGCGAACTGGCCCGCCGCCTGAACCTGCCCATGTGGGACAAACCTTCTCTCGCCTGCCTTTCTTCCCGAATTCCCTATGGAACCCGGATCACCCCCGCGCTGGTCAGGAACATCCAGGCCGCCGAGGACATCGTACGCGGCCTCGGCATACGCCAGGTCCGGGTCCGTCATCATGGAGATATTGCGCGGATCGAGGTCGACCGGGAAGACCTCCTTCGACTCACATCGGAGGACGCGAAACGGAGGATTGTGGACTCCTTCAAGGCGCTGGGATATGCCTATGTCTGCCTCGATCTCGAAGGGTACCGGACAGGAAGCATGAACGAGGTCCTACAGAAAGAAAAGCGGACGGCAGACGGTGCCCTATAGAATATCCTGAAATTAAGTTGTCTGCGGTCACCTGTATCTGACCAGGTAAGGAGCAAATGCATGAAGGTATTAGTCGTTGGTGGGGGAGGCAGGGAGCATGCCCTGGTCTGGAAGGTCTCTCAAAGCCCCCGGGTCAAGAAGATCTATGCGGCTCCGGGGAATGCCGGCATGGCGCAGCTTGCCGAATGCGCGCCGATCAAGGCGGAGGACATCGCCGGCCTCCTGGATTTCGCAAGATCGAAGTCCGTTGACCTGACCATTGTGGGGCCCGAGGGGGCCCTTTCGATGGGTATCGTGGATGAGTTCCAGAAAGCGGGGCTCAGGATCTTCGGCCCTGCCCGCAACGCGGCCGAGATCGAGGCGAACAAGGCCTTTACCAAGGACCTCATGAAGAACTACCATATTCCCTCAGCGGACTACGGCACGTTCACGGAACGGGCGGAGGCCGAAGCCTATGTGCGAAGCAAAGGCGCGCCGATCGTGGTGAAGGCCGCGGGACTTGCCGCGGGCAAGGGCGTCGTGGTGGCGGAGACCGTTGATGAGGCGATCAATGCCCTTGACATGATCATGACGAAAAAGATCTTCGGCGCGGCAGGCGATGTCGTGGTCGTCGAGGAATGCCTCAAGGGAGAGGAAGCATCGTTCATGGCGTTCACCGACGGGAAGACCGTCGTCCCCATGGCGTCGTCGCAGGACCACAAGCGGGTGTTCGATGCCGATAAGGGGCCGAACACCGGCGGAATGGGCGCTTATTCGCCGGCGCCCGTCGTGACGAAGCAGATCGAAAAGCAGGTGATGGAAAAGGTGATGAACCCGACGGTCCGCGCCATGGAGAAGGAAGGCAGGCTGTTCAAGGGCATCCTGTATGCAGGGCTGATGATCCACGACGGCGAGGCCAGAGTGCTGGAGTTCAACGCCCGCTTCGGCGATCCCGAGACCCAGCCCGTCATGGCAAGGCTCGACACCGACCTCATCGATATCATCGAAGCCATTCTGGACGGAAAGCTGGCGGCGGTCCCGATCAAATGGAAGACCGATTCCGCTGTCTGCGTGGTCATGGCGTCGGGCGGGTATCCAGGAAACTATGAGAAAGACAAGGAGATCAGGGGACTTGACCAGGCGTCGGCGCTCAAGAACGTCATGGTCTTCCATTCCGGGACCGCGCTGAAGAACGGGAAGGTCGTCACCGACGGAGGCAGGGTGCTCGGCGTGACCGGCCTGGGACCGACCGTGGCGGCGGCTATCGACGCCGCCTACGCCGGTGTGCGGGAGATATCCTACGACGGGGCGCACTACCGCCGGGACATCGGAGCAAGGGCGCTGGAGACCGGGAATTGACCGTGAAAAAAGCCACTAATGCCGCTATTACCGGTTTTTTGAACAGGGTGCTTCGGGTAAGAAACATAAAGGACTCTTCCGTAAACGGTTTGCAGGTCAGGTCACGAAGGGACGGACAGATTCATAGAGTAGGTTTTGCCGTTGATGCATGCATCTCCACCTTTGAAAAGGCATCCGCTCTGGACGTCGATCTTCTCGTGGTCCACCACGGCATCAAGTGGAGACCGCAAAAGGACAGGGAACTGGAATCCCGGAGAACGGCATATCTGAAAAAACGCAACATTGCGCTTTACGCGGCGCATCTTCCCCTGGACCTGCATGAAGAGTACGGCAACAATATGCAATTATGCCGTCTGCTGGAGGTGCAGGACCCCCGGAAGTTCGGCAGGTACCACGGTGTCAAGATCGGCTATACGGGGATGTTCAAGAAGGAGAAAAGTCTTGACGAAGTTGCGAAGAAACTGAAGAAACGGCTGAGGTCATCCTGCCGTGTTCACCGGTTTGGAAAAGACCGCATTCGTTCCATCGGCATCGTCTCCGGCGGAGGCGGCAGCATGCTGAAAGAGGCCAGCATATCAAAACTTGACTGTTTTCTCGTCGGTGAGATCGATCTGGCCGTCTACAACGCGGCCCGTGAATACGGCATGAACCTTATTGTCGCGGGCCACTATGCCACGGAAACGGTCGGGGTGCGGGCACTGATGCCGCTCGTCAGGGACGCTTTTGGGGTGGACACGGTATTTGTCTCTGATGAAAAAGACATGTAACAGGGAAGTGATATCCTGCGCGAATATGAACAGTGAACGAAGGGAGCTTGTATGGCTAAACCAGTTGTAGGGATATTGATGGGGAGCGATTCGGACCTGCCGGTGATGCAGGAGGCAGGTGCCATGCTCCAGGAGTTCGGCATCGAATTCGAGATGACGATCGCGTCCGCGCACCGCACGCCGAAAAAGGTCCTCGAGTACAGCTCAGGCGCCGAGAAGCGAGGGATCAAGGTGATCATCGCAGGGGCGGGCTGGGCGGCACACCTGGCGGGTGTGGTGGCGTCGCAGACCACGCTGCCGGTGATCGGCGTCCCGATCGACTCTTCGGCGCTCAAGGGGATCGACGCCCTGCTGTCCACGGTCCAGATGCCGGGAGGCGTCCCGGTGGCCACGATGTCCCTCGGAAAGGCGGGTGCAAAGAACGCGGGAATCTTCGCCGCCCAGATCCTTGCCGCTTCGGACGTGAAGATCGCCAACCGTCTCAAAGTATACAAGGTGGAGATGGAGCGCGAGGTGGAGGAAAAGGCCAAACGGCTTGTGACGATCACGTCGATCGCGGCGACCGTCAAGGTGTCGGCGCCTGCCAGGGCATCCGCACCGGCAAGGGTCGCTGCGCTCGCCAAGGAAGAGGAACCTGCGGCCGAGAGCGCTCCGGCAAAAAAGAAAACAAGGCGCAGACGATGGAAAAAGAAACCGGGAGGAGCAGCGCCCGCGCAGGGACCTGCAGCGTGAAGACCGATCTTGCGTGCCTGCCCTGTTTTTTCGGACAGGTCGAGCGAACATTGAAGCATGCGGGGGTGAACGGTGAGCGTGGCCGCGAGATTCTAAACAGGGCGGAGAGAATTATCGAGAATGCTTCTCTTGAAGAGATACCGGCAAGGACGACTTCGATCGTTCACCGGATGCTCCGTGAAGAGACAGGCGTTGATCCCTATAAAAAGGTCAAGGATACCTATAATCGCATCGCGCTCGAGATGCTGTCTGCCCTCAGGAGCAGAGCGGAGATCTCCGATGACCGGCTGGAATACGGTGTGCGCGCCGCGATCGCCGGGAACGTGATCGACTTCGGCATTTACGAGACTATCGACCTGGACCGCGCTCTGGAAGAATCGTTCCGTCTGCCCCTGGACGGCGGCAGATACCCCGTGTTTGCCCGGGCGGTGAAGGCCAGCCATACCATTCTCTATCTCTGCGATAACGCCGGTGAGATCGTGTTCGACCGGCTCCTGATCGAGGTGCTGCGGGACATGGGTAAGAAGGTCACCGCGGTGGTCAAGGGATCGCCGGTGATCAACGATGCCACGCCTGACGATGCCCGCGCAGCGGGGCTGCACGAATGTGCCGAGGTCATCGACAACGGGAATGACGGCATCGGCACGCTGCTCGAGGCGTGTTCACCGCAGTTCCTGGAACACTACCGGACCGCCGACCTGATCATCAGCAAGGGCCAGGCGAACTACGAGACGCTTGTGCAGGAACAGGATGAGCGCACTTTTTTCCTGTTCAAGGTGAAATGTCAGGTCGTTGCGGCATTCATGGGCCGTGCGGAGGGGGACATCGTGTTGTGCGGCGGGAGCGCGGCGAAAACGTGAACCCCGTTGTTGCTGTAACGCAATGGCGTAGAAGCGGATCAATGGCATACTGTTGAAGAGCGCTTTCAGCTTGAACGGGAACTTGAGCGGGCTGATTTCTTCCACAAGAAGATGCCGCAACGGGGTGAATCTGCGGTGAAGACGGCGGAGATCATTAGAATAGATAAGGGACGTCCAGGGGAGGCCTTTGCGCGCTGTGCGGAAGTGATCAGAGCCGGCGGCGTGATCGCCTATCCGACTGACACATTCTATGGATTGGGCGCCGACCCGAGGAATCCCCGCGCGGTCAGCAAAGTGTTCGATATAAAAGGCAGGGAGGCGGACCAGCCCATCCTTCTGCTTCTGCACGACCGATCTGAAGTGACCGAATGGACATCGGCGATAACTTCATCCGCAGAAAGGCTGATGGGCCGGTTCTGGCCCGGACCCCTCACGCTGGTGTTCACCGCGCGTCCTGATATTTCCCCGGAGCTGACCGGGGGGACAGGGACCATCGGTCTGCGCGTTCCCGGCAACGAAGTGACGCGGGCGCTGCTCCGCCTGATGGGGAATGCCCTGACCGGAACGAGCGCGAACCGTTCCGGTTCCCCCAGTCCCCGGACCACGGACGAGGTCATGAGGGAACTCGGCGACCGCATCGACCTGGTCCTCGACGACGGCGATTCGGCCGCGGACAGGCCATCGACCGTTGTCGATGTCACCGCGGAGACGCCCCGGATCATTCGAATGGGCGCTGTCGATGTTTCTGCTGAACTGATTTGATGGAAAATATTCGCGATCACTGATAGAGGAACGAGCGGGGAAAAAGGAAGGCTTATGAAAAAGATATTCGTGCTGGACACCAACGTGCTGCTTCACGATCCGAAGGCGATCTTCTCCTTCGAGGACAACGACGTGGTGGTTCCCATTGTTGTGATCGAAGAACTCGACAAATTCAAGAAAGACGCCAACGAGATCGGACGGAACGCGCGTCA
>CAYPOT010000040.1:0-21743 GCA_964412455.1 uncultured Nitrospiraceae bacterium | reverse complement strand
CTCGACGAGTGTCGGCAAAAGGGCAAGCTCTCCCAGGGGGTGAAGCTTGAGGGCGGGGGATGCCTTCGGGTGGAACTGAACCACCAGTCGCCCGAGCACCTTCCGAGCGAGCTCATCGCGACCAAGGCGGACAACCGGATCCTGGCCACGGCGCTCAATCTGAAACATGACGGACTACCCGTGATCCTGGTGACCAAGGACACCAACCTCCGCATCAAGGCCGACGCCCTCGGGATGAAGGCCGAGGACTACGAGTCCGATACGATCACGCTCGATGAGCTCTATTCCGGTGAATCGGAGGTCATCGTTGAGCCGGGGGCGATCGACGAATTCTACGTAAAGGGTGAACTTAAGGCCGCGGACCCAAAGCCCCATCCGAACCAGTTCGTGCTCATCAAGAACAGCGCCAATCCATCACAGACAGCGCTTGCACGGTTCAGTCAGCATAAGAACGCATTCGTGCCGATCGCCAACACCAAACACGGCATCTGGGGAGTTTCCGCCCGGAACAAGCAGCAACAGTTTGCCCTCGACCTTCTCCTGAATGACGATATCCGCCTCGTGACGCTTGTGGGGAAGGCCGGCACGGGGAAGACCCTCCTCGCGCTTGCGGCGGGGCTCGAGAAGACCATCGAGAACCGTACGTTCCAGCGCCTCGTAGTTTCCCGACCCGTGTTCCCCCTCGGGAAGGACATCGGGTTCCTTCCCGGTGACATCGAAGAGAAGCTCAGGCCCTGGATGCAGCCCATCCGCGACAATCTCGATTTCCTCATGGGAGCCTCAGCGCCGGTGGTGGGGGGGAGGGCGAAAGGCAAGAAGGACCTTCAGAGCCTTTTCGACCTGGGCATGATCGAGGTCGAACCGCTCACCTATATCCGCGGCAGGAGCATGCCGAACCAGTACCTCATTGTCGATGAGGCGCAGAACCTTACGCCTCATGAGCTCAAGACCATCATCACGCGCGCCGGCGAGGGGACCAAGGTCGTGCTGACGGGCGACCCGTACCAGATCGACAATCCCTATATCGATTCCTCAAGCAACGGCCTTACCTACGTCGTTGAACGGTTCAAAGAACAGCCCATTGCCGGGCACATCACCCTGGTGAAGGGCGAGCGGTCCGACCTCGCCGAACTGGCCGCTACATTGCTCTAGGTCGATCGCGATCTGACCGGACAGGGAGATCATTCTGCAGATCTGCCGCCCACGGGCTTGCCCGTGGGCTTTTTTACGGTCATACAGGTCGCACGGCGTGTCTTCTGAGAGAACGACCTGTACAGCAAGTCTGCGAACGCGCGGTTTTACGATATGCGTATCGCATATTTCCCTATAAAAACAGTTTATACTGTGGTACTATTCCGCGCCATGGCAAGGATATTGGAAAAGCGGCTGATACGACAGCCCGATGTGTTCTTCTTTAAACTTTCAGCACCGCTCATATCGCGGAAAGCGAAGCCGGGGCAGTTCGTCATCATCCGCCTGCATGACCGGGGCGAACGGATCCCGCTTTCCCTTGCCGACATTGATCCGCGGGAAGGCACGATCAGCCTCATCGTCATGGCGGTGGGGAAAACGACGCACGAGATGGCCCTGCTCAAGCAGGGAGACGACATCCTCGACCTTTGCGGCCCTCTCGGCCAGCCGACGCACATTGAATGCGTCGGGCGGGTGGTCCTGGTCGGCGGCGGGTTCGGCGTGGCGCCGCTCTATCCCATCGCCCGGGCCTTCAAGGCGGCCGGCAACGAGGTCACGGTCATCATGGGCGCGCGCAGCAAGGACCTGCTTATTTATGAACAGGAGATGCTGCGGACGGCGGACAGGGTCATCGTCACCACCGACGACGGAAGCAAGGGTGCCAAGGGCCTGGTCACCGACGCGCTGACGAAGGAACTGGGATGCAGGCCGGCGGGCCTTGTGCTCTGCGTCGGGCCGGCGATCATGATGAAGTTCGTCGCCGCGTCCACGCAGCCCCTGGGCGTCAGGACCGTGGTCAGCCTGAACCCAATTATGGTGGACGGCACGGGCATGTGCGGCGGATGCCGCGTCATGGTCGGCGGGGAGACCCGGTTCGCCTGCGTCGACGGCCCGGAGTTCGACGGCCATCTGGTGGACTGGGAGTCGCTCATGAACCGGCAGAAAAGCTATACCGCCGAAGAAAAGGAATCCTTCGAGGCCTGGAAGAAACGCCATGATCGAATGCTCGGAAGCGCCTCGCCGGTCTGTGAGTAAGACAACAGACGACAGACAACAACGACAGAAAATTGACGACAGACGATATCGACCTATGAGCAAGCAACGAACCGCGAAGAAGATAATCCCCCAAAAAACACCCATCCCGGAACAGGACCCGAAGCAGCGAAGCAGGAACTTCGATGAAGTGTCCCTCGGCTATTCGCCGGAACTGGCGATGCAGGAGGCGGGGCGCTGTCTGAATTGCCCCAAGCCGGCATGCGTCTCGGGCTGCCCGGTCCAGGTCTCCATCCCCCGGTTCATCAAGCTGGTGAAGGACGGAAAGTTCAAGGAAGCCCACGACGCGATCAAGGAGGCCAACCTCCTTCCGGCTGTCTGCGGAAGGGTCTGCCCGCAGGAGAAACAGTGCGAACAGCGTTGCATCGTCGGGAAGAAATTCGACCCGGTGGGCATCGGGCGGCTTGAGCGGTTCGCGGCGGACTGGGTGATGCAGCACGACCTGGTTGACGCTCCCCCGGTGGCGCCGTCCACGGGAAAGCGGGTCGCCATCGTGGGCAGCGGGCCCGCAGGGCTGGCCTGCGCGTATGAGCTGGCAAAGTTCGGCCATGGAGTCACGATCTTCGAGGCGTTCCACGAGCCGGGCGGGGTCCTGCTCTACGGGATTCCGGAGTTCCGTCTTCCCAAGAAGATCGTCGCGCGGGAGATCGACCTGCTGAAGCAAATGGGTGTCGAGATCACGTTGAACGTGGTCGTGGGAAAATTAGTCACCATCGACGAGATCCTCGAACAGTACGACGTCTGCTTCGTCGCCACCGGCGCCGGCACGCCCAAGTTCATGGGCATCGAGGGCGAGGAGTTGAACGGCGTCTATTCGGCCAACGAATTCCTGACCAGGATGAACATCATGCGGGCCTATTCCCCCGAATTCGACACGCCCGTCCGGAAAGGAGGGCGGGTCGCGGTTGTGGGCGGCGGCAATGTTGCCATGGATTCCGTGCGGACCGCGCTCAGGCTCGGCGCGTCGGAAGGGACCATCATTTACCGCCGTTCGGAAGAGGACATGCCGGCCCGGCGTGAAGAGGTGCGCCACGCAAAAGAGGAAGGGATCCGCTTCGAGGTCCTCGCCGAACCGGTACGGATCCTTGGTGAGAAGGGGGCGGTCACGGAAATGGAATGTATTCGCATGGAACTCGGCGAACCGGACCCGGGCGGACGAAGGAAGCCCCGGCCGATCAAGGGTTCCGAGTTCCGGATCCCCATCGATACCATCATCATGGCCGTCGGCACCAACGCCAACCCCTTGGTGACGCAGAGCGCGAAGGACCTTGCGGTCCACAGGAAAGGGTACATTATCGCCGATCCGTTGACCGGTCAGACCAGCCGGCCGGGAGTGTACGCCGGCGGTGACATCGTTACCGGTTCCGCGACGGTCATTCTGGCCATGGGAACCGGCAGAAGGGTCGCACGGGCAATGCATGAATACCTGTCGGGCGTGCCCGCCGGGACCGCCACTTCAGGTTGTTGACCCTGCGCCCGACATTCCTCTCCTTTTTCAACTGAGCCGGACAATCCGGAACCAAAGATCGCTTAATAGGCCTGTTGGAAAAGTCCAATTTTTGCCGTCATTGCGAGGAGTGACGAAGCAATCTCGAAGTGCTTGATTACGCGAAACCCGAGATTGTGTCGCTTCGCTCGCAAAGACCCAAAAAACGTTTTTCAACAACCTGCCCAGCCTGCTAATGAAAAGGTAATTCATTACCTAATGAGGAATTCGAGTGATAAATTGATCACCACAGTGTTTTGTAACGCATTGATATTATGTAAAATATAATGGCACGCCGATTGCTTTAAACATTACAGAAATTGGACAGATCTAAAGGCGGGGACCATGTCAAAGTACCGGCTCATATGTCCTGAATGCAGCGCGGTGGTAATAGCGGAATACCGGGAAGCGGTGGTATGGGAACTCTGCCCGGGCTGCAGGTGTCATGTCTGGGATGAGTATGATGTGCTGATGGCGGAAATGGTACGATACAGACCGCAGCCCGAGATAAAGCCGATAATGTGTTGACCATGCAGCGTAAATGATAAAAAAGAATCAGCAACTCTTCACGGAGGCCAGGATGAAAAAAATAACAATGAAGCTGTTATTGATCTTATTTTTATTGATCATATTCACGACGGGATTACCGGCGCCGGCTTACAGCGCGGACAAGATCACGACGGTTGAGGGTATCATAGAAAACGTCACGGACGATACCATTGTGGTGCGCGACAGGCGTTACACGATAGCGGGGGTGCCCTTATTAAAACCGTCAGGGGAACAGGTATCAAAAGAAGAACTGACAAGAGGTAAGAAGGTGAGGATTTTTTTTCAGAACAAGAAGATCAATAGTGTCGTAGTGTATGAGAACATGGTCGAGTAAGGAGAATATCATTATGAATATGAATCGATCCATCTCTTTGAAGGTCGCGGCATTACTGTTTATTTTCTTCCTGTCTTCGGGCAATTCAGAAGCCCAGACCATGTCGGATTATTGTATCGTACCTCCCTATGTTATCCAGAATGTGCCTGCGAGCGTCATGATCGTTGTGGATAATTCCGGGAGCATGTTTAATTTTGCATACAGCGACGGTTTTAATACGTCTGTAACCAATAACTGCACCGACACCACCAACCCCTGCACCGGATTTACGACTCCCGGTGCGTACCCGACTTATAAATTCTACGGCTATTTCGACCCTGACTACTGGTATACCTATTCATCGAGCAGGTTCGAGACCTCCGCACCCAAGACAGGAAGCGGGCTTGCAGGAGAGAGGGCAAAACTTGCCACCGAGTGGGACGGCAACTTTCTGAACTGGCTTACGATGAGACGAACGGATGTTCTACGAAAAGTTCTCACAGGGGGGAAAACTACATCAGGGGAAGGTAGCGGTTTTGACAGGCTCGTTGGCGAGCAGGCAGATTCCGCCGGACGAGGCATATACAAACGGATAGCATCAGCAGACTTGTATATGCCGTACAACGGAACGCGGAAAGTTACGTTTACTACCGGCGCAGGAACATCTTCCTTTGGTGTCAGGAACGACCCGACTGGTCTTGACGGAACTGGTGCGGATACCTTCAATGTCTTGGTGAAGGTGCCGTCTCCGGTCCAGGGCGTTCTCCAGGATGTTTCCACCCGGGTCAGATTGGGTTTGGCGTTTTATAATACAAACACCCCTACTCCGCATGGCGGGCGTATCCAGGTTGCCATGGGCGGTACGAGTTTGTCGAGCACGGTGAATCAGGTAAATCTTACCAGGCCGGATTCTAATACGCCTCTTGCCGAAACGTTGTGGACGGTGACCGGGTATTTCGCGCAACAAGCCACTCTCCTGACAGGCCCCGGCCCGCGGTACAACAACGGGGACTATCAGATCAACAATCTTAATGATCCGTTCAATTACGGAACCGGCGGCGCCCCGAGGTGGCCTTCCTGTGGAAAGAGTTTTGTCCTTTATATTACCGACGGCGAGCCCTGCGCTGACGGCTATCTGCCCGCGACGTTAAGTGATTACGCCGCCGGCAGGTCTCAATTCAACTGCGCTGTGAGCAGTTGCCCGGCCGTGTCAGCAACAGCGCCGGAAACTTTTGCCTTCCCTGCATCAACGTTTCCTGTATGTGGCGCCGGCGACAATGTCGCCGGTTTTGAAGACGTTGCCCTCTACATGCATACACAAGACCTCAGAAGCAGCATCACTGGCACCCAAAATCTCACGCTTTATAACGTTTTCGCCTTCGGCAGCAACTCCTCACTTATCAAGTACGCCGCCATAAACGGCGGGTTTGAAGATTTAAATGGAAACGGCATCCCCGATCTTCAGTCGGAATGGGACAAAAACAGCGACGGCAAGCCTGATAATTATTACGAGGCCACGCAGGGCGATCAGCTTGAGAGCGCCCTCACGGAGGCTTTCTCAAACATGATTTCCCGCGTGGCGTCCGGTACGGCCGCGTCTGTTCTGGCATCGGGAGAGGGCAGGGGGTCCAATCTTATCCAGGCTTCGTTCTATCCCCGACGCAGGTTCGGAAATGACGTGATCGAGTGGATCGGGGGGATCCAGAATCTTTGGTATTACCTGGATCCGCAGTTTGCGCAAACGAACTTGAGAGAGGATACGGTTACGGACAGCAAACTCCAGGTGAAGCAGGATTATATCATGAAGTTTTTTTTCGACACAGCTGCACAAACCACCAAAGCGGCGCGTTTGGAGGACACAACCGGAACCGGCGCTCCTCTTACCGAGAGACCGACGGTCTTGTTTGAGGATGTAAAAAACATATGGGACGCAGGCAAACTGATGTGGAAGCGTGATATTTCCA
Source organism: uncultured Nitrospiraceae bacterium (assembly GCA_964412455.1). Lineage (GTDB taxonomy): Bacteria > Nitrospirota > UBA9217 > UBA9217 > UBA9217 > JAAXXJ01. Next base: position 15,187 of record CAYPOT010000040.1, on the reverse strand, counting down.
CGGCTCCGAGAACCATTTATACATCAATCACCGGCAGCACGCTTCTCCCGTTTACAACGGCCAACGCGGACACACTGGCCTCGTATATGACAACGACGGATGCCTCAAACGTGATCTCATACCTGACCGGCACAGACATAATTATGGACCTCAACAGTGATGGCATAAATGATTACCGATCCCGAACCATAACGAGCGGCGATACTACAAGTGTATGGAAGTTGGGTGATATATTGAATTCGACCCCGAAGATCGCGTCATCGATTCCTTTAAATCCCTACTGGGCTTTCGTCGATCCAAGCACCAACATGAGGGTATATAATGACAGCACGTACGATAATGATACCGGGGTGCCCGCCTATGTGAAAACAAATACGTATCAAAACAGGGGCGTTGTTTTTGTCGGAGCTAATGACGGCATGTTGCATGCCTTTAAATTCGGCAAATTGGAAGTGAAGTGGACCGGGCAGGGACAGTTTGAGAAGGCAAGGTTAGTGAACCCGGACACCGGCTCGGTCTGCAGTTCCACGGATGCCAATCCCTGCGGGAAAGAGCTGTGGGCCTATATCCCCAAAAATGTGTTGCCCTATCTTAAATATATTCCTGATCCTGATTATTGCCATATCTATACGGTTGACCTTGCGCCTGTTGTGTTTGATGCCAGCATAGGCACGACCGGATGTACGGAAGCCGACTACTGGAACTGCGATAAGGTAGGCTCGGAAAGTTCCTGGCGGACGGTTATCATCGGCGGGATGAGATTGGGCGGCGGGTGCCGGAACATTGGCACTTCTTGCAACAACGACGGCATCGGAACCACGGACTGTGTAAAAACGCCTGCCGACGGCCTGGGGTACTCCTCCTATTTCGCCCTTGACGTTACGGACCAGAACAATCCTCAGCTTCTCTGGGAGTTCTCGGATCCGGGGCTCGGCTTTGCGACCAGCGGGCCGGCGGTTGTCAGGATCAGCGCCAAGGACACTGTCACTGGGGCGCCCATCCGAACTAAAAACGGCAGGTGGTTCGTGATACTTGGTTCCGGTCCGACAGGTCCTATCGATAGTACGTACAACCAGTTCCTGGGGCGGTCTGATCAGAACCTGAAGCTATTTATACTGGATCTGAAAACCGGCTCTCTGCTCCGGACATATGATACAGAAATCCAATACGCCTTTGCCGGTTCCATGTATCATTCCACTCACGATATTAACTGGCCGGACTTATCCGGTCAATATCAGGATGATACCGTTTATATCCCGTACACAATGCGTTCTGCCGCGGCTCCGTATACCTGGACAAATGGCGGCCTTGGGAATCTTCTGACCAAGAACCCTTTGAGTGCGACTTGGGCGGAAGATTTAGATCCGACGAAATGGGTATGGCGAAAAATAGTCGAAGGCATCGGGGCTGTCTCGGCCTCGGTTCAAAACCTCGATGACGCAGATAATAATAAATCATGGCTGTATTTCGGTACAGGCCGGTATCACTATGCGCTGGGCACAACCCTGGACGACAAAGACACGGGAAGACGATTGTACGCCATTAATCATCCATGCGCCGTTTTTGTTCCAGCTGCAGTTGGTTCGAGTTATATGAATATTGATCCAACCTGCACAACCATGTTTGATCTTGCAGACGTTAATGTAATAAACGTGACCAATGTCAGCAATGTACCGACCACCACTACTGCCATTTCCAATATGAAGGGCTGGTATGTTGACCTCGATGCTGCCGGTTCGTATACGTATACCGGGGACCCGACCAGAAGTTTCGGGGCAGAACGAGTGCTGACCGATCCCAATGCAGATCCGAGCAGTAAAGCGGTGTTTTTTACAACGTTCAAGCCCTATAGTGAAGAATGTGCCCTTGGGGGCAAAAGCTTCATATGGGCGCTGAAGTACAATACCGGCGGCGTAGCGGAAAACCTGACGGGCAACGTAATGGTGCAGCTATCGACCGGCAGCATCGAACAGGTGAATCTCCAGAACGCTTTGACGGGAGCAGGAGGGAGAAGGTCCGCTGCCATGGAAGGTGAGCCTCCGCGAGGAGAGGGCATGGCAATCATAGGCTCGCCTCCCCCTCTAAAACGGGTTTTACAGATTAAGGAACGTTGAACACACAGAGACGGGGTGAATAATGGAACTTTTCCGGAGTGGGCCGTTGCGTATGACGAATAAAGGGTTCACGATTATTGAGCTCGTGGTTGTTCTGGGCATAATTGGGATTTTGCTCGGAATTGTCGGGTTCCAGATGAGTGCCTGGCTTGGTAAAGCACGCGTGGAAGAACAAATCAAATCAATGTTCGCAGACCTTACGAACGCACGGGTGCTGGCGAGCAACAGAAACCGGGTGCATTTCGTGAGTATGAGCCCGAGCCTGTACCAGATATGGGAAGACACCAACCCGGGGCCGGACGGTAACGGCAATCTCGACACAGCAGCCGGCGGAGATTCCCTGGTTCAGCAAATTAATCTTAGGGATCCACTGATATCAGGTTCAACATTTACACTGTTTAACTTTGACAGTAGAGGACTCATGTCCGTCAATGGTACGATACGAATCCAGAACACCTATGAGGCTATATATGACTGTATCGCAGTATCGTCCACACGTCTTCGTCTGGGGAGGTGGGATGGTGCCAGCTGTTCATAATGAAAAAGGCGTTACCCTTATCGAAATCCTGATTTCCCTTTTGCTGACGGCCATAGTATTCGGAGGACTGCTCCAGACCTCGCTTTTGGTCGTAAATAATAATGTGGAAAACCTCCTGAGGGATGAGGCGGTAAACATAGCGGAGGAAAGGATGAACCAGGCGAGGAACACGCCCTTTGCTTCCCTGATCTCAGAAACAGCCGATGTGCCGGTTGACAGGGATTTCAGGGGAGTAACAGGTTTCCGGTTCAATACGCGCATGACGATTGTCAACATCGATGCGAATAACAAGCAGGTTGCCGTAAGCGTAACCTGGAGCAGAAGAGGGGTTACTTACAACCATAACATTACGACCCTTGTGAGGAACTCATGATCAGGAAAGAAGCAGGGTTCTCGTTGGTCGAATTGCTGATCACCATGCTGATGTCCGGGCTGGTAATTGCCGCAGCCTCAAGCGCCTTCATCGGGCTGCTCGGGCAATCCCGGACCCAGTCCAAAATCGTTGAATCAAATGAAAACATGATCGGGCTTGATATAATGCGGCGGGATATGGAAAGTGCCGGATATGGCTTGACGTGGGATAACCCCACGCCCATATCCTATACCGAGAGCAGCGCTAACCTGTTTACCAACCCTTCTTCCACGGTTAACGATGCCACAACCGGGACACCGCGCGCGATCATAAGCGTAGATTCAGCAACGTATAACAGTCCGAATAATATATTCAACGGGTCGGACTATCTCGTGATAAAGGCTGTGAATGTGGCAAGAAATGACACGTGCGAGCGCTGGTCCTATCTCAGGAGCGGAAATGTGGTAAACCAGTGGAACTCCGCAAACGCAAGTGAAAATTTTTATAGTACCGACAGGGTAATTGTTCTTGATCCAAAAAATAAAGATACGAGACCGCTTATACTCAGCGGCACCGGAGGTTTTTTCACTACATATAATGCCGGCGCTCTTACAGATAGTACTTTTGCGCCCAGTGATCCGAACGATACTTACCTGGTGTATGGCATCAGCGGTTCCACCGATCCTGTAAGGCCTTTCAACCGGGCGGATTATTATATAGCACGACCTGCAACGATCCCGTCCCGGTGCGCCCCGAATACCGGGGTGTTGTACAAAGCCACACTGAATGCCGACGGAACGCTTAATCCGCAGCCGATAGTCGATTGCGTTGCGGATGTGCAGGTGATCTTCGGGTTGGATAATGACGGGAACGGTGCTTTTCAATCGGGTATTGGCACCCCGGCTGATGGTTATACCTCAACACTTTCGGGTCTCTCGTCAGCTCAGCAGATAAGAACGAAGGTCAAGGAAGTGAAGGTATATATCCTTACCCATGAGGGCGGGAGAGATTTGAGCTACACGCACTCCACGAATCCCATAACGGTGGGTGAATTTGGTCTGGGTCGTACTGTTTCTTTGGGATCGAATTTAAATTACCGGTGGAAGGTTTATAGGGTAGCCGTTAAGCCATTCAATTTGTAGAACTGAGGTAATGAGTATGCGTATCTTAAAAGACAAAAAAGGTTCCACCCTGCTCGTGGTCCTGGTGCTCTCAGCGGTTGCGCTGGTGGTGGCGGCAGGACTGCTGTATATGTTGACACAGGGCACGAAGACATCCGGCGGCTCGAAGCGGTATAAAACAGCGTTGGAAGCCGGAAGGGCGGGCGCCGACGTAGTGTGTCAACTTATCAATGCAAGGCCGACGACATCTGCTGTTTTCTCAATTTTGCTTGCTAACTTTACCGTAGTAGATAATAATAGGTTGACTAATGCTGCCACCGGCAAACTCTATGCCCCCACCGCGAATTGGCCCGTAACTTCGCCCATCGGCATAAATACAAGCATATCCATTGATCCCTCTAATAACAGCACCTATGATGTATCGTTTGATCTTGGAAACCCTGCGTACACTGTTTACGCGAAAATAACCGGTGCGGTGAAGGGGAACAGCGCTGGCAGCGGGGGAAGATTGCATGGAGGAGGTACGGGTGATGCCAAGTCGTCTGGAAGCGGAGGAACATCAGGATCCATATCGGCGCCGAGTAATCCATATTTATATTCAATTGAGATCCTTGCTCTCAATGCAGCGAACCCGCAGGAAAGGGCAAAGTTAAGCGTTCTCTATCAATATTGAACCGGAAGAATGCCGCAGGAACAATCCCAAAGTAATGCATTGATAGCGTAAAATACGCGTTACCTGCTCTTTGAAAAAGAGAGCATCTACTGTATCCTTTTTGGGTCTTGGCAAACTCAATAAGGAGGTGACAGATAGATGCCCTCAGGAGAACAGCGTCTCCCGGAAGAGATTTTCTCGTATCACAGCAATATTGTCAATCGCGTAGTACAGTTTGCCTGCAAGGAAGCTGATGCCTCCCTTGCAAATCGGGTCCAGCTGCTTATACGGACGCTTCAGCTTCGGTGGTACCGGCGCTCCCGATACCATATATTCTGCCCCTCATGCGGGGTAAATGAGCACACCCGCAAGGGATGGCGTCCCCGGGTTTTACGATCTTCCAGAGGACGACTGGTTCTTCCGGTGCTTCAGGCTAAGTGCAAATGCTGTGGCCGTGCGTTTCGGCCTTTTACCAAGGCGTTGGGTCTTCCCTTCGCCCGGCGCTGTACCGATGAGTTGATTGAAAAGGCCGTCTCTCTGGGTAGCCAGATGCCTTTTCAGCGGTCATCGGATATCTTAAAGAGACTCACTGCAGGATCCCTTTCTGCAGAGGGGATCAGGCAAAAGATCGCGGCAAAAGCCAAAGTCCTTGTGTTTCTCGATGAGGTCTCCGGCAAAACCGTCCTGACGGACTCCACAAAGGTCAAGGCCGGTGCCAAGGAGCGCGGAGCCTCGGTACAAATGGCAATTACCGCCAAGCCAGGACCGATGGTTGCTGGGAGGCCGACGATCAGGAAAGAACTGGTTCATCTCCACGTCGGGGATGTTGAGCCACTCAGAGACCACTTAGGAGCCATTCGGCCCCAGCGCATCGTCCATGATGGCGATACTGATTTCTCCGGCTGCGCCGACAGCGTCCAGCGGTGCCGTTGGCACTTGGTCTATCAGCTCAAGCATTATCTCTGGCAGGATGATATTCCGCATGAAGATCGGGCCATCTACCAGGGACGGTTGAAAGAAATCCTTTTCGGGGAGTGTGTCACCGCCCCGAGAATGCTGGGAACCTTTATCAAAGATCTGGAGGATGCCGGCTGCACAACGTCAGCAGAGCATCTCCGGAATGCGCGGTCCGAGACGTTTACCTATCGGGCCGATAAGCACTTTACGTATGCGACGACCACACCGATCGAACGGGAGATGCGTGAGCTCAACCGTCGGGCCGATGTCGGTGTCCGGTGGAGCGAAAGAGGAATTGAGAACGTGCTCAAAGTCCTTTTCCACTACCGGATGAATGATTCACAGGCTCTAAGCCAAAAAGAATACGGCTAAACAAGGTAACGCATTTTTGTTGCTATCAATGCATTACCATTTATTTTATGGCTCCTTTTTATATTATCGTCACTGCGTTTCTTGTATTCTCCTGCACGTCTGATAAACCCGCGACGACTGCCGCCGGGGGGGCTTCGGATGCGGGGAGCGCCGCTCCTGGCGCTATGCGACAACCCGGCCCCTCTGCCGGGGCGCTGTACGCTTTGGAACTAACTCCGAAAGAACCCACACGAAAGTCCACAATAAACCTCCGCCCCACCGGGTTCGACCTATCCGGCGCAAAGATAGAATGGCTGGTGAACGGCAGGCCATTTACAACCCTTGTGCCTGATCAATTCAACGGAGCCGACGGGGGAAAAGGTTCCACGCTTCAGGCGCGTGCCACGGTGCAGGGCCGGGAGGTGTGGTCCGACGCGGTGCAGATCCTGAACGCCCCGCCGGAGATCACCGGGATGAGGCTCCTTCCGGAGGTTTTTAAGCCCGGGGACACGCTCAGCATTGAAGTTGAGGGGACCGACCCGGACGACGACCCGGTGACCATCACGTACGAGTGGATCAGGAACGGCTCGCCCGCCGGGAGGAACAGCGCCATGGAAGGTCCGGTGCGCAGAGGCGATGACATCACTATTTCCGTCATACCCAATGACGGTGAAGCGTCCGGAAGCCCGGTAGTGCTTATCAGAAAGATACAGAACATGCCGCCGATGTTCGTCGAGCATAAAAACGTTAATTTTGCGGGCACGATCTGGTCCTATCAGGCAAAGGCAGTCGATCCGGATGGCGACACCGTACGGTTTTCGCTTGCCTCCGCTCCCGAAAGGATGAAAATCGATCCTTTGACCGGAGAGATGATCTGGGACGTGCCTCCCGCGTTTAAAGGCGCGCAGGACGTCACCATCGCTGCAGATGACGGCCATGGGGGAACGTCCCGGTACCGCCTGACGATAAACATACAGGGGCAATAGCAGGGAACCTGTCACCTTTTTTTTCGCGGAACGGAGACTGCCGACTTGAACAGGGAGGCGAGGACTTCATTTCCTTGTCTTTCTTCTGAAAAAACAGTATCATTTCCCTCATGCGTCAAAAGCGACCTCCCATTACGAGACCGGCAGCCGCGCCGCAAAAGACCAAAGCTGCACGCCAGACAGGCAAACTCTGGGTGATCGCAGCCGTCCTCGTCCTGGCTGCCGGAGCCACAACGTACTATGTTCTGCGGTATCAGGGGACTGGCCCATCGGTACCTGTGCCGGCACCAGCCGCTCCCGCGGCTGCAACCGGGCAACAGACCCCAGGAGCAGAAGCCGGAAACAACCCGCCTGTCGTTCTTTCCGCTTCAGTCACACCGGCAAGCGCCACGGCAAATGACAGACTGAGCATTCTGTACGTGGGGAACGATCCGGAAGGCGATCCGATCGACTGGAGATTTCTCTGGCTGGTCAATGGGACTGCAAGGCAGGATGGCCCCAGTAATATGCTTGAACCCGGGACATTCAGAAGGGGCGACACCGTGACCGCAGAGGTGACCGGTTCTGATCAATATTCGAGCGGTGCGCCGTTTATGACGCAGGCGGTCACGATCGGGAATATGCCCACCTCCATTTCGGGTGTTGTCCTGAGCCCTGAGCAGGCATTTATCGGGACGACCATTACCGCCCATCCAGCCGGTTCCGATCTTGACGGCGACGATATCCTCTACCTATATCAATGGAGGGTGAACGGGACCGCGGTAGGCGGTCAGGTCCGGGACAATACGTTCAGCACCGATGGCTTGAAGAAACGCAATATTGTATCCGTTGTTGTGACCGGCACGGACGGCTTCGCAACGAGCGGTCCGGTCGTATCCGGGACCGTTATGCTCGGGAACAGGCCTCCTCAGATAACATCCCTGCCGCCGTCGGGACTCCAAAACGGCGTCCTGGAGTACCAGGCTACAGCATTGGACGCCGACGGCGATCAGTTGCAATTCAGCCTCACCAGGTTTCCCCAGGGGATGACCATCGACAAAAATACAGGGTTGGTTCGCTGGGAATTGCCCAAGGACGTATTGTTCACAGGCCGCAATGAGGTTGGTATTGCCATAACCGTGGATGACGGGGACGATGGCAGGGACTCTCAGGAATTTACGATCACCTTTACCGACCTCTACGTAAAATGAGCCACGATCATTAGATCGCTGCAGTAAGCATCACGAAGAGCGTCACCCAACGCTCTTTTTTATTTTTTTTATCGGTTATTTCCCGGGACATCAGGCAGAAAGGCAACAATCCATGGAACACACCGTACTACTCGCTTCCAACTCTCCCCGGCGTCGCGAGCTGCTGAAGCAGATCGGCCTTTCCTTCACCGTCGCTCCGGCGGATGTTGATGAAAGCGTCCTGCCCGGAGAATCACCGGATGCTTACGCGGCCAGGGTTGCTTTCGACAAAGCTCGCATCGCTGCGGAAAACGCAGGGGAGGGGATCGTCATCGCCGCCGATACCATCGTGGTCGCGGGGGACGCCATCCTCGGGAAGCCGGCCGATGCCCGTGACGCGGAAGGCATGCTGGCATTGCTTGCCGGGAAGGAGCATCGTGTTGTCACCGCGCTTGTCGTCATGGATGCGGCTACGGGGAGGAGTGCGACCCGTATCTCGGTAACGAAGGTCTGGTTCAGGGACCTGACCGAGCGGGAAATAGCGGCCTATGTTGCCACCGGCGAACCTTTGGATAAGGCAGGCGCGTACGGCATCCAGGAACGCGGCGCCCTCCTGGTGGAAAGAATAGAAGGATGTTATTCGAACGTTGTAGGACTGCCGTTGTCGCTCCTGGGAGAGATGCTCCGGGAATTTGGTGTTTACCCCGTTAGAGAAAGCCGCTGACTTCCGTCGGCGGTTCATATGTCATTCCTCAGATTGTGATTCTGCGTCACAATACTTCTGTCACTTATATTGCTTAAGAACGATGTTGTCTAACGGGGTTTACCTGTGAGTCGGAGAGGTTGTTGGTCCCTTTGATGACGGCCGGTACTGCAGATATATGCAATCTCATGTTTCACTCAGAGCATCGTTTCATTAAGCAACTATCTGCAATTCAGAAAAATACATCCGTGAGACCCTTGACAGGTTCCATGCACTTGCTATGATTATCCTAACGGTGTCGTTGTCTGCTATGCCGGCAATGCGGCATGCGCCTATCCTCCCCCCTTATATCGATACGCATGCAGCAAGGAACATGAGGGTCCTCCAGCAGGACCTCCGGCATGCGGGAGATGAAACTCCTTCCGCGTACGTCCCCAATAAGACAGCGGCGCCATAAGGCGTCCCGATGCCCCGTTGAACCAAGGGCAATGCAGTAAGGACATCGGGGCGCCGAGTTTTTTCCGGCCTTTTTGTTCTCACGTCGATCACCTATCAATGGTCTCATAATAGAATCGACGCTATCGTTGTTCTCATATCGTCATTCCCGCAACGATTCTGAGCGGGAATCCAGTCTTTTTCCAGTAAAATCCTGGATCCCCGATAAAAGCACTCGGGGATGACGGTCGGTAATATGTATAGATATATCGATAAGAGGTCTTTAGTTTATCGCTGTGTATCCATTCATATCCCCCTCACTTGCAATTCATCCGTTAATAACCTACAATAGTATCAGAGTCGTAATCGCCTGTTTTATATCGGAAAATGCATGGACCATGATCTTCTGAAACGGTTCCTGAACTACCTAGCTGTTGAAAAGGGGCTTTCCCGGAACACGCTCGAGTCCTACGGGCGGGACCTGAGTAAATATTTTCATTTCATGGATGGTAAGGCGCCGAACGACATCAGGCAGCAGGACGTGCTGGATTTTTTGTCCCGTTTGTCTTCGGACGGCATGGCCATACCTTCTTCGGCACGGTGCCTGTCCGCGGTCAGAGGACTTCATAAGTACCTGCTTATCGACGGACTGTCAACAAATGAGCCGACGGGGAACATTGAGACGCCAAAGGGGTGGAAACGACTCCCGAAGACCCTGAGCAGCAGCGAGGTGGAATCGCTGTTGGGCCAGCCGGAGCGGAAAACGCCGTTGGGCATCCGGGACAAGGCCATGCTGGAGCTCCTGTACGCCACGGGCCTCCGTGCAAGCGAACTGGTCGGATTGCGGCTGCAGGACATCAACCTGGAGCGGGGATTTGTCATTGTCGTCGGAAAAGGGTCCAAAGAGCGCGCGGTGCCGCTCGGCGAGGTGGCCGGCGTCCGGGTAATGGAATATATTGGCCGGGCAAGGCCGTTGCTGCTCAAAGGAAGAGAGTCCGAGTTCCTGTTCATCAGTTCCCGGCACCGGCAGATCACCCGCCAGATGTTCTGGGAGCGGATCAAACACTATGTGCGGAAGGCAGGCATCATGAAGAGCGTATCGCCCCACACATTGCGCCACTCCTTTGCCACGCATCTCCTGGACAACGGCGCGGACCTTCGCGCCGTACAGGCCATGCTCGGCCATTCCGATATATCGACTACCCAGATCTACACCTATGTATCCCGAGAACGGCTGAAGCAGGTCCACGAGAAATACCATCCGAGAGGATGAGGGGAAGCAAATTACAAATAGCAAATAACAAATCCCAAATAAGCATCAAATCTCAATGATCGAAACGTCAAACGATGGCAATTTTGAATATTGTAGTTTGGATATTATTTGATGCTTGAAATTTGGTGCTTGTCTTAACCTATGGAGATCATCACCAGTCATACGAACGCTGATTTCGACGCCCTTGCCTCCATGGTGGCGGCGAAGAAGCTATACCCCGATGCCAAACTGGTTTTCGCCGGCTCCCAGGAAAAGAACATGCGGGACTTCTTTATCGAATCGACCGCCTACACCATCGAGACCGAACGGCTCCGGACCATTGACGTGGAGAAGATCACCAGGCTGATCATCGTCGATAACCGGAATCCCCGCCGCCTGGGAAAGCTTGACGGCGCGCTCGGCCGTCCCGGCGTCACGGTCCATATCTACGACCATCATCCCCGCACGGAGGGCGACATCCGGGGAGAGGTCGAGGTGATCGAAGAGGTCGGCGCCACAACAACGTTGATGGTCGAACTTCTTCGAAAAAAGGAGATAGGAATATCGCCCTTCGAGGCCACGATCTTCGCCCTCGGCATCTATGAGGAGACCGGCTCCCTCACCTACCATTCGACCACCGAGCGGGACGCCCTGGCCGCAGCCTACCTCATCGGCCAGGGAGCGAACCTGAATATCGTATCCGACTTCATCTCCCGTGACCTTACGCCCGAGCAGGTCGGCGTGCTGAACGAACTCGTGACCGCGGCGAAACGGTATGACATCAACGGAGTGGACGTGGTGATCGCCGCCATTGCCACACCCCATTACATCCCTGACCTCGCGGCGCTGGCGCACCAGATGCAGGCGAATGACGGCCTGGACGCGCTGTTCCTGGTGGTGCAGTCGGGAGAAAAAACGCATGTCATCGGCCGCACGAGGATCCCCCAGGTGAACGCGGGTAAGGTCCTGGAACCGCTGGGCGGGGGGGGGCATTTGACCGCCGCGTCCGCCGTGGCGAGGGACCTGACCTATCTTGAGGCGCGGGAGCGCCTCATCGACATCCTCAAAAACCATATCAAGCCGGGCAGGACCGCCAGGGACATCATGACATCGCCCGTCAAAACGATCGCCTCGGGGACGCCGATCCAGCAGGCGGGCGCGGACATGACGAGGTTCAGCGTGAATGTCCTTCCCGTCCTTGACGGCAGCGGGTTTCTGGGGATCATCACCCGCGAAGTGGTCCAGAAGGCCCTGTTCCACGGTCTCGGGAAGCGCACCGTGGACGAGTTCATGTCGACGGGCGTTTCGGTCGTCGATCCGGATTTGCCGATGGGAAGTGTCGAGCAGATCATGATCGGCGAGCGCCAGCGGTTCATGCCGGTCATCGACCGGGAGGGCGTTCTTGCCGGAGCCATAACGCGGACAGACCTGCTCCGGTCCCTGCACGAGGAGCGCTTCAGCCGGACCGGCCGGCTGCCCTCCGAGGCGGAGCCGCACGAGATCCGGAACATCCGGAGCATGATGGAGGAACGGGTGCCGCCTGCCGTGCGCAGCGTCCTGAAGCGGGTGGGCGACGTGGCCGACGAGTCGGGATTTCCTGTTTATCTCGTTGGCGGGATCGTCCGTGACCTCTTCCTCAGGACGGCGAACTATGATATCGATATCGTCGTGGAAGGGGACGGCATCACCTTCGCGGGCATGCTGGTCAAAACAATGGGCGGACGGATGAAGACGCACCAGAAGTTCGGCACCGCGGTCGTGGTCCTTCCCGACGGTCAGAAGATCGACATTGCCACTGCGCGGCTCGAATATTATGAATCACCGGCCTCCCTTCCCACGATCGAGCTTTCCTCCATCAAGAAGGACCTCTACCGGCGGGACTTTACGATCAACACCCTCGCGGTCCGGCTGAACGGCAGCCACTTTGGAGAGCTTATCGATTTCTTTGGCGGTCTGCGGGACATCAAGGAGCGGACCCTGCGGATCCTGCACAACCTCTCTTTCGTCGAAGACCCTACCCGCGTGTTTCGGGCGATCCGTTTCGAACAGCGGTTCGATTTTTCCATAAGCAAGCACACCCAGAACCTGATCAAGAGCGCGGTAAACCTGAAACTGTTCGACCGGTTGTCGGGCGAACGGATCTTTGATGAACTGGTGCTCATGTTCTCCGAGCTGGACCCCCTGAAGGTCCTGAAGCGCATGCGGGAACTGGACCTCCTGAAATTCCTGCATCCCGGCCTGCGTTATAGCGCCGAGCTGGAACGGCTCTTCATCAGCATCGGCGAAACGCTCACCTGGTACCGGCTGCTTTACCTGGATATGCAGGCGGAACGATGGTTCGTCTACTTCATGGGCCTTTTCGACCGGTTAAAGGACGACGCGACCCTGGTTGCTCTTGAGCGGTTGGCCGTACCGCCTCGCATCAGGAAACGGATCATGGTTTCCCGGCAGCACTGCAGGGACGTTCTGGTTGAGTTCTATCGGAACGACCCTATCCCCGCAAGCCGTATTTATGACCTGCTGAGACCGCTGGACATAGAGCAGATCCTTATCATGATGGCAAAGGCCAGGAAAGAGCCTGCGAAGAAGTACATCTCTCTCTACCTGACCCGCCTCCGGGATGTGCGGGTAACGCTTACCGGCGACGCTCTCCAAGAACTGGGTCTCCCTCCGGGGCCACGATACAAGAAGATCCTTACCGGGCTCCTTGACGCAAAACTGGACGGAACGATCAGCACTGAAGCGGACGAGATCGAATTCGTGAAAAAGGCCGTCAAGAAGCAGTGAAGCCCCGTTTTTCGTTGACGAGGAAACGCATTTCCGGCATAGTATAGTCCTATGATCTACCTGAACCTTCTTGGCGGCGTACTGCTGCTCCTGTACGGCATCAAGCTGCTGAACGACGGACTCCAGAACGCGGCCGGTCCTCGCATCCGCTCGCTCCTCCGGTCACTGACGAGCAATCGGCTGGCCGCCGTGGGGGCAGGGGCGTTCATCACCGGCATCATTCAGTCCAGCAGCGCCACGTCGGTCATGCTTGTGGGATTCGTAAGCGCCGGCCTGATGAGCTTCCGCCAGACCCTGGCCGTTATCCTGGGGGCGGACATCGGGGCGACGCTGACGGTACAGTTGATCGCGTTCCGCGTCGCGGATTATGCCGTACCGCTCATCGGCGCCGGTCTCTCCCTCTTTCTGTTCGCGAAGCGGACCCATCTGAAGACCATCGGCGCCGGCCTCGCGGGCTTCGGGTTCGTCTTCCTGTCGATCCGCATCATGTCCGAGGCCATGGCGCCGCTCCAGCAGAGCGTGCTGTTCAAAGACGTGCTGGTGGCGCTGGTCGGCTCTCCTTTTACCGGCATCATCCTGTCGGCGGCATTTACGGCCTTGATCCACAGCAGCGCGGCCACCATCGGCATCGCTATCGCCCTGGCAGTCAATGGTCTGGTCCCGCTTGAAGGGGCGGTCCATATCGTCCTCGGCGCCAACATCGGTACCTGTTCCACGGCGCTCATGGCGAGCCTGCGGTCGCCTGCGGAGGCGCGACGTGTCGCCTGGGCCCATGTTCTGTTCAAGGTTACCGGCGTCGTGCTCCTGCTGCCGTTCCTGCCGTACTTTGAACGGATCGTCAGCTATGCCGGGACCGAACCGGTCCGGCAGATCGCGAACGCCCACACGCTATTCAACGTCATCATAGCATTCTTCTTTCTGCCGTTCCTTGGCCTCATCACCAGGCTCCTGGTCAAACTCGTGCCGGACTCCCCGGTGGGAAAGAAGTTCGGCCCCAAGTATCTCGATGACCACGTCCTCAAGACCCCCTCCCTGGCGCTGGGGCAGGCGACACGGGAGACACTCCGGGAATCGGACATTGTGCGCGAAATGCTGATCGATTCCATCAAAGTACTGCAAAGGGACGACCAGGGACTTATTACCGCCATCAGGGACAAGGACAATCTCGTCGACATTTTGGACCGTCAGATCCGTCTTTACCTTACGCGTCTGTCGTCGTCGACGCTTACGGAGGTCCAGTCCCGGCGAGCCGTGGCGCTGCTCGAGGCGAGCCGTGATCTGGAAAGCATCGGCGATATCGTCGACCGGAATATCCTGCCGCTGGCCCTCAAGCGCATTACCAAGGGTCTCATGTTCTCGGAGGAAGGCATCAATGAGATCATCGGTTATCACAAGAAGATCGTCGAGAACTTCGATCTGGCGGTTTCCGCTTTTACCAGCAGCGATAGGGATATCGGGCGCAAGGTCCTCAGGAACAAGGAGGAACTGGATGTCCTGGAGCGGGAACTCACCCAGGCGCATCTGGAGCGCCTCCGCAAGGGCCTCCGCGAGTCAATTGATACAAGCCATATTCACCTGGACCTGATCGGCAATTTCGCGCGTATCCATTCCCTGAGCACCCATATGATCTACCCCATCTTCGAGGATTCCCGGGGCAAAGGCAGGGAGGAGACATTTGTCGTGGCGGGATAAGGTAAGGCAAGGTTATAGGTCATAGGTCATAGGTCATAGGTCATAGGTCATAGGTCATAGGTCATAGGTCATAGGTCA
>CAYPOT010000039.1:0-35276 GCA_964412455.1 uncultured Nitrospiraceae bacterium | reverse complement strand
ATATGCATTTTGCGGCACTTTACGCCGCCTGACTTCTTACGGGTCCATCAATATTGGCATTCGACAACGACGGCCGCAAAACGTAGGCGTGAAAAACTGAATGTTGAATCACTGAATGACTTCCTGCCACGCAGCCTGCGGCCTTTGGCGGGGGCCGATGACATACACGCTGTCCAGGTTCTGAAGGGTGGGAGGCGGAATCTGCGTCCAGGCGGTCCCGTTCCAGTGCAAAAGGAGCCCGCCGTCGCCCGCTGCCCAGCCGTCGTCCGCCCCGACCATGAACACCGAATTCAGGTTCTGGTTGACGGCAGGAATGCCGTTCGTGCAGTCATTCCAGGTTCCGGTGCCGGCCCCTCCGCCGCAGGGAAGGTTCCACCGGAGCACGACCGGCCGCGCCCCGTTGCTGTCTCCCACGGCCCAGCCGTCATTGCCCCCGGAAACCAGATACACCGCATTGAGGTTCTGGGCGATCGTCGGCGCGGTGTCAACCGCGAATCGGCTCCATCCCGCCCCATTCCATCTTAACAATATCCACCCGTTTGTTGCCGCACCTGTGCGGTTTCCCACGGCCCAGCCGTCATTCGAGGAAATCGTATATACCGCATTGAGGTTCTGGGCGACCGTCGGCGCGGTATCAACCGCGAATCGGCCCCATCCCGCCCCATTCCATCCTAACAATATCCACCCGTTTGTTGTCGCACCTGTGCGGTTTCCCACGGCCCAGCCGTCATTCGAGGAAATCATATATACCGCATTGAGGTTCTGGGCGATCGTCGGCGCAGTGTCAACGCCGAAATCGTTCCAGGCATTGGCCACAGGATTGCTCCATCTTCGGAACATCCATCCATTCGTCGTGCCGCCCGTGCGGCTTCCAACGGCCCAACCGTCGGCATAGGAAAGCATCGAGATGGCCCTCAGCCGGTTCGTCGAGAGGGGGAGCGTCGCCGACACGTCATTCCATGCCACGTCCCTCCATCGGAGCAGGGTCGCATTGGCCTGAGCCCAAAGATTCCAAGCCGCGCCGTTCCAGCGGAATATGACGCCGCCTGCTCCAACCGCCCAGCCATCGTCAGCGATTCCGTCACCGGTAGTGTCTATCGTAACAACCGAATTCAGCTGGTTGCCGCCCGGTGACACATTTGTCCAGACAGCGCCGCTCCAGCGGGAAATAGTGCCGTTAGCTCCCGCGACAAAGCACTCATTATTGCTCGTGCAAAAAACGCTCTCAAGATTCTGGTTCGGAATTATTCCCGAGGCTGCCAAACGAGTCCAATTAGCGCCGTCCCACTGGTACACGACTTCATTCCCCCCCTGTACATCTCCAACAGCCCAGCCGTTGTTGGCAGAAAGCAAAAAAACGGAATTAAGTTGACTGACGGCCCCGGGGAAATTATTTACCCAGTTCGCGCCATTCCACCGCACAAAGCGGTCATTATTCGGTCCCCCTACTGCCCATCCGTAGTTAGTATCAAGCATGAAAACCGAGAGAAGGCCCTGCGCGGTTGAATTGGGGGCCGTTGTCTGAGTCCGCTGCCAAATAAGGCCGTTCCATCTGAGAAACATCCAGCCATTATTATTATTGGCTGTTCGATCGCCTACCGACCAGCAGTCATTGGGGGCATTACAGAAAACGCTATTAAGATCTGCGTTGATATTAAGCCCGCTGTTAAAGATGGCCCAGGCCGCCCCATCCCACTGGAGTAGCAGCGGTCGTTCCGCAGCGACCACGCCGGCGTTTCCCACGGCCCAGCAGTTGTTCGCGTCCGCGCAGTGGACTTCATTCAGGTTTTCCACGGTAGGCGACACAACCTGACTCCAGCCCACACCGTTCCACCGGAGGATCGTTCCCGCATCGCCGACGGCCCAGCAGTTTGCAGCACCCGTGCAGTAAACGCTGTTTAGATTATCAGTCGGCAGTCCTCCGCCTCCCACTGCCCAGCCTTCCTGGAGCTGGAGCGCTTCGCGCACGGTTCTCAATGCCGCCGGCGCTGCCACAGTTGGTATTCCTCCCTGCGAGGTAACCGTGCATTGATACTGGCCGACCGGCGCGCCGTTTGCGTGAACGGACACCGCCGAGCCGTCTCTACCCCGGACGACGCCGGTAAAGGAATTACCCAATGTACCGGAATAGTCTATCAACTCCCGATCAATCATGATCCGGCCGGATGAGGCATATCCTCGGGCGATCGGATCTGCGCTGACGTTGATGGTCGTCCCTACGATGTTTGTAAAGGTAACGGCATTTGCAGGATAGAACGGCGAGCCCACCTCTGTTGTGACCGTAAACTGTCCCGACCCGAGCGCGACGTTGGTAAGCGCCACGTCTCCGGTAACGCTCGCACAAGCTCTCCGCCTGTCAAGATTGGTACTGGTTGGATCGAGGATAGGAGAATCAAGAAACCGCACAGCCCTCTCCAGCCCCCCCTCGGCCACATACAGCGCCTGGCCGGACTGGAGATCGTTCACTGAGGTGAGGCTGCTCGTTCCGATCAGCGATACGAACATCACGCCCATGAATGCAAGAATGACGATGATGAAGATTGCCGCGATGAGCGAAACGCCCTTTTGCTGTCCAAAGGTTGTCATATTTTCACTTTGCGCTCTGCCCTATGCTCTCCGCGCGTTATCAGAAATTCCTCGGATGCGCCCTATTTTACCGTAAACCAGCTTTCGGTAAATTGATTTGCTATTACAAGGACTATTTCCGCCTTTTGCCGTGCGTCTTCCGCGTCCTTCTTTTCATATTCATCAAACAGCAGCCACAGCTTATTGTTGATTATGCCTGGGTAGCGGCTCAGACTGATTTCCGGTTCCATCTCCCCGGAAATTTCCGCAGCCTTCAATAACGAGTTCTTCCACTTGCCCGGGACGTCAGCTTCTTTCAGGACCAACTCTCTTAAAACTTCACCGACCAGATGGGTTTTTTGAAATACACCCAAGGCGATTAATATGGCCTTAACGCACTTTTCCGCCGCCTGCTGAAAGGGGTAGACGGCCTTATCATAATAACCGTCGTCGAGTATTCTTTTGCCGACGAGAAAATCTTTTTCGCCATCTCTCAGCATTGCCGAGGAAAAATCCTTATTGCTTACCTCGGACAGTGCGGTGGCCTCGCCGGCTTTTACCGAAAATTTCCAGGCGTTATG
The DNA here is from genome assembly GCA_964412455.1 of uncultured Nitrospiraceae bacterium. GTDB lineage: Bacteria > Nitrospirota > UBA9217 > UBA9217 > UBA9217 > JAAXXJ01. Next base: position 32,130 of record CAYPOT010000039.1, on the reverse strand, counting down.
AAATTTTTTAATGCCTCGCGACCTGATATAGGCCCGCGTCTTATGAATCAGCTTGCTTAAAAAATCATCGGTGTCCATGAGAATGACGCCTTCTTCGGCAATATCAAGAAAAAGCGGGTTGTGGTTGTCAAAATTCGACCGAGCTTCTTCCGGAGTGAGCAGGAGAACATCAAGGGGCATGCCCCGCAGAACGCGCTTGATGCTTGCTATTTCCGCGGTGCGGCGATGAAATTTTTCCTTTATACCCTCCGCAAGAACGAGAAGATCGATGTCCGAGTTTTCCGTTGCCTTACCGCTTGGGACTGAGCCGAAGACCGCAACCGCACGGATAGAAAACGGGAACGACGATGACTCGATCATCGTTCTAATATTCACCGATAGAGTATTTTGCACACGCACCCCCTCGAAGCATGCCGGTAAAGCATGCTTTTTTGAAAGCAAACCTTGATTAAGGTTGCAGCATTTTCCTGTCTATGCAAAGCTGAAGCCTTGCCCAACAATTCCATGCCCCTTGCCCCTTTATTTTAGAAATTCCTCGGATGCACCCGCGTGCGCATTTGTAAAGTTTCCGAACCCTGAGTGTCGGTCATATCAATCTGTATCACCCATCCCGTCGTCGATGAACCGGCAGGCAATACATTAGGAGGATCGGCATTGTCGTATACTGTGAACGAAAAGGCCGTCACTCCCTGAGCGAGAACTGGCGGTCCGCCAACGCTTCGATTCAGCGTTTGTGTTCCATTGTCGAACGAATACGTGACGGTAGTACCAGTCATATCTGCAAAACTCAAGCTGGTTGCCGTCGGATTGATGACGGTTCCGAGTACAGGAACTGCCGGATAATTATCTGTGCCGAACTCGCTCGCCTGCCTGATCATTCGCAAGTCCCTCGCCATCCGCTCCACGGCCAGCCGAGCCTGGTAGTGCACATCACTGCGGTTCTGCTCATCGGAATAGGCCCGCACGCCCTGCAGGATGATCATGGCCGCAATGCCCGAGAGGATGCCGATGAGCACGATCGTGATTACGATCTCGATAAGGGTGAAACCGGAAACCTGTTTAGCCACGAATTGACACGAATTCTCACGAATCATAGCATTATTCCGCATTCCACACTCCTACTAATAGTTCGCAACAACGGTCGTAAGGACGACAGAGTCGCCAGTCCAACTAACGGTGACCACTGCGAGCTTATAATACCTGGTAGCCCCTGCCTGACTACAGGAACCATCAGCGTTATATCCCGAACCACCTTGAGGATTTGCAAAATTCGAATCAACACACGTTGCATCTACTGCATACGAAAAATTTGCGAATGGGGCTGCAAATGAAGTTGCAGCAATATCCTGAACTGCATTAAACCCGCCTGATTTCTTTAGGGCAATTGCCGTATCCATCCTCTCCTGCGCCAGGGCGATTGCCTGGTTAAGAATAAGCGGATCAGCGCTTCCCTTGATGCCCGTGGTAAAAACCGAGAGCACCCCGACTGCCGCGATCGAAAGCACGACGAGGGTGACGATGATCTCAATCAAGGAGAATCCACGCTCTCCTGGCCCCTTACTTCCGGCTCCTGTCTTCTTTCCCTGCATCATCAATTCACCGCCCCGGTTTGTGAAGACACCGTAACACTGCCCACAGCAACGGCATTCGCATTAACCGTAACAGTCATGCCCGAGAAGAGCACGGCACAAGCGGGCCCGAGCCCGGTACAGTTATAGGGCCGGCCGAGGGAATCATATTCCAGGCAGGTCATGGCGGGCAGCGTCAGCGTAATGCCGACATAGTCCCCCGTGTTGAGGACAACGGTGAACGTGCCGCTGGTTGCCGGATCTATTGCATCGGGAAAAGCACTGCACGTGCTCGTTGTACTGCTCTGCACGGAATACCGGTTGAGGGTGCTGAAATCAACCCTGGACCTTAGATTTCTCGTCATCGCCAGGTTCTGGGCATAGCGGATATCGGCGCGCAACTTGTCTCTAAAGGCGCCCGCCTTCGTGCCGGTCACATCCACCATCCTCGGCGCCACGAACATGGCGATAATGCCGATCAGCACGAGGACCATGACAAGCTCTATGAGTGTGAAACCCTTTCTGTTCATTGGTCACCAAATTATAACATCACCAATAGCGCGATTCAATGCCGGGCAATGTTAAAGACATCTATGCCTTTACCCCTTCGCCTTGTTCAAAAGTTCCAATAAACCCTTTCGTTCGGGGGAATCAGGCGGCAGAAAAACCAATGCTTTCTCGAAATACATGCTCGCCTCTCTGTGTTCCCCGCGGGACAGGAGAATGATCCCCATGCCCCGGTATGCCGATACGGAACGCGGGGAAAACGCGGCTGCTGTCGCATACTGTTTCCATGCATCGTCGAAAAACTGCCTGCTGAGCAGCGTGTCCGCGAGATAGAGTCTTGCACTGAGATCGAATGGGTCGGCTTTTACCCCTTCAAAGAGCAGTTCGAGAACTTTCCCTTCTTCTCCCAACTTGAAAAAAGCCTGACCCTGATTGATGTAGTCCGGCCCGCTCTGAGGAACACCGGCTGATGCGCGTGAAAAATACTCCCGCGCTGTTTTATGCTGCCCCAGCGCTTCATAGCAATCAGCAGTGATGTAAAGAAACGTCGGCGAACCGGGGCGTATGGCGAGGGCTTTTTTAAATTCCGCGAGCGCCTGATCGTAGCGACGAGTTTTCATGTAGATCAGTCCGAGACTGTGGTGATACTCATGATACGCGGCTGCTTCATGCTCAATCGTTTTGAGCGCCTCCTCGGCTTTTTGCAGGTTATTGCCATTTTGGTAGGCGGCAGCGAGATTTATGTGCAATGCCACAAATAGCTGGCCCTTCGGCTTATCGTTCTTATAAAGTTTTATCCCTTCCCGGCTGCTCGCCACCCCCATTACGAGGTCTCCACTATCGATATACGCGCGGCTTAGGTTGCTATAAGGCCTGGACTTCTCCGGGGCTTTTTTGACGGCGTCTTCCCACAAGAGGATGGGATTTGCGTAGACCTGATTTCTCATGATGGTCAGCGCGCCGAGCAGGACCAGCAAGACGACTATAGCGACGCGCGCGGTCTTGGGATAAAATCGTGATGCGTGTATGGCAACCGCGGACACGCCGACGGCAAAGCCGAGACTCGCCGTATAGACCCATCGATCAGCCATAAAATCATTCACTCGTATGACCAGGAACGGGGACAGGGATATGAAGAACCAAAATATTGCAAAGGAGATAGCGGGTTTACTCTTCTTTACGAACAGCGCAAGAGCAATCAGCAACAGCAAAATAGCAAATGAAAAAATAGCGCGGCCGGAGTAAAGGCTCAGCGGCGTTACATCGTGGTCTATCGTAAGGCTGAGGGGGACGAAGAGCAACTTGCCGTACTCAACAAAAACGCTCAACTCGGTGGAAATATGCATTACCCACGGACGGTCAGCTTCCGGCCTCGTGAAATACGAAATATAGACCAGGAGAAGAGCGAGTGTGAGCAGGAAAAAGGGGATGTGATATTTTAGACGAGACAGGAGAGCTCGCCTGCTGTCAGCTATGAAGTAATAGTCAAAAAGCATGAGGAGCGGGGGGAGAACAATTGCGGCCTCCTTCGTGGAAAGCCCCATCATGAAAAAAAGGACACTCAGCAGGTAATAGGGAGGCCTGAAACGCTCCGCCGTCCCTCGAAAAAAACAAAGCATCGATGCCAAGACAAAAAACGTTGACAGTGCGGAGGACCGGCTCGATATATAGGTTACGCTCTCGGTGTTTATCGGATGGAGAAGGAAGATAACGGCAGCGAGAACATACTGTATTGAATAGCCCGTCCTACTTTCCGGATCAGCATATCGGGCAAAGAGAACATAGAAAAGAAAGGCATTAACGATATGGATCATCAGGTTGAGGAAGTGGTATCCAAATGTATCAAGACCGCCGAGCATGTAATTGATTAAAAAAGTGAATAGGAGAACAGGCCGGCCGGTAAAAAGTCTTGAATAATCCTCGCTGAGCCAGCGATGAAATGTCGCATACGACTTTATCTGCAAATTTTCCTTCAGGTAATAAATATCATCAAAATGAAAGGGGGCCTCCAGGGAATTTACATAGACAAGCAAGCCGGTCAAAAACAGAAAAATGAATACGGTCCTGGTTCTCACCGGAATGGATCTCAATGAACTCATCGTTTTCCCGCTCAATCCTCTTCTCCTTCATTATCATTATAATATCAAAGCGAATTTGGATTTTCTGCCGTTATCGAGGAACACGCCGGGGCCATGAATAAGAAAAAGTCCGCCCCCTTCTCATCAGGGGGGCGGACTTTTTTACTTCACGCAATCAGTGCAATCATTTTTTGCAAGGCTCAACGTAACGCTGACAGAACACATCTTAACAGCCTGAGGTCGTTACAGTAATGGTCGGCGCGTTACCAAGAGCTGCCGGCTCACCATAGGTAACAATACAAGAGGCGGGAGTCGCTGAACCAACCTTGGTAAAGACGCCAGCGGCAAAGGTAAAGTCGGTAGTATCGTACTGTACGGCATTGTCAATCCCGCCCGCAGCCGTGGCTGGATAGGCGTTCACAATGGTAACTGTTGACCCTTCAACGGTTACGCTTCCAGCTGCTCCCACTCCGCGAGCGAGGGCCGTTGCATGAACCATTGCGGCCGAGGATCGCACGGAGCCGTACATGCCCTTTATCGCAGCTTGATGGGCATCGGATTGGAGCGAAATAAACCTCGGAATCGCCACTGCGGCCAGGATACCTATGATCACAATGATCATCACCAACTCTATGAGCGTGAAACCTTTTTGTGTTCTTAACATTTTTGTTTCCTCCTTAATTAAGTTAAATTTCAAGATTCAAGATTCAAGATTTAAAATTCAAAAGAAGCTGGTTTCGAGCTACCAAGTTTCGTATCCTTTTGTTGTTGTCCTCACCTCCCCCTTAGACGTATTGTAGATAAACGGATTGCCAAAGGCATCAATGATGTTTCCTTCCGTATCAACCGCATACTCCATAAGATAGCTTTCTTTCAGAAAAATGGGTCCCGTATATTTATCTGAACCTACTCTAGCCGGAAGCATAATCTTTTTTTCAATCATCTCCTTGAGGCTCTGAGGATTACGACCATTTAGCATCTTAAACAGCTTAATACTCGTGCGAATATTCACCAGCGCGGCCTTGATTGCTGATTCCTGGGCCGCCCGGGCCACGTGTCGATATTTCGGAATCACAACGCCGATCAGGATGCCGATGAGGCAAAGAGTGATAACAGTGTCAAGAATCGTGAGCCCTTGGTCATCCTTGAAACAGATTCCCACTCCGCCTCCGAAATCATTGGTTTAACAGTACCACAAATATAGCGAACAGGCAATATAAATGCAACAAAAATATCTAGATAAAACAAGTTAAATTACGCAATCGCTGTAACAAGCAGTATTCGCGCCATGGTGCAAGCCTTAAAAGTCGAGAAAGTCGTCTTTGCGAGCGTAGCGAAGCAATCTCGTAGTTCGTATCTGCCTGAAAAATCGAGATTGCCGCGTTGCTCCGCTCCTCGCAATGACAGCAGTAGTGACTTTTTACGAGACCATCTTAGTTCACTTCTTGAACAGACTCATCAAATCCCACATGGGAAGGAATATCCCCAGAGCCAGAAATAGGACCATGCCGCCGACAAACAGGAGAAGGATCGGTTCTATCATGGTCGAGAGATTCCGAAGCGTGTACTCCACATCCATGTCGTAGTAGTCGGAGACCTTGTTCAGCATGGTGTCGAGTTTTCCGGTCTCTTCACCCACGGCAACCATCTGGATGACGAGCGGAGGGAACAGCCCCGAGGACTCCATGGGAGCGGTCAGCCCCTTGCCGTCCCGGAGGCTTTCGCTCATTGTTTCCACAGCCCGGGCGATCACCACGTTGCCCACGGTCTCGCCCGCGATCTCGAGCGTGAGCATCATGGAAATCCCGCTTTTCTGCATGGCGCTGAAAACACGGGCGAACCGCGAGAGCGCCACTTTCTGGAACAGCGCGCCGAACACCGGCAGCTTCAGCTTCACCTTGTCCCATTGCCACCGGCCGGCGGGCGTTTTCAGATACCAGACCGCCACCCAAATGAGCAAAACGGTTCCGATAAGAATAAGGTACCAGTAGTTCTGGACCACATGGTTGATGCCGATGAGAATACGGGTGGGGAGCGGCAGCTCCGTCTTGAACCGCGCGAAGATCGACGCGAACTTCGGGATCACGAAACTGACCAGAAACGCGAATGCTGCGCAGATGGCGATCACCACGATCAGCGGATACCGCGTCGCTGTTTTTACCCGGGCGCGGGTGTCCGCGTCATGCTCCGCAAGCAGCGCGAGCCGCACCAGGATATCATCGAGGATACCGGCGGTCTCCCCGGCCCGGATCATGCTTACGTACATCTTGCTGAATATCCTGGGATGTCTGGCAAGGGCGTCAGAGAACGAGGCGCCTGCCTCAACACCGCGCCTGATATCGGCGATCGCCGCTTTGAGACGGGGATTCTCCGACTGCTTCTCGATCGTGCCGAGGCTCGACAGGAAGGGGATGCCCGCGCTCACGAGCGTCGCGAGCTGCCTGCTGAACACAATGAGGTCCTGCGAAGCAACCTTGTTAAACAGGGCATTAAAGTCGATCCCGGACAGCAGCGACTGCTCCTGCTCTTCGATCAGCACCGGGATGAAGCCCTGGCCGGACAGCTGGTCCGCAACCGCCTCTTTGCCGCGCGCCTCCATGGCGCCCGTATGCAGAACGCCGTCCTTGTCCCTCGCTTTATATCGGTACTGCGGCATGTCCGGCTCCTGAAAAACAGCGCTTGGAAGAGTCCCGAGAACAGACGGAGACCATCCGCGCGCTGTTGTCTCGCAAACTGTTTTTATTATAGTTTATAATGCCCCGCAATTCAATGAAATTTGCACGAAGCTGTTGACGGGCCGTAGGATACGTGCGGGCTGTTTACCTCAAGAAGACTGCCGCAGGGAATCTCGATTCTTAAGGCTGGAACATTATCGTATTCGCTCGCATTCCGGAATTCAAAATTATCTTTACCACAGGCACGACCATTTTTGGTATAATCCGAATAAGCAAAAATAGTGGTCATTTTAACAGCTCTGGATCATACAAGGAGTGCGCAATGGCGATTACGGGCACGAAAAAAAAGATGCTCGGTGAGATGCTGGTTTCCGGCGGATTGATCAAGGAAGATCAGCTCAAACTGGCGCTCGAAGAACAAAAGAAGCGGGGCGGCAAGATCGGCGAGCTCCTCGTGGACCTGGGGTTCATCAACGAGCACAATATTGCTACGTTTCTCGGCAGGCAGCTCCATATCCCCTACATTGAGATTGAAAAACAGTTAGTGGATGCTGAAAGCGTGAGGCTGGTCCCCGCGGATTTGGCCCGACGGGTCGCGGCCATTCCCCTGTACATGGACAAGGAGTCCCTCGTCGTGGCCATGTCGGACCCGCTGAACATCTTCGGCCTCGACGATATCCGGAAGGCGGCGGGCAGGCAAATCCGGCAGGTGGTGTCCACCCGGACCGATATTCAGAAGGCCATAGACCGCTACTACGGCATGAGCCAGAGCATCGAGACGGCGGCCATGGATTTTGCCGGCGCCAAGGGCGGCGTTGTAGTCGAAGCAATGGAGCTGCCCGGCGCCACGGCCGAGGATGCTCCGGTGGTAAAGCTGGTAAGCATGGTGATCGCCCAGGCCATCATGGACCGCGCCAGCGACATCCACATCGACCCTGAAGGCAATCATATCAAGATACGCTACCGGATCGACGGTGTGCTCGCCGAAGTGAGGACCCTGCCCCGTGAGATGCATGCGCCGATCGTCTCTCGCGTTAAGATCATGGCGAACATGGACATCGCGGAAAAGCGCGTGCCCCAGGACGGCCGGTTCCAAGCTAAGATCACGCATAGCGATTCCGGCCCGGTCGTTACCGCGGTGTACCGGGAAAGGAGCGCTTTGCGCATGTCGGGAGACGTCACCGTGGACATTCGCGTATCGACGCTGCCGGTCATCCAGGGCGAGACCGTGGTGATGCGTATCCTGGACCGGACCCAGGTCATTATGACCCTCGAGGGGTTGAATTTCACTGCGGATATGTTCGACCGCTACCGCAAGCTTATCACGAGACCCTACGGCATGATCCTGGTAACCGGTCCGACAGGCAGCGGAAAGACCACCACGCTCTACGCAAGCATCAACACCATCGACCGGAAAGCCAACAACCTCGTGACGATCGAAGACCCTGTCGAATACCAGATGATGGGGGTAAACCAGGTCCAGGTCAACCCCAAGGCAGGCGTGACATTCGCCAGCGGGCTCCGCTCCATCCTGCGACAGGACCCCGACATCATCATGGTGGGTGAGATCCGCGACCGGGAAACGGCCGAGATCGCCATTCACGCGGCGCTGACCGGACATCTGGTTTTCGCAACGCTCCATACCAATGACGCCGCCGGCGCAGCCACGCGGCTCATCGACATGGGCATCGAGCCGTTCCTCATTGCATCGTCCACGATCGGGATACTGGCGCAGCGACTTGCGCGACAGGTATGCGACCGCTGCAAGAAGCCCTATGAGGCGTCCCCGGAACTCCTGAAGAGCCTCGGCATTGCTGCGGCGGGGGTCGTGACGTTCTACCGGGGTGAGGGGTGTCCTTCATGCAAGAACTCAGGGTATAAGGGCAGGATCGGCATCTACGAGTTGATGGAAATGAACGACGATATCCGGGGGCTGATCGTTGCCAAAGCAGCGAGCTCGGCCATCAAGGCCTCGGCTGCACGGAAAGGATCCAAGACCCTTCGCCAGGAAGGCATGATCAGGGCGGCAAGCGGGATCACGTCCGTGGAAGAAGTGCTCCGGGTGACACAGGAGGCGGAGGAGCTATAAGGTCTCCGCCATCGGGAACACCCGACGCGGCAAGGCGGGGCGGAAGCATCAATGCAGGAGACCATGCCCTCGATGAAGCTCCGGACCCTGGTAAGCGCTCAGTGATGTCCTCGTCGGATCGACCTTCCGTTCCCTATCGTGAACACCTCGCCCGGAAGATGTCCGCCGTTCTGATTTTCCCGTGAATCCCGGGACGATAACCCGCAGTCACCAGCATAATGGAACCCTACGCATTGTCAGCGAAGCAAACCTGAACAAGGCCTCTCAGATTAACGCTCCTCTCCACAAAGGACCGCAAAGGAGTCGTGGGCGTTACCGGACGGGCATGCTTCGGGCATGCCTGGCCATTTTGGAATTGAGCCGGAAGCTTCCCTAATACGGTTGATAAGGTCCTTTTTTGACAATTGCGACGGATTGCAGTATAATTACGACAAATGTCAGAGCCGGGAATTGGCGGGAAAAAAGGGAGGAGATCCTTATGCGGACAGTGACGGCAAAAAAGGCAACCGGTGAGCACGATCAGGAAAAGGCCGGGATTTTTCAGAAAGCTTTTCATCGACAGCTGACATCAGAAATGGATGTCATTGAACTCAGTAAGCAGGGCGTGACCAAGGGAGCGCTTATCTATATCGGGGAGTGTTTTGAATTCACGCCGGAAAAGCTCGCCCGCATGCTGCCGATCACGCTCCGGACCATCCAGAGATATAAAACGAATCAGAGGTTCAGCCCCACCGTGTCCGAGCACATCATACAATTGGCCCGTCTTATGGTAAAGGGGACAGAGGTATTTGAATCACGCGATAATTTCATGCGGTGGTTCAATGCTCCCAATGTTGCTTTGGGCGGTAAAATTCCAAGTGATCTGGTGACTCTGCAAACAGGCGCGCAGCTTGTTATGGATGAACTTATCCGCATTGATTACGGAGTCTTTGCGTGAGGATGCTCTACCGGGTATCCCGTTCGAAGTACGCCAAGGATTTGTCGGGCAAGGGCGCCCGGCTGGGAGGCGGTAGGTGGAACCATAAGGGGACCGCTGTTATCTATACGGCTGAAAATCGCTCTCTTGCTGCGATGGAAGCGCTGGTTCATATGATGTCGCCTGATTTCCTTATAGGGCGGAAAATGGTCTCAATTGGGCTCCCCGCATCGATCGTTCCCAAGGGAATCGATGTTGCATCCCTGCCGAAGGATTGGCGCAAATATCCGCCTGCTTTAATCCTGGCATCCCTCGGCACAACGTGGGCAAGAAGCGGAGAAAGCCTGTTACTCCGTGTGCCGTCAGCTGTCATTCCCCATGAATTCAATATACTCATAAATCCTGCGCACCCGGACATGAAATCCGTCAAGGTAGTTGCAATTGAAGATTTCGTTTATGATGAACGGCTGAACCGGTAAATCAACCGGCTCCGTACCCCTGAAAGCGTCTCTTTCCCTTCTGCGGGGTCTTTGCCCGCATCCCTTCACCCAACAAATACATAGGATCGTCAGATAGGCCGATCTTTATATACTGGATTAATTGGTGCCGGCGACAGAATCTCACGCGTTTTGCTTCACGAGGTGGCCAGCCCCCTCGCGTGCTCCCCCGGGGTATAAGGGGGAATGCTTCCCCCTGTCCCCCTTGTTCAAATCCGACCACCGTAAAATAAAACAGATCGGCATGATGGCCGAACTACTGGCAATAACAATTTGGTTCCGGCGACAGAATCTCACGCGCGTGAATACTGATGCCCCCCTCTCCTCTTATCCTCGCCCTCGAGGGGAGAGGAAGCAAAGGTGAGGGTGAGTCTTCATGAGGCCAGCCCCCTCGTGGGCTCCCCCGAGGTATACGGGGGAATGCTTCCCCCTGACCCCCTTGTTCGATTCCGCCCGCAAGGATCCCGAGGTATGTGTGATGATTCCAACGTAGATTGTTTATCGGGAGAGAACTGAGAAATGGTGCCGGCGGTCGGAATCGAACCGACATGGTCTTGCGACCGGAGGATTTTGAGTCCTCTGCGTCTACCAGTTTCACCACGCCGGCACGGGCACAACGTAACACCAAGGACCGTTCCTGTCAAGCGAAAAGGCCTTGCAACTTCAAAGGGGTACCAGTATAATACCACGGCTATGCTGACGGGATACAACACGGATTTCAAGTTCGACGGCAAGGTCTTCCATTGTCAGACCGAGGACGGCGGCATCAACAGCCCGTTCATCACCTCGCTGATGTACCACCAGGGGGCCATTCTCGCTTCGCGCAAGACCAGTTATGCCGATATTCTCAGGGCCGACTGCCTAGAGGAAGTCGTGCGCGACCTGATGATGGAGCAGCACAAGCAGATGATCCGCGACCTGATGCAGAACAAGCTCCAGGTCAATGCCAATGCCGCGCCCCAGGCGGAACCCGCCCTGAAAGCCGCTGCCCCGGTCCAGCCCGTGCCGGAAGTGAAAAAGGCGCCTCCTCCTTCGCCCAAGCCTGAGGAGGTCAAAGAGAAGAGCCTTGACGATATCATCCTCGAGTTCCTGGAGCAGGATAACAAGGCGAAGAACAAGTAGGATAAAGTCAGTAGATAGTAGACAGTAGACAGGAACACCAAAGTTCAGGCGAGCTATAAAAGCATTCCATACGAACACGGGCTGAGGTCTCACTCGTGTCCTTTTATTGCAGGTACAGAACCCATTTCCCGGGGAGGAACGATCCATGGCAGTGAGTGAAGAACAATTGCGGGCCCTGAAAGACCGGGCGCGGAGGATGCGCGTCGACATCCTGAAGACGCTGCACGGGTGCGGCTCGGGCCACACCGGCGGCAGCCTGTCCGCCACGGACATCATGACCGCGCTCTATTTTTACAAGATGAAGTACGATCCGAAGAAACCGGACTGGAAGGGGCGCGACTACTTTATCCTGTCCAAGGGCCACGCGGCGCCGGTCCTGTACACGACCCTGGCGCACGCGGGATTCATTGAGACCGCCGAGCTGTGCACGCTCCGAAAGCTGGGGTCGCGGCTCCAGGGCCATCCCGACAGCAAATACCTGCCGGGTGTGGAGATCTCAACGGGGTCCCTGGGCCAGGGACTGTCCGTTGCCTGCGGCATCGCCCTTTCCCAGAAGCTGGACAAGGCGCCGAACCGGGTGTACGCGGTCCTGGGCGACGGGGAACTGCAGGAAGGCCAGATCTGGGAGGCGGCCATGACCGGGGCCCACTACAAATTGGACAATCTCTGCGTGCTCATCGACAATAACGGCCTTCAGATCGACGGCCCGGTGGCAAAGGTCATGGGCGTGGAGCCCATCACCGACAAGTGGCGCGCCTTCGGCTGGGACGTCATGGACATCGACGGCCACGACATGGCGCAGATCACGACGGCGCTGGACAAGGCCGAGACCGTGAAGGGCAAACCCACGGCACTCGTCTGCCGCACCGTGAAGGGCAAGGGCTCGACGTGCTTCGAAGGGAAGGTCGAGTTCCACGGCACGACGCCGTCGAAGGAAGAACTCGAGATCGCGCTGAAGGAATTGGATGAAGCGGTGTGTAAATAACTTTATTGCGGATTGCGAATTGCGGATTGCGGATTTGAACAGCAGGGCATAAATCCGGGATCGCTCGGGAGGAAATGTGAGTCAGACACAACAGAAGATAGCAACGAGAGACGCATACGGGGACGCGCTGGTCGCCCTCGGCAAGAAACGGGAGGACGTGGTGGTGCTGGACGCCGACCTGTCGGGGTCCACGAAGACCTCCAAGTTCGCCAAGGCCTTCCCCGAGCGGTTCTTCAACATCGGCATCGCCGAGCAGGACATGATGGGCACGGCGGCCGGCCTTGCCATCGGCGGGAAACTGCCCTTCGCGAGCACGTTCGCGGTGTTTGCCACAGGCCGGGCCTGGGAGCAGATCCGGCAGTCCATCTGCTATCCGAACCTGAGCGTGAAGATCGTGGCCAGCCACGCCGGCGTGACGGTGGGCGAGGACGGCGGGTCACACCAGTCCCTTGAGGACATCGCGGTGATGCGGGTGCTTCCCAACATGACCGTCATCGTCCCCGCGGACGGCGTGGAGACGACGCTGGCCATCGAAGCGGTGGCCGAACACAAGGGCCCCTGCTACGTGCGCACCGGGAGGAACAAGGTGCCGGTCCTCTTCGGCCCGGACTACAAGTTCCAGATCGGGAAGGCCCACGTGTTCCATGAAGGCAGGGACGCTGTCATCATCGCAACAGGCCTCCTGGTCGCCGAGGCCTTGCAGGCGCGGGAGACGCTCCTGGGCGAGGGCATCGACGCCGGCGTCATCAACATGTCCACCATCAAGCCTCTGGACGAGGAAGCGGTCAAGGCCGCGGCGAAGCGTTGCGGCGCCATCGTCACCGCCGAGGAGCATTCCATCATCGGCGGCCTGGGAAGCGCCGTGGCCGAGGTCCTGGCCGAATCGTCACCGGCGCCGCTCGTGCGCATCGGGGTCAAGGACCAGTTCGGCACCTCCGGCGAACCCGACGGGCTGCTGAAGCATTACAAACTTTCGGCGGCGGACATCTGCGAGGGCGTGAAAGAAGCAATTAAGAAGAAGAAACAATGAAAAATACAAATCCCAAATATCAAATAATGTTCCAAATTCAAAATACCAATGTCCGAAACGTTTGGAATTTTGGCGCTTGTCATTTGGAGTTTATTTGAAATTTGTTTTTTGCAATTTGAAATTACCCTCATGATCCATCTCTATCGCGTCAGTAAAGTCTACGAAGGCATCCCGGCGCTGCGTGAAATAACCGTCAGCGTGGACAAGGGCGAGTTCGTTTTCGTCACCGGCCCCAGCGGGGCCGGAAAGACCACGCTCCTGAAGGTCCTGTTCTGCGCAGAGCACCCGGACGAGGGACAGATCATCATCCAGGGGATGAACACCTTCCGGCTCAACTCCTCCAGCATACCCTATCTTCGCCGCAACATGGGCTTTGTCTTCCAGGATTACAAGCTGCTTCCGCACAAGACCGTGTTCGAGAACATTGCGCTGGCCCTCAAGGTCATCGGCGCGCCGCACGGCGATATCGAGCGCCGCGCTCTCCTGTCCCTGAAGAAGGTGGGCATGGAGAAGAAGGAACACCTCACGCCGCTCAAACTGTCGGGCGGCGAACAGCAGCGAGTGGCCATCGCCCGCGCGTTGGTGAACGAGCCCCAGATCCTGCTGGCAGACGAGCCCACGGGCAACCTGGACCCCCAGAGCGGCCAGGAGGTGTTCCGTCTATTCAAGGACATCAACATGAAAGGCACAACGGTGCTTGTGGCCACTCACGACTGGGAGACGGTGCAGAAGATGCAGCGCCGGATCGTTGCCATGGAGCGCGGCAAGATCATGAGCGATACGAAGGACCCCGTTCTGGACCGGGCGGCCGCCGCCAAGATCAAACAGGAGCCTTCCTCGCGATGAGAGGATACGGGCCGATCTACACCGTCGTCGAAGCGTATCGCGGACTCCGGTCCAACAGCCTGGTGAATCTCCTGGCCACGGGCACCATCTGCATGGCCATGCTCATCGTCGGGTTTTTCCTTGTCGTGTTCCTGAACCTCCAGTCCGCGGTCGGCGCCATGGGTGAGCGGCTCGAAGTATCGGTGTACCTGAAGGAAGGACTGACCGACCAGGACAAGGATTACCTCCTTACCCGGCTTAAGGCCGAACCCGGCGTGAAGAAGGCGGTATTCCTGCCGAAGGCCGAGGCGCTGGCCATGCTCAAGAAAGAGCTCAAAGGGCAGGAGTCGCTCATGGAAGGCTTAAGCGGGAACCCGCTTCCCGATTCCTACGAAGTGACCGTCGACACGAAGTATGCCGATGCCGTGAAGATGGAGACGTTGACGAAGAAAATAGCGAAGTATTTCGGTGTCGAGGATGTGTCCTACGGCAGGCAGGGAGTGGCGGTCCTGGAGCGCATCCTCAAGCTGGTGACCTACGGCGGCATTACCCTGGCGGTCCTGCTCGGCGTTACCGTGGTCTTCATTATATCGAACTCTGTCCGCCTCGCCCTCTATTCCCGGGGGCAGGAGATCGAGCTGATGCAGTGGATCGGCGCTACCCGCTGGTTCATCATGGGGCCGTTCCTCGTGGAAGGAATGCTGGTGGTGGTCCTGGGGACCTCGCTTTCCGTGGGTATCCTGGCTGTCCTGTTCCAGGCCCTGCCCCAGGAGGTCGTGCTGTTCCTCTCGGGCCCCGGCGGGCTGGACTTCCTTCCTCCTTCGGTGATCGCCTATATGATCGGCGGGGGAGGGGCCCTCGGAATCGTGGGTGGCCTCGTGTCGGTGAACAAGTTCCTGGAGTAGGCGGACGACAAGGCAAAAACCTGTTCACCGCAGTGGACGCAGAGATAGGATCAAAACCTAACAGAACCTTTGACACAGATCTGGGCGGATAAGATCGTTAATGCGGATAAAGGCGGATACGGCAAACAGCTTGTTTGCCACGGATGGACACAGATCGACACGGATAATTCATTATCAATAAATAGGACCATCAATCTCTCCTCTGCGTCCACTGCGGTGAAAAAAAGCTCTTGCCGTTCTTGTTCACGAGGATTGTTCCGGTCATGACACGAAGAACCCTCATAATCGCCCCCCTGCTTCTCGCGCTGCTCGCTGCGGCCGCGGGCGGCGCGCGCGCCGGGGACCGTGAGGAAAAGAAGCAGGAACTCGAGCGCATCAAACAGGAGATGCAGGAGAAGAAGCTGAAGCTCAAGCGCGCGGACCGCAGGGAACGCTCGATCCTGTCGGAACTGGAGAAGATGGACCGTGAGATCCAGGCGGGGAGCGCGGAACTTACGGACCAGCGGAGGAAACTGCGGGAGGCCGAAGCGGCGATCGCTGAGATCGAGAAGGGCAACACGGCGACCTCGCAGGAGCTTGAACGCCTGAAGCAGTTTTACGGGACCCGGCTCCGGGCGCTGTACAAGATGAGCAGGACCGGGGGCTACGCCCTGGCGGTCCTCTCGTCGGACAGTTTCAGCACGGCGTACAAGCGGGTGCGGTATCTGGGCATTATCGCCGAGCGTGACCAGCGGATGATGCGTGAGTACAGCGCCACCCTGGAGCGGCTGGCCAGCCGGGAGCGTGACGTGCGGGAGCGCACGAGCGATATCCTTGCCCGTCGGACGGCCGTCGAATCCAAGCGCGCGTCCCTCAAGATGCGGCACAGGAAGAAATCCGAGATCCTCTCGTCGGTGAAAGAGGAAAAGAACGTCTACGAGGCAACCCTGAAAGACCTCGAAGAATCATCGTCGAACCTCTGGGCCATGATCAAGCTGGCAGAGCGGGAGAAGAAGTCCGCGAAGAAGATCATGCCGCCGGCGCGGGATGCCTCGTCGGCAGGTTCCGACCGGAACCGGTTCCCCTGGCCGGTGCACGGCCAGTTGCTGACGCGATTCGGCGTACAGCACCATCCGCAGTTCGGTACCATGGTCTACCGCCGGGGAATTGATATCGCGGCCCGCGTCGGCGACGAGGTCCGGGCGGTGCACGATGGCCAGGTGGTGTACGCTGACTGGTACAAGGGATACGGCAGGCTCATCATCGTCGACCACGGCGAGGGGCTCTACTCGCTCTACGGCCATCTTTCTCAGCTGGAGGTGGGCGGTGGTGACCGGGTCAGCCGCGGCAAGGTTGTCGGCCTTGCGGGAGACACGGGGAGCCTCAAGGGCCCGAGGCTCTATTTCGAGATCCGGCGCAATGGCGAGGCCGAGGACCCTATGCTTTGGCTGGCGAAACGGTAGGCGACTGTGGTAGTATATTTGTCCTGACCCGGAAAGACCGGAACAGCAGGGCGTCTCTCGCAGAGGACGCAGTGGCCGCATAATGAAAACTGGACCTTTGAGTCCTGGTTTTAGTCTGGAATATTATTAACCGGCAAACACGTAAAGACCGAAACGAAAGGCGTCTCTCGCAAAGCCGCAACCAGAAGTAGGCGCTTCTAAGCGAGGCCGCAAAGAGAATCTTTCAAGCCCAGCTTTAAATCCATGTGTTTGGTTTTCTTTGCGAGCTTGGCGTCTTTGCGAGACATAGCTTTGTTATTTTTGTATAGCTTTTGAATCTTAGTAAAAAATCGTTCACTAAACCTGTCAGCTCCTGAGTGTAAAGGAGATATCGTATGAAGCTGTTTTCGGAGGAGAATGAAATGATCAAGATCAACAAAAAGCGTTTCCTGGTCACTCTGCTGATCCTGCTGGTCATCGGCACGATCACGCTGTTCACGACCGGGTTCGTGGTCGGACACAAGGCGGCATACGCCAAGTCCGACGCCTATGACGACCTCAGGGCCTTCACGCGGGCCCTTGAGCTCATCAAGAGCAATTATGTAGAGGACCCCGCCAACAAGGAGCTTATCCAGGGGGCCATCCGCGGGATGATCTCCAGCCTTGATCCCCACTCGTCCTATATGTCCGAGCGGGCATTCAAGGAGATCAACATGGATATCAAGGGCGAGTTTCAGGGCGTCGGTATCCAGATCAGCATCAAGAACCAGCAGCTTATGGTCATTTCCCCCATCGAGGACACCCCGGCCGACCGGGCGGGAATCGCGGCAGGCGACAAGATCATGAAGATCAACGACGAGTGGACCAAGGACATGAGCATCGAGGACGCCGTTGATCGGATGCGGGGCCCCAAGGGGACCGATGTCCAACTCCTGATCTTCCGCGATGGATGGGACAAACCAAAGGGGTTCAAGATCACCCGGGACGTGATCAAGGTCCAGAGCGTGAAGTCCAGGATGCTCGATGGGGACATCGGCTATGTAAAGATCATCCAGTTCCAGGGCAGGACGGCCAGGGACGTTGACAGCGCCTTGCGGAAGCTCGAAGACAAGGGCATGAAGCGGCTGGTGCTTGACATGCGGAACAATCCGGGCGGGCTCCTCGACTCCTCGGTCGATGTGAGCAGCCTGTTCATGCCCAAGGACAAGCTTGTCGTCTACATCCAGGGCAGGAGAAAGGACGACCGCAAGGACTTCCTGTCCGACGGAGCCCTATCGATCCGCGAATATCCGGTCGTCGTGCTGGTGAACACGGGCAGCGCCAGCGCTTCGGAGATCGTGGCGGGCGCGTTGCAGGACTCGAAGCGCGCGGTCATCATCGGGACCCAGACCTTCGGCAAGGGATCGGTCCAGACCGTCTTCCCCTTGGACGGCAACACGGGCATGCGGCTCACGACGGCAAAGTACTACACGCCGAGCGGACGCTCCATCCAGAACGTGGGGATCGCACCGGACATCGAGGTGAAACTTCCCACGATCAAGGATCCCAAGAACGGCGAAGCGGCCCACATGATCGTTCGCGAAAAGGACCTGGAGCGGCATCTTAAGAACGATACAGTCGAGGAGCCGGAGAAGGACGTCAAGAAAAACAAGGAAGGCTCCGCCGAGGATGACTTTGTCATGGTGGCTGTGCCGAAGGACGACAAGGACGACATCCAGCTCCAGAAGGCCATCGAGCTTCTGAAGACCGGGGACATCTTCAAGAACCTTCCGGTCAAAGAGCAGGTCGTGGAAAAGAAAGAAAAGAACGAAACGGCAAAGTAGCAACCAGGACGTACTCTGATACATTGCAATGAAAAGGCAGGGCTATAGCCCTGCCTTTTTTATTTTAAAATCAATAACTTGTTGAATATACTGCAATTTAACAGTCAAGCCTCCAGAATGATAAAATTTTTCTTGATTTTTTTATCGCAACGTAATATATTAGCACTCCTCAAAGCTGAGTGCTAATCGCTTAAACTTATTACTATATTCAGAAAGGAGTTGCGCACATGGGAGTCAAATTCAAGCCGTTGAAGGACCGGGTGTTCGTAAGCTACACGGAGGAGATGGAAAAGACCGCAGGCGGGCTGTATATCCCGGACAGCGCCAAGGAAAAGCCGCAGAGCGGCAAGGTGGAGGCCGTGGGCGACGACGTGAAGTCCCTGAAGGTCGGCGACAAGATCCTCTTCGACCGGTATTCCGGTTCCAAGATCAGCATCGACAACACGGAATATCTCATCATCAAGGAAGAGGACGTCCTCGGGATCCTGACGTAGAAACAACAGACATGATTTTGCCACGAAGGCACAACCAAAAGTTGGCGCTTCTAAGCGAGACACAAAGAACCCAAGATGCGATCCGGGAGTTTACTTCGTGCCTTCGAGTCTTAGTGGCGAAATGATTAATTTTAACTAAACAGATTTTCCAAGGAGGAAATGAATATGGCAAAGCAGTTGATGTTCGACCAAGATGCACGTGCGGCGATCCTGAAGGGCGTAAATGTCCTGACCGACGCCGTGAAGGCAACGCTGGGGCCCAAGGGCCGCAACGTGATGATCGACAAGAAATTCGGCGCCCCGACGATCACCAAGGACGGCGTGACCGTTGCGAAGGAAATTGAGCTGAAGGACCCCTATGAGAACATGGGCGCCCAGCTCGTGCGCGAAGTCGCCTCCAAGACCTCGGACGTGGCCGGCGACGGCACCACGACCGCGACGGTCCTGGCCCAGGCCATCTACCGCGAAGGCATGAAGAACGTCACCGCCGGCGCGAACCCCATGGACCTGAAGCGCGGCATCGAGAAGGCCGTTGCCGCGGTCATCGAGAGCCTCAAGAAGGGCTCCAAGCTCGTTGTTGACAAGAAGGAGATCGCCCAGGTCGGCAGCATCTCCGCGAACAGCGACGATACCATCGGCAACCTGATCGCCGAGGCTGTGGATAAAGTGGGCAAGGACGGCGTCATCACCGTGGAAGAGGCAAAGAGCATGACCACCAGCCTCGACGTGGTCGAGGGCATGCAGTTCGACCGCGGGTACATCTCTCCCTATTTC
Source organism: uncultured Nitrospiraceae bacterium (assembly GCA_964412455.1). Classification (GTDB taxonomy): domain Bacteria; phylum Nitrospirota; class UBA9217; order UBA9217; family UBA9217; genus JAAXXJ01. Next base: position 12,421 of record CAYPOT010000039.1, on the reverse strand, counting down.
GTCACCAACGCCGAGAAGATGGAAGCGGTCCTCGAGAACGCCTTCATCCTCCTTTCGGAGAAGAAGATCTCCAGCATGAAGGACCTGCTCCCGATCCTGGAGCAGACCGCAAAGATGGGCGCGCCCATGGTGATCATCGCCGAGGACGTTGAGGGCGAGGCCCTGGCGACCCTGGTGGTGAACAAGCTTCGCGGCACGCTCCAGATCTGCGCCATCAAGGCCCCGGGCTTCGGCGACCGCCGCAAGGCAATGCTCGAAGACCTCGCGATCCTGACCGGCGGCTCGGTTATCTCCGAAGACCTCGGCATCAAGCTCGAGAACGTGAAGATCACGGACCTCGGCCGTGCCAAGAAGATCACGGTGGACAAGGACAACACCACCATCGTCGAGGGCGCGGGCAAGACCGACGCGATCCAGGGACGGGTGAAGCAGATCAAGGCGCAGATCGCCGAGACCACGTCCGACTACGACAAAGAAAAGCTCCAGGAGCGTCTCGCCAAGATCGTGGGCGGCGTCGCGGTCATCAACGTGGGCGCGGCGACCGAGACGGAAATGAAGGAAAAGAAGGCCCGTGTCGAGGACGCGCTCCACGCGACCCGCGCGGCCATGGAAGAGGGAATTGTTGCAGGCGGCGGCGTGGCCCTGCTCCGTTGCATCCCGATGCTCGACAAGATGAAGCTCTCGGGCGACGAGCAGATCGGCGTCAACATCGTGAAGAAGTCCCTCGAAGAGCCGATGCGCCAGATCGTGAACAACGCCGGCCTCGAAGCCTCGGTCATCGTGGACAAGGTGAAGGCGTCGGACAAGCCCAATTATGGTTTTGACGCGCAGAAGGAAGAGTACGTGGACATGCTGGCGGCGGGCATCATCGACCCGACCAAGGTGACGCGCTCCGCGCTCCAGAACGCGGCCTCCGTGGCGAGCCTGATGCTCACGACGGAAGTCATGATCACTGATATGCCGGAAGAGAAGGGCGGCGGCATGCCCGGTGGTATGGGCGGTATGGGCGGCATGGGCGGTGGGATGTACTAAGAAGCTGGTTCAGCAACGAACGTTCGAGGGCCGGAGAGAGCAATCTCTCCGGCCTTTTTTGTTAGGCTAACAATCGTTTGCTTTCGGCAGGCGATTTTGTAGATAAGAGTAGCTATGACAGCGTATTCAAGCGAGCATGTGGAGAACCAGGAACAAGCAACCAAAGATATCTATTCCGATCGATGTTTCCTCCGCCAAGTGGAGGATCGCTGAATTCTCCCTCTTCGGTCCGGCTCTTCGCGAGGATTTTGCCGGGCGATATTCGCTTTACCTATGTATCAAACTCGATCGTACTGCATAAGGACCCTTTCCAATCAGTTGCAAAGGCCTGCAATCAAGGGAATAGTAAAAAAATAGGTGTGGACATATTTAACAAGATGTGTAACAATCTGTCTTGTTTAGCGTGAACCATATATTATGGTTTGCTATGACTATCAGGTAGGAAAGCCTTCTTTAATCATAGATGTAATGGAACTTGTCAGGCAACCGCTCGTGTCAGGAGGGGGGCCGGCATCGTTTCAGGCTTTATAAGGATAGTGTAAAATGGACGGTAAAAAACATCGTGGCAAGCACGAAGGATCTTCAGTTCCTCAAAGCAACATCATGAAGAAGCTGAAGATCGATTATGAAATTGCGCAATTCAGTGCCGCGCTTGAACGAATAGACCAGGAGAGCAGGTTCGGCCTCAAAAGCCACGATGAATTGGCCGGTATGACCGAGAAGGCAATGGTAGCCATGTGGGCCGCTGCCGACGGGTACGAACGGGAAGTGGGCGGCGATATTAATCTGATCAGAGACGCGCAGCGCAGCCTCCGTTTCGCCACGGACCGTTTCTTTTCCCAATGCACCTATCACAGGGCGAGAACATGGCCGCGGGGGTATCAGGGTGACTATGAGATGCTGGAGTTCCATTACCGGAATGAGCCGGGCTCCCAGGGCGTTGGCCATTATCTGGAGAGCTATCTCCTCAAGAGCGCCCTCGCAGTCGCAGTTCGGGAGCGGAAGGACCTTCTCAAGGACATTCTGCGAAGAGAAATGGCTGCTCGAAAGAACCCGTCGGTCATGGATATTGCCTGCGGACCGTGCCGCGAGATCGTGGAGATGAGCGAGGAGATCAAGAGGGCCGGAGCTTCCTTCATTTGTTTGGACCACGACCCGGCGGCCCTGGAATACTCGAAAGACCGCATGGTGAAAATAGCATTCCCCATGGACAAGGTCCAGCTTCGCCAGTATAACGCGTTGAAGATGGTGAACCACGAGCGAAATGTTCAGGAATTCGGCGTGCAGGACATCATCTACAGCGTCGGACTGTTCGATTATCTCGGCAGTGACGTTCTGGCTAAATTATTGAAAGCCCTCTACGATATGCTCAAACCGGGAGGGATACTGATCGCATCGTTCAAGGACAGTAATAAGTATTCAACGTTCATCTATCACTGGCTCATCGAATGGAACGCTTTCTTGCAGCGGACGGAACAGGATGTTCTGGCGTTGTATGAACAGGCGGGGTTCCTCGCGGGTTCGGTCGAGACAACGCGCACGGCAACCGGGATTATCGTGTTCTATAGCGTATCGAAATAAAGCTATGCCGGAACTGCACAAACGAAAAGCGAAGAGGTAGGAACGTATGACTGATAAAGAACGATACGTTCAGGAAGAGCTGTCAAAGCATTTGCAGTTCTGGATCGGCATGTTTGCCATTCTGGCGGTCGCGCTCTTCATCTTCATCGGGATTGCCGATTATTTCGTCACGCCGGAGAACTTCAAGCGGTTTCTGATCCTTCGATCGGGGGTGTCTATCTGCCTCGGCGTCATGTTCTATCTCAACACCCTCAAACGGAACCTGTATTATCAGCACGTCATCATCACGATCATCATCATCCTCTGTACCCTGACCGTTGAATATATGGTGCTGCACTTCGGTGGGCACGCGTCGTCGTATTACGCGGGCATCCTCCTGACCATCGTGGGGGCCTTCGGGTTCATAGCGTTCAATATACCGTTTTCCATCATCATCGCCGTTCTTATCTATGCGCTGTATAACGTTCCTATATTGCTCCTGGATACGATAACGGATCTTCCAGCGTATATCGCGAACAACATCTTCATGCTGTCCATGTTTTCGATCTCGCTGACCCTCCGCGTATTGAGCCAGAAGAACATGGTGAGAAGCCTGGAGCTGCAGTATGACCTTGCCCAGGAAAAGCAGAAACTGGAGCTCTATTCCAATCAGCTCGAGGTTGTCGTTAAAGAAAGGACGCAGGAACTGCAGAAATCGGAACAATGGCATCGATCGCTCTTCGAGAACGCCACGGACGGTATCATCGTCCTCAATCAGCAGGGGATCATCGTGGATGCAAATGAAAAAGCGTGTCTCATGCACGGCTTTTCCAAGGGAAACCTGGTCGGCACCCACATCGCGCTGCTGGAGGCCGATCATGCAAGGAACATATCTGACGAACGGCGGAAAGGGATCCTGGAAGGGAATACGCTGGTCTATGAAACGAGCCATCACCGGAAAGACGGCACACCGCTGCGCCTCGAGATAAGCACGAAATCGATCAGGATCGGCGACGAGCTCTTGATACAATCCTTCTACCGGGATATCACGGAAAAGAAGCAGCTCCAGGACCATCTGCAGCAGTCCCAGAAGATGGAATCCATCGGCGTACTGGCGGGAGGCATCGCGCATGATTTCAACAATATGCTGACCGCGGTCCTTATCCATACATCAGTTGTCAGGCGCAATGCCGAGCTCAAACCGAAGGCGGTCAACAGCATCCAGGTCATCGAGGATATATCAAAGAGCACCGGGAAAATGATCTCCAATTTGCTGGGTTTCGCGCGCGGGGGCACGTTCACAATCCAGCAGCTCCACCTGAATGCGGTGATCCAGGATACGATCAAAATGCTCGATCGCATTATCGGCAAGGGCATCGATCTGAAACTCGAACTTGCCAAGCAACTGCCGGCCATTCAGGGCGATTCCGATCAGCTCAAGCAGGTCGTCACGAATCTGATCGTCAACGCCCAGGATGCCATGCCGAACGGCGGAAGGATCGTCATTGCGACGAAGTATAGGAATATCCAGGAGGGCGCCTCTGATGTGCCTCCCTATATCCTGCCGGGCGAATACGTTCAGATGAGCGTATCCGACACGGGCAATGGGATCCCGGAGGACCTCCAGCAAAAGATCTTTGAGCCGTTCTTTACCACCAAGGAGCACGGAAAGGGTACGGGGCTCGGTCTGTCGATGGTGTACGGCACGCTCAAAGAGCACCATGGACACGTCACCGTCCACAGCAAGCTTGGAGCAGGCAGCACATTCATGATCTATCTTCCGGCTTCAAAAGAGAGGCTGGCTTCGGCTCCTGACGAGATCAATATACCGCTCAAAGGAAATGAAACGATCCTGTTCGTTGATGATGAATCGCATATCGTAGACGCAGCCGAAGACACGCTCATTGACTACGGCTACAAGGTCATAGCAAGCAATGATCCTGTCAAAGCACTGGAGCTGTTCACGGAGCAACGCAATGTCATTTCACTCGTCGTAACGGACATCGTCATGCCTCAGCTGGACGGAATCGAGCTCATTCGAAGAATTCGTTCAATAGAACCGGAGGTGAAGATCATCGCAATTTCCGGCTATACGAAGCACGTCGCAGAAAAGAACGGTGTCGAAAAGAAGGAGGGCGTGAGCTTTCTGCAGAAACCGTTCGAGGCGAGCGAGCTGCTGGCAGCCATCAGGCGCTGTCTCGATGGCCGGGCAAAGTAGTGAACGTGTTTCCGCAACAATGACACGGGTGAAGATGGGATCAGGCCTTGCGGTTTGACACTGAAGCATGGCGGGCGGGACCATTGCACATTTCCGTGGTTTGCGAGTGGCCGGAGAGGAAGCTCTCCGGCTTTTTTTGGACTTAATGCTTCTCAAACAATGTCTTGAAAAAATCAGTTCATTTTGCTACATTGTCTTCCTGGCTTAAAACCCGAGATTTTCGCACGGGACTGCTAAAAGCAACAACTAAAGACTTAGCCGTACCCAAGCGCCGGCTTTGTTCCGATGTCTTCTGTCGGGGGTCCTGGTGCGAAGACTGTGCGTATGCATGGGACGATCACGAAAGCGCAGGACTGCAGAAAAGCTAAAGCAGACACGGCCGAGCCTGTCTTATGGGCGAGGGGAAGTGCTGCGACGTGCCACACCGTTCCGATTGACTGAACAAATTCCACATGCTTAGCACTGCGAGCCACCGGGCTACCCAAAAAAATAAAGATCTTGGGTCAATCTTTGATGTATCCGCCGTTATTATAGGTTCTTTCAGAGTCTTCAGTGTCAAAGATTATCTTTTGAATATTTTCGCGAGGTGACCCATGGCAGTTGAAAAGATGGAGTTCAAGACCGAAGTAAAAGAGCTGTTGAACCTGATGATCCACTCCCTCTACTCGCACAAGGAGATCTTTCTCCGCGAGCTGATCTCGAACGCCTCGGACGCGATCGACAAGGCGCGCCACGAGTCGCTGACGAACAGGGATATCTCTGACGCCTGCGGGGAGTGGAAGATCAAGATCATCCCTGACGCGGCTGCGGGCACTCTCACCATCAGCGACAACGGCATCGGCATGACCCGCGAAGAGGTCGTTGCGGAACTCGGGACCATTGCCCACTCCGGCACGAGGGAGTTCATGCAGGCGCTGAAGGACGCGTCGCAGAAGGACAAGCCGGGGCTCATCGGCCAGTTCGGCGTGGGCTTCTATTCAGCCTACATGGTGGCCGACAGCGTAACGGTGCTCTCGCGTAAAGCGACCGAGAAGACGAACAAGGCGATCAGATGGGAGTCCACTGCTGACGGCACCTATACCATCGATGACGCGACCAGGGATAAGCCGGGGACGGATGTGGTGCTGCACGTCAGGAGCGATGATAAGAAGTATCTTGAGGAATGGGAGCTCCGCGACGTCGTCAAGAAGTACTCGGACTACATCGAACATCCCGTGGTTATGGATATCACCCGGGACAAGGAAGACCCGGCTGATAAGGAAAAGAAGATCAAGATCACCGAAGAGGAGACCCTGAACGCCAGGAAGGCGATCTGGCTCAAGGACCCGTCGGAGATCAAGCCGGAAGAATACAACGATTTCTACAAGCATGTGTCACACGACTATACCGACCCCGCGAAGGTGATCCACTACCGCGCCGAAGGCACGTCGGAGTTCACGGCCCTGCTCTATATCCCGCAGCAAGCGCCCTACGGCATCCTGTACCGGGACTTCAAGATCGGCCCCATGCTCTATGTGAAGCGCGTCCAGATCATGGACCATTGTGCAGAGCTGATGCCCGAGTACCTCCGCTTTGTGCGCGGCGTGGTGGACTCGTCAGACCTGCCGCTGAACGTGTCGCGCGAGATGCTGCAGAACAACCGGCAGATCAGCGTGATCAAGAAGAACATCACCAAGAAAGTGCTGGACGCCCTCGCGGAGATGAAGAAGAACGACGCTCCTGCCTACGAGAAGCTGCATAAAGAGTTCGGCAGGGTGCTTAAAGAAGGCATCCACTTCGACCATAGCAAGAAGCAAGAGATCGCCGATCTCCTGCTGTTCTCCTCCACCAAGACCGAAGCCGGGAAGGTAACGACCCTGTCCGACTATGTTCGGGACATGCCGATCGCCCAGGACGCCATCTACTATATTACCGGCCGGTCGGATGAGAACATCCTGCAGTCGCCCTACCTCGAGGCCTTCCGCAACAAGGGGTACGAGGTCCTCTGCCTGACCGACGACATCGACGACCTGATCATGCTGGACCTTGGGGAGTACAACGGCAAGAAGATCAAGAACGTGGTCAAGGGCGACGTGAGCCTGGACAAGACAACGGAGTCGGAGAAGGAAGCGCAGAAGGGCAAGTTCGAAAAGCTGCTTGCGAAATTTAAAGAGAGGCTGAAGGACGAGGTGAAGGATGTGCGGCTGTCCGGCAGGCTCACGGACTCGGCCAGCTGCCTGGTGGCGGACGAAGGCGGGCTCGACCCGCAGATGGAGAAGATGCTCAGGTCCATGGGTCAGGACGTCCCGGCCCAGAAGCGGATCCTGGAGATAAATCCAGGCCACCCGGTGTTCGAAACCATGAACAATATGCTCACGAGCGGGGCAGATGAGCAGGTGCAGGAATATATCGATCTTCTGTACAACCAATCGCTGCTGCTCGAAGGCACGAAGATCAAGGACCCGGCGGCCTTTGCGCGGTCCGTGGCGAAGCTGATGACGGGGAGTGTCAAGGGCAAAGATGCGGTGTAATTGATCGTTTTTTTATGAACTTGAGTATAAGGATCACTTAAAGGCTGGAGAGAGCAATCTTTCCAGCCTTTATATTTACCATGACGAAGGCACTTGACATGTGACGTACAATATATTATTATATGTACGTCATACAAGGAGGGCCAGCTCATGACCACGAAACTTACCCTGCGGTTGGACAATACAGTCATCAAAAAGGCAAAAAAGACCGCGAGCAGGAAGGGTGTCAGCCTGTCGCGCATGGTGGAGGACTATTTCAAGGCCGTTGCGGACCAGGGTGCGCAGGAGGTACGGGAATCGCCGGTCCTGTACGAGGTATCGGGCGTGCTTTCGGGCAAAGACGATGCCGCGCAGCTGCGCACGGGATACCGGAAGCATCTTGCGGAGAAGTACCGGTGAATAGCGTTCTCTGCGACATCAACGTCATCCTCGATATCTTCCTGAAGCGTGACCCGCATTATGCTCCTGCTGCCCGGTTGTTCTCCCTGATCGAGGAAAAGAAGCTCCAGGGGTATCTTTCGGCGCAGAGCTTCCCGACACTGTTCTATATTTTGTCGAAAGAGTTGAAAAGGGATAAGGCGATGCGGGTCCTCGAAAAGATCAGGATCGTTTTTCGGGTCGCGGCAGTGGATGAAAAGGTGGTCGATCTCTCGCTTGCCTCGACCTTCAAGGACTTCGAGGACGCCGTGCAATATTATTCAGCGCTCCACGTCAAAGCCGATTGCCTGATCACCCGGAACAAGGCGGATTTCCGGGTAGACCGGCTCCCGGTCATGACGCCTGAGGAGTTCCTGGCGCTCATTGGCGGTGAATGGTAGCCGTGGGGGAGTAAATAAAGTCAGGAAATCATGTCTGACCCGCATCGGTGCGCATCGGTGCCTTAAAGGCTGGTCGAGGGAAACACCGTAAATATATGCCTTATGTCTTTACCGAACAAGGCATAGCGATGCTTTCCGGTGTTTTAAACAGCGATCGAGCTATTCAAGTCAACATTCAGATAATGAGGACTTTTGTTAAACTGCGGGAGTTGATGACAACACATAAAGATCTGGCTCGAAAGCTGAGCGATCTTGAAAAGTAATACGACGGGCAGTTTCAGATCATTTTCGATGCGATCCGGCAGTTGATAACGCCGGAAGAGGCGCCGAAAAGAAAGATCGGATATATCAATGAGAGCAAGGCAATCTATCGTACGAGCGCGAGAAGAGGCATGTCAAGCCGCAAGGCCTGATCCTCAGAGCCGCTCAGTGCCATTAGAGAAATATCAGGAAATCATGTTTGACCCCGAACACCGAACACCCCCGGAGAGCTTCTCTCCTCGGCTTTTTCTATTTGACTGCTTTACATATTTGGAATATGCTCACTTCAAAAGCTGTGCAACTTTGAGCCAGCATTTTTACCCGATATAGTGCCTTCCTTAAGAACATATATGAGAGATGTGCAATGAATCTAACGATGTCCCTAAGGTTATATAAGGAGGCTAATAAATGGCTAAGCAAACCATAACTGAAGTGGAGGCAATGCAAATCCTGGACGATTCCCTCGTGGGCCTGGAGCCTGACGCTCGGAAACGGGTTCTCACCTGGGCATATGCAAAGTACGGACAACAACATTTCGGTGGTGCATCCGATATCGAGAGAGGATCTGGTAATTTACTGCTGCCTGAGGGTTCGCTGGGACACATTAAGGATTTTGTGGTTAGAAAGCAACCCACTACACTCTATGAGAGAGTCGCCTGTCTCGCTTACTACCTTGAGAAGGCAAAGGGAACTACGGCCTTTAATGCCAAGGACATCGTGCAGGCCAATACAGATGCTAGACAAGGAAAGATTGATAACGCGACGAGTGTTCTTAATGACGCGACACGGCAATACGGATTTCTGCCTCCGGCTGGAAGTGGCAAGAAGACGCTCACTGCTAGAGGCGAGGCAGTTGTAGAGGCACTACCAGATAGAGAGAAGGTAAAGGCGGCCCTCAAAAAGCAACGCCCTCGTGTCCGTAAAGCTAAAAGGCCAAAGAAATGACGGTCACCTCTATTACTGCAATTCTGAACAAACGGTTCCCAAAGAATCTCATAGAGGAACTTCTTGCCTGCTACCTCGAGCAAAAACGGAACTTAGCTTTAGGGCACTTGAGACCTACTGAAGTGGAAGGTGGTCGCTTTGCAGAGGTAGTATTTCGGTTATTGGAGCATTTCGTTGGTTGGGCAATAACGCCTCTCGGTAGACATCTAGATACAGACAAGCTGATTAGTCGACTCCAGAGCCAGCCCTTTGGGAGTGCTCCAGATTCTGTGCGCTTGCATATTCCTAGGACCCTTCGTATCATCTACGACATTCGAAACAATAGAGACGCTGCTCATCTCGCGGATGGGATCGACCCCAATCTTCAGGACTCATACTTGGTTTCATCCTGTCTCGATTGGATTCTTGCTGAACTGTTACGTCTCGCAGGATCGAGTTCTCCAGATGACGCGCAGCGACTTATCGAAGGCATTACTATCAAGCGTATTCCGGCTGTCGAAGAGGTTAGTTCCGATCAGCTCAAGACTTTGCGTCCTAACCTCGGGCCAAGTGATAGAGTACTTTTACTGCTCTATCATCGAGGAAAAGATGGTGCGACTTCTGATCAGCTATCGAGCTGGCTGAAGCCTACCCAGCGTAAGAACCTTAGTCGCCTATTCAGAATCCTCGAACACGACAAAGATCTTATAGTCCTGACAAAAGGTCGATTCTGTCTCACGCGGCTTGGCATGCGTGAAGTAGAACGCAAGGGCTTAGCAGAGATGATATAATCGCATCCAAGTTGGGACTGTCTGGGGTTACCTTGATAAAGGCTGTCAAGTGAGGAGGCTTTTTTTGTTGAAGCCATTCTTCACGGGCCTCATTAAGCAGTCACCTACTCGATGTTCAAACTCTCAGTATACGGTGATGTACTACTTAGGTAGACCAATAAAGTGACTGCTTTAAGGCAAAGACGTCAGTGCCATTGTAACTATTGACAATATAAGGAAACTTTGATAGCATGCACGTTATACATGATAAAAGAACTACTGCATCAGTCGCTCAATATAACTAATAAAGACAATGTATGTATAATTCATGATGTGTCTGGAATAGACATTGCATCAGATATTCAATATGCATTAAATCAGCAAGCGAAATTAATTCATGTCGGCAATGACCTTGCGCTCAATTTTCCAGAGGAACTAAAGAATATATTATTAGGTGATGAATTCAATGTAATTATTATTGCTATTAAACGAGAACAGGATATTTGGCATCGAGACGAGCGTAGGAGAGCTAAGAAAGAGCTTGGTAAGAGGCTTGTTTCGATCATTGTACCTCACGAGGTATTCATAGATAAAGCATTCCAAATAGACCTTTCGCTTGTTGGTGAATTGGCTGATTATGTGTATTCAAAGTTAATAGGAAAAGAATCAATAAGGATTGAATCAGAGAATGGCACAAATATCAGTGCAGAAATTAGTGGGGTGTTTAAGGAAAATGGCGATTATGCCAGCTCTGGGAGTGGTGGCGATTTCCCGCCAGGCGAGGTTGGACTATTTATAAAAGAAGGTTCAATGTTTGGTAGAATAGTTTATGATTTAAAGGTGCGGTATCTTGGTCGTGTTAAGGCGGGGGATGTAATATTAACTATAGAAAAAGATAAAATAGAAAACATTTCTGGAAGTAAGGCGAAGGAGTTTGAGGAAATATTATCAAAAGATAAAGTTCTGGCCTTCATAAGTGAGATATCAATTGGTGTAAATCCGCACATAAAAAATTACCCAAGTCCACATACAATTGTTGAAGAGAAGATGGCAGGAACGGTTCATTTTGGCCACGGTAGTAATGGCGCATATGGAACTCGACGTGGATGTCATTTTGATTGTGTTATTAGTAATCCCACAGTTTTTATTAATGGCTTATTGTTAATGCGAAATGGCAAGTTTGTCTCAGATGACATGACAGGCGACCTTGTAGGTAAACTTCGGCAGTTTGGTTTGGTGAAAGATGAAAGTTAGCAAAGAATTTTTCGAATTAGAAGTAAGATATTCAACATCCGACAATATTACCCTTAGTGGTCTCCTAACTCTTCCTGAGAAGGTTAAACGACCACCAGTAGTAATATTAGCGCATGGTTTCTGTGGGAATAAAAATGAAAAAGGTTTTTTTGTTCAGGCGGCTAAGAGCTTTTACAAACATGGATATGCTGTGATAAGATTTGATTTCAGGGGGTGTGGTAATAGTGATGGAGATTTTGTTAATGTAAGATTGGCTGATAAGAGGCTTGATCTTACAGCAACAGTAGACTTTATTAAGTCTCAGAATAAATTGCTAGATTCAGATAGAATTGCTTTCGTTGGATTTAGTCTCGGTGCAACATTGGGATTGTTATCGGACATACCAGATTTTAAAACACTCGCTTTTTGGTCGCCGGCTTTTTTCCCCTGTAATGATATGTATCCACGATATATTAACGAGGATGTCGTTCGTGAAATAAATCAGAAGGGATATTTTGTTAAATCGAACTTAAAGGTGAGTAAACTGTTTCTAGAAGACTTGGCATTATGTGACACGACTACGCAGATAGAAAGCATCGATAAGCCAGTTTTGGTCATTCATGGGAGGAAGGATAAAAGGATAAGTTGGAAGAGTACAGAGATTGCATTTAACATGCTTAAGCAAAAAAACAATGATAAGCTGATAAAATATATAGATGATGGCCATTCTTTTAAAGAAAACTTAAGTAATCGATCTGTAGTTATAAATTCGACTATTAAATGGTTTGATTATTACTTAAAGCCTAGCCTGAAATTAATGTTTAAAATTGATTCGCATGAAACCATTTCAGTTCGTAATAACGATGTTTTACCCAAAGTAGCGAGCGGTTTTTCGTATTCTCATGAGCAATTTGAAAGTTCATGGTCTGTGCTTGGAGCAAGCCAGAAGGGCTGTTTAGGGTTGAAGAAAAGCGAAGAGCATAATAGCGAGATTCAGAAGAAAAGGCCCCGCACAGGTAAACTTTTAAAAAAAGTATATGCCTAACCCGGACAAGCCGGAACCAACAGGTTTTTATAAAAACCATGCTACAATGA